>JAGCDE010000005.1 GCA_017651315.1 Bacteroidaceae bacterium
ATCCAGCACATACGGTGTGCCGGAAGCTGTTATGCCCGCGCCGGTCACGGTGAAGTTGGTGCTGTAGGAGTTGTTGTAGAACTCCACGTGGGCATTACCCTCCTCATCCGTTATCACGTTGGGGTTCCAGTATAGCGTGCGCCGGTAGTCCACGTCGCCCTCAATGGGACCCTCGGGGTACTGCGGGCTGTAGAACTCGGCCCTCTGGGGTGTGAATCCCTGCATGGTTGTTATGCGCTGTCCCAGGTTGCGCTTGGCTTTGTTGCTCAGGATCCGGGCATCCTCCTTCACCTGAACATCTATCAGATAATACCTGATACTTTTTTGTGTGGAAATACCTCCATTCATTGCAAGTATCGCAGGCATTACGTTATGGCTCCTCAGGAGCTCCATATAAAAAGGAACACTTTCTCTTATCTCTGCAAGAGGGGCGGGGGAGTCAAAAACAAGTATGCCTGTAATATCGCGTGTGTCAAGAGTCCATGGCTCCTCATATTCTCCCTGGTACAGAAATTCATTGCTATTGTGGACATACCAGAAAACCGGTATTCCGTCCAGCAGGAATTGTCCTGTCAGAGGCCTCTCCTCAGGGGTCAGCGGATCATCCTGTCCCGGGGTGAAGTAACTCCTTTTGTAAAATGCTTCATCGTCCTCATCCTCCTTTTTCCCCGGATCGTAATAGCCGGAGTAACCTTTTTTTAACAGATAACCCAGCACATCCGGCGGATAGTTCCCCAAGTCCAGTTCGGTTTCCACGTCCTTTTCCACATCAAGAGCGTGAAAGGTGAAATAGTCAATGTAACGCCTCCTTTCCCGGATTGTCACTTCCGGCAACAGTAGTCCGTCCTGTGTTATTACTGATCCGGTCAGATAAGGTGGTTCACTGACATCATCTATTCTCTCCTTTGTCGCATCGTGTTCCCTGTCCGTCCATGTTTCAGCCCGCTGAATCCTTCTGGGTTCAGGAACCAAGGCCCTCTCCAGTTTAATCCTTGCCTTGGGTTCTGGGTTATAAACCCCGTCCGATTCCTCTCTTTCCACAAGCATGAGCAAGTCAGCCGGTCCGTAGTAGTCCTTCAGGTTAAAGCCGAAATAACCGATATCCTCGGTGGTGTATCGTGCCCATTCCACCTTGTCGCTCCCCTGTGGTTGTATAGTAACGAATACGCTAACCCCTGATTTGAGCATTTCCTTCCTTTTCCTTCGGTTGGACAGTATCCATCCGTTCACGCTGAGACTGTCTTCCATACGGCGTTGTTCGTAGTAATCGCTGGCTCCGGACATGATTTTCCAGTCATATCGGCTGTAAGTGCTCCAGCCCTGAACCATCATAAGCAGGTCAAGAGCTTTCAGGCGGGTTTCGTCATCGGACTGGAAGTAGAACTCCGGATTGCTGATACATCCTTTCAGATCAGATGAAAGCAGAAAATCGGTCAGAATGTTTCCACTGAATGCCGTACCGTAGTCAGCGGCATCCCGTACCGATATGCAGAAACGGTCTTTGAACGGTGTGCCGTCACGTCCGTCGGTTAGTTTAAGGTCCATGGAGATTTTCTGATAGGAACTGTACCTGTTCCTGTCTGTCTTGACACTTATTTGCGGAGGACTGAAGTTCCCTACACTGTGAAAGAGAGCCCTGGTAGCCAGAATATAGCCTTCGGGGTTGAAGAGTGTCATGTTACACACTCCAAGTGGCCAGTTCCCGGTATCCAACTCAACATTCACCTCCTGATTTTCATTGAGATGTATGAGGGAGTAGTGATACACCTCACCCCTGCATGTAACAGTGAGTCCGGCCAATTTGTCAGAAGCACCGTTACCTCTGCGTATCCTGGCCGTCAGTTTATTGAAGTCAGGTTGTGTGACGAATATGGTATAACCGGAGTTTTCGCTTCCGGGCAATGAAACCTTTACCGTCCGGTCTGCACAACTGAATGATGCCCTTGGTGCTAATCCGGAGGGAGTATATACAAAATCGCCCATGCCGTCATGCAGTGTTTCTGCCGTAATGGTTTTTCCTCCGGACTGGAAGGTGAGTGTTCCGTCTATTCCCTGTCCGTTACTGTCGGTAGCCTTGAATGCCACTCTGCATTCCATATCGCGGACCAGGTGCCCCCCTTCAGGATAGAAACTTATGTTTATGTCATCGGTTTTGGGAGGTGATGGCCTTTCACCGGAAGTCCATTTTCCAGCGGTCAAAATGCGGTTTGCGTAATCTCCGTTGGTTTCCGGTTTCTGATAGACCGGGAACACCCTTGAAAATACGGCATCCTGGCTGAAGTTCATCATGAACTGAGTGTATGCCCTGATTTCATAGAATCCGCTCGGATATGGCAGTATCCCGCGTAATTGTCTTGCCTGTTCAGTGGAGGCATCCATAAGGGTGAAACTTCCGTCCGCCTGGCCGGCGCGGACCTTCAGTTTCAGGCGTTGCAGCATCAATCCGCTTGGCGACAGGAGATCGACATACAGAACGGTGCTGGCTGATCTCTGAAGAGTGGATGCATTCACCACGAAAGCCTTGAACCAGATAGTTTCACCTGAGAAATAGGATGTATTGTCAAAATGAAGATATACTTTTTCCTGTGGAAAAATCTGGTTGAACTGGTGTATGTTTCCTGCAAAAGTGATTAGCTGCTGCTGTGGTTCAATGCGTTCAGCCCAAACGGATGTCTGGATGAATAATGACAGAATCAGTATTATAGGAAACGATTTCATATATGTTTGTTATGTGCAAAAATAACAAAACTATTCATTAAAGTAGTGAATAGAACTTGGGGGTGCAATTATTTGCATTTTTACAAATCCTTCTGTCATACATACAGACCGATGCGATGACTACTATAAGCAGCAATAATCTGATTAGATGCTTCATTCAATTCTTGTTTCACACCTTAATAAACAACTGTTCCGGTCGTTTCAGAAATCCGCATCCAGCACATACGGTGTGCCGGAAGCTGTTATTCCTGCGCCCGTCACGGTGAAGTTGGTGCTGTAGGAGTTGTTGTAGAACTCCACGTGGGCATTACCCTCCTCATCCGTTATCACGTTGGGGTTCCAGTATAGCGTACGGCGGTAGTCCACATCGCCCTCTATGGGCCCTTCTGGGTACTGCGGGCTGTAGAACCGGACCGGATAGTCAAATCCGCGAAGGGTCGTTATGCGCTGTCCGCGATTCCTTTTCTCTCCCTCACTCTTAATCTTGTAGTCATCCTTCATTTTGATGTCAATCAATATGAACCGCTTGCTCGTAGTGTTTCCTCTCATCATTTTCAGTGCACTGTTAGCAAGATGTGAGTTTATATAATCCATATATAGAGGAACCGTTTGTGATATTTCATACAGGCTGGCAGGATCATCAAAAACCAGGATGCTCTCAATATCGTCCGTATTTACTGCCAGAGGATCATCATTATACATCAGGTATATCCTCTCGGAATTATGGATATACCAGAAAACGGGATTATCATCGATATAATTCATGCTGTTGAAAGCATATTCCTCCATTCCGTACTCTTCCATGCTGCCGGTGACAAGGTCAATACTGTCTCTCCTTGATGTCTGTGTCTTTTCCCTTTTTGTGAAAGTGTATCCTTTGTCCAACAGATACCCTAACACATCCGTTGTCCATTCCCCGAAATCAAGGACTCTCTCCACGTCCTTCTCTACATTGTAGGCATTGAATGTGAAATAATCGATGTACTTGCGTGGAGCCACGATATCCACTTCCGGAAGACTGATGGCATCGGTGGAAAGACTGACAGTATTCTTTTCGTCCTGACTTTCATGAATTGTTTTTCCAGAAACGTTTCTTTTTCCGAAAGTCAGTTCCCTTTTCTCATATTTCCTGGGTGCAGGCTGCATCGCCCGTTCCAGGATCACGTTGGCCCCGGTATTCTTTGCGAAATTGTTTTTCCTTTCCAGAAGCATGACCAGATCAGCCTTATCATAAAAATCCATGACGTTGAACCCGAAATATCCTCCATTATCAGTGGTCTGTCGGGCATATTGGACCTGTAAAGTGTTGTCTGTCGGAGCAACGGTGATATATGTCTTAACGCCATCAAGTTTAATCTTGTTGCTGACGATAGACGTTACCCATCCGTTAACACTCAGGCTGTCTTCCATACGGTGCCGTTCTTCAAAAAACTGCTGCCCGCTCATGACTTCCATGTCATATCGTTGCCATCCCTGAACCATCATCAAAAGGTCCATGGCCATTCTGTGCTGCTCGTCATAGGACTCGAAATAGTATTGCGGGTTGCTGATAAAACCTTTCAGGTCCGACGACAGCAATAACGATGTGGCAAGGTTGTCCTGATAGGCAGTCTCTATGTTTTGTGCATCCCTCACAGATAGGCAGAACCTGTCCCGAAAAGGTTGTCCCTGCCCGTTCCTGAGCGTAAGGGACAAAGACACTTGCTCATACGGACCATAACTTTCCTTGTCGGTCTGAAAACTTATCTGTGGGGACCTGAAATCTTCCCTGTTATGAAAAAAGAACCTTGTACCCAATATTTTTGATTCATCGGAAATAGTGAGCTGGCACACTCCGATGGGTAAATTGCTTATTGGTATATCCACATGGGTAGAGTTGGAATCGGGAATACTGTATATCGAAGAGAAATAAACAGGTTGACCGCTACAGGTTATCATGAAGTTGATTCTGTTCTCATAGAACTCCAGTTTGTTGACGGTAACAGACAGAACAGAATCATTATTGTCAACAATCAGCGAACAGCCTTCATGCTCTGGATACGGAAGATTGACCTTGTACTCCTTCCCGTTGTGTATGAACACTCCTTTCATGACCCTTGTATCCGTAGGTAATGTGAAGCGTCCCATTCCTTCATGGATGGTAGGTGCTTCTATGTCACCGTTGTATCTATTGGGAGTTTTTATCAACAGCACGCCGTCAAGTGGTGCACCGTTTTCGTCAGTTGCCTTGTATGCGATACGTGCTGGCCTGTCATACAGTATTTTTCCTCCTTCGGGGAAGAACGAGACATTCACCTCTCTGAGCTTGCCGGCCTCCGGGCGCATGGTTTTTCTCTCTTTTTTGAAAGCCTGTATCACGGGGTTGTCATAATAGCCGGGAACATCAGGTTGTTTGAATACTGGCAGCACTCTTGAGAACACTATGTCTTCATTGAAGTTCAGCATATACTGAGTGTAAGCCCGGATTTCATAGTATCCGCTGGGATAGGGCAGGATTCCCCGCAGTTCACGGGCCTGTGCCGTTGACTGTTCGAGCAGCTGGAAACAGCCGTCGGCCTGACCGGCCACTATCTTGAGTTTCTGTTGTTCCAGCAGAACCCCGGTGGGTGAGAGCAGATCCACATACAGGACTGTACTTTTTGAACGCATGAACGTTGTGGCGTTTACTACAAACGCCTTGAACCAGATGGTCTCTCCCTGGAAATAACTTGTGTTGTCAAAATGCAGGAACACTTTCTCTTGAGGGAAGGAACGGTTGAAGGCCTGAACCATACCGGCAATGTTTGTCGGCTCCGCATTCATCCTTGCAGTTTGACCGTTTGTCATTGCGCTGAAAAGAAACAGCAACACCGTCAAAGTATAAAAACTTTTACTCATGGATATGGTTGTGTATATATTCTCCCCGGCCACATCGCAAAACTTTCTCAGGTGGGAAAATTAAATTTCCCAGGTGGAAAATAATGCCACATCCCCATACAAGATATCTTTTCCATGTTGCAAATATACAACTATTCTATTTAGTTGCCATTCTTTTTCCTTTTTTTTACAACTAATTTTTGGAATCTGTTTTGAATTGTTTCCATGATTTTCACGGAACAAATTTAAACAGATTCTTAATTTTCCATATTTATCCTGATGATTACAGCGTGATGCCCCTCTATCGTTATTTTGCCGCTTTCATCAATCTTAATACCTGGGAGTGACCTCAATCTATTAAGAACGGCTTCATCAATATCATGCTGTTCCTCTCCGGGAAAGAGTTTGGAATGTTGGATCATAAGGCCTCCGTTCATATCATAATAGATGTACCAAGGCTCCAGTTTGTGTTCTGTCTTGAAGGCAAATGATTCATAGCTTTCGCCGTCACGATAACAGTAGCGGCGGTTTTCTACGCGGTCAGGAATGAGATAACCGTCATTGTCGGACTCAAATACCCGGCGAAAGGACCAGTTGTTGTGGTCGTCATACAAATATGAGTCATATCTGGTGCTTCTGACGTTAAAGCGTTCCACAATGTGGATCATAAGCGGATCGCCTTGAGTGTTGTACAGGTTCCGGTATTCTTTGCCGTCGGGCATTACAGTACGGAGCAGCATGTCTCTTGAATCATAATACTCTGTCTTTCCGGTTCCGTCGTTTTTGAAAAATATCCGGTAACTACCGTCAGGAGAATAACGGTAATATCTTTTTTCCCGTTTAACTGCAGTTGATGCGGGTTCCCAACTTACTGTTGTGCTGCTGGCCGACGCTCCGTGGACTTTTGAATAAGTGGCAGTTACTTCAACACCCAATTGGTTGAAACATATTATTTCAATACTGTCAATCCTGCCGTTACGGCTGTAATAATCCATGCGCTCCGTAATGCCGGACATTCCTGTTGAGGAAATTTTGGTTTTGATTGAACCGTCATTGTTATACTCGTACCTTATGTTGTTGGTTTGGGTGAGAGGAGAATTTCCATTAGTGGTTTCACTTATCTTTTTCCCGTCCTGATATATATAATCAGTCCATTCGACCGGTTCTTTTACTTTCATATCAAAGACGGCAGTTTGGGGATATTTTCCTTTTGTCCATTTTACGGTTTCTCCTGCTATGGAGAGTTCGTGATCGGTGTATGTTTCTGTTCTCAAGGGATTGCCGTCAGTGTCCAAAAGGACTGCCGTAAGTGAATACGGCTTGTTCCCCACTAACGTATCGCCGTTGAGCTTGTGTATTCCCTGGGTGTCACCAACTACAAAGACTCTGTTATATGCTGTCTCGTATGTTATTACTTCCCCATTGGTACGCTGGGCTGATACGCTTATTGTGGCAGTTATTAATACTGTTAATACTGTGGCAAATAAAACACTGTATTTCATAGACATCTTATTAAAGTTATTTTTCAGAATAGAATACTTTGTTGCCTATCGTGGCTCTTAGCCTGCCGGTATTGACTGGCTCCAATGAACGGCATCCATAGAATGCCCCGTCGCCAATGTATTTTAATCTTTTGGGTAGCTGTATGGATGTTAGTCTTACGCAACGGAAGAAAGCCTCGTTGCCTATTCTCCTGAGTTTCCTTGGAAATGTGATTTCCTTCAAGTTACGGCAGTCGGAGAAAGCGCCGTCGCCTATGTTTTCAAGAGTGGAGGGAAGCCTGACTGATTCCAGATTCCTGCAGTCAAGGAATATTCCGTCAGGAAGGCTCTTAGGCCCGTCGTTTAGATAGACGTACTTCAGGTTTACGCATTTGTCAAATGCCTTTGTTCCAATTACACTTACTGTCGATGGAATGTTGACATTTTCCAGGTTACCGCTCCATGCGAAAGCCTGTGCTGAAATCTCTGTAATTCCTTCGGGTATAACAAGATTACGGATTCCGGTTCCGCTTAGTGCCGCAGGACCGATTACCCTTACTGTGTATTTTTTACCTTCATGTTCGACTGTTTCAGGAATGGTTCCCAATATTCCGGCCATACTTTTGTCATATCCTGTCAGTACAGCCACATTATTGATGATGCTGAAGCTGTATCCTTCATGCCATCCGTTTATATCAGCAGCTCTCGTCCTGTCGTATTCCACATTGGACATAAGACATATCGAGACAACTGTCAGCAAGGGGACGTAGATATACTTTATAAGGTGTCTTGTTTTAGAATGTGGAAGGCTCATCATAATCATCCTTGCCTTGAGACTGCTTTCCCCGAAACCTGTAGTAACGGATGTTTTTTTCCTCTTTACCACTGAATCAAACAGATGCTGTTGATAACGGACCAGGTCATATCCGCTGTCCAGGACATCGGCATCGGCCTGGAACTCATGGATATCGCTAAGATTCCTCCTCAATACCCAGACGGCAGGATTGAACCATTGGAATACGGACAGGAAATCGGTTATAAGCATTTCACGCGAATGATGATGCCTCGCGTGTGAGATTTCATGGCTTATCACTGCCCTCTTCCATGATGTTTCAGGGCTGGAATCCTCTTTTAACTGCTCTCCTTTAATGGTTTCAGGTATGACTATGTATTTCATCCAGTTGAAAGGCATCGTGATTACCGGTGAAATAATGACTGTGTAATCCGGTCCTTTACCGGACATCTTGCCGTCCTTTATGATCTTTATGACTTTGCGTACTGAAAGGAGGCGTGATGACACGATTATGACTATTCCCGTCAGATATATGCATAGAACCGTTACGTTCCACAGATTGTTCTCCTCCGAAGTCAATGCTTCCGTGTTTTCCGGATTGGCATTGGTGTGTGCATCGTAAGCCTCTGTTCCTGTCCGTGAATAGTTGGCCGAAGTAGTTTCCGTCATCGGTTCTGGGACAGGCCTGTGAACGGTTATCACACAGAGAGGCAGAATATATGACAAGACGAGCGACAAAAGCAGGGTTCTCCTGTTTTTGCCATAGGATGTGTCACGCCTCAGAAGCAGATTGTACAACAGTACGAATGCTGCCGTAAGTAGCGATACTTTTAATATATATGTAAGGAACATGTTCATTTCCGCTGGTTGTCCTTAATGATTTCAATGATGGATTCCAGCTCCTTTACGGATAGTTTCTCATCCTTTACGAACGATAATACCACATTGGCGTACGAGCTGCTGAAATATTCATCAACAAGATTGTGGATTCCGGACTTGCAGTAATCTTCCTTGGTAATGGCAGGATAATACTGGAAGTTGCTTCCATAGGCGTGGTGACTCATGAAGCCGTCGGCCTGAAGGGTACGTACCTGGTTGGACAGTGTACTGAAAGTGGGTTTGGGTTCCGGATAGCGGTCCTGCAGTTCGCGTATGAACATGGGGCCGTATGTCCAGTATAACTCCATGATGATTCTCTCTTTTTTTGTCAGTCTTCTCATAAACGTATAATTAATGAATTAGTTTAAGGTTGTTTAATTTCCTTTTCTTTAGTATTTTAACGCCATAATAGAATATCTTTTCCTAATGATGACGAATTGTTTTCGTCACAAAGAAAATAACAATAATTATATCAGCCAAATTTTTTCGCTGATTTTTCAAAATAAAGAATCTGTTTTTTCAGCAAACAGCTACATGTTTGGCTCAAAAGCATTACCTTTGCAGCGGACAATGTGGAAAGATTTGAGAGCCTCCGGGTTCCAGACAGCTTGCAACCACACAAAAAAATGCTAAAAGTCAATCTTTTAACACGTTTTGCATAAGACCGGTTGCAGCCCCTTTGTCCATACAGGCACAGGGACTTTTATTTTTATATAGATGGCTTATTTATTCACATCCGAATCGGTGTCCGAGGGACACCCGGACAAGGTGGCGGACCAGATTTCCGACGCCGTCGTTGACGAACTTCTGGCCTTTGATCCCGAGTCAAAGGTTGCATGTGAAACGCTTGTCACCACCGGTCAGGTGGTTCTGGCCGGCGAGGTCAAGTCAAATGCTTACATTGACCTGCAGGAGACCGCCCGCCGCGTTATCAACCGTATTGGCTACACCCGCTCCGAGTACAAGTTTGACGGTGAATCATGCGGTGTGTTGAGCGCAATACATGAGCAGAGTGCCGACATAAACCGCGGTGTGGAGCGCGAGGACCCTGAGAATCAGGGTGCCGGCGACCAGGGGATGATGTTCGGCTATGCCACAAACGAGACTGAGGAGTATATGCCTGTATCTTTGGCTCTCTCCCACCGCATTCTGCGCGTTCTGGCCGAAATCCGCCGTGAGGGCAAGGTTATGACCTATCTGCGTCCCGACTCCAAGAGCCAGGTGACGGTTGAGTACAATGACAACGGCAAGCCCGTACGTATAGACACAATAGTGGTTTCTACTCAGCACGATGATTTTATCGCACCGGAGAATGCCACAGTTGAGGCCCAGCTTGAGGCTGACCGCCGTATGCTGGAGCAGATAGAATCAGATGTCAAGAACATACTTATTCCGCGTGTTATCAGCACTATTACATCGGATAAGGTTAAGGCTCTGTTTGGTGATGGAATCAAGTATTTCGTGAATCCCACAGGCAAGTTCGTGATAGGCGGGCCTCACGGGGACACAGGTCTTACCGGCCGCAAGATAATTGTGGATACGTACGGAGGCAAGGGAGCCCACGGGGGCGGAGCTTTCAGCGGAAAGGATCCCAGCAAGGTGGACCGCTCGGCAGCTTACGCCACACGCCATATAGCCAAGAACCTGGTAGCCGCAGGTGTGGCCGATGAGGTCCTGGTACAGGTTTCATACGCTATAGGTGTGGCCAAGCCCATCAACATATTCGTGAACACGTACGGTACCAGTCACGTCAAGATGTCTGACAGTGAGATTGCCGCAAAGGTGAATGATATTTTCGATATGCGCCCCAAGGCTATCGAGAACCGGCTCAAGCTGCGTAACCCCATCTACAGCGAGACTGCAGCCTACGGACACATGGGCCGTGAACCCCAGACCGTTACCAAGGTCTTCACCTCACACTACATGCCGTCCAGGACAGTAGAGGTGGAGCTCTTTACCTGGGAGAAGCTGGATTATGTGGAAACCGTAAAGAAGGCGTTCGGGATCTGATACATCAGTCATCAGGGTCATCAGAATAGATGGTGTGACTCAGGTCACCGTCAGGGAATACCGATGCGATACTGAGATAGTCCTGCGTCCAGGGGTCGCTCTTGTTGGTATTATAGGCATATCTGTCTGTCTCATATACGCTTTCGGGCTCTTTTGTCCCCGAGCATCCCACAAGCATGGTGTGCGATGCTGTTTCTATCACTGCGTTGCAATCCTCACGGCTGTCAAATACGGGATTGCCTGTGTCAACCGTAATCGTTTTCAGGTTAGGGCAGTAGCTGAAAGGATTCTGGTTGCTGTCCCATTTTCCCGGTTCCTCATCGGGTGAACTGATACCAAGATACCTTACGGAACTTGAGATGGAAACCGATTCAAGAGCGTTACAGTCATAGAACGCATCACGGCATATTCTCTCAACTGATTCCGGTATTGCTATTGACTTTAAGCCATGTACATGTTCAAATGCCGAATGGTCTATTACTTTGACGGTATTAGGAATCAAAGTACCCTTACACCCCCATACAAGGATGTCTCCCTCCTTCTCTATCACGGCATTACAACCGTCAGGACAATAATAGACCGGATTCCCTTGTGCAATAGTGATTGTTTCAAGTTGCCGGCAATAGTCTGACTTGTCAATATATGTGACTGAAGCAGGGATATGCAGCTCTTTCAGGTCATGACAGTTCAGGAATGCATCACGCCCAACCATAATGACGGACTCAGGTATCTCAATTCTTTCAAGTCCCTCACAGAAGGCAAAGGCATAGCTTCCTATAAATGAAGCAGAAGCGGGAATGACAGTGTTCCGGCATCCTTGTATAAGCGTCCCGGACCTTCTTTCCCAATAGTTGGAAAAACCGTCGTTGTAACCTGATGAAACCAGTAAACCGGTTGTCTCAGGATGGCGAATAACCTTATTGTCATTACCGTTTGAGATTATTGCATTGCTGCCAGACAGGCTTGAGTAGCTTGGGTTATCCTTATGGACGATAATTGACTTGACTTTTCCGCAACCCATGAACGGGTTGCCTTCCAGCAGTGATACTGATGCAGGAATATCAATCTTCTCCAAACCACAGAAAGCGAACGCTCCATCGAATATCAGCTTTACGGACGGAGGTATGGTTATGTCTTTCAGTCCTGTGGAACCGGCGAATGCGTATGGACCTATTGCTGTTACATCGTCGGGTATCCTGGTGTTGCGGCAGCCTTCCAGAAGGACATTGGTTCCAGCGCTGATAATGGCATTGCATTTCTTACGGCTGTCAAAGGTCCTGTTCCCGGGATTGACTGATAGTGAAGCCAGATTCCTACAGTCAAGGGTGATGTTCCTGCCCATTGAAGTGACAGATGAGGGAATGTCAAGTGACTTGAGTGCGGTCCGTGTGAAGGCTGTCCTGCCGATATGTTCGACCGTCGAAGGCAGTTTTATCTTTTCAAGACTGCTGCAGTTTGCAAAAGCATCGTCATCGATGGAGGCAAGACCGTCTTCAAGATAGACCTTCCTCAGGTTCGGGCAACCGCGGAATGCCCGGGAGCCTATTCTTCGGACGGTACCAGGAATGGATACTGATTCTATTCCGGGAATGTTGCTGAAAGCCTCGTCATATATCTCGACAACGCGGTATTCCTTCCCTTCGTGAGTGATGTATCCAGGAATTTTCACTTTTACGGGGGGGTCTTCCGAGACAAACCTTATCACGGCTTCTTCTCCTTTCAGAAGGACAGAAAGGAAACCTTCATAGCTGTCAATCCATTGGCCGGATTCGAAAGGTGTGGCATTGAACGCGGATTGGCCTTTCCGGGTCACATATTCCAGGTTTATGTCTTCAAAGTTCTTACAGCTTTCAAAAGCCATGGACTCAATTGTCTTGACCGATGGCGGAAGTGTCAGGGATTTCAGTTCATCACGGAAACGGAACGCTTCGGCTCCTATGGCTGTCACTCCGTCCGGGACAGTTGACTTGTTGCCGCCCAGAACCAGGATTCCGGTTCCTGTTTCAATTACGGAGTTGCAGTCATTCCTGCTGTCGTATTTCCTGTTGGCTGGACTGACTGTAATCCAGGACAGTTTGTTGCTGTTCAAGAACCGGGAAGGTGTGATTTCAGATATCCCTGCACCGAAATGCACTCTTTCCAGATTGGAACAGTCCCGGAAAGCGGAATGCCCCATGGATGTTACCGCATCCGGAATAGTGACTTCCTTCAGGTATGTATTTCCCTGGAACGCATAGGTGTCGATGGACGTGACTGTTTCAGGGATGAAGGCAGGGCCGCAACCATAAATCAAAGTGTTTGAAGCTGTCAGGATTATGGCATTGCAACCCTCCCGACTGTCATACACTGGATTTGCAGGGTCAACAACCACAGAGCCTGTTGTCTGTTTATCAGGAAGGGCGTCAGTATGAATATCAATGACCGATGCCGGTATGTAAAACACATCGAAGCTACATCCAAGGAATGCATTGCCGGATATCTTCTTTACGGTGTTGGGAATAGTGGTGTTCCTGCAACCGAATACCAGATTGCCGGATGCAGTTTCAATTACGGCATTGCAGTTATCACGGCTGTCATACACGGGATTTCCCTTGTCAACGGTAATGGATTCAATATTGGGGTGCCTGTTCAGTATCCCGAAATCAATCTTTGTTACCGTGGCAGGAATGAAAATCTTTTTCAGGTTCGGACAATCCTGCGGAATACTGATTTCAGTAACATTGGGGCCGTATTCAACGGTTTCAAGTGAGTCGCTGCCATCGAAAGTATGGTCGGAATAGGCCAGGTTGCCGTTAATCCTGATATTCCTGATTCCTGATTTCTCAAAGCAACGCCATCCTGTCTGCCCGACAGTTTCCGGTATGTCAACGGACTTCATCCCTTTTATCCCACTGAAAGCATAGTCGCCTATTATTTTGACGGAAGGAGGTATTACGGTTAATCGGGATGCCGTCAGCATGGTATTGGTTCTTGTTTCGATTATGGCGTTGCAGTTGTCACGACTGTCATAGAACCGGTTTGCCGGATCAACGTTTATGCTGGCCAGGTTGCAGTCAAGAAAGCAATTCCTTCCCATTTTCCTGACAGACGCAGGTATGTATATGGATTCCAGGCTTGTGCATTTTTCAAAAGCCTGGTCTCCGATTGTTGTCACTGATGATGGGATGAATATTTTCTTCAAGCCGGTGCATGCCCGGAATGAACTACGTTCAATCTCCTTTATCGTTGAAGGGATAGTCAGTGATTCTATTTCTTCGGCGCCCATGAATGCAGGCCTTGATATAGATGTGACGGGATACTTTACATTCTTGTATATGATGGTGTCGGGGATGATAATATCTGCGGGATAGGGGTGATCAGTCTTGCGGCTCACCACACGAACCTGTTGGCCCTTGAACTTGTACCAGAGCCCGTCAATCCTTACATAGTTGTCCACTTCAAAGGTCTCATCCAGGCCTTTGTCATATACGGTATCTGCAAACGCGCCTAAGGAGAGCATTAACAGAACGGGAATATAGATGAGTTTCAGCATGCTTGACCGTGCAGACCTTTTACGGTTAATCATATCAATCCTTCCTTCTAATGTGCTTTTCCTGAATGTGTTAGCGGCCCTGAATCCTGTCTTGTCGGTAGCGCAGCCTAAAAGCAGGTACTGGTACTGCATGCGGTCATAGCCTTTGCTGAGAACATCGGCATCGGCCTGGAATTCATGTATGGAGTAGAGGTCACGTCGGAAAAGGAGCATTGCGGGATTGAACCACTGGAAAGCTGAAAGTATATCGGTCCAGAGCAGTTCCATAGAATGATGGTGTGCCAGATGCGCTTTCTCGTGGTCAAGGATGGAAGTCTGGCCGACGGCCTTACCTTTCTTGGGCAGGACTATGTATCTCATCCAGCTGAAAGGGTGGACTGACTGTGGGGTCTGGACAATAGTGAAGTCTTGGTTCTTTTCCACCACATCACCTTTTTTTATTATTCCAATAACCTTAACGGTACAGAGAAACCGGTAGAGCAGGACACAAACCAATCCCGTCAGATATACCGCTGCCAGCACTTTCCACCAGTCAATCCGCATGGGTTTCTGTGGTTCGACTCCGGTATGATGATTGTAATCCTGGCTGGAGACCTCTATCACCTGTGACAGGTTCTGCGTGTGATTTATTGTGACAACCTCTTCATCAGGTGCCGATGAATAGACGCTTCCGCTGGTTATGACCTGCCGGTAAAGCTGGGTGTCTGGTTCCTCAACCATCTTGTGGTTAATTGTTTCCGCTCTTCTTGCAGGATACCCCTCCTTGTGTACGGTTATGACTATGAAGGGCAGAATGTAGCTGAGTGCCAGCGATGATACCAGTATAATCCTGTTCATCCTGTGGTAGGTCTCCCGGCGGAGCAACAGATGATACATAACTATGAAAACAGCCGACAGGATGGCCACTTTCAGCATATATGTAAGGAACGCGTTCATTGCCCTTTCTCAATTTTGTCAATAATGCGCTTCAGGTCATCGACAGAGAGTTTCTCGTTTTTGACGAACCCCATCACCACACTGGCGTAGGAACTGTCCAAGTATTCGTCTATGAGACCGTGAATGCCGCTGTTGCAGTATTCATGGGCGCTTACCACGGGAAAATACCGGTAGTTGCTCCCAAATGCCTCGCGGTCAAGGAATCCGTCCACCTGAAGTGTGTGGACCTGTGTGGATAGTGTACTGAAGTTGGGCTGTTGCCCATAACAACCTTGAAGTTCCCTGATGAACATGGGTCCCTTGTTCCAGAAGAACTCCATTATCTCCTTTTCTTTCTTTGTCAACTGCCTCATTCTGATGGGTTTTGAACGATATTCGCGACAAATCTAAAAAAATTAAATATAATCTCAAAGCTTTTAGACTATTTTTTTTGAAAAACTTCCGAGATGCACAGAACTATTTGGGGTATAGATATCTGAACTTGCTATTTGCAGTAGCAGAATTTAGTTCTGCGTTGTTTCAGATATCTATACCCCTAATAGTTTTCTTAGAAAATTTTACAGGGCTCCGTACTTGCGGCCGTAGTCCAGCTGCTGCTTCAGGTAGTCATCGTTATAGACCACTTCATAGTCCACAATCTTGCCGTTCTTTTCAACGGGTACTATGTCGGGATTGATGAATCCGCCGTAGGGCTTCAGGTTCAGGGCCTCATAACGCTTCTTGACCTCCTTATGCAGGGTGGGGTCAATGTTGACGGCGTAGGTCTCAATCAGGTACTTGCCTGCCTCGTAGTCACCCTCGGACTTGATGCGCTGTATCTCGGCCAGCAGCTGGGCGAAGAGGTCACGCAGTTTCTCGTAGTCGTTGACAACAAAGTAGGTCTTGCCGTCGCGTACTTTCTTCTCTATCACGTTGTCCTTGCGGCCCTTCTCATAACACCACTCGGCTATAAGCTTGCGGTTCTGCATGTGGGCCTCGGTGTTGGGGCGGCCCAGCTCCACGCGGGTGAACTGCACCATCAGGCCGTTGCGGATGTAGTTGGCATACTCGGCCTTGTAGGCATCCTTGTTGGGCATGATACCCAGCTCCACCATCTTGGGATCGGCTGTGAAATAGAGTCCGAAGAGGTCAGCGCGGGCCTCCTCCAAGGCCGATGCGTACTCGCCCATAGCGGTTGTGGCTACACCGGGCAGCAGCTGGCCGGAACCGTGACCAAGGCATTCGTGCAGGTCTGTATGTATCTCATCGGCCCATGAGCCCCACTGACGGTAGAACGCCTTCTCTTCATCATCCCAGGCAAACTCATCCAGAGTGCTGGTGGGTGATTCCTGTGCGGCGTAATCGTATGCGTGGGTGATGTTGGCGATGGTCACGCTCTTGCTGCCGTACATCTTGCGTATCCAGTCGGCGTTGGGCAGGTTGATGCCGATAGGAGTTGAAGGATATGAGTCACCGGCCAGGCATACGGCGTTGATGACCTTGGCCGATATGCCCTTGCACTCCTTCTTCTTGAAGCGGGGGTCAACCGGCGAGTGGTCCTCAAACCACTGTGCATTGGCGCTCAGGATGGTGGAGCGCTCGGATGCCTTGTGGTCCTTGATGTTCACGTAGCCTTCCCATGCACCCTTGCGGCCCAGCGGGTCGTTGTAATCCTCTATGAATCCGTTGATGAAATCTACGGTCCCTATGGTATCCTTCACCCACTCTATGTTGAAATCATCCCATATCTTAAGGTCACCTGTCTCGTAGTATTTCACGAGCAGACCCAGGGCACGTTTCTGGATATCGTTCTCGGCGCAGGCGGCAGCCAGCTTGAGTTCCTCGCATATCTTTTTGATGGCCGGTCCGTACATGCCGTCAATCTTCCAGGGAATCTCCACGATATTGCCGTTTGCATCTTTTGTAACCTTGGTGTTCAGACCGTAGGCTATGGGAGTCTCATCGGTCTTATCCTCGATGGATGCGTAGTATTTCTCAACCTCATCGCGGGTAACGCCCTCATAGAAGTTACCGGCTGACAGAACCACGATATCACCGTCAGTGCGGGTGGAGCGGCGCTGTTGCAGGGTGTTGGGATTGTAGATTACATCCAGCAGTTCAGCGCACTTGCCGCCGTCACCCACAGCCTCCATCAGGGAGCGGAAATACTGCTGTGAGCACTCCGGGAAGAACTTGTCCTCGGCGTAGTGGTGGTGGATGCCGTTGGCAAAGAACAGGCGCTTGGCATATACCGTGAACTGGTCGAACTCCTTGCTTGTGCGGTCACCCTTGTAGTTGTTGAGTATGTTCTCAACCACATGGCGGATGGGGATGTTGTACTTGCAGTTCTGGTCCCAATGGATGTCACGGCCCCACTTGGCAGCCTCGGCCAGATGGTATGCATACTCTTTCTGCTGTAGAGATAACTCCTCCCATCCTGGGATGGTGTAACGCATCACCTTAAGGTCCGCAAACTCATCAAGCAGATACTTGAAGTCACCCTTTTTCTGTCCGCATCCGGCTGTAATGGCCAGCGCACCTCCAATCAACATGATTCTTGTCAGTCGTTTCATATTATTTTATTCCAAAAATTTTATAACCTCCTTGTTGCGCGGTTTGGCATCAGGCTGCTCGTCGGGATAACCCACCGCAATGAGGAACTGGAGCTCCATTCCATCTGGGATGGCCAGTTTTGACATGAGGTCGGCATTTGACTTGACGGCTCCTACAGGGCCACCCAGACAGACTGTTCCCAGTCCGAGCGAGTGTGCTGCCAGCATCATGTTCTCGCCCATGAGTCCGCAATCCACTCCGGTACGTCCGGCCACAAAAATAAGGGCGGGAGCATTATATGTGCCGCGTATTCCGTTAATGAGAGCCTTGTCAGTAGTGATACGGACAGCCCAGTTCTGGGCATTCACGGCATTGGGTGCGTTTATTCCGCACTCGGCTATCTGCTGCAGCAGCTCCTTCTCTACGGCGGTATCTTTATATTTACGAATGGAACGGCGTTCCATGATGGCGTTGACTACTGCATTTGCATCCTTGCAGCAATCGTCGTTTTCACAGTTCTGAGCCTGTTTGTTTCCACAGGCTGTGAGAATGGTACATGTCAGTACCAGCGCTAAAGCGATCTTTTTCATTTGATTTTTATTTTTGGTTGGTAATAATGTCCTCTTTCCGGATTCCTGCAAGTATCACGCCTCCCAGAATCATGGCTGATCCGAGTCCGGACACTGTTGTCAGGCTCTCTCCGAGAATCAGCATGGCGCCCAGAAGCGTGAATACAGGGTTCAAATATACATAATTTGTCGAAGTTACGTTGCCGATTTCAGACATAACTCTGTTCCATACTATAAAACAAAGCTGTGATGCTATGACGGAGAGAAACAGAAGGTTCCCCCATACCTTTACTGAACTGAACGGTACGTGATGGAGATTGGAACTGTCACTGAACAGCAGTATTGGGATGATGGTGAGTAATCCGTAGAAGAATACTTTTCTGGTAGCAAAAAAAGTTCCGTAACGTGAGGTCATCTGGCTCATGAACTGACTGTAGAATGCCCAGCACAGTGCTGCCGAAAAAGCCAGCAGGTCACCTTTGGGGGAGATGTTCAAGGTGTATCCGTCAAAAATAACCAGAAACATTCCGGTCAGTGCCAGCAGCGTACCTGCCACAAGAGGTATTCCTATACGTATGTCTTCAAGCCCCTGGACTAAGGATCCCTTGAACAGCTTCCTTATGGCGAGTGTCATGAGAATGGTGAGCAGGGGAGCGGAGCAGACTATGAATGACACGTTACATGCCTGTGTGTTGGCCAATGCGGAGTTTTCGGTAAGGAAATAAAGCGAGCCGCCGCTTATGCCCATAAGCAGGAACAGGAATTCATGCCTGACCGATGATGAGAAGAGTCTCCTGTCAGTTCCGCCTCTGACGGCACACATCAGCCATATTCCTGAATAGGCAATGGTAAACCTGATGGCGAAGATCTGTGCCGGAGTGAGGCCGGAGTTGATGAGGATCTTGGTGGAGATGAAAGTGACTCCCCATACAGCAGCGGTAAGGAAGGCCAAAATGTGGAACAGCAACTTGCGATTTATCTTCATTATGATTCAGTCTGTCTGGTCGGGATGAAACCTGTGTCTGAGTTTTTTCCTGAGTTTGTACGGCCAGCGTGAAATCCTTTGCGGCACCTTGATAATCCACCTTATTATCTTGTTGACGATGAATGAGAGCCGGTCCGTCAGCCCGAATGACGGTCTTTCCATTCCGCGTATGGAATATGCCTGGTCTATCACTGCGTCAATGCGTTTTTTCTGGATTCCCCGTTTGGAGTCAAAGAATCTTACCAGCCATGTGGGGGTGGTATAGAATCTGGCGAACCATGTATGAAGGCATAGCGTATGGCCCTCAAGGTCCTTCAGTATGGTGGTCATACCGTCCTCATGCCGTTGGGAAGGCAGGTAGAGAGTCCTGAAATTATATGCCAGCCAAAGGAAGAAGGGGTAATAGGGTTCCTGTTCAGTCCTGTCAAAATCATATTTGGTTTCCAGCCTCTCATCGGGGAACTGTTTTATCATCTCTTCCTTGTGCTCTTTATAATTGAAATCCCTGATGGCTTTCCGGTCATATCGGGTACGAATGAGCTTGAGGTTGAGGATATTGAAAAACGGATTGGTCACTATAGGGTTGGCGGCACGAGGGCAGAATCCTCCTCCGTCGGGGCATCCTGCATTGGCGTAGCCGTTCTCCACCACATAGTCTATGAGCCTGAACATGGCATCGGGGTCAGTCAGGAAGGCATCCTCATCAATGTTGACGGCAATATCGCACTCAGTGTCCTTGAGCATGGTGTGGAAATAGCCGTCGGCACTCTGGTCTGTCAATCGTACTACGGGTACACCAAGCTTGTCAAACAGCCCTTTGGAATTGAGATAGAGCCTGAGGTCGAACGAGCGGGTGAATATCTTGATCCTTTCCATTGTCATTCAGGTTTTTTGGTTGTGGAGGTTTTTCCTCTCAGGCCTCTGGTTACGTTGGAACGGAAACGGATAAGCATGTTGCCGCGACCCACCCTGAATGTAATCAGATAGTAAAGCCACAGTATTAAGGTGGCGCACCATTTCTTGCATTCCGAAAGGAGCCGTTTCCTATATGCCTTGCGGCCGATGCGGAGGGTGCGGGCTCTCTCGCTCTCACCTATGCTGACTGTGAGCCTGTTGAAATAATCCGGCTCCAGTTTGTATGCCGGGATGCTGTGATAAAGGATGGCATCGGGAAGATAGAGGAACTTCATGTTTTCCCTTTTCATTTTGGCAAATATGTCTTTCTCTTCGCCGCCGGCCAGACTGTCACCGTTGCGGCCGAGTTCGGTATTGTATAGGCCCACTTTGTCGAACACGCTCCTACGGTAGGCGGCATTGCCCCCGCCGGGGTAGTTGTCACCGGGGAAGGGGCCGGCCTTCCTGCCGAAATAGAGATAGCCGGTGAGGAGGCGCTTTATGAAATAGGTCATCCATGACGGTTCGTCTCCTGTCTCATAGTGCGGAATGATGGGACCGCCTGCCGCATCGGTCTCAGGATGGGAGGCGAACCATTCCGCGTATGTGGTGAGATAGCCGGGATTGACGGTGGCGTCATCGTCCACATAGACGAGAATCTCTCCTTGTGATTCGGTTATCCCGCGGTTGCGGGCGTTGGAGAGTCCCTGCCGGGTCTCTGTGAAGTATCTGAGCCGCACTTCGGGGCAGTCGCTCATGAAACGCTCCACCTCCCCGCGTGTGTTGTCGGTACAGTTGTTGTCAACAAGCACAATCTCGTATTTCCGGGCGGGAAACGTCCCGTCGGCAATGCTTCTGAGCACATTGTAGATGTACCTTTCGCGATTGTATGTACAGATTATAACCGATATCATCTTTTCCGTTTCAGGTTTTTTACGAAATCCAGAATCATTCCCGATGAGTCATACTGTGCAGTCTCTCCCCAGAACCTTTCCAGAATGCGTTTCCTCTCCTCCTTATCAATAGTGTAATCACCGGACTCTATGACGGAACAGAGGGAGTCAAAGGAATCGACCCGGCATCCGGTCACGTTCTCATCGAACGGATAGAAAAAGTCACGCTCCCTGACATAGGCATCATAATCATAAAGATATAGGATCACATCCTTCCCTTCCATGAGCAGCCAGTCGTATATGATTGACGAATAGTCGGTAATAAGGACATGGACATAGGGAAGTATCGGGTAAATATCCATTATGGGCGATGCCAGCATGATGTTGGTCAGTGAACTGAAGTTCTCCGTAAGCCTGACGTTGGCATGAGGCTTGAGGATGAGCATGCTGTTGGTGTCAGCCATTATCCGGTTGAGCCTTTCCAGGTCCATGCTCTGGGTGAAGACGGTAAGCTGCGAGTCACGGAAGGTAGGCATGTAGATATAAACCTTGTCATAGTCCTTAAGCTTATGTATAAGGGCTGATGTCTGTTCGGGTTCATAATTCTCCACGAATTGCATCCGGACCTTGTCCGGAGATATCAGGATGCGGTTACGGGGATAACCTGTCTCCAGGCATCTTGACTCAGGAATACGGAATGCAGATGAGAACAGGCGGGTCTGATAGGGGGTTGATGTAACCAGCCAGTCCGGTTTACGGAAACATTCAGGATGGGTGAAAACATCGTATTTGTTCTTTTTTTTGAAGCGGTCAGCCAGAGGTCCTGATGTGGCATTGTATTCTATACGCTTCAGTCCTACTCCGTGCCATAGGTTTATACATACCGCCCTGCCCGACAGACAGAACATAATGTCTGAAGTGTAGGAGTTGAAAAACCAGTACCTGGCTGTAAGAGCATGCCATACTCCCCGCGGGTCCAATACCCAGTATGCTTTTAGTCCGTAACTGCGAACCTTCCTTACCGTGGCTTTCCGGGTGGAGAGCCAGATGTAACTTATGTTACTGTCACCATGTTCAACAGCATACAGGAACAGATATTTTGCGTTATCTGCAAAGGAACCCCGATAGCTTCCGAATACGTATTTCCTGCTGCTGCGCGGAAACAGGAATGAAAACGGATAGATAAGATAACAGATTATGTAAGCCAGTAGTTTCATAGCGCCTGTCTTTTGATCCTGACATCAATAACCTGTCCTGTAAGGTCCGACAACAGGGTGCGGAGGGAGGCTTCGGCCACACTGTGCGCATCGAGAAGAGTTCCTTCAGGCTCAGTTCCGAAATTCCTGATACGCATGGGTGTCTTGGTGCGTTCCGGATTCATGACATTAACCCGGATGGCATCAGGTTCCCATTCCTGTGCAATGGCCTGCATGAAATTCACCACTGCAGCTTTGGTTGATGAATAGATGCTGTAAAGGGCTCTGCCTCTTGTATAGGAGCTGGATGTGTAAAGCAACAGCTGTCCTTTGGTTTCTCTGAGGTATTGAAAGCTTTCAATGGCGATGTTCACCATTCCGTCATAGTTGGTACGTATCATGGTGTCAAGTATGTCATGATTCATCGTAACGAGAGGTTCGCGGATGAGAATGGCTGCACTGTTCACTACATAGTTGATTCTGCCCTCTTTATCTCTGACTTCCCGGAGGCATTCAGAAACGGCATTACGGTCAGCGATGTCAGTTCCGGTGGTGCTGCGGGAGAAAGAGTATGCCGATGCGCCGTATTTCCGGGCCATTGAAACGACTTCAGCTCCGATTCCGGAATTGCCACCGAATACGACTAACACCTTTCCTTCAAGTGCGGAGAAATCAGCCTGGTCACTGATGGTTGTAGAACGCAACTGAAACAGCTTGTCAAGCAGATATGAATCCTCCTTGTATGTCAGTTTCATGTTGGATTCCTCACCAGGGACGACGCAGACCTTTTCATCCGGAAGATATTTTACAACGGTTCCGCAGTCATCGGACGATGTGAAATCCGGGTCTTTCAGGGCAATTTCATAGGCTTTTTGTATCACCTTTTGCCTGAAGGCCTGGGGAGTCTGGCCACGACGCAGATAACGTCTGTCAGGAATACTGTTTATGACCTTGCCTTCACCGTCCACCTGTATGATGGTATCAGTGGCCGGAACCGCCACATCAACGGCGTTGTATGTGTTGAGAGCATCAATTATACCGTCTATTATTGAGTTGCTGATCAAAGGGCGCACGGCATCATGGAAGATAAGTGAGCAGTCCGGCTGGTCAGAGTAGGCGTTTATGGCGGCCAGACTGGATTCGTATCTTTCTTTACCTCCTGACAGAATCTTCTTGACTTTTTTCCATTTGTTGCGAATCACCATAATTTCAATTTCCCGGTTGTATGAAGGATTTGTCACTATGGCAATCTCATCAATCTTCCTGTGGTTGTCAAAGACACTGACAGTATGTTCTATTACTGTCTTGCCGGCCACCTTGAAAAATTGTTTGGGAGTTCCGAGTCCTGAACGGGAGCCTACTCCTCCTGCCAATATTACAGCTATGTTCTTACTCATATCATTTGCTTTGGATATTGATAACTTGTATGGAATGGTTCGCGATTCTTTCAGGCAGTTCTGTCCAGTTTCCATAGATTTTCCTCAGATAATGGTCGGAATCATGCGGAGCTGAAAACTTATGCCCTTCAAAAACAGTCTCTTTCAACGGGAAAATATCCCTGACTTCCTTACTGATATAATAAATGCCGGTCCCGAAGTCATCAATGAGCTGTCTCTTTTTAAAGACTGCTCCCCATAGACGGGCTGTGAGGACTGTAAGTTGGGCAAAAGGATAAAGCAGTGTCCCGGCGACATGTTTTATCCATCCGTCATTTACCAGCTTGTAACGGCGTCTGAAACAACGGCCGAAGAAGACATCAATTCTCTTTGAAACGGAGGGGGATCCGTTCACACTGAAGAAGATGTCAAGCCAGATGTTCTCTTCTTTTTCCGTGGTTATCCCATGTGGCCCTGTACTTCCGGCGGCTCTGGATACTGTTATGGTCCTGTTGGCAACCCTTGACCACCGTCGGGCGTATCCGGAATCGGAGTCCAGATAAACGAATGGTTCCTTCAGCTCTTCCTTTATTGCCTTCTCCAGCCTTTTCTTGTCTTTCTTAAGGACACTGACATCAAGGTCATCATCCCAGGGAATGAAGCCTCCATGTCTTTCCGCCCCTAAAAGAGTACCGTAATCCAACCAGTAGTCAATATGATGCTTCCTGCAAATACGGTCGAATTCAATCAGTATGTCAAGCAGATTCAGCTGGACAGTTCTCAGCATAGAACCGTCAGGATTGTATTCGCTTCGGAGTTTATTGTGTAGTTTCTCGTCAATCATAACTCTTTCTCATTTTCATTTTTTTGAGGAATGCAGTTATCACCTCCAGAATATGCTTACGTTCAGTTTTAGTTATCCCTATTATGAAAACGGTAATACATAACACTATCATGCTGGATCCTATTACGGAAAGGGATCTTAGCCAGATGTGCTGATGAAGAAACAGATGCGCTGTATGGCGGATAATCAGGGATATACTCACGCTGATTGCCGCAACGCCGGCAATAGGGACAAAAACGCCTTTTATGTACGCAGCCGGATCCAGTCCGACCTGTTTCCTGACAAACAGCAGTCGCAGGACCTGGGTGAAAACGGTAACCGTTATGGACACTATGAATACCGATGAAGGAGCCCAATTCAGATATCGGATTCCGAGATATGACAGCGGAAGGATGGTCAGAAGCGTGCATCCGATGACAATCTGATAGTTCCGGACATTACCTGTAGCTTGAATGGACGTAGCAAGCGGATTGGTAAAACAGTTCACAAGACCTTCAATCAGCATGAGTCTGGTAAGGATAAACGCATAACCGGACACATTTCGGCCTTTCAGCCAGACTGGCAGGATAAAATCCGTTTCCAGTAAAATGGGAAGGGCAAGCAGGAACAGGAGGTAAAAGGAGAAGCGCGTGCTCTGGCATATAAGCTTATGCATGTCTTTCATTTCTCCTGCAGCGAATGATTTGTATAGTTGAGGCCTGACAGCCGTAAAGAAATTGTCATTCAGTTGGGCGATGGTACTGTAAACCTTATATCCAATGCCTCTGGCTGCGCTTACTATGACTCCGAAAGAGGCGTTGAGAAGCAGGTTGATACCCTGGCTTTTCAGAACGTTGGCAGATGCTCCTATCATATTCCAGCCTGCGTACGAGAATATTTCCCGGAACTTATCCTTGTCTATCATGAACCTGAAGCGGCATTCCCTGTAGAATAGTCTGCAGTAAAGCCAGTAGAACAGATACATCACAATCTGTGTGCCGGACATCAGTCCTGCATAAAGGACCAGTCTTGCGTTTTTGTCATCGGCAGTGTGTGAAATGAACAATGCTATACCTAAGGCCGCAAAGGCCTCAAACAGGCTCAGGTATGCGAATATTTTCATTTTCTCCCTTGCTATAACCATTCCCATGTACGGGACTCTGAGAATCTGCATGGAGAATGAGAGGATACTGAACTGGAAAACCCATTTTGCAGCTTCAATCTCTCCGTTGACATCCATCTTGTTCACCAGATACCAGCTTCCTGCGGTTTCAGACAGCAGAAGAATGATTGCTGTAAGGATGAAGAATACGGTCATGCTGATGCAGAATACCTTCCTGAGCTCTTCCATGCCATTACGTTCCATCTCATAGGAGTAGAACCTCTGGCATGCGGACGACATGGTCGTACTGATGAATGAGACCATAGTGACAATTGCACCTACAGCATCGTAAATGCCGAAATGTGTCTGTCCCAAAGAGTCAATGATAACTCTTGAGGTATACAGACCCACAAAAGTCATGATCACCATCCTGAAATACAGCAGAAGGGTGTTGACGGCAATTCTTTTCTGGTTTACTGTAGTCATGTCTCAGGATAATATCAGTTCATTCTGCCAGAAAACCCATTAAGGCCTGTTTGTTTTCAATTGGAGTGGTAGTTGGCCGTCCCAGTTCTTTGCGATGACCCTTTCTCACCTTGATTTCAAGGAATACGGCACCTTGAGGGGAGACACTGTTGCTGCTGATGACGGGCAATAACCGTAAAAGCTCCTCTTTTGTGGATACGCTGTAGGTGGCGGCATATCCCACACCTCTGGCAACAGCGGTCAGATCCACTTTGAGCCCTACGGTGGGTTGGCCTCCAACCGAGTCATGTGCACCGTTGTTGAAAATCACGTGAATGTAGTTGGCCGGCTTTTTGCTGGCCACAATGGCCATTGACCCCATATGCATTATTGTGGCACCGTCACCGTCAAAGCACCAAATCCGACGGTCTGTTTTCTCCAATGCTATCCCCAAGGCAATCTGGCTGGCATGACCCATGGAGCCCACAGTGAGGAAATCCCTCTCATGTCCTTGTCCCCAAGCTGTGCGCGCCTCGAACAGTTCACGGCTGATCATGCCCGTGGTGCTTACAATGACATCCCTGGACCCTATGGCCGATGCAACAGCCTGAATGGCTTCCTCGCGTGTCATGGCGAGGTCATTTGTCTCAGCTTTCTGTAGTTTGTATTCGTCAAAAGTGTCCTTTTCTATAACGAGAGCATAGACTTGATTGTTTTCCAAAGCCTTGGCGGCTTGTTTTATCTGGATTGCCGCCAACTCCTCTTCCTTGGATAACACTTCATGGCTTATACCCATGACATCAAGCAGTCCGGTTGTTATCTTTCCCTGTTTGATATGCTGGGGTTCATCCTTTACTCCGGGACGTCCGCGCCAGCCTATGAGCAACAGGACCGGTATGTCATAGACTTCCCTGTCTGTAAGAGAGGCAAGCGGGTTGATGGCATTGCCCTCGCCGGAGTTTTGCATATAGACGACACCAGCCCTTCCTGTTGCAAGATGATAGCCTGCGGCCAATCCTATGGCTGCCCCCTCATTGGCAGCTATGATGTTATGCCTCTCATCAGAATGGTCTGTGATATAGGCACAAAGATTCTTGAGCAGGCTGTCCGGTACTCCGGCAAAGAAATCCATGCCGCAGCTTTTCAATGTCTCAAAAAAGAAAGAAGGCCTTAACATTGTAATTACTTTTCGTTACAGTTCCTACAATCGTTATCCCTTACAGCTTTCTTGAACTGCGTGGATGAAACCCCCTTGGTATAGTCAGGCTCAACGACGCTGCCACCCCATTCGGCAAGGATGTCTATCGCTTTCTGGCGTACTTGGGCAAGAGGTCCCTCGCGCCAATCCTTACCGTGAACCATGATGTCGGGTTTGAAGCGACGAAGATTCTTCTCGTAATCCTTTGTGTCCTGCTTGACCACATAAGTGACTCCCTTAAGGTTCTCTACGACTGTCTTGCGTTGTTCATAGTTCATATATGGTTCAGGTTTGTAGGATCGTATTGCTTCATCGCTGAACAATCCCACCATTACCCGACCCAGGGCACTCGCTTTTTTGATTATGTTGATGTGTCCGGGATGTATGATATCAGCCGCCATGGGCACATATATCAGTTTGGAATAGGGAAATCCTGCGGCTTTGATACGCATACGTACCTTACAGTCATTGAAAATGTCATCGTTAGGGGTTGCATACTCGGGCATCAAAGGCTCTGCCGGAGCATCGTTGTGGTGAACGCAACAGTCACAGATAGTGCCGTCAAGCACGTCCTCGATAAAGCCTTTGCGTAACTCTTTCATCTTTTCACCGTACCAGGCCTCTTTCAGGCTGACCTTGTTCAGGTCACCTACTATCAGCATATTCTCGTAATCGGCATTTTCAACGGAGAGATAACCTTCACAGGTTACGCAGATGGCGTCAAACGGCAGGTTACAGCGGCGATATGTCTCGTGATCACAGTCGCACTTGAGAAGATGCTCTATTTCAGGCATATAGCCACCCTGATTATACACAGTCTTGAATACAATCTGGTCAACTATGTCTCCAAACAGCTCCTGATACATACCTTTCATCTGTTCTGTGAATCTGGTAAGGATACCTGTGACATAGATTTTATATTTCCTGCCTGTTTCGTCCCTATACTGACGGACATATTTGAGGTGCTCTACCACCTGGTCAAAGTGGTCATGTCCGTGGATAAACTCATACATCTTGCGCTCAGGTGCATTGATTGAGAACTTAATGCTGTCAAGTCCGGCATCAATGACCGCACGTATCTTTTCCGGGGTGGCAAGTGAACCGTTGGAGGTCAGATAGGTGTATTCATAACCTATCTCCTTGGCAAGTCTGATGTATTGGGGCAGTTCCTTTACGAGAAAAGGTTCGCCTGTTGCATAAAAGCCCACTTCACGCGTACCGAGTTCATAGGCTTGGCGCAGTGCGCTTTCTACCATTTCCGGTTTCATCTTTCCCACCTTGCGTTTCATTTTCTGATGGGCGCAGAAAAGACACTCATGATTACATGCGTTGGATAACTCCAGAAGGAAATTAGTGTATGGGAACGGAGGATTCAGCGAATACAGCTCAGAACGGTCAGCTTTCTTAAGTCTTACTCTTTCTTGTAAATCCATATCTTTAGTCATTAGGAATTAATGTTATGATATCTTTTATGCTCATGCACATATCGTCACACTCTTTGGCACGATGATTCTCAAGGATGGTCCTTGCGGCTTTCTGCATGGCAGGGAAACCTGTACGAGTGAGTTGGTTGGCGTAAATTACAATGTTCACTCCCCTGCTTCTGAATTCATCCTCAGTCACTGTGTTGAAGGATGTGGGAACCACTACAACCGGAGTCAGGGTGTCCTTTTCACGGAACTTCTCCACAAAAGTGAATATTTCAGTCGGATCTTTCTTTCTGCTATGGATCATTATGGCATCCGCACCAGCCTTTACAAATGCGAAGGCACGCGTAAGGGCGTCGTCCATACCCTTTTCCAGAATAAGGCTTTCAATACGGGCGCATATCATGAAATCCCTGGTCTTCTGGGCACGCTTACCGGCAGCTATCTTGGCACAGAAATTCTCTATGCTGTCCTGGTTCTGCTTCACTTCAGTACCGAAAAGGGAGTTTTTCTTGAGTCCGGTCTTGTCCTCAATAATGACCATGCTTACTCCCATACGTTCAAGAGACTTGACAGTATATACGAAATGTTCTGTAAGTCCTCCTGTATCCCCGTCAAATATTATTGGTTTGGTGGTAACTTCCATTATGTCATCAATAGTACGGAAACGGGATGTCATATCAACCAGCTCTATATCAGGTTTACCCTTGGCGGTGGAATCACAGAGGGAACTGATCCACATGGCATCGAACTGGTATGTCTTTCCGTCCTGGACGACTGTGGTGTTCTCAACAATTAGTCCGGTTATGCCGCTGTGGGCTTCCATCGCTGTAATAAGTCCTTTCATTCCCAGTATCTTCTTGAGTCTTCCCCGTCGCATGTCCGGCATTGAAAGCTGCATACGGGCATGGGCCTCCATCTTGTCATATTCCTCATTGACAGAGTAGGGGAACTCCTTCAATTCCCCGCCATACTCAGACAACAACCTTATTACTTCCTCACGGATAGGCTGTTGTAAGCCTGTACGCCAGTCATCTCCATGCACAATTATGTCCGGATGATATGTCTTTATGACAGAACGGTAGGACATTTCATCCTGTTCAATAACATGAGCCACCCCTTTAAGTGACGCTGCTATTATCATTCTTTCCTTACATGACAGGAGCGGATAGCGTTTGTAACTTGCCACAACCTGGTCGCTCAGCACGCCAACGGTAAGTTCCCCTAAACTGGCGGCGTTTTCAATCATCCTTATATGTCCACCGTGTATCACATCGGTGCTGAGACTCATGAATACCTTTTTCATAAGATTATATTGATGATTTCTAATAGGATTATCATAACAACACTGTTACAGCGCTTCGTCATCAGGCCTGACCGGAGCTGAGATGTCTTTCCCGCATTTTTTGTGATGACCTTTCTCCCAGGCGGCTTTCCGCTTGAGATAATCTTCATAATGGTTCTCTATATAGTTGTCAGCCATAACCCTGTTATCTTATCTCTTCAAGCATATCCCTCACAGTCTTGTGAAGGACGGGATGTTCAAGCTCCGGGGCAATCTCCGAGAGGGGTTCCAGCACGAACAGGCGCTTGTGCATCAGAGGGTGCGGAATCTTCAGGCCGGGAAGTTCAATCACTTGGTTGTCATAGAAAATCAGATCGATGTCAATCAGCCGGTCGGAATAGATTGAGCCGTGACTTTTACCTGTCCTGCCCATTTCCCTCTCTATTGCCTGTGCGGCCTTAAGGGCATCAACGGGATTCAGGTCTGTTGTGACTTGAAGGGCCTGGTTGAGGAATGCGTTGGGGCTCTGAAATCCCCATGGCCCGGTTTCAATAACCTCTGACACCGCCTGTACTGCACCTATCCTTTGGCCGATAAGTGTTATGGCGGTCTTGAGATTGGATCGCCGGTCACCCAGGTTCGTTCCTATGGAAAGGTACAGGTTTGACATGGTTGTCAGTCTATTATGAGCATTGCATCGCCGTAGCAGCCGAACCTGTATCCCTCCTTGACAGCCAGATGGTAGGCTCCCATGATCAGGTCGTATCCGCCGTATGCGCATGTAAGCATGAGCTGAATGGATTCAGGCAGCTGGAAGTTGCTTATCATGCTGTCGGCCACGTTGAAGGTGTAGGGCGGGAAGATGAACTTGTTGGTCCATCCCTCGAACGGCTTGATAAGGTGATCGGTACCTACAACGGTCTCGAAGGCGCGGTTTACAGTGTTGCCTACTGCGCATATCTTGTGGCCTGAAAGCTTTGCCTTGTTGACAATTTCGGTGCACTCTTCGGTAACGAATATCTGCTCGGACTCCATCTTGTGCTTGGTGAGGTCCTCCACGTCAATGTCACGGAAATTGCCCAGTCCGCAGTGCATGGTGATGAATGCGCGCTCTACACCCTTGATCTCCATGCGTTTCATCAGTTCACGGCTGAAATGGAGTCCTGCGGTAGGAGCGGTTACGGCACCCTCGTTAGTGGCGAAGATGGTCTGGAAACGGGCTTCGTCCATCGGATCGACCTTACGTTTCAGATAGGTCGGGATAGGCGATTCGCCCAGTGCGTAGAGAGCTTTCTTGAACTCGTCATGCGGGCCGTCGTAGAGGAAACGCAGCACACGTCCGCGGGAGGTGGTGTTGTCGATAACCTCGGCCACCATGGAGTTGTCCTCACCGAAATAGAGTTTGTTGCCGATACGTATCTTGCGTGCCGGATCCACCTGAACGTCCCAGAGCAGATTCTCCTCACGCAGTTCCCGGAGAAGGAACACCTCTATGCTCGCGCCGGTCTTCTCCTTGTTGCCGAAGAGGCGTGCGGGAAATACACGTGTGTCATTGAATACGAACACATCGTTCTCTTCGAAATAGTTGAGGATATCCTTGAAGATGACGTGTTCAATCTCGCCTGTCTTCTTGTGGACCACCATCAGCCTGGATTCGTCACGGTTCTCAGTGGGAAACTGGGCTATCCTCTCCTCGGGGAGTTTGAATTTGAATTGTGAAAGTTTCATTCCCTATTAGTTTTATGTATTGTTTTTGTTCATTTTATTCCGATGTTCCGCCTGTATTCAGACAGATTCTTGGATAGATTCTAAATATCTAATCCGGAAGTGAGTCCGGGCAGTATCTCTTCAAAGCGTTCCGGGTCAAGGCAATCCTCCACCCTGACTTTTCCTGTGCGTGTGCGTCTGAGTGCCGTCAGGTGTGCTCCGCTCTCCAGGGCCTGGCCGATATCGCGTGCCAGAGCCCTGATGTAGGTCCCCTTGCTGCAAACCACCCGGATCCTGATGTCGGGCAGATTGCAATCCATGAGTTCTATCTCGTCAATTACAAGGGTTTTCGGCTTGAGCTCCACCTCCTTGCCCTTTCGGGCCATAAGGTATGCCCTTTTCCCGTCTATCTTGCAGGCCGAGAATGTTGGGGGGACCTGTTCAATGGTTCCCTTAAACTGTTCAAGACTCCGTTCCACCGCCTCACGTGTTATGTGGGAGGTGGGGTATGTGGCGTCAATGGGTTTCTCCAGGTCGAACGACGGGGTGGTGGCACCGAGACGGATGTCTGCAATGTACTCCTTGGTTCCTGACTGAAGCTCCTCAATCCGTTTGGTGGCACGCCCTGTGCATACAATCAGCACACCGGTTGCCAGCGGGTCCAATGTACCGGCGTGTCCCACCTTGAGTTTCCTGATACCGGTCTTGCGGCAGATAAGCCATCGTACGCGACCCACCACATCGAATGATGTCCAGCGGTACGGCTTGTCAAACCCCAGAATCACCCCTTCCTGGAAATCCATGTGTCCCGGTCAAAGGAAAATAAGTGTGAGCAGTCCGACCACGGCGCAATATATGCCGAACCAGATCAGCTTGCCTTTACGTACTATGGATATCATCCATTTGCAGGCGGCGCATCCGGAAAGGAACGCGGCCAGGAATCCCAGTATCAGCACGCCTGCCCCCACAGGTTCGCCCGCAGTTGTGGCCGATGCCGAACCTATCAGGTCCTTCATGTCAAGAAGAGCTTCACCAAGTATTGGCGGGATGACCATCAGGAATGAGAACTGGGCCAGCCTTTCCTTTCTGTTGCCGAGCATGATGCCTGTGGCGATGGTGGCTCCCGAGCGGGATATGCCGGGCATAACGGCAATGGCCTGGGCTATACCGATGATGAAAGCATGGATGCAGGAGATGTTCTCCCTCTGCCTGGGCTTGGCGTAGTAGGAGAACGTGAGGAGCATGGCGGTGACGAGGAGGCAGATTCCAACCACTGTGGTTCCTGAACCGAAAATCTCCTCTATCCTGTCCTTGAAGAACAGGCCGACTATACCTACCGGAATCATGGAGATTATGATGTTGATGGCATACCTTGTCCCTTCGTTCAGGCCTGTCCAGCTTTTCCATTCCTGCCTTGTGAAGAGGTCCTTGAATATCCATACGATCTCCCTCCATAGTATAACTATTGTACTGAGCACTGTAGCCACGTGCACGAGTACCGTGAAAGCCATGTTCTGTTCCCCGTCGATCCCGAACAGCGAAGAGGCTATGGCCAGATGGCCGCTGCTGCTTATGGGGAGGTATTCGGTAAGTCCCTGGAGCAGTCCCAGAAGAATTGATTCAAACCAGCTCATACTTCATCCCCGGTTTTTTCTTTTTTGGGTTTGTACATTATGGCCGCGATGATGGTAAGGAACCCTGCAAGCGTGACGATGGGTGAAACCTTGATACGGCGCACGCTGAAGATATCCTCAACGAACTGCTCCTCGGTACTGTTCGGGCCCGTCATAAGCAGCAGACCGATGATGATGACCGCCATTCCCACGGCAATGAGAATGTAGTTGGTCCTTGTGAATGCGAATTTTTTCTTATCCATATTTTTTAGTGGTTTTGATTGTCATAGATAATGGAGTTCTCCCGATTTCATCCTCAGGAAACGGTTGACCGATGCCAGTGCACACAGATAGGTGATGAGCATGCCGGTGGCAGTGACGACGATGGCTACCGTGGTGATTATCCTCTTTTCGAGGAGCACAGAGAGCCAGGGTTCACGGCTGATGCCGAATTTCAGTCCGCCGTATATTGCAATACATGCCAGCATGGCGGAGATAAGGCCGATCAGCAGGTTGCGTTTCACGAACGGGCGACGTATGAACGACCATCTGGCACCTACGAGTTTCATGGAGTAGAGTATGAAACGCTGGGAATAGATGGTCAGCTTGATTGTGTTCCTGATAAGTGTCAGGGATATAAGCGACAGCACCAGCACCATCACTGTCAGGATGATGGCAAATTTACGTATGTTGTCATTCATGGTGTCGAGCAGCTCCTTCTGCCAGTTCACCTCCTTGACCCCGTCCATTGACCTGAGCTCCTGCGCTATCTGCTGCAGGCTGTCGTTGACAGTGTACTCTTCTTTCAGCCTTACGTTGATGGAGGCGTAGAAAGGGTTGTATTCGAGGAACATGGATGGGTCGGTTCCCATGGCTTCGGACATCTCCTTCAGGGCTTCCTCCTTGGTTATAGTGCTGATGCCTTCGCAATAGGGAGAGCCCTGGATCCTACGGTTCAGGGCAGATAGCCGGGCTTCGTTTATGTCATCCTTGAGGATAACCTCGACAGTCATCTCCTGCCTGAACTTTTTCGAAATGTCCCGGGCGGTGAGCATCAGGAGCGTTATCAGCCCGATAAGCATCAGCACGAGCGACGTGCTTATGCATGAGGTTATGAACAGCAGGTCAATCTTCCTCTTCTTTTTTTGTCTGGTCATATTGTAGCGGGTTTTTTTTGCGGAACACATAGACAAGGGAACTGCTCCGTCCCCTGTGTACTGCGGATTCCATCCAGGAACGGAATCCGAAAGCCATGCCTCTGAGGAAAGCCAGCTTATGGTACATCTGCTTCTCGGACAGTATGGATATGTAGAAACTGTCATACGGCAGCCTCTCATGATGCATGAGGGTGAAACCGTGAGCCGAAACGAGCCTGTTGATGGACATGGCGTCAAAATGCCAGCGGTGTCTCGGCACGTTGTAGGCGGCCCAGTAAGGACCGTAATGAAGTGCATCGGCTGAGCGGATGTTCGGACAGGCAATCAGAAGGATTCCTCCAGGGCGGAGCAGCGAGTGGAATGTGTCGAGAAGCTTATGAGGATTGGCTATGTGTTCGAAAACGTGCCAGAGTGTCACCACGTCAAAAGATTCGGGCTTAAGGTTATCCACATCGGCCACGTCAATCATCCTGTGGTGGAACATCTCAAGTGAGAAAAGCCGTTCCTCATGGTAGTTTTCGACCGATGTGACCTTCCATCCCTTCTTTTCCATATAGTTGGAGAACCATCCGGTCTTTGCGCCGTAGTTGAGAAGACTGCCTTCGGAACGGTAGGCGCACCTCTCCACAATACCGGCTTTGCGGGGAAGCATGGACTTTCTTACCCTGTAAAAGAGTCTGTCGGTAAGTCCCTCGGGGTCATCGCCCAGTTTGAGCCTGTGCTTGAGCCTGTCATAGCTGGCCATGTGCTGCTCGTCCGGGGCATTGTCTGTAAAGACCAGTCCGCATGATGTGCAGCGCAACAGCATGAACTGTTCCTTGCTTACTGCAAAGTCCGTGCAATAGGAGTAGAACGTAGTCTCCGGTGATCCGCAGAGAGGACACCTGCTGAAAGTCTGATTATCCATCAACGGCCTGGTTTTACACGTGCGTGCGAACCTAATTTTAGAATTTTATCAGGAAACGGTTGCAAAGATAATATCCGGCTATACCCCTTGTCAAGTGTTTTAAGGATTTTTATTCAGAGTTTAGAATCTGTTTTGATTTGTACCGTGAATTTCTTACGCACTCTTTCACCCCTTTTTCCACCGCTCACCGGTTATAATGGACCTCCATTACGCCTCGAACCGGCGAAAGCAGGTGCATGGCAATTAACGCAGGTGCATGGCTTCAATTATCGGTCTTTTCAGTTCCTAAAAGGGTTGCGGAAGTGGCCCCTGTTATGCGAACTGTAAGAAAATCTCCAGGACGATGCATGCCTTTGCCGAACACTACGGTACGGTTCTGGACCGTGCGTCCGTAGAGTTGCTCACGGGAGCGTTTGGAGTATCCTTCTGCAAGAACTTCGTAATCGTGTCCGATGCATTCGCGGTTACGTTCAAGCGAGAGCCGGTTCTGTAACTCTATCATCTCGTTCAGGCGGCGGATCTTGACCTCTTCGGGCACGTTGTCAGGCAGATGTCTGCTGGCATACGTGCCTGGCCGCTCCGAATAGCGGAACATGAAGGAGGCGTCAAACCGGCACTCGCGCATGAGTGACAGGCTCTCCTGGTGATCCTCTTCCGTTTCAGAGTGATATCCGGTGAACATGTCGGTTGTCAGACCACAGTCGGGGATGATGCGTCTGATGGCGTCAACCCGTTCAAGATACCATTCGCGGGTGTATTTCCGGTTCATCAGCTTGAGTATGCGGGAGCTTCCGCTCTGTACCGGCAGGTGTATATGACGGCAGATGTTGGGAACCTGTGCGATCACATGCAGGGTTTCATCACTCATGTCTTTGGGATGGGAAGTCGTAAACCTCACCCTCATGTCAGGTACTGCCTCGGCAACCATACGCAGCAACTGCGGGAATCCTACCGTCACTCCGTCATCCTCAAACTTGTAGGAATTTACGTTCTGCCCAAGGAGAGTCACTTCTTTGTAACCTTTTTTCTTAAGATCCAGAACTTCATTAAGGATGCTCTGCGGCTCACGGCTGCGTTCACGGCCACGGGTGTAGGGCACTATGCAGTAGTGGCAGAAATTGTTGCAGCCGCGCATTATCGACACGAATCCGCTGATATGGTTGCCGCAGATCCGCTCGGGGATAATGTCCTTGTAAGTCTCAGTTGTGGAAAGGTCCACATCCATCGCCTTGTGGCCGGATTCGACCTGGGCCATAAGGTCAGGCAGTGAGAGGTATGCATCAGGACCGCAAACCACATCCACGTGGTGATTCTCTGTAAGATCCTCCTTTGTACGTTCCGCCATACAGCCCATTACCCCGATGAACAGGCCCTTTTTCCTTTTTTTCAAAGCATTGAGAGCCTCCAGACGGTTCCATATCTTCTGTTCTGCGTTCTCGCGTATGGAACAGGTGTTAAGGAATATGGCATCGGCTTCATCAATGTTTCCGGCAGGTTCATAGCCGGCCATGCGCATGATAGATGCTATAACCTCGCTGTCGGCCACATTCATCTGGCAGCCGTAGGTCTCTATGAACAGTTTCTTGTTGTTCTCTTCCATATCCCTTAGTTGTATGCCGATGCAAAAGTACTCAAAATCCATCATATAGGGAATTCTGTGGCTACGCACTTGTTTTTATTTAAGGTATTGTTTACTTTTGCGCGGTTTTACGCCAACGGATTCAAACAAGTACATATAACAATGGCTTTCAAAAAAATGACTGCTGCCGAGGCAGCACGTTTCGTTCAGAACGGTGACAACGTAGGTTTGAGCGGATTCACTCCCGCCGGTACCCCCAAAGCCGTCACCCATGAGATTGGTTTAATGGCCCATGAGCTTCATGAGCAGGGTAAGGAATTTCAGATAAGCATATTTACCGGCGCATCCACCGGTGATTCATGCGACGGCATCCTGTCACGTGAGCACGCTATCCGTTACCGTGCCCCATATACCACAAACAAGGATTTCCGTACCGCTGTCAACAACGGAGAGATAGCCTACAATGACATCAACCTGAGCCAGATGGCACAGGAACTCCGTTACGGATTCTACGGAAAGCTCAACATCGGCATCATGGAGGCATTTGATGTAAGTGAGGACGGTAAGATCTGGGTTACCGCAGGTGTGGGTATCGCTCCTACCGTAGCCCGTATGGCCGACAAGCTGATTATCGAGCTCAATGCAGCCCACGCCCGTTGCGCCAAGGGCCTGCATGATATCTACGAGCCGGCCGACCCCCCATACCGTCGCGAGATTCCCGTATATCAGCCCAGCGACCACATCGGCAAGGACTACATCCAGGTGGATCCCGCCAAGATAATCGGCATCGTTGAGGTCAATATCCCGGATGAGGCACGCGGATTCACCGCCCCCGATGAGACCACCCTCCAGATTGGTCACAACGTGGCACAGTTCCTTATCTCTGACCTCAAGCGTGGTATCATCCCTTCTACTTTCCTGCCTCTGCAGAGTGGTGTAGGTAATGTGGCAAACGCCGTTCTGGGTGCCTTAGGCGAGGATCCTTCGGTCCCAGCATTCCAGATGTACACCGAGGTTATACAGGATTCAGTGATCAACCTGATGCGTGAGGGGCACTGCAAATTCGGCTCCAGCTCATCGCTGAGCGTAAGTAACGAGACCCTGCAGAGCATCTATGATGATATGGATTTCTTCAAGGACAAGCTGGTGCTCCGTCCCACCGAGATTTCAAACAGCCCCGAGGTTGCCCGCCGTCTGGGTCTTATTGCAATGAATACCGCCCTTGAGGCCGATATCTACGGCAACGTCAACTCAACCCACGTAAGCGGCGTCAAGATGATGAACGGTGTGGGCGGATCGGCCGATTTCACCCGCAACGCATTCATATCCATATTCAGCTGCCCGTCAGTAGCCAAGGGAGGCAAGATAAGCGCTATCGTTCCCATGTGCTCACACGTTGATCACAACGAGCACAGCGTAAAGGTGCTCATCACCGAGCAAGGTATTGCCGACCTTCGCGGCAAATCGCCTGCCGAGCGGGCAAAATGCATAATCGAGAACTGCGTGCACCCGGATTACAAGCAGCTCATGTGGGATTACCTCAAGATAGCCCAGAAGGGTCAGACCAGCCACGCCCTCGACAAGGCATTTGCCCTGCACAAGGCTCTGGCCGAGAAGGGCGACATGCATCTGGCAGAGTTCTGATAGGTTTTCTGCAAATACTCAGGCAGCCCGTCCCTTTTATGGAACGGGCTGTTTTTATGCCCTGACTTGCATTTGCTTTTAGTGCCGTTTTTTCCGCAATTACGGCATACAATAGGCGGCGAAGTGTCAGCAGGACTGTCAGAACCTGCACAGAAACATATTTCAGCAGATTCTTATGTCAACAGGTGTAAATCAGGCAGATTTTATTTAAGTTTGCAGTTGAATACAAATCTCTTTAGAATCTGTTTGAATTGTTCCATGAAGATGATTATGGGCTATTTAAGCAATGTTTGAAGAGACTATAAGAATTTTATGGAGACAAATTTAAACAATTCTTATTACTATGAAAAAGGACCACTTGTTTGAACTGGCTGAAAATTACATTTCCCAGACCGGTATTTCTGTCTTTCTGACCGGCAGGGCCGGGACAGGAAAGACCACCTTCCTCAAATATATTGTTGAGAACACTCCCAAACGCTGTGTCGTGCTGGCCCCGACCGGTGTCGCCGCAATCAATGCCGGCGGTGTCACAATACACTCTTTCTTCCAGTTGCCGCTCTGTCCGTATCTGCCCGACGTAAAGGAACTTGTAACGGAATATCAGTTGCCGGACGCCAAGCGTCAGCTGCGCAAGGAAAAGGTAAAGATCATCAGGACTCTTGATTTGCTGATAATAGATGAAATATCAATGGTCAGGGCCGATCTGATGGATTCAATCGATGCTGTAATGCGCCGGTACAGAAGAAACGACCAGCCGTTCGGTGGTGTTCAGATACTGATGATCGGCGATGCGCACCAGCTTCCGCCTGTCGTTACGGAGCAGGATGAGCCATGGCTCAAGAAGGTATATAAATCGCCGTTCTTCTTCCATTCAAAGGTGATGCAGCGCCTCAATTATATTACAATCGAGCTGGAGAGGGTTTATCGTCAGTCGGATTCCGCCTTTCTGCATATCCTCAACAATATTCGTGACGGGGTGATGAATGACAGTACATTCCGATTGCTGAACAGCCGTATGGATCCTTTTTTCAATACGGATGATTCCCTGTCGGTACAGAACCGGAGATGGATCCGCCTCACTACACATAACCGTCAGGCGGACAATATCAATAATGAGAAGATGAGGGCGTTGAAGACCCGTCTTTTTACGTTCTATGCAGAAGTGGAGGGCAACTTCCCGGAGAACAGCCTTCCGGCTGAGAGAACCCTGCAGCTGAAAGTGGGTGCCCAGGTCATGTTCCTCAGGAATGATTCCCGCGAGGGAAGGTATTACAACGGCATGATTGCTACCGTGACAGCTCTGGATTATGAAGAGGGGATCCTTGTGGCCGACGAGAACGGTGATGAAATCAGCGTTCCCCTTGAAAAATGGGAGAATATCAGATATGAGATTGACAAGGAGACCAAAGAGATAACTCCGATAGTGGATGGCACGTTCACCCAATATCCCTTGCGTGCTGCATGGGCGGTGACTATCCATAAGAGCCAGGGGCTTACATTTGACCACGTAATCATCGATGCGGCATCGGCATTCAGTTTCGGACAGGTTTATGTGGCGCTTTCCCGGTGCCGCACTCTTGAGGGTATAGTTTTGGTCAGCCCGATTTCACAGTCCTGTCTATTCAACAACAGTGATGTCTCCGGTTTCCATGAGAATTTCCTTACTGTAAGCGAGATGGAGAAGGGACTTGCCGAAGCCCGGGACACGTATTACATGAAGGCGCTTAAGGATTGTTTCAGCTTCGGAGAGTTGCTGCGGCTCGTGGGCTGGACCGGAGGAATATTCCGGAACCACCTTATGAATATCTATCCCGGGCAGACAGATATGCTTGAGAATTTCCGGAGGCGCGTGCGTGATGCGGAGGATGTGGCTGTGAAGTTCAGGCGTGAATTGGACAGGACAGGTTGCCGGGACCGTGAGCATCTTGCTGACAGGGTGTCCAAAGCGTCGGGCTACTTCCTGCCCGTTCTGGCTGACTGTGCATCGGGAATTATACCTTTGTTATCGGTATCTGTAGATAACAAGGATGTCAAGAGCTCGCTTGACGAAGCATCGGGAGAACTGATTCCGGAACTCTCTTTCAGGATTCAGAGCCTGAAAAAGATTCTTGAGAGCGGATTCAGCATCGGATCATATCTTAAGATAAGGAACGATGTTATGCTCTCTTCTGTTTCGGAACTTAGGAAGAAATCCGGGAAGAGCACCGGAAAGCCTCCCAAAACCCGGCCCGATGTTTCGCAGATATATTCCAATAACCGGCATCCTGAGCTGATAGAACCCTTGATTGAATGGCGCACCGAAAAGTATGTATCCCAGAATATCCGTGCATACTGGGTGCTCACCCAGCGGACCCTCCTGGAAATAGCCGATACTTCTCCTTCAACCAAAGAGGAGCTGCTTGCAGTCAACGGATTCGGTCCCGCCAAATGGAAACAGTACGGCGAGGAGATTCTGGAACTTATAGCAAAACACAGGAAATAGAGTAATCTGTCCTCCAGGTACGGCCGCAAAAAGAGCGGAGTGAATGAAGAATACGCGAAAGGCGACAGGTTGCCTCAAGCCAAATAGTTAAAATGCGTTAATCGTGTTGCAGGTATGAAAATGCTCCATATCTTTGCAGTGTCTTAGTGAAGTAATACACCAATAAACATTGCTTCGCAGATTTTGAATAAGAGTCACAAAAAATGGTATTATGATTAAAATCAATGATTTGGGATTTAGCTACGGCAATAATGCAGTACTGAAAGACATTTCGATGGAGCTCATGGATGGCCGGATTTACGGTCTTCTTGGGGAGAACGGAGTGGGAAAGACCACTCTTCTTACACTGCTTGCAGGCCTTAAGGAACCGCAGACCGGTTCGATTGAGATTGACGGGGAGACTCCGTTTGACCGTTTGCCATCCTTCCTGACAAACATCTACTATCTTCCCGACGAGGTGCCATCCTCCCGTATGACAGCGGAAAGGTTCGCTCAGGAGAGGGGTGTGTTCTGGAAAGGTTTTGACAGGGACAAGTTCCGCGAGATCATGGATGTATTGGAGACCGATGAATCCATGCGTATGGATCAGATGTCATACGGCCAGCTTAAAAAGACTTACATAAGTTTCGCGCTTGCCTGCAACACCCGTTACCTTTTTATGGATGAACCTACAAACGGACTTGATATTCCCTCCAAGTCACAGTTCCGCAAGGCTGTTTCCAGATATACATCCGATGAATCAACGATGCTCATATCCACTCATCAGGTACGTGACCTTGAGGCCATCATCGACCCCATCATCATACTTGACCGCAAGGATGTGCTGCTCAATGCTTCAATTGACGAAATCACGCGGAAACTCTATTTTGACTATTCCACTGTCATAGATCCTGAGGCCCTCTATTCGGAATTGATTCCGGGAGGCTGTATTCAGGTGACAGTGAACAGTACCGGACTGGAGAGCAAGGTCAACATAGAGGCGCTCTTCAATGCTGTCCACAAGCACAGAGACCTGATAAAGAAGATGTTCAACGCAAAAAACTGATGATTATGGAAAGTACGGTATTCAATTTCAACAGGTTCAGACAGTATTACCGTTCGGATTTCCTGAACTGTGTCCGTAACTATGGCGTCTCGTTCCTGGTCCTTTGCACAATGGCAGTGACCACCGATATTTTCAACGGTCTGTTTTCATTCGCTGTTACCGGTGGTCATGAATGGCACGGAATGATTGAACCGGTCCGGTTCGTAATGTTTTTCATTTTCCTTACGGTATTGATTATATCCTCGCCTGCCAAACTGTACGGATATGTGACGGACAAGAGGCAGGGCACTGCTTTCCTGATGCTGCCAGCCTCCCGGTTCGAGAAGTTTCTGTCAATGGTTTTGAACGCATGTGTCGTCGTGCCGCTGCTATTCATCTTTGTCTATCTGGGTTTTGACCTGCTGGTCTGCCTGATTGACCCCACCTGCGGTGTGTCAATGTTGCATAGGCTCTTTGTGGATATTGTGGATTTGAGACAAAACCTTGTCCAGTTCATTCCTATGGATGAACTCAGGGAAATGGGTGAGGCGAATGCCATCGAGTTGATCAACAGTATCAGTCCGGCTTTCACTCCATGGCTGCTGATTGATGATGTGATAGGCGCTGCTGTCATTTTCCTGCTCGGAGCGATCATATTCAAAAGCGCCAAGGCCGGCAAGACTCTGGGCAGTGTCATTGTAATCACCCTTTCTCTTGAAATGATCCTCTCTCCGATTATAGGTTTCACTATGTTCAGCAAGCTGCATCCCTTATTGTCATCGGGTGCGGATGTGAGTCTGGATCTTATTCAGGAACAGTTCCCGTTTGTTTTCTGGAGCATCAGGCATCTCGCTTTGGCTGACACGGTTTCTGACACTGTCACCAACTGTGTGCTGCTGTTTTTTGTGTGGCTCAGGCTCAGGAATCTGAAACATTGACCGTTAAAATAAACTGTTATGGAATTCAATCAGAACAAACCGATATATCTGCAGATTGCCGATGGAATCAGTGAAAAGATACTGAGCGGCGAGCTTAAGGAGGGCGACAGGATCCTTTCGGTCCGTGAACTGGGCGCTGAACTGGGTGTCAACCCCAATACAGCCATGCGCAGCTATGAGAAACTTACTGCGGACGGGATAATCTATAATCAACGCGGAATAGGATATTTCGTGTCTGAAGGCGCAAGGGCTGTAGCACTGGATAAGATGCGTACGGATTTCCTTGAGAATGAGCTGCCTGGTATCCTCAGGAAAATGCGTCTGCTGGAACTCAGGGCTGAGGACTATCTGAGACCATCTGAATAATAAGACAGATTCTTACATTTTTCATTTGAGGAATCGGAGCCGCAGCTTTGTGGCTCCGGTTTTTTTTTGTTATCTTTGAAAATCCGAACAAAAATTGGTTTGTTTATGAGAAAGATTCTTTTGTTATCCGGTTTGATGGCTCTTGTCTGTCCCGTAGCCATTGCTCAGCCTGCTACGGTTAACCCTACTGCCTATCTGATGAACCAGGCTGTTGATGTCAGCTCTGATTTTCAGGAGATAAGCAACACTTATTTCTTTGCGGACCGGCTTTCCGGCTTCGATGCCTCAACCGGTCAGGGTAAGGTCATGTGGAGACGATACCGCCTGACCCCGCGCCAGGCCTTCAACACAAACGGACGCCAGCCCGCACAGTTGAGGATGCTGGATTTCCCGACACCTGCATACGACAATGATCCTGAACTCAGGTTCTCGATAGATTTCGTTACACCGAGGACCGTCCGCATAAGGATGCTCACCACACCGGTGGAACCCAAGCCTGTCACCGATGAGGTCATGCTTGCCGGTGAGCCAGGCGTTGACCGTACTTGGTCGTTCAGCGAGACCGGTTCCAAGATAGTCTATTCGAGTGCCTGCGGTGTTGTGGAGATTGAGAAGAATCCCTGGAGGATAGTCCTGAAGGACAAGTCCGGACGTATCCTCACCAAGACTGCCACCCGCAGGGACAATGATTCCACGCAGGTAAAGTTTACACCGTTCAGTTTCGTCAAACGATCAAGCGACAATGCCCGCCGTATCAATCCTGTGTTTCAGATAGCCGCCGATGAAATGCTGTTCGGTTGCGGTGAATCAGCCACGTCATTGAACAAAGTGGGGCAAAAGGTGAACCTGTTCGTCACTGACCCCCAGGGGCCCGAGACAGACCAGATGTACAAACCTGTACCGTTCTTCTTCAGCAACAGGGGTTACGGTATTTTCCTGCACACATCGGCCCCGGTGACATGTGATTTCGGTGCTTCTTACATAGGGCTCAACAAGCTCTTCATGGGTGATGAGAACCTGGATATGTTCATATTCTTCGGCAATCCGTCCGAGATTCTGGATGAATATACCGATATAGTCGGAAAACCTGCCATGCCCCCGCTCTGGTCATTCGGGACGTGGATGAGCCGCATTACCTATCTCTCGCAGGAGGAGGGGATGCAGGTGGCCGACAACATCCGTAAAGGCAAGTATCCGTGCGATGTCATACATTTTGATACCGGCTGGTTCCAGACAGACTGGCAGTGTGACTATAAGTTCTCCGACAAGTTCCCCGATCCTGCCGGAATGCTTTCTGACCTCAGGAAAATGGGGTTCCATGTGAGTCTGTGGCAGCTTACCTATTTTACTCCCAAGAACCCTTATTTCAATGAACTGATAGAAAAGGGCCTGTACGTCAGGAACGGTTCCGGTGGCCTGCCTTACGAGGATGTCTGTCTGGATTTCTCCAACCCGGAAACGGTGGAGTGGTACCAGGGTCATTTGGCAGACCTACTGAAGATGGGTGTGGGTGCCATCAAGGCGGATTTCGGCGAGGCAGCTCCTCTTGACGGTATCTATGCCAACGGAAGGAGCGGCTGGTATGAGCATAACCTCTATCCTGTCCGATACAATAAGGCTGTTCAGGACATAACCAAGTCCGTGAACGGTGAGAATATCATGTGGGCCCGTTCCGCATGGGCGGGTTCCCAACGTTATCCGCTGCACTGGGGCGGTGATGCGGCAACTACCAATACCGGCATGTTGGGCACTCTGAGAGCCGGTCTATCGTTCGGCCTTTCCGGCTTCGCATTCTGGAGTCATGACATGGGAGGATTTGTCAAATCCACTCCTGACGAGCTCTATATGCGCTGGCTTCCGTTCGGATTCCTGACATCGCACACCCGTGCCCACGGTGATCCTCCAACGGAACCCTGGCTTTATAAGAACGAGAAGGTTCAGGAGACTTTCCGCAAGAGCGCCGAAATGAAGTACAAGCTCATGCCGTATGTCTATGCACAGGCCAAACAATGCACAGAGAAAGGACTTCCTATGCTCCGCGCCCTGTTTGTGGAATTCCCTGATGACCCCGCCGCCTGGAGGGTAGAGACCGAATACATGTTCGGTTCCCAGATTCTGGTGGCTCCGCTCATGGAATCGGCCGACAGCCGTGATGTCTATCTGCCGGAGGGAAAATGGACTGATTATCAGACCGGAAAGGTCTTTGAGGGTGGCCGCTGGCTGAATATTCCTGTGGAGGGTGAACTTCCTATAATCATGCTGGTGCGTGACGGTTCCGCCCTGCCGCATGTGGCTCTTGCCCAATCCACTCAGGATATTGACTGGAGCAGGATTGAACTCAAGGTCTATGCCGTTGACAGCAGGCAGGCTGAAGGTCTCATCTGCCTGCCTTCGGACGGAAAACTCCAGCAGGTTCAGGTGGACTGCTCATCTTCCCCGAGGATCACAAGCCGTGTGAGAGGAACCCGTTTGTCACTTTAAACAGATTCTAAGACATATCAGAATGAAAAAAGGTGTTTTTTTTAAAAGTTTTGGTTATTCAGCACTCTCATTACTGCTTATGACAAATGCGGCATGCGGGCAGGGCAAGGATTCCGCTGACGGTCCGTATGTCTGGAAGAATGTCCAGATAGTGGGAGGCGGCTTCTGTGACGGTATCATTTTCCATCCCAAGGCCAGGGATGTGCGTTATGCCCGAACCGATATGGGTGGGGCGTACCGCTGGGACAGAAAGGCCGACAGATGGGTGCCCATGCTGGATTTCATCAGTTATGCCGACAACAATCTGGTGGGAGTGGAGAGTATTGCGGTCGATCCCAATGACAGGAATACCGTCTATGTGGATTGCGGAACATACACATCGTCAGGCAATGGTGCCATATTCTATTCTCATGATGGCGGCCGTACCTTCGGACGGACCGATGTCCCCTTCAGTATGGGCGGAAACGAGAACGGCCGCGGTAACGGTGAACGCATGGCGGTGGATCCCAACAATTCCGATATCATATATGTGGGGACACGTCAGGCAGGTCTGTGGCGCAGTACCGACAAGGCCCGCAGTTTTGAGCGTGTCGAGTCTTTCCAGCAGGTTCTGGATGCTGCTGCAGCGGAGGAGTCGGCAAGGCAGCAAGGTACCCAACCGGTAAATGCCGGCCAGCAGAATCCCATGCAGCGTATGGGAGGCATGCAGCGCTTCCGCAACCCTGGTGTAGGGGTGGTGTTCGTGCTTTATGATGAGGCTTCCGGTAAGGGCAAGGAGGGCTCCCAGACCATATTTGCAGGCTACAGTGCCATGAACAGGGCCAATATGTTCGTATCACATGACGGTGGCCGGAGCTGGGCGGTCATGGAAGGGGCACCCCGGCAATACATACCGAATCATGCCGTGATGTCATCGGACAGGTGTATGTATGTCACTTACAGCACGAATCCCGGCCCTCAGACCATGACTGACGGAGGTGTATGGAAATATGACATCGCCGCTGACAAATGGACTGATATCACACCTGACAAACCGGACCAGGAGCGCCGTTTCGGTTACGTGTCGGTGTCGGTTGACCTGAAGAATCCCAAACATTTGATCGCCAGTACATTCGGTCGTCCCATGAGCGGCCAGAGCAGTGCCGAGGATATTTTCCGCTCCACGGACGGAGGCATGACCTGGAAAGGTGTCTTTGCGGAAGGTGGCAGGTATGACGAGTCCAAGGCCCCCTACGTGATACACACCGGGATACACTGGCTGTTTGACATAGAGATTGACCCCTTCAACTCCGACCATGCCATGTTCACCACAGGCTACGGAGGCTGGGAGACATACAACCTTGGCAATATGGACAAGGGGCAGCCTACTCTCTGGACTGTAATGAGCACCGGAATTGAGGAGACCGTGCCACTTGAGCTTTACAGTCCCAACAAGGGTGCCTGGCTGATTTCGGGTATCGGCGATTACGGCGGCTTCACCCATTGGGATCTTGACAAACCTGCCCCGGATTCTCATCATGACCCCCGTTTCGGCAACACCAACGGGGTGACCGGTGCTGAGCTGAAGCCTGAACTGGTGGTCCGCGTGGGAACTGTGCACGGCGGCTACAGCGGCAAGGCTATTTCCTATTCGCTTGACGGTGGTGACACATGGGCCGAACCTGAAACTGTCCCCAATGAGCGGGGACGTAACGGCCACATAGCCGTCTCATCGACAGGTAACACCTGGGTATGGACCCCCGACCGTATGCCGGTCTATTATACAGGTGACATGGGCAGGACTTGGAATGTGAGCGAAGGTATTCCAAATGGTCTGAGGGTAATAGCCGACAGGGTGAATCCTGCCAGGTTCTACGCCTTGGATATACGTCAGGGGCTTCTGTATGAAAGCCGTGACGGTGCCCGCACCTTCCAGTCACGATCTATCGGTTTTCAGGCGGAGGGACGCAACCGTGGTGACAGCCGTGGCGGTCAGGACAGGGTCTATTGTGCTCCCGGACGGGAAAATGACCTCTGGATAGCGGCATTTGACGGACTTTACCATGCATCGGACGGAGTCAGTTTCAGACGTCAGCAACATGTTGATGAGATGCATGCGTTCGGATTCGGAGCTCCGGCTCCAGGGTCGGACTATCCGGCTCTCTACATGGTTGGCAATGTGGACGGGGTCCGTGGATTCTTCCGCTCCGATGACTGTGCGGAAAGCTGGGTTCGCATAAATGATGACAATCACCAGTACGGTCTCGTACTTCATATAACAGGTGACCCCAAGAAATACGGTCGTGTCTATGTGGGAACGCACGGACGCGGTGCTGTGTATGGGGATCCCCGCTGAAATAAACAGAATAAGATATGGGTAGATCATTCAGAGGAGGTGTCCGTCTCAACCGCAGGAACATGACGGACCTTGTGACGGACTGGTTCCGTGACAATCAGGAGAGTTCCATAAGTGTCAAAAGACTCTGTGACGAGCTTAGGCTTAAGACACATCCTATGCGCAGCATGTGCGTGGACATAGTCCTGGATCTTGTTGAGGACGGTTTCCTGAAGGAGAAAGACGGTCAGTTCCAGCTCATGCAGAAGAGCAAATTCGTGGAGGGTGTGCTTCAGCGCAGGGTAGGAGGAAAGAACTTTCTGGTGCCTGATGATGGCGGTGATCCGGTCTTTGTGGCAGAACGCAACTCGGCCGGCGCCTTGAACGGAGACCGCGTTAAGGTGGTGCTGTTCGCCCGCCGTCCCCATTCAGGGCTTGAGGGTGAGGTTACAGAGATTATCAGGCGCGCCAAGGATACATTCGTAGGTACGCTTCAGGTCAAGGGTAAATTCGCCTATCTGGTTACTCCGGACAAGTCAGACCGTGACATTTTCATTCCCCTTTCCGGCCTCAAGAAGGGCCGTGACGGGGAGAAGGCGGTTGTAAAGGTGGTGGAATGGCCCGATTCCCCTGACCGTAATCCTGTGGGCAAGGTTATTGACATTTTGGGTGCGGCAGGTGAGAACAATACAGAGATGCACGCCATCCTGGCCGAGTACGGATTGCCATACAGTTATCCGGAGAATGTGGAGCAGGCTGCCGAGCAGATTTCATCGGATATTACCGATGCCGCGCTGGAAGGCCGTGAGGATTTCCGTGATGTGGTAACATTCACCATAGACCCTCATGATGCCAAGGATTTTGATGACGCACTCTCAATCCGTCCGATAAAGAAGGGGCTGTGGGAGGTAGGTGTCCATATAGCCGATGTCAGTTATTATGTGCAGGAGGGCAGCATCATCGACAAGGAGGCTTACAAGCGTGCCACATCCGTTTATCTTGTGGATCGTACCATTCCCATGCTGCCTGAGAAACTCTGCAACAACCTCTGTTCCCTTAGACAAGATGAGGATAAGCTTACCTATTCCGTCATAATGGAGATGACAGATGGCGGTGTGGTCAAGCGTTCCCGCATAGCCCGAACCGTGATACGCAGCAACCGCCGTTTCACGTATGAAGAGGTGCAATCCATAATAGAGCGTGAGCAGCAAGGTGGCAGGGAGCCGCTTCCGGGTGATGAGTTCAAGACCGAGATAATGACTCTTGACAGCCTTGCCAAAATTCTGCGTGACAAGCGTTTCGCAGACGGTGCGCTCAGTTTTGACCGCGTGGAGGTAAGGTTTGACATAGATGAAAAGGGACATCCCGTCAGTGTATATTTCAAGGAGTCAAAGGATGCCAATAAACTGGTTGAGGAGTTCATGCTGCTGGCCAACCGCATTGTGGCAGAGTCTATAGGAGCAGTAAAGGGAGGCAATCCCAAGACATTTGTCTATCGCGTGCATGACGAGCCGGATCCCGAGCGTATGGAGACCCTGCAGAACTTCGTGGCCAAGTTCGGCTACAAGCTCAAGGCCACGGGAGACCCCGCAGAGATGGCCAGGTCCATGAACAGGATGCTTGCCGATGTCAAGGGTAAGAAGGAACAGGAACTCATTGAGACCATATCCATCCGTTCAATGCAGAAGGCCTGCTACACCACGGAGAATATAGGTCATTATGGTCTGGCGTTCAAATACTATACTCACTTCACCTCACCCATCCGCCGTTATCCGGACCTGATGGTACACCGCCTGCTTACCCGTTACACGGGCGGAGGCCGTAGCGTAAGCAAACCAAAATATGAGGAGTACTGCGAGCATTGTTCCGCTCAGGAACAGCTTGCCGAGCAGGCCGAGCGTTCCAGCATCAAGTACAAGCAGGTGGAGTATATGGCCGACCGTATGGGGCAGGAGTTCGATGCGGTGATAAGCGGAGTGACGGAGTGGGGGATATATGCTGAAATCATAGAAAACAAGTGCGAAGGCATGATAGGCATACGCTCCTTGGGAGGAGATTACTATGAGTTCGATGAGAAGAACTATTGCCTGATAGGCCAGCGCACACGTAAGCGTTACCGTCTGGGTGACCATGTGAGGATCAAGGTGGTGCGATGCAACCTTGAAAAGAAACAGATGGATTATGAGCTGGTTTCGACAGAGGTTTGAATACACTTTGGCGTTGGCATTGGCTTTGGCATTGGCTTCTTTGGCCAGTGCCCAGGACAGGACCCTGAGGGTGAATTACACCTTTTCCGGTAACAGCAGAGAGAGTCGGATTTATCTGGATGACCTGAACGTGTCAGACGGATGGGCGGGACGGCGTGTCAACATGAAGGATCTCTGCCTGGAAGGAAATGGCCGGATAACGGTGACAGACACCGGGACAGGTGATACCCTTTACCGCAATTCATTCAGCACCCTGTTTCAGGAGTGGCAGAACACCGAGGAAGCCACCAGGGTAAGCCGTAGCTTTGAGAACGTGTTCCTGCTGCCCATGCCCGTTGAAAAGGCGGTGGTCGAGGTCAAGCTGACAGATAACTACGGCAAGACGGTTGCTGTCCTTCGTCATACTGTTGACCCCCAGGATATAATGATTCGCCGCATAGGACAGAATCCGCCCGAGTGGAAGTATCTGCATCAGGGAGGCAGTCCGGAGCAGTGTATCGATGTCGTGATTGTTCCGGAGGGCTATACCGCCGATGAAATGGATATTTTCTATAAGGATGCCGGTATTGCTGTGAACAGTCTCCTGTCACATGAGCCTTTCAAGACCATGCAGGAAAGGTTCAACATACTTGCTGTGGAGCTGGAGTCAAGGGACGGTAAGGTGAGTGTTCCCAAGGAGGGTCTTTGGACGGAGACGGCACTTTCCTCTCATTTCAGCACCTTCTATTCGGACCGTTACCTGACTACATTAAGGTTGAGGCAGCTTCACGACAAGCTGGCGGGTGTGCCATACGAGCATATTATCATCCTGGCCAATACCGATGTCTATGGAGGTGGCGGCATATTCAACTCCTATACCCTGACCACCGCCCATCATGCCCAGTTCGCACCTGTCGTGGTGCATGAGTTCGGCCACAGTTTCGGAGGGCTGGCCGATGAGTACTACTACGATGACCAGTATGAGCAGTATTACAATTCCGGGACAGAGCCTTGGGAACCCAATCTCACCACACTTGTGGATTTCGATTCCAAATGGAAAGGAATGATTCCCTCCAACGTGGAGCAACCCACTCCGGTCCCTGTTAACGATCCGCGTGACAGAATGGATGACAGGCAGCGCAAGGAGGTGGCCAAACTTCCCCCTGTGGGTTTGTACGAGGGTGGCGGCTATATGTCAAAAGGTGTATGGCGCGGTTCTTTCGACTGCCGTATGCACACGAATACATACCCGGAATTCTGTCCTGTATGCCGTGCCGCATTGGAACGTATGATAAGGTTCTGCACAGAACCTGTTGCCCCCTCTTCAAAAAAATGATATTTTTGCGGATTCTAACGAACAAGCTATTCTATGATAATCCGAAGTAAGGCCCCTTTGCGTTTGGGATTCGCCGGTGGCGGATCCGATGTGTCACCATACAGCGACCTGTACGGCGGACTGATCCTGAATGCAACCATAAACCTCTATGCTTATTGCACCATCGAGGAGACCGATGATGACGCGGTCTCGCTGACGGCAACCGATCTCGGCGTATCGGTCTCTTATCCGTTGGCTCGGGAATTGCCGGTTGACGGTACTCTGGATTTGCACAAAGGTGTTTTCAACCGTGTTGTCAGGGATTTCGGCATAACCCCCAGGCCATGCAGGATATACACCTATTCCGATGCCCCTGCCGGTAGCGGACTGGGTTCATCCTCAACCATGGTGGTATGCGTACTCAAGGCTTTCGTGGAGTGGTACAACCTTCCCATGGGTGATTATGAGATCGCCCGGCTGGCCTACCGGATTGAGCGTGAAGACCTGGCGTTGAGCGGCGGCAAGCAGGACCAGTATGCTGCGGCTTTCGGAGGATTCAATTTCATGGAGTTTCTCACTGACGGCAATGTCATAGTGAATCCTCTCAGGGTGAAACGCTGGATTGTCGATGAACTTGAATCATCTATAGTTCTCTATTACACGGGAGCCTCCCGTTCATCGGCAGCAATAATAGAGGAACAGAAAAGGAATACCAGCACCGGAAACGGCCAGGCTATTGAGGCTATGCATCGTATCAGGCAGAGTGCCATAGATATGAAGAGGGTTCTCCTGGAGGGTAATATGGAAGGCTTTGCCCGTATTCTGGGGCAGGCGTGGGAGGACAAGAAGAAAATGGCTGCCGCCATAAGCAATCCAATGATACAGGAGGTTTTTGACATAGCTTTTGCCGCCGGGGCTAAGGCGGGCAAGGTGAGTGGCGCCGGTGGTGGTGGATTCATCATCTTCATGACTGACCCGGCACGCAGGCGTCTTGTAATAAACGCCCTTGAGAGTTTGCCAGGGAAGGTGGTGGGCTTCCAGTTCAGTGAAGGAGGTACACACGGATGGAAAATATATGACTAGAATGATATGAGAAACATAAAGGAGGAGATAGCACAGTCAATAGCCACCAAGCAGGCTATTCTTGACAACGAGGTCCTGCTGGCTCAGATAGCCCAGGCTGCCGAGATACTGACACGTGCCTATAAGGAAGGTCACAGTGCGCTGCTGGCCGGTAACGGAGGGTCTGCTGCCGATGCCCAGCATCTGGCAGGCGAACTTGTGAACAAGTTCTATTTTGACCGTCCCGGAATCCCTGCCCACTCCCTTAGCACCGATACTTCGGTCATGACTGCCATAGGCAATGACATAGGATTCAAGTATATGTTCGCCCGTCAGGTTCAGGCCCAGGGGGTGAGAGGTGACGTCTTTATAGGAATCTCCACTTCAGGCAAGTCAGAGAACATACTTGAAGCACTGAGGGTATGCCGCGAAAAGGGTATAGAATCCATCGGCCTTACGGGAATAACCCCTTCGCCTATGGATTCCATGTGTGACCTTTGCATCAAGGTGCCTTCGGACTGCACCCCGCGCATCCAGGAGTCACATATTCTCATTGGCCACATAATATGCGCAATCGTTGAGGAGAACCTGTTCGGAAAGAGAATAGATGTTTGATGTGGTGATTCTGGCCGGAGGTTTGGGTACAAGGCTTCGCAGCGTGGTGAGCGATGTACCCAAGTGTATGGCGCCTGTTGGCGGACATCCCTTCCTGGAGTGGATTCTCAAGTGGGTTGGAGAGTTTGAGGTGAACCGTATAATACTTTCTCTTGGGTACAAGGGCAATATTGTCACAGACTGGGTGGAGAGTGAACAGCGTTTCTGTTCATTGCCGATAGACTGGGTGATTGAGGAGACTCCTCTCGGTACCGGCGGCGGGATAAGGCTGGCCATGTCGAAAACGGCTGCCGGGCGTGTTGTTGTTCTGAACGGCGATACTTTTTTCAATGTCGATCTGGATGCTTTGTGTGCATTCAGCCAGAATACAGGCTCCTTGCTTACGGTGGCTCTCAAGCCCATGGATGATTTTGACAGATACGGTTCTGTCATCCTTGACGGGGACGGCCGCATAACATCCTTCAATGAAAAGAGATATTGTGAAAAGGGTCTCATCAACGGAGGTGTTTATTGCATTGACGCTTCCGGCGGACTTCTGGCGGACAAACCTGAGAAATTCTCGTTCGAGAAGGAGGTTCTGGAGCCTCTTTCCCGGAAAGGCCTCCTCTCCGGTTTCGTGAGTGACGGTGCTTTCATTGATATAGGAATTCCGGAGGATTGGGAACTGGCCCAGACATTCATACCTTCGAATATAAGATAACGTTATGATTATCCCCGAAAAACTCTTAGGGCAATGTGACACCCTGTTCCTTGACCGTGACGGCGTAGTCAACGTGTGGCTGCCCGGTGACTATGTCAAGACTTGGGAGGAGTTCCGTTTCAATGAAGGCTTTACGGAGTTTATCTGCCGGTATTCGGCCTGTTTCCGGCATATTATAGTCGTGACCAACCAGCGGGGAGTGGGAAAGGGACTCATGACGTTTGAGCAGCTTGAGGAGATTCACGCAAGGATGCTTGAAACAATTGCCGGTTCAGGCGGGAGGATAGACCATATTTATGTATGTACTTCGGTCAGTGAATCGGATCCTATGCGCAAGCCTAACCCCGGCATGGCTCTTCAGGCCATGCGGGATTATCCTGATATAGCAATGGAGAGGTCGCTTATGATAGGTGACCAGCCCTCTGACCGCCTCTTTGCCGGGAACTGCGGTATGCATTTCCTCTTTTGGGAGAATTGATCCGGGCTGTCATTCCGCTGCCTTTCTCACGGAACGGGTCATGTTGGACCATGCATATCTCTTCTTTTCCTGTATGATACCTTCATCGAACTGCTCCTGCCGCCTGTTTTCAAAGAAGTCTATGAGAGCATCGGCTATGGCACCGGCTTCCGGACATACTACATAACCCACCTTGCCGTCGGGAACTGTTTCAGCCAGGCCGCCGACATCGGTCACAAGCATCGGTTTCTCAAAATGATAGGCAATCTGTGTCACTCCGCTCTGCGTGGCCGATTTGTATGGCTGCACGATTATGTCGGCTGCCCCGAAACAGTACCGCACCTCACTGTCTGGCACGAAATCGCTTTTCCAGACCACCAGGCCCTCCAGTCCGAGCTCTTTTTCAAGTTCAAGGTATTTCTCAGAGCCACTGTAGAATTCTCCTGCCACGATAAGCCGCACGTTCAGGTCGCGGAATCTGCTGTCGGCATATGCCTTGAGCAGCAGGTCCAGACCTTTGTAGTCACGGATGAGGCCGAAAAAGAGCATGTAACGCATTCCTTCGTCAAGGCCGAGGAAACGGAGAGACTCCTCACGGGATGTCTTCGGGCCGAAATTGTCATACAGCGGATGCCGGCAGAAAATACGTGGTTTGACTGTATCAAACTGTCCCAGATCCTCGAGGACGGACTCGGACATGGCTATGAACCCGTCAACCGACCGTGTGAAATATCTGCCTAACAGACGGTCTCCGGGCCTGTGCTCATGCGGAATGATGTTATCCAATATTGAGACCACCCTTGTCTTTCCGTTGCGTCTTGCTATCCTGGCTACCATGCCGAAGGCGGGTCCCATGAATGGCAGCCAGAACTTAATGACAAGAATATCGGGTTCCAGGTCTCTGATGATACGTCCTGTCCTGATCCAGCTGAACGGATTGACAGAATTCAGACTGCGTACTATCTTCAAATCCTCTGGTTCCGGTTCGGTCGAGTATTGGGTCTTTCCCGGAAACAGGAATGACGGATACTGGAGAGTGAAAGTATAGACAGTCACATCTTCACCCTCGGTTGCGAACTGCCTTGCAAGACGCTCGTTATATACTGCAAGTCCGCCTCTGTATGGCCAGGCGGTACCCAAAATCGCTATTTTCATAACAGGTAAATCTCTATTTGATTGGATTCTGAAGGAAATGTGAAGCAAAAATAGTATTTTCGCGCAACAATACAACAATTATATCCTTCAAGTATGGAAAAGAAGAGAATACAGAGGTTTCTGCCTTACATAACCGCCATCGTGGTTTTCTCCATAATATCATCGCTTTACTGCCTGCCGGTATTCCAGGGTAAGCAGATACATACGGGCGATGATGTCCAGGCTCTCTCAGCAGTCCAGGAGGCACGCCGTTTCCATGAGGAGACCGGCAATTATACATGGTGGACCGGCTCCATGTTCTCAGGAATGCCTGGTTTCCAGGTAGGTGGAGGAAAATATCTCTCCCAGAAACTGATGAAACCGCTACTGGTTATATGCCACCCGTCATCCACGAAGATGCCGTTGGTATTCATCATGTTCTTTGTCAGTTTCTTCATTCTGCTCAGGTCATTCAGGATAGACAGGTGGCTTTCCATAGTGGGAGCGCTCGCCACAGGATTCTCGTCCTATTTCTTCATAATAGAGGCGGCCGGACACAACGGCAAGGCCTGGTCCATAGCCATGATGTCTGTGGTCCTTGGCGGTTTCTATCTGATTTTCAACAGGAGGTACGGATGGGGAGTCGCGCTTGTCATGGTTTTCACGGCCATGGGATTCACGCCTCATCCCCAGATGGCCTACTACATGTTCATGCTGATAGGACTGCTTTTCCTTGTAGAGGTGTATATACATATCAGGGAAAAGAGATACAGGGATCTTGGCATCGCAACACTTCTGTTCGTGCTCGCTGTGGGAGTGGGAATGGGAACAGGTACCGCCAACATTTTCGCCAACCGTGAATATGCTGCCGAGACCATGCGCGGAGGCCATTCCGAACTCACTCCTGAGGGTGATGCCAACAAGACCAAAGGCCTCAATCTGGATTATGCAACCGCTTGGAGCTATGGAATAGACGAGTCGCTCACCTTCCTGATTCCCGGTTTCATGGGAACGGCATCGGGTTATGACTTGGGCACTGATTCGGAACTTTACCGTGTCATGGTTAAAAACGGCGTATCCAAAGCCGATGCAAAAGACATTTCCAGCCAGGCTCCCACATATTGGGGAGAACAGCCTTTCACTGTCGGTTCTGTCTATGCCGGTGCTGCTGTCTGCTTTCTTTTCCTGCTGGGACTTCTCATAGTCAAGGGACCTTATAAATGGGGTCTGCTTATAGCGACATTGCTGTCCTTTGCCCTTTCGTGGGGTAAGAACTGGATGGGACTCACTGAATTCTTCTTCAACTGGTTCCCTCTCTATGACAAGTTCCGTTCGGTCTCCTCCATACTGATCGTGGCCGAGGTGACCATGCCTCTCTTAGGTTTTCTTGCCCTTAAGCAGATAATGGATGGGACGGCCGACAAGGAGAAACTGAACCGCAACATATACATATCGGCCGGTGTGACAGGAGGCATCTGTCTTTTGCTTGCCCTCTTCGGTGGTTCCATGCTCTCCTTCACTTCATCCTATGATTCAAGCATTCAGGATGTCTGGCCGGACTGGTTGTATGCTGCTTTGATTGAAGACCGGGCTTCAATGCTTCGGAGCGACTCGTTCCGTTCTCTGGTTTTCGTGCTTCTGACGGCTGCTATAGTATGGCTTTTCTCTAACGGCAGGCTCAGGCAGAATGTGATGGTAATAGCTTTGGGAGTCATTGTCGTGGCCGATATGTGGCCGGTTGACCGCCGTTTCCTGAATGACAGTAACTATGTCACTTCCAGGCAGGGTCAGAACAGGTTTGCCATGCAACCGTACGAGAAGGCCATCCTCTCTGATCCCGATCCCCATTACAGGGTATTCAACCTTGCAGCCAATACCTTCAACGATGCCCGTACATCGTATTATCTGAAGTCTCTTGGAGGTTACAGCGCCGCCAAGCTGCGCCGTTATCAGGATATCATAGACCAGTACCTGTCCAAACCCGATATCGAGGTTGCGAGCATGTTGAATGCCAAATACATAATCACTAAGGGAGAGGATGGCAATCCCACCCCGATGCGTAATCCGGCTGCCATGGGCAATGCCTGGTTCGTGGATTCTGTGGTGGTGGTGCCCGGTCCGGTCGAGGAGTGCTCTGCACTCGGCAGCATAAACCTGAGGAACACTGCGGTGCTTGATGATGATTTCGCAGGATTCGTGAAGGATTTCCGTCCAGGTCATGACAATTCCGCGACCGTCAGACTGAACACATACGCTCCCGATGCCCTCACATACAGTTCAAGTTCATCGAAGGACGGCACCATTGTGTTTTCGGAAATATACTATCCTTACGGATGGAAGGCCTACATTGACGGTAAACCGTGTGAGATATTCCGTGTGAATTATCTGCTGAGGGCTGTCAACGTTCCGGCAGGACAGCATGATATACGTTTCGAGTTCCGTCCTGACAGCGTCAGGAAGGGTAATCTGGTTTCCGGGTTGTTCATCGGGATAATGTACCTTACTGTTCTGGCCTTGATAGCAGGAACTCTAATAAGGAGAGGTCGTCAGCCCAGGTCAGCTTGATGTTGCGTTCGCTTCCGCGTACAATCCCCACCTTTACTCCGGGGAGATAACGCAATACCGTGCCGCAGTCGTCCGTGGCGGTGAATCCCGGATCCTGCAGAGCTATTCGGTATGCCTCCTGAATCGTTTTCTGGCGGAAAGCCTGTGGAGTCTGCATTCTCCAGAGAAGGCGTCGTTCCTGTATTGATTCCATGACGGTACCTGCAGCATCGCACTGTACAATGGTATCAACTGTGGGTATTGCCACATCCACTGCATCATAGCTTTCCATTGCCTTCAGAGTATCGGTTATGATCTGTTCCGTAACTAAAGGCCGTGCCGCGTCATGGAACAGCATCACCAGATCGGGTTTTTCCCTGAAATGGTGTACTGCCGAGAGACTCGAGTCAAAACGTTCCTTTCCACCGGGCAATATGGCGGTCACCTTGCTCCAGTTATTGGTCCTGACCAATGATTGTACTCTATCAATGAATTCTGTTGCGGTGACAATCACTACCTGGTCAATTCCGGTATGATTGCAGAAAGTCTGTACGGAGTGTTCCAAAACAGTCTTTCCACCCAGTGGCAGGAACTGCTTAGGGGTGGAAAGACCGGTTCTTGAACCTGAGCCTGCGGCAAGTATTACGGCTACAGTCTCCATGTGGTAATGTGCTTCAGCAAACTTCGCTGCCCGGTTTGACTGGACGCTGAACGGTTGTCACTGACAGTGTGCCGTCGGCATCCAATGCACTCAGTATCATACCTTGGCTCTCGCGGCCCATAATCTTGCGCGGGGCAAGGTTTGCAATGAAACAGACCTGCTTGCCTGTCAGGTCTTCGGGCTTGTACCATTGGGCGATTCCTGACAGGATGGTGCGGCCACCCAGACCGTCATCGATTTTGAACTGGAGCAACTTGTCTGATTTGGGCACCTTTATGCACTCCAGCACCGTACCTACACGGATATCCAGCTTCTCAAACTCCGGGAACTGAATATTCTCCTTTATAGGTTTGGCGGGCATTGCTGCTGCGGCAGCCTTCTCGTTCTCCTCCTTGCGCTTGAGCAGTTTCTGGATCTGTGCCTCTATGACCTCATCCTCAATCTTCTCGAACAGAAGCTCCGGCTTGTTCAGCTTATGACCGGCGGAGAGCAAATCAATGGCACCCAGACGGTCCCACTGTGCACCCTCCAGGCCAATCATGTCACGCAGTCTCTCACTTGAGAACGGCAGGAACGGCTCAAAGGCTATTGCCAGGTTGGCTACCAGCTGGAGAGATATGTTAAGGATGGTCTCAACACGCTTCATATCGGTCTTGGCCAGTTTCCAGGGCTCGGTATCGGCCAGATACTTGTTGCCTATGCGGGCCAGGTTCATGGCCTCCTTCTGTGCCTCGCGGAACTTGAAGTTCTCCAGAAGTGACTCAAGCTGCTGCTTGACATCGGCAAACTCCTTAAGAGTGTCGCGGTCATAGTCGGTCAGTTCTCCGCAGGGCGGAACCACGCCGTCAAAGTATTTCTGTGTCAGTACCAGGGCACGGTTGACGAAGTTGCCGTATATGGCTACCAGCTCGTTGTTGTTGCGGGCCTGGAAATCTTTCCATGTGAAGTTGTTGTCCTTGGTCTCGGGGGCGTTGGCGGTAAGCACGTAGCGCATCACGTCGGCCTTGCCCGGGAAATCCTCTAAATACTCGTGAACCCATACGGCCCAGTTGCGTGAGGTGGATATCTTGTCATCCTCCAGATTCAGGAACTCGTTGCTGGGCACGTTGTCGGGCAGGATGAATGTGCCCTCGGCCTTAAGCATGGAGGGGAACACGATGCAGTGGAACACTATGTTGTCCTTACCGATAAAATGGATAAGGCGTGTGTCGGGGTCCTTCCACCAGGTCTCCCAGCTGCCGCGCTCGGGATGGGCGTCACAATACTCCTTGGTGTTGCTTATGTAGCCTATGGGAGCATCGAACCACACATAGAGCACCTTACCCTCGGCTCCCTCTACCGGAACGGGAATACCCCAGTCCAGGTCACGGCTCACGGCGCGGGGCTGCAGACCCATGTCGAGCCAGCTCTTGCACTGGCCATATACATTGGGACGCCACTCCTTGTGCTCCTCCAGGATCCATTTTTCAAGCCACTCCTGATACTGCTCCAAGGGCAGATACCAGTGTGTGGTCTCCTTCATCACGGGCTTGCTGCCGCTTACGGTGCTGATAGGGTTGATTAGTTCTGTAGGTGAGAGTGATGTGCCGCACTTCTCGCACTGGTCACCGTAGGCATGCTCGTAGTGGCAGTGAGGGCACTCACCGGTGATATAGCGGTCAGCGAGGAACATGCGGGCCTCCTCATCGTAGTACTGCTCGCTTGTCTTCTGGATGAACTTGCCGGTATCATAAAGCTTACGGAAAAAGTCCGATGCAACCTTATGGTGAGTGGGGGAACTGGTACGTCCGTAGATATCGTACGATATGCCCATACCCTTGAAGGTCTCCTTCATCTGATAGTGGTAGCGGTCGATGATCTCCTTGGGTGTGACGCCCTCTTTCCTGGCGCGTATGGTGATGGGCACTCCGTGCTCGTCGCTGCCTCCTATGAACATCACGTCAACCTTCTTCAGGCGTTGGTAACGGACATAAATATCGGCCGGAACGTATGCGCCTGCCAAGTGGCCTATATGCAGCGGGCCGTTGGCGTAGGGCAGGGCCGATGTAACCAGAATCCTCTTGTAATCTTTCATAAAAACCATATTGTGTTTCAAACCGCGAAGTTAATAAAAAAACTTTGGCATTGGCGTTGGCTTTGGTTATTTTACGGTCTGGAGTTCCGGAAGCTGCACACCGTCCTGAGGTCAGCGCCAGGGTTGACGCGAAATAAGCAGGGGTTGACTCCAAATGAGCCAACCCCTGCTTTTGCGTGTTGAGCCTTACTTGCGCAGACCCAGTTCCTTGACAATTGCACGGTAACGCTCGATATCCCTGTCCTTGAGATAATTGAGCAGTGCGCGGCGCTTACCTACAAGCTGGGTCAGAGCCCTTTCTGTGCTATAATCCTTACGGTTCTCCTTAAGATGTTCCGTCAAATGGGATATACGGTATGAGAACAAGGCTATCTGGGACTCAGGGGACCCGGTATCCGTGTTGGACTTTCCGTACTTTCCAAAGATTTCTTGCTTTTTCTCCTTGTCTAAATACATTTTCCTGTAATTGATGTGAAAACTCGTTTAGCGGGCGCAAAGTTACCTCTTCTTTTTTAATCTACAATCTTTTTTGTGACATTTTTGCCGTAACTTTGCAGCCGCAAAGAAAACAGCACTATATGAACATCAGGAATATCGCAATCATAGCCCATGTTGACCATGGAAAGACAACTCTGGTTGACAAGATGATGTTGGCAGGCCACCTTTTCCGTGACAATCAGGCCAAGGGGGAACTCATGCTCGACAACAATGACCTGGAACGCGAGCGCGGCATAACCATTCTGTCCAAGAATGTATCTATTACTTATAAGGATACCAAGATCAACATCATTGACACTCCGGGACACTCCGATTTTGGAGGCGAGGTGGAGCGTGTGCTCAACATGGCCGACGGCTGCATCCTTCTGGTGGATGCATTTGAGGGCCCGATGCCCCAGACCCGTTTCGTCCTTCAGAAGGCACTACAGATAGGGCTCAAGCCTATAGTGGTTGTCAATAAGGTGGATAAGCCCAACTGTCGTCCCGAGGAGGTTTATGAAATGGTGTTCGATCTGATGTTCGCGCTTGACGCCACAGAGGACCAGCTGGATTTCCCCGTGCTTTACGGCTCTGCCAAGCAGAACTGGATGAGCACCGACTGGAAACAGCCCACAGACAACATACTGCCCCTGCTTGATGCAATCATCAAATATATTCCCGCCCCCAAGCAGGAGGAGGGTACCCTGCAGATGCTCATCACTTCACTTGATTACTCGTCATATACCGGACGTATCGCTGTGGGCCGCGTTAACCGCGGTGTACTGAACGAGGGTATGACCTGCACACTGGCACATCGTGACGGCAGTAAGGAGAAGGTAAAGATCAAGGAACTCCACACCTTTGAGGGCATGGGCCGCAAGCGTGTTCCCACCGTTGAGGCCGGTGATATATGCGCCATAGTAGGTCTTGACAAGTTTGAGATAGGCGATACCATTTGTGATGCCGAGAATCCCGATCCGCTGCCCCCTATAGCAATCGACGAGCCTACCATGAGTATGCTCTTTTCTATAAATGACTCTCCTTTCTTTGGTAAGGAGGGCAAGTACGTTACATCCCGCCATATTCAGGACCGTCTGAATCTGGAGCTTGACAAGAACCTGGCTCTGCGTGTACGCCGTACCGAGGAGGACGGCAAGTGGATTGTTTCGGGACGTGGGGTTTTGCATCTGTCCATATTGATTGAAACCATGCGGCGCGAAGGCTACGAGCTTCAGGTGGGCCAGCCTCAGGTCATCATGAAGGAGATTGACGGCAGAAACTGCGAGCCCGTCGAAGAACTGACCATAAGCGTGCCGGAGGAGTTTGCCAGCAAGATGATAGACCTTGCCACCAAACGCAAAGGTGAGATGACCTCGATGGATACACAAGGTGACCGCGTGGTCATAGTTTTCGAGATACCTTCACGTGGAATCATCGGACTCAGGACAAACGTGCTGACGGCTTCACAGGGAGAAGCCGTGATGGCTCACCGGTTCAAGGAGTATCAGCCATACAAGGGTGAGATAGAGAGGAGGGTCAACGGCTCGATGGTTGCCATGGAGACAGGTACAGTATTTGCCTATGCGCTTGACAAGCTCCAGGACAGGGGAAGATTCTTCATAAGTCCGCAGGAACAAGTGTATGCCGGGCAGGTTGTAGGAGAACACGTGCATGAGAAGGATCTGGTTATTAATGTGACCAAGAGCAAGCAGCTGACCAACATGCGTGCCAGCGGTTCGGACGAGAAGGCACACCTGGCCCCTCCCGTAGTCTTTTCGCTTGAGGAGGCTCTGGAGTACATAAAGAACGACGAGTATGTTGAGGTGACCCCTAAGAGCATGAGGATGCGCAAGATCATTCTCAATGAACTTGAAAGGAAGAGGGCTTCCAGATAACGTACACAGTAAATATGAAAAGGTGTCCGTTCCCGGTTCTGTTGGTGCTTCTGCTTGTAATGACCGCAGTGTCATGCCGCAAGGAGAGGAACAGGTTCGTATTGAACGGCATCTACTCTTCCGTCGGGAGCGCGGGTACCGACAGCATGATTCTCGTCACGGGAATAGACAGCCGTTTTGACAGGACCGATACGGTTTTTCCTGCCGGAGGCTCATTCACATGGTCTTTCACTCCCGATACAATAACCCCTCTGTTGCTGGTTTTTCCCGACGGAACCTGTCAGGCCGTGTTTGCCGACAAAGGTCTTACTGCCCAGATGACCATACCTGACAGCGGCAATATTGTGATAAGCGGAGGGTATTGCAATGATTCCTACCAGTCTTTCAAGGATAGGGTATATGAAGGGATGTCGCGTAGCCGGATTACAGAGTGTATAGACTCTTTCATCAAGGCGGATCCTTTCAGTGAAGTGACTCCCATGCTGATTTACGAATATTTGGTCATGAGGTATCACTTTGACCGGAAGGAGATAGAACCTCTTGTCAGGAAGATGAGCGGAAACATGCAGGACAGCCCTTTCCTCGTGAACCTTAAATCCGGATTTGGCAGTGAATCTACCGGTAACAACTACATCTCCGCTTTCAACCTTATCGATACCTCAATGGTGAAGAAGCCTTTTACGGGTATCAGTGAGAACCAGCATCTGTTGGTCTGTATTTGGGCATCATGGGATGAAAGAAGCAATGAAGCAAGGAAAGAAATGGTCAGATTCAGGGACTTCTATTCCGACAGGGTGTTCAACATAGCGGATATTTCGCTGGATGTCAATCCCGGCCGGTGGAAGGAGGTCGTGGCCGGAGACACTCTCGAATGGGAGTCGTACTGTGACACCGAAGGATGGAACAGCAGGTTAATACGGGAAGGTCAGATCCGTGAATTGCCTGTCTATGTCCTTTTCTCCGGGGTCAAAAGAATCATCCTGAAAACCAACTCCCTGACAGAGATGGATATACGGCTTGATGAAGAACTGCCTAAAAAAAGGAAAACCGGAAAGACAGAACCAAGAAAGTTCAGGATTACAGGCTTGTGACGCCTTTCACCTCTATACAAGGAAAACAACATGAATACAACCATATACCATTCATACCATGCTTATCAAAGTTTACGGAGCGGCTGTCCAGGGGATAGACGCTTACATTGTCACTATCGAGGCGAACACCTCCCGAGGCATCAGGTTCTTTCTTGTAGGACTTCCTGACAGTGCCGTCAAGGAGAGTCACGAGCGGATAGTATCCGCATTCCATGTCAACGGGTATAAGTTCCCGTCCTGTCAGATTATCATCAACATGGCCCCCGCTGATATACGCAAGGAGGGGGCGGCTTACGACCTGCCTCTCGCTACAGGTATCATGGCTTCGGTAGGCGAGCTCTCTGCAGAACACCTTCAGGACTATGTGATAATGGGCGAGATGGGGCTTGACGGTACCCTGCAGCCAGTCCGTGGGGCGTTGTCAATGGCCATTAAAGCCCGTTCCGAAGGTTTCAAGGGCATTATCCTGCCGTCACAGAACGCCCCTGAGGCCGCAGTCATAGACGGACTTGAAGTCTATGGGGCGGAGAATCTCAGGCAGGTGGTGGATTTTCTCAATGACGCACCCGGTCATATCGGCCCTCTGGCAAGGGATAGACACCCTTTTTCCGCTGAACAGCCATTTTCCGGAACGGACTTTGCCGATGTCAAAGGGCAGACGGCAGTGAAAAGGGCTCTTGAGGTGGCGGCCAGTGGCGGTCACAATCTGGTCATGGTCGGTCCTCCCGGCAGTGGCAAATCCATGATGGCCCGTGCTCTGCCTTCCATCTTGCCGCCGCTTACCGAAGAGGAGAGTATTGAGACCACAAGCATCCATTCAGTAGCCGGGTTTACCGGACACGGGTCGTCACTGATAAATATACGTCCGTTCCGGCATCCCCATCACACTATAACCAGTGTTGCTCTTACTGGCGGGGGCAGCAATGCCCAGCCCGGTGAGTTGTCACTCGCACATAACGGGATACTCTTTCTTGACGAGTTGCCGGAATTTTCACGCTCTGCCCTCGAAGTGTTGAGACAACCGCTTGAGGACAGGAGTATTGTGATTTCAAGAGCAAAATACAGGGTTGAGTATCCGGCATCGTTTATGCTTGTCGCCTCTATGAATCCATGTCCTTGCGGTTATTACAATCATCCCACGAAAGAGTGCAATTGCACGCCTATGTCAATCGAGCGTTATCTCGGGAGGATATCCGGTCCGCTCATGGACCGTTTCGATCTGCAGTGCGAGATAATGCCTGTCGGGTTTGACGACATGTCATCGGAGAAAAAAACAGAGACAAGTTCATCCATCAGGCAGCGTGTAATTGCCGCCCGTGCGGTCCAGGCAGACAGATTTGCCGGTGAAAACGGCGTTTATTGCAATGCGCAGATGGATTCCCGACTGCTTCACAGATACGCTATGGCCGAACCGGCCGCCATACGGATACTGGGTGAGGCCATGAACCGTCTGAACCTTTCGGCCCGTGCATACGACCGCATTCTCAAGGTTGCGCGTACCATTGCCGACATGGACTGCTCTGTGGAAATCACGCCTCAGCATATTGCCGAAGCCATCGGATACCGTAGCCTCGATCGTGCTTCCTGGGGCAAGTGAGAACCCGCAACCTCTTTTGGGTAATGGAAAAAAGCTTCGGCGGCTGGCCGCTGCAGTACACAATAGGTAATATCCCTTTTGTGTTCCCGACCCTTTGTGTAACTTTGCAGTCTTAAACTTGGAAAAAATGGAAGGACTTTACACAGATCTGCCGTATAAGGTGGCAGACATAAAACTGGCTGATTTCGGACGGAAGGAGATTGAAATGGCCGAGAAGGAAATGCCCGGACTGATGGCTCTCCGTGACAAGTACCGTGACTCAAAACCTCTTAAGGGAGCCCGGATCATGGGTTCACTCCACATGACTATCCAGACAGCCGTACTTATCGAGACGCTTCATGAGCTGGGGGCGCAAATCCGCTGGTGCTCATGCAACATTTACTCAACTCAGGATCACGCTGCCGCTGCAATTGCTGCCGCCGGCAGTGCCGCAGTTTTTGCATGGAAGGGTGAAACCGCTCAGGAATACTGGTGGTGCACCCTTCAGGCCATGAATTTTCCGGAAGGAGGTCCCAATATGATAGTGGATGACGGCGGAGACGCCACACTCATGATACATCTTGGTGTTAAAGGCGAAAAAGATCCCGAGGCCCTGGATTATGAGGCGGATTCGGCCGATGAGCGTGAACTCCTTAAGGCACTCAAGGAGGTAGCCGGGGCAAGGGGCGTCAGCTATTGGCATGATATCGCCAAAAACATAAGGGGTGTCAGTGAGGAGACCACCACCGGCGTACATCGCCTCTACCGTATGCAGCAGAACGGTGAGCTTCTGTTTCCCGCATTCAATGTCAATGATTCTGTAACCAAAAGCAAATTCGACAACCTGTACGGTTGCCGCGAGTCTTTGGCGGATGGCATCAAGCGTGCCACTGATGTCATGATAGCAGGTAAGGTTTGCGTGGTATGCGGATACGGAGAGGTGGGTAAGGGTTGTGCCCAGAGCATGCGTTCATACGGTGCCCGCGTGCTTGTCACCGAGATAGACCCCATCTGCGCTTTGCAGGCGGCAATGGAGGGTTATGAGGTGGTCACCATGGAGGAGGCTGCGCCTCTTGGCAACATATTCGTAACCACTACAGGCAATATAGATGTTATAACGACTGATCACCTCAAGGTCATGCCCGATCAGGCGATTGTCTGTAACATAGGTCATTTTGACAGCGAGATTCAGGTTGACGGACTCAAGAGGATTCCAGGCATCCGCCGTCAGAACGTGAAGCCCCAGGTTGACCGCTATTTCTTCCCTGACGGTCACAGCATCATCCTGCTGGCCGACGGCCGCCTGGTGAATCTTGGCTGCGCCACAGGTCATCCCAGTTTCGTGATGAGCAACAGCTTCACTAACCAGACGCTGGCACAGATAGAACTCTTCAGCAAGCAGTATCCGGTTGATGTTTACCGTCTGCCCAAGCATCTTGATGAAGAAGTGGCCCGCCTGCACCTGGAGCGTATAGGCGTTCATCTCTCCAGACTGACCCAGGCCCAGGCTGATTATATCGGTGTACCGGTTGAAGGGCCTTACAAGGCGGAGCATTACCGTTATTGAGCGGTCAGTTCCGTTTCGCGACAAAAACCAAATACATAGCTGTGTTGATTTGATTATTGAAAATTGGGAATGAAAAGGAAAACTGTTGTGGTATATGGGGCGTCAAGCCCTAAGGTTGAGAGGGTTTTCTCTGATGCGGCATACCGGTTAGGGGCTCTTATGGCTGCAGCGGGACGGACCGTTGTCACTGGTGGCGGTGTTTCCGGCCTTATGGCGGCTGTAGAGGAGGGCTCTCTGGATAATGGTGGCCGGGTGATAGGGGTCATTCCTTCGTTCATGGTGAAGAACGGTTGGATGCATGAAGGTCTTTCGGAGGTTATAGAGACCGGGGACATGCATGAGCGCAAGGAACGGATGGCCGGCTTGGCAGATGCGGTCGTGGCCCTTCCCGGCGGAACCGGCACTCTTGAGGAGCTTCTTGAAATCATTACATGGAAAATGCTTGGGTTGTTTTCAAAACCGGTGGTGATACTCAATACAGACGGCTATTATGACCTTCTGGTTCAGCTTCTTGACAGGGCGGTGGAGCGTAATTTCATGAATTCCGCTTTCCTGACTGCATGGAAAGTGGCCGATACTCCGGAGCAAGTCATGGAAATTCTGGACAATTCGGGGGATTGGTCCTGTCCTGTTGACAAATACAACTGACAGGATGTTTCCGTAAATTGAATGAAATTTCTGAGATTATGCCATTTCCCGATTTCCCTTTTCTGCAAGAGACACCCTGGACGGACTGGTACCTCCTCGTGCTCATAGCGGCCGTGCTGGTCATGGTGGTGACGGTGGGGCCCGAGAGGGAGTGTTATGTGGATTCAGTGGCGTCAATGTTCCGTTACAGGAGTTCTGACACAGAGATAGTCTATCCGTCCGGTTCTGTTTTCCGGGGGATTGCGGTCTTTATTGTCTCATGTGTCTCTTTCCCGCTGATGCTCTGTTCTGTTGAAGGAGAATATTCCTTTGAAAGCGGAAGGGGAAAGATCCTACTTGCCGTAGGGACAGGCTTCGCTCTCCTTTTCTATGTTATCAAGCTGATTCTATACACGAGCGTGAACGGACATCTTTTCCGCAAACAGAAAATAACGGTAAAACCGTCCCGTTGGAATGGCTTTTTCAATATGCTGTTCACAGTTGCCGGATGTATGTTCCTTACCGTGGCGTTGATAGTGACATTCCTCGGACTTTCCCGTTTCTACAGCCGGATCCTGGCTTTTTCGGTTCCGGTTTTTATCGAAACCGGTGTATTCTACAAGCTAAAGAGTGCGTTATTTAAAAATAAAGTTAGCGGTTTGGGATTTTTTTACTACCTTTGTGCGCTCGAATTCAGTCCTTTGGCTTTGGCCATCCCGGTACTGATGTGGGTTTTGTATCAAATTTAATTCTTCAGACCTTGGAAATTAAGAGAATTCTCATCTCCCAGCCGCAGCCTGCAACCGGCAAATCCCCCTATTACGATTTGGCTGAGAAATACGGTATTGAATTTGTTTTCAAGCCATTCATTCGTGTCGAAAGCCTTTCGGCCAAGGAGTTCAGACAGCAGAGAGTATCCATTCCCGACCATACGGCAATAGTCTTCACTTCACGTCATGCTGTCGATCATTTTTTCAACCTATGCGCGGAACTGAGGGTCAATGTACCTGATGACATGAAATATTTCTGCATCACAGAGACGGTTTCACTCTACATACAGAAGTATGTCCAGTACAGGAAGCGTAAGGTCTTTTTCGGAACAACCGGTAAAGTTGACAGTCTGTTGACACCCATCCTCAAGCACAAGACCGAGAAGTATCTGGTGCCTATGTCAAATGTTCATACCGATGAACTGAAATCCCTTCTGGACGCTAACGGAATAAGCCATACAGAGGCTGTCATGTACAGGACTGTGAGCAATGACGTGGATGCCGAGGAACTCAAGTCTTTCGACATGCTTGTTTTCTTCAGTCCGGCCGGGATAGAGTCGCTTAAGAGTAATGCTCCTGATTTTGTGCAGGGGGACAAGATTATCGGCTGTTTCGGACAGACTACGGCCGATGCTATACGTAACGCCGGACTCAGGCTGGATATAGAGGCACCGGTACCGGGTATTACATCCATGTCGGCGGCAATTGACAAGTTCCTGTCAGAATCCATAAAGTAAGTTATATACGACAAGAACGGGTCCCTGCCGTTTCCGGACGTCGGGGACCCGCATTTTTTCCGTAGGAATGAATAAGGTTTACGGTTTTGACAAATCTGAGCGTCTGTGCAGCTCGAAACTGACAGACATCCTCTTCAGCAAAGGCAACCGTTCTGTCGGATGTTTTCCTGTACGGCTCGTCTGGATGGAGGTGCCGGACGGTGAACCTGGACGGATTCAGGTCCTTCTGAGCGTCCCTAAACGGAGATTTCGTCATGCTGTTGACCGCAACCGTGTCAAGAGACAGTTGAGAGAGTTTTACCGGCTTGAGTGCGGAGAGCTTAAACATTGTGTAAAAATCAGCGGGAAGACTCTTCTGGTAGGGATTCTGTTTACCGATGACTCTATTTGGGAAACCAGTCGGCTTTTCCCGAGGCTAAGGACCGCATTTGACAGGCTGCTGTCAGCCATAGTCTCGGATAACTTTTCATATCAGTCGTGAAGCTATGGAAAACAGAGAGGGTAAAAGATCTGGCTTTTTCTTGAATTTGTCAAAAGAAATCGCAAAATGTACCAGTTGGCTGCTGATACTTCCGATTATGTTTTACCGTAAATTCATCTCCCCCCTGACGCCTCCTTCCTGCCGTTTTGTCCCCACTTGTTCGGAGTATGCCATTGAGGCTCTCAGGAAGTGGGGGCCGTTCAAAGGCTCATGGCTTGCCTTAAAAAGGATTATCCGGTGCCATCCGGGTGGAGGTTCCGGTTATGACCCTGTACCTTAGTCCGGAATATGTTTATGTTAAAGGATATTCATACACATGTTATTCCTGCATTACCGGGCTCGGCAGTAGTGTGTGTCGGGTGCGGGCCGCTACCTCAGGTGAAAGGCCATTTCTTCAGCGCCGGCCTTCATCCCTGGGATGTTTCAGGTTGTGATGAGGATTCGTTCCGGAATCTGGACGCCCTCCTTTCGATGCCTGATGTGCCGGCTCTCGGCGAATGTGGTCTGGATACTCTGCGTGGTCCATCTCCGGATATACAGGAAAAGGCCTTCGTCAGACAGTTTGAATTGAGTGAATTGCATTCCAAGCCGATGATTCTGCATGTGGTCCGGGCTTTCGAAAGGATCATTTATCTGAAGAAGACATTGAATCCTTCGCAGAAATGGCTTATACACGGTTTTCGTGGAGGTCCGGAACAGGCCCGTCAACTGCTTGGAAGCGGTTTCCTGCTCTCTCTTGGCTGTTCGGCCCGCGAGGATACTATCCGGTCACTTCCCCGTTGCTCCCTGCTGGCTGAGACCGACGGAAAATGCGGGATTGATGAGGTAATCAGCAGGATTGCCGTTTCTCTTGGGATGGATTTCGGGGATACTGAGCGCCTTATTGAATCCAATATTTCAGACTTTTTCGCATGAATTTGCACTGTTCGGCTAAGAGTTGTACCTTTGCGGACCAAAATACTATTACGATGACAGATTTTGTAGAAGAACTTACGTGGAGAGGTATGGTTCACCAGATGATGCCTGGTACCGATGATCTCCTCAAGAGGGAGCAGGTCACAGCTTACGTGGGATTCGACCCCACGGCAGACTCCCTTCACATAGGACATTTGTGCAGTATTATGATTCTGCGTCATTTCCAGAGGTGCGGACACAAACCTATGGCTCTCATAGGCGGTGCGACGGGAATGATAGGTGATCCGAGCGGCAAGTCACAGGAACGTAACCTTCTGAACGAGGAGACCCTGCGACATAATGTGGAGTGCATCAGAAAACAGCTTGCCAAGTTTCTGGATTTTGACAGCGATGTCCCGAATAAGGCTGAGCTTGTAAATAATTATGACTGGTTGAAGGATCTTTCCTTCCTGGATTTCTCCCGTGACATCGGGAAGCATATCACTGTGAACTACATGATGGCCAAGGACTCCGTCAAGAAACGTCTGAACGGCGAGGCAAGGGACGGACTCTCATTCACAGAGTTCACATACCAGTTGCTTCAGGGCTATGACTTCCTGTATCTTAATGAACATAAGAACTGTAAGCTTCAGATGGGAGGGGCGGACCAGTGGGGTAATATAACCACGGGTGCCGAGCTTATCAGGCGTATCAACGGTACAGAGTGTTTTGCGCTTACCTGCCCCCTCATAACCAAGTCTGACGGAACCAAGTTCGGAAAGACCGAAGGTGGGAATGTATGGCTGAACCCTGAATACACGTCGCCTTACAAGTTCTATCAGTTCTGGTTGAACGTGAGTGACGAGGATGCCCGTCGTTACATCAGGATATTCACCAATATCAGCAGGGAGGAGTGCGAGGAGCTCACAGCCCGTCATGAGGCTGAGCCTCATCTGCGCCTGCTTCAGAAACGTCTTGCCAAGGATGTAACCTGCATGGTTCACAGTGTTGAGGATTATGAGGCGGCAGCATCTGCCTCCGACATACTGTTCGGAAACAACAGTTCTTCGGACCAGCTTAAATCGATTGATGAATCAACCCTTCTCTCTGTTTTCGACGGTGTGCCCCAGTATCGCTTCGGCCGTAACCGGTTAAACGAACAGATTAAGGCTTCGGATTTTCTCACAGAAGTATGTCCGGTGTTCTTTTCCAAGAGTGAGGCCCGTAAGATGATGCAGGGCGGCGGAGTTTCCATCAACAAGGAGAAGACATACGATCACTCACGTGTGTTTACTGAGGCTGACCTGATAGACGGCCGGTACATTCTCTTGCAGAGAGGCAAGAAGAACTACTATCTTCTGATAGCGGAATAACGGATTTTGCACTATCTTTGCATCCGGATTCCGGATACTGTCCGGTTTGAATGGCCATTGTCGTATGGTGTAATGGTAGCACAACAGGTTTTGGTTCTGTTTGTCCTGGTTCGAATCCGGGTACGACAGCTTGAAAAGAGACTTTCCGAAGTCTCTTTTCTTTCTTTCCGGTATTTTTGGAACATTTTTTCAAACAATGCCCTACAGATACTTGTAGTTGGGTTTCTTGGTTTAAAATTTAATCTATTTGAAACATTTGTTGATGACTCCGGCCTATTTTTCACCTTCAACGGTCCAAAAGTTAATTTCTATGGGACGTGAATGTTTGGCCGGCTCGCCGGACAGGCGTAATTTTGCAGCGTAAGTTTTCATGCACATATTTGGTTAGTAATTGACTTTCGTGAATGATTCTTCTTGTGTCTGTGAAGATACAGGGGAAACGGATAAGGGGCTGCAGCGTGCGGCCCCTTGCTCTTTTATTTTGCCGGATGTCAGCTTTTTTCCTCAAGCACCGTGTGTCTGCGGATTCCGGATCGTCCTGTTTTCCGCCGTTCAGAAAATTTTTTTTGTGTCCGGACGTGAAATTTTTATTAATTAATAGTACGCGCAAACAAAATATTCGTTAACTTTGACCGCTTTTGAGTGTTTTTAAGGGCATAATTACAAAAAATATTAACCAAAAGTCTTATGAAGAAACGTTATCTCTTCCCTGCTGACTACATGGCTGACCCGTCTGTCCATGTCTTTAACGGCAGGGTTTACATCTATCCTTCTCATGACTGGGAATGTGAGAATGTCGAGAATGACAATGGCGACCAGTACGTGATGAAGGATTACCACGTGCTCTCCACAGATGACATCATGAACGGCGAGGTTGTTGACCATGGAAAGGTTATCGGTCTGGAGGATATTCCCTGGGCCGGCCGTCAGCTTTGGGACTGTGATGTCCAGGAGTATGAAACCGAAGTTCCGACCAATGCCGAGGAACAGGCTCAGGGTCTTGGTTTCAGCAAGAAGGTGAAGCGTTACATAATGTATTTCCCCATGAAGGACCGCAATGATGTTTTCCATTGGGGAACAGCTGTCGCCCAGCGGCCTGAAGGTCCTTTCATTCCGAATCCCGCACCCGTGGCAGGCAGCTACAGCATTGACATGTGTGCATTCCGCGACGATGCCGACGGTGAGGTTTACGTATATTTCGGCGGTCTGTGGGGCGGTCAGCTTCAGCGCTATAAGGACAACATCCATCTTGAGACTCCGTATCTTCCCGAAGGCAAGGAGGACGCACTGCCCAGCCGTTGCGTACGCCTTACTAAGGACGGCCTTAACTTTGCCGAGGCGCCACGTCCTGTCCTGGTCGTGGACGGAAACGGCAACCCTCTCAAGGCCGATGACCCCCACCGTTTCTTCGAGGCCTCATGGATGCACAAATACAATGGCAAATATTACTTCTCATATTCAACCGGTGACAGTCATCTGCTGTGCTATGCAACAGGCGACAACCCTTACGGCCCGTTCACATATCAGGGTGTGATCCTCACTCCTGTCGTGGGCTGGACAACCCATCATTCTATAATTGAATATAAAGGTAAATGGTATCTGTTCCATCATGACAGTGTTCCTTCAGGCGGCAAGTCATGGCTGCGCAGTCTGAAAGTCTGCGAAATCGAGTATGACGCCGAGGGGCACATCAAGACCATTGAGGGGATGGATTGAAGGCGATCAAGAGGATTTTCAAGAATTCAACAATAAACAAATAACCTGTTAAATGAAAAAAAACAATTTTCGAGAAAAGCGTACTCGTATCCTCGGATTCGCTTGTCTTGCAGTAGCAGTCGCTTCCGGCATCTCATCATGCCGTGACTACGATCTCGACAAGAGGACTCCCGAATGGCTCGGTACCAGTATCTACGAGACCTTGGAAGAGGGTTTTGTGAGTGAAGACGGTAAGGACTATACCGGCAAGTTCACTACTTTCGTGAGGTTGATTGATGACCTCGACTACACCAACGTGTTGGCGAAGACCGGTAGTAAGACACTCTTTGTGGCCGATGATGACGCTTTCGAGCGCTTCTATGCCAAGGGAATCTTCAGGAAGGCCGACGGTTCTCCGGTCAGGAACTACGATGAACTGAGCCTTGCCCAGAAAAAGATGCTTATGAACGGCGCCATGCTGAACAACGTCTATCAGGTGGCCATGCTTTCAAGCAGCCAGGGACCCACAATCGGTGACTGTATGAGAAGGATATCTTCCATATCCATCTATGACTCTGTCCCGGTGATGAAACCCTCGGAAATGCCTACGACCAAGCATTGGAAGTACTACAGGAACCAGGATCACGGATTTGCCGTTCTTCAGGACGGAACCAACAAGCCTATGGTCATGTTTGTCAACAAGTTCCTGACCGCCAAGAAGATTACGGACGATGACTACGATTTCCTCTTCAACCAGGGAGTCTATGATCCGACCGGTCAGAAACCGGGGCGCAAGTCGAAGGACGCAAGCGTGAACGGCGTACGTATCGAAACCCAGAACAAGAAGTGCTTCAACGGATTCATCCACGTTATGGAGGATGTAATCTATTCGCTTCCCAACATGGCCGAGTACATTGCCACAACAGACAAATCCAAGGTCTTCAGTTCCATCATGGACCGTTACAGTGCACCTTATTATAGTGCGGCCCACACTGATGAGATCAAGCGCCTCAAGAGCATCGGTGCCCTGAACATTGCAGACGAGGCCATCGACTCTGTCTTCCAGAAGCAGTACTTCTCACAGCGCAGCCAGGGTAACTCCACCGTCTCCACCACACCGGACAGGCAGGTGGTTGCCAAGGATAACCTGCTCAAGTTCGACCCGGGGTGGAACACCTATTATTCATCCACTTCGTCAACCACCACTGCCAACGTGGCCCTTCAGCAGAACATGGGTGTGATTCTGGTCCCCACGGATGATATCCTTCTCAGCTGGTGGGTATCGGGTGGCGGTAAGGCCCTCAAGCAGAGATACGGTCGTCTGGCAGGTAACCCCACCAATGCCGAGGAGTTGATCTACGATATGGACAGTGTACCTGACAATGTGATCATCAAACTGTTGAACAACAATATGCTCAATTCGCTCGTAGGTTCTGTGCCGAGCAAGTTCAAGAACGTTCTGAACGATGCCAATGACCCGATGGGTATTGAGCCCGATCATGTTACTGACGTGGAGATGTGCTGCAACGGTGCGGTCTATTTCACTAAGGTGGTGTTCAGTCCGACAGCCTATCGTTCAGTGTCCTATCCTGTTCTCGTGAACGAGAAGCTCAAGATATTCAACTGGGCCATCAACGAACTCGAGTTCGATGCATATCTCAACTCAATGGTCGCCACATACAGCTTCTTCGTTCCCGAGTCAAGCGACAATGGATCGACCGACGAGAAGCTCCAGAACAAGATGATCTATATCGACCCTGTTTCATACGGTCAGGCTTATCTGAACGGCGGACTGCTCCGCGCGTTCGTGTTCGAGTATGACGATCGTCAGAAGACAGTCCAGGCCAGGATATATCCCTATGACCCCAAGACCGGTACAATCGACGTGAGCGGAACAGGCTCCACTGCCTCGTCCGACCAGATCAGGGACCGTCTTGAGGACATTCTTGACTACCATGTTATAATAGGTGACGTGGAGGAGATCGATCCGGAGACCGGCACCTCTTATAATTATTTCCAGACCAAGGGTCGTGGTACAATCTATTTTGACTGGAATCCTGCCGACAAGAACGCCGGTGAAGGGCAGACTCTTTTAAGTAAGGTGAAAGGCAGCTATCAGGTGGAGACCGAGAGAATCGACACTCTGGAGACCCAGACCATCACCATCAAGACCCGTTACAACCAGGCCAGTCTCAAGAAAGACCCGACATCGACCACTGACGGTAACGGTAGGACATACGTCATTGACAAGCCTTTGCTCACCGCAAGACTCAGTCTGTATGACATCCTCTCCGATGAGGTCAACTATCCTGAGTTCCATGAGTTCTTCGAACTTATGTCGCATGCAGGTGTGAACAACGTAGGTCTCTTCTCCCAGAACATGAACAAGCATGCCACGGGAAGCATGAACCTGACCACTCTCAACACCTATCATTATACAGTATATGTTCCTACTGAAAAGGCTTTGAAGGATCTGTACAAGAGCGGACGTCTCTTCACAATCGGGATGATCGATTCCATCAAGACCACCTATGATGAGAACATAGACGATGTCGAGACGAACAAGACCAGCTATGACAAGATCTGGAACATGTTTGAGAACTATCATCAGTTCGTGCAGGGTACGGCCGATGACTTCGAGGTTACCGACTCCGTATTCCGCAACACTCCGTGGTTCAGCAAATACACAGCAAAGCTGGAGAAGCAGATTACCGATTTTGTCAAATATCATATTCAGGATAACTCGGTTTATGTCAACGGTAAATTTACTATCGACTTGAGGGAGAATCCTCTCGGCGAGGCAAACTATGAGACCGCTTACATGAATGACAACGCCCAGTTCGTCAAGCTGAGTGTCAAGTACGACCATGCCCGCAACAAGATTTTCGTTATTGACACTGAGACAGACAAGGCCCTCAGGGCTAATCCCGCGTACGTATCTGCTCCGACGGACGAGAAGATCAAGATGAGGGAGGCGGCTGCCAAGATCGTTGATCCCGCAAAGGCCGTCAGCGTAAGCGGCAAGCCTCTTTACAACATCATGTGCCGTGAGTATGAGTACGATAACGCAAGTGTCGGAAGCGCCACTCAGATAGAGACCTCCTCATACGTGGTCATACATCTCATCGATGGTACTTTGAACAATGGTGATTTCTGATATTAACCAGCAGACTAATTGACGATGAAACAGATAAAGAATATAATTTTGAGAGGAGCCGCCGTTCTGGCTCTGACCTCCATTCCGGGCTTTCTGTTCGCTCAGAACGCCGGTGACATTATCAGCGGTGTCGTTCTGGACAGTGAAGGCCCGATGATGATGGTTAACGTTACAGAGAGGGACGCCTCCAACCGTATCGTGGCTCATGCCGTCACCGATATGGAGGGTCAGTTCTCATTCAAGCTGGTCAATCCGAAGGACAGGCTGCAGATTTCATACGTAGGTTATGAGACTGTCGATATTCCCTTCAACAAGACCTATTTTGAAATTACCCTGAAGGATATCGCTGAGATTCCTGAGGTTGTCATCAAGGCCGAGCGTACAGTCGGCGGTTCAGGTCTTCCTATTCCTCTTCGTGAACAGTCATCGGCTATCCAGACCATCGACATGGAGGATCTGGAGGGTCTCGGTGCAACTACGATCGATGAGGCTCTGCAGGGTCGTGTGTCAGGACTTGACATCGTGTTTGACTCAGGTAACCTGGGTGCCCGTTCCACCATGCACCTCCGTGGTGTATCGACCATGAGCGGTGACTCCAACCCGCTTATCGTTGTAGATGGCAACATCTTCGATATCGACAGGAACCTCGTGAACAATTTCGACTTCCAGAACGATGCACAGAATGACGACAAGGTGTCCGAGCTTCTGAACATCAATCCTGAGGATATAGCCAGCATCTCCATACTGAAGGATGCCGCCGCCACAGCCATCTGGGGTGCCCGCGGATCCAACGGTGTCATGGAGATCAAGACCAAGCGTGGTGCCAAGGGTAAGACCCGTGTGCAGTACACCTACCGTATCAACGGTGACTGGCAGCCGGACGGCTACAAGCTGCTCAACGGTGACCAATATACCATGTTCATGAAGGAGTCGTTCTTCAATCCTGAGCTGAGTGACGCCGCCGCCGATATCATCGAGCTGAACTATGACCCCACCTTCTCGGAGTACGAGATGTACAATGACAATACCGACTGGGTGTCTGCGGTAAGGAAGCTCGGTATCCAGCAGGCTCACAACGTTTCCGTATCCGGTGGTGGTGACAAGGCCAACTTCCGTATATCAGCAGGTTTTGATGACCAGACCGGTTCCGTGATAGGCCAGAAGATGAAGCGTTTCACAACCCGTGTGGCATTCGACTACTTCGTTTCCGACCGTATCAAGGTTGTCACCAACTTCAGTATGGTCTATAACAGGAACAAGAGGAACAACTCCAGTATAAACACCGCAATGAAGATGATGCCTAACCTGGCCATCTACTATCAGGATGCCAACGGAGAGTCAACCGGAGAGTACTACCACATGCTCGCCACCGCTTCGAGCGAGCTCCCGCGCAACACCAATCCTCTTGCCGAGGCTGACGAGAAGGAGAATTACAGCACCTCATTGAATGTCAATCCTGAGTTCCAGATGGTTTACCAGCTGTTAGGACTCGATAACGACCAGACTAAGCTGACATACGACGGCCGTATCACATTCAGTGTCCAGAACAGCGATGATGACAATTACAGTCCTGCGAGTCTTGCACGTAACGGTTGGGCTGACAACAGTGCCAACCAGACCTCTGGCAATTTCAACAAGAGTTCCAACGTCACCACGACCCACCAGCTGACATTCATCCCCCATTTCAAGAGAGAGGGACACTCCGTGATGTCCATGGTCAGGTTCCAGGTGTCGAGCAACAACAACAAGGGACAGAGCAACAACTCCAGCCAGCATCCTTCCCGCATCAAGCTTGCCGATGGTGAAGGTAAGATTGGCGATATGCGTACCAGTGCCGGTCAGGGCCGAGGCGTGAACGGTGTGTTCTCGATTCACTACTCCTTCAGGAGCAAGTATTCAGCCGACTTCACGTTACGTGCCGACGGTAGCACCAAGTTCGGTGACAACAAGCGTTGGGGTCTGTTCCCCGCATTGTCAGCCCGTTGGAACATCATCGATGAGGATTTCATGGAGACAATCCGTGACTCCGGTTACCTCACCATGCTCTCCGTGCGTCCCAGCTGGGGTATTACAGGTAACGCCCCCGGACAGGGTGACCTCTATTACAGCAAGTATTCAACCGGTGATCCTTACTTAGGCATCTCCACTATCTATCCTTCGAATATCCGTCTGAGCAACATGCAGTGGGAGCAGAAGGAGTCATGGAACCTCGGTTTTGACTTCGGTTTCTTCCATGACAGGTTGAGTGCCAGTGTGGACCTTTACACTGCAACCGTCACCAAGATGCTGACATCACCTTATTATATTCCCACATCTTCCGGTTTCGAGAATCTGGGAGTTGTCAATGACGGTTCGATGAAGAATACCGGTTGGGAACTTCAGGTGAATGCCAACAGGCTTATCTCCAAGGGCAAGTTCAGTCTGAGCGGTAACATCTCGTTCGCTGACAACTCTAACCAGATCCTTGAGATGAACCCCATCATGCTGGACCGTAAGAATCCTGATTTCGATTTCAGGAACGAATCAAACTATCTGCCGTATGTGGCTCTCAAGAACGCTTTCGGCTCCATCTACGGTTTCAAGTATGACGGCGTATATCAGTACAGTGATTACTCTGAGGTCGAGGATCCCGGCGTAAGCGGTCCCAACGCTCCTGTGGTCAAGGATGTTGACGGCAACGTCATCCTCAACTCAAAGGGTCGTGCAAAACCCATGATGTTCGCCTATGGCAACACCGCTGAGTACGAGTTTGTGGGTGGTGACGCAAAGTATGTTGACATAAACAATGACGGTAACATCAATGAACTTGATATCGTTTATCTTGGAAGTTCGCTTCCAAAACTGAACGGTGGTTTCGGATTCTCCATCAACTACGGACGTTTCTCATGGCGTAACCAGTTCAACTTCCGCTATGGCAACAAGGTCATCAACCAGGGCCGCAGAAGTGCTGAAGCCATGTACAATACCGACAATACATCGGCAGCCATCAACTGGAGATGGCGTGTCGAGGGTGATGATACCGATATGCCGAGAGCTCTCCATCAGTACGGATTCAATTCACTTCCGAGTGACCGTTTCGTTGAGGATGGTTCATTCCTCCGCTGGAATTCATGCTCGTTCGGTTACTCTATTGATCCCAAGTATGTCAAGAAACTGGGTATCAATAACCTGTCGTTCAACCTGAACCTGAACAACATCCTTGTTCTCACCAAGTATTCAGGTATGGATCCTGAAATCGGATACGGCGGTATGGGTGTGGCAACCGATAACAGCCAGACACCGCGTCCCAAGCGTTTCACGTTTAACGTATCATTACAGTTCTAACGTTTAAAGAGAGTACAATATGAAAAATATAAAATCATTAATCTGTATTGCACTGGCAGGAGCTTCGCTCTCGTCATGTAAGGATTTCCTCACCCTGGTGCCTCTTAATGATATAGTCTATGAGAACTATTGGACCAGCAAGGGCGACGTTGAGAGTGTCCTGCTCGGAGCTTATTCCGCACTGGAGGCCAATGACTGTATAACCCGGATGTCAATCTGGGGCGAGATGAGGTCTGACAATATCATTGCCGACCCCAACAACTCCAGCACCTCCGGATCAACCCACGATATAGTCCAGATAACCAAGGACAATATCCTTGAAACAAACAGCTTCACTTCATGGGCTTGCTTCTACAAGACTATTAACCGTGCCAATACTGTATTGAAAGAGGCTCCGCTTATTCATGAAAAGGACCCGAACTACACGACAAAGAACCTTCGTTCAAATATGGCTGAGGCTCTTGCGATACGTGATCTGTGCCACTGGTATATGGCTCGTGCATACAGGGCGGTGCCTTTCGTAACCGAAGCTTCGACCGATGATTCCCGTGGAGTGGAGGGCTTCAAGGTCGCTCCCACTTCAATTGAAGAGCTGATGTCTCTCATGACCAAGGAACTTGAGGAGGTGGTTGATGATGCCGTGATCAAGTTCCCCATGAAGTCAGCCAACACCGGCCGTTTCACTCAGGCAGGTATCTATGCCCTTCTCGCTGACATGTATCTGTGGAAATGCGATTATGAGAACTGCATCAGGTGTGTTGACAAGATCACCCAGCTGAAGATGGACGAGTACCTCGAACTCAAGGAAGAGGATGAGGTGAACTGCATAGTGGATCTGTTCCACGGATATCCCCTCATCAAGGAGACTCAGGGAACACAGTTCGCCGGCACCTCCTATAATGAGAACTTCGGTTCAGGTAACTCCTTCGAGATCCTGTTCGAGCTTCCTTTCATGTCCAACCAGAGCAACGGTTTCGTGAGCAGCTATTATGGTGAGAGGAACTCGAACGGTGTACTGCACGCCGCCAACCAGATGGGTGTGAACGTGGAACAGGGCAAGGGCGATGTCTTCAAGTCAAAGTATGACACCCGTTTCTACGAAGCGATAACCAAGGCTAACGACGGTTCGGACTTCATGATTTCCAAGTATGTGGCTGAAAAACAGGAGTTCGACCTTTCAACAGGTGAATGCAAAAACCAGACCACTACCCAGAGGAACAACACTACACCGAACTGGGTCGTTTACCGCTATACCGATGTCCTTCTCATGAAGGCTGAGGCTCTTGTGATGATGACTCCGGATGAAGCAAGCATTGCCGATGATCCCGCTGCACTGGAAGCAAGGAACCGCAATTTCACCCAGGCATTCAACATTGTCCAGGCTATTAACCAGCGTGCTCTCTGCACCGGTTATGACGGGGGTTATACCAATGCAGCTGCCGACACTCTGAAGTACAGCGAATACAGCGGTACCAGGCAGAATATGGAGAATCTTGTACTGCAGGAGCGCAGACGTGAGCTCTGCTTCGAGGGCAAGCGCTGGTTCGACCTTGTAAGAATGGCCCGCCGTGACGGAAACACCTCAAGGCTTTCCTCTCTCGTGCTGACCAAATACACCGAGAATGTCAGTGCTGTCCGCATCAAGCTGTCTGATACGCTTGCCATGTATTTCCCGTACAGCAAGGATGAGATTAAGCTCTACTATGAAGATGGTGAGGAGGGACTTCTCAAGCAGAATCCCGCTTATAAGGAGGATGAAGATATTAAGAAAGCAGGACAATAACACACGATTCATATTGTCATATTAAGAAATCCAATTCAGATACTGATTTGTCCAATGAAAACTTTTAAGAGATACAGCGCAAGAATAATGTCAATCGGACTGGTCATGGCCGCCCTGGTCATGCTCCCCTCATGTCTGGCGGAGCAGCATCCCGGTACTCTCTACACATTTACCGGGCAGACTGTCGCCGATTATCTGGAGGATGACCCCGACGGACGTTTCACCGATTTCATAACTGTTCTCAAGAGAGCCAGACACTGGGGTGAGCTTGACACTTACGGCGAGTTCACATGTTTCGCTCCCACGAACAGCGCCTTTGCCGAATACCTTGCAGGTCTCGGCTATCATTCGGTGGATGACCTCTCGGACAGTGACTGCGATACGATTACGCGTACCCATCTTATCAAGGCCGCCTACTTCATGTCCGACATGAATGAGGGCGCGTTGCCATCGGTCAATCTTCTGGAACGTTTCCTGACTTTGTCATACACCGGTGACACGGCGAAAGACGGCACCATCAGGCTCGTGAAGTGCATCAACAGGGATTCGCACATCATAGGTCTTGATGATACTGTCCAGAACGGTGTCGTACAGGTTGTTGACAAGCTGATCAAGGTTTCCGGCGATTATATTTTCGATATAATCAAGGAGAACAAGGGTTCCATGATCTTTTTCCAGGCACTCAACCTTGTGGGATTGGAAGATTCCCTTAAGAAGTTCAAGGACGAATCCTATTTTGTCTCGTATGATTCATCCGAGATAGGTTTGACAAAACAGGGAGGAGGCTCTGATTACTCGGTCAAGTACTGGAGGGAGAGAAAGAGCGCTTTCACAATCCTTGTCGAGCCTGATTCGGTTTTCGAGAGAAACGGTATCCACGATCTTGACGAGCTGATTGCCTATGCCAAGAAGGTGTATGACGAGTCCTATCCCGCTGACGCCGGTCTCTATGACGATGACTGGCACAACCGCAAGAACCCGTTGAACCGTTTCATCTCTTACCACATCCTTCCCTTCCAGATTCCTGCAAATGTGGATTTCTGCGCCAAGGAGAGGGTGATAAACAACCGTTTCGTGCTGAATTACCTTGATCCGGAGGATTATTACGAGACTTACATGCCGCATTCCATCATGCGTGTGTCAAGGGTCATGAAGGGTGAAGAAGCCGGCATATACGTCAACCGTCGTGGTATAGGCAGTACTGATGAGCCTGAATTCGGACGTCCCAAGTACCGTGGTGTCCGTATCTATTCAACCGACGAGATGAAAGGTTCCGGCATCAATGAGGGTTGCAACGGCTATTACCATCATATTGACGACATACTTGTCTATTCCGACTATGTGAGGAACGACATCCTGAACCGTCGTATGAGGATTGACTGCTGCACACTCTCCCCGGATTTCATGACATCGGGTGCACGTCAGAAAATGACTGCAAGCGCCTATGAGGGTACCGGTTTCAAGGAGCCTCTGAATTTCCATTCGTATAATTCCGATTATTGCATGTGGGTTCGCGTGGCCTCCACAACCAACTGGAGCTACCAGGGTGACGGACTGGACCTTCAGGGTAACTATGACATACTTATCAAGCTGCCGCCCGTCCCGTATGACGGAACCTGGGAACTCAGGCTCTCCTATCGCGGATACGAAGGCTGCGGCGTGGTCCAGAACTATGTGGGTGACTCCCCTGACAACCTGCAACCCTGCGGTATCCCTACTGACTTGAGGTTGAGTGCCGAGGGAAATCACAACATAGGCTGGGAGACGGATGAAGACAAGACTGAAGAGGAGATCAATGCTATTGACAAGGCCATGCACAACAGAGGTTACATGAAGGCTCCTGATTCCCACACCAACGGAACGGACGCTTTCAGGACCCTCAACACCATGGCAAGACGTATTGTCACGACGGACTATTTCTATGCTGAAAAGGACTATTATCTCAGGATGAAGCTTGTTCTTGACAATCCCAAGGCTGAGATGAACTTCGACTATATGGAATGGTGCCCGAAGAGCATCTATGACAACAACGAGAACAAACACTAGGAAATAATTATTAAACAACTGATATGAAACATTTTATCAATTCACTCAGGAAATCACTCTGGATAGTGTCGGCTATCTGTCTCGGCACGGTTTCGTGCCAGAAAGACTGGGACGACCACTATTCGACTGATTACAAGATTGTACCGGGGAATACCCTGGCAGAGCGTCTTTCAGACGGCAGTTTCGGTGAGGATGCTGAGCTGTTCATCAAGGTATTGAAGAATACCTATTTCACGAGCAGCGGCAGAATCCTTCCATACTCTTATCTTGACTATCTGGATGATGACCAGTTCTTGACGGTGTGGTTGCCCAAGGCTTCATCTCTGACCGAGGAGGAGCGTGCTCTCTACACCAAGACGAACAAGACCTATTCAGAGAATGTTCTGGTCTCGACGCGGTTCATCCTGAACCACATCGCCCGTTTCAGTCACCCGGTAGGAGGTCACAACGCCGATGAATTCTTTATGATGAGTAAGAAACGCTTTGTGTCCGAGAGCGATGCCATCGATGACGTGAACTACATCAAGGACAAGTGTAACATTGCCTGCAAGAACGGTATCCTGCATGCGATTGACGGCAAGCTTGTCTATAGGCAGAGCATCTACGAGTTCCTCACGACTACCGATGGTTACAAGGAGGTCATAGGTGATTTCCTTGAGAAATACACCCGTGAGGAGGTTGATATCGAGCGCAGCGTTGAGGAGGACATTGACTCCTTAGGCCGTACAACCTATTCGGACTCCGTCATAATCAAGAGGAACGTCCTGCTGGACCGCTATGGTTACATAGAGAGAGAGGACAGTAACTATGTGATGGTTATCCCGACTCCTCAGGTGTGGAAGGAGAAATATGATTCCATCAAGAAATTCTTTGATTACGGTTATGTCCTGGGTGAAATATCAGAGCTCTCGTTGAAGGCTGCCGACTCCCTCCAGTACTACTGGGGTCAGCAGATTCTCATGACTGACATGATTTTCAACATGAACATCAAGAATAACCAGAGCAAGAATGATTCGGTTGTCTCCACTCGCTTCAGGTCCAGTGACAGGAAGAAGGAGAAGGTTGCTTACCATACCTATTATAATCCTTACTCTTCGGACGGTCTCTTCTCAAAGCATGTAATCGGTACCGAGAAGTGCAGTAACGGTAGGATCTACATCACTGACGAATGGCCTTTCCTTGACAGCCTCACCATTAACGTTCCCATAAAGATTGAAGGTGAGTCCGCACAGATCAGTTCCAAGCAGCTTACTACTCCGGTCGATAATGTCTATCGTAACTCCGGCAGCATGAAGATTTCAGGAGAGAAGGTTCTCTATGTCATAGGTGAGAACGGTGCTTACAACTGGCAGGTTGAGTTCCCGATTAAGGACAACCTCAAGGGAAAATACAGGTTCAAGGTCGCTCTTGTCCCGGACGCTTCATCCGGCAAGTCCAACCTCATCCATCCTACCGTGACCTACAACAAGATCGCTATTTTTGATCCCAAGGATCCCAGTAATCCCCGTAAGGATCTGAACTTCGAGAATGATGTTACAAAGGTTGACACACTCGATTTCGGTGTGGTGGAGATACCGAACTGTGACTATAAATCCGAGACGTCAAGACTTACCCTCAGGCTGAAGAGCGCAATGACAAATTCAAATGCGCGCAACTACTCTTCGGTCATGCGCCTTGACTTCATTCTTCTGGAACCCGTCCTTGACGAATAAAAATGTATAAGAATATGAGAATAACAGAAAAGAAGGGGCTTCATGTCCTGGGACTGGCAGGCCTAATGCTTATCGTCCCTGCCTTGACTTTTGCACAGAGCAGCAACAATGACGACCTTACCGTTGTATCAGGTGTCGTCACCGATGCAGCCCTGGGAACACCGATGGCCGGTGTCCGTGTTCAGGCTTACAACAATCCGTCTCACTCCGCCATGACCAAGGAGGACGGTTCCTATTCAATCAGGATACCGGACTATGTCTCCTCACTGGTGTTCAGTGTCGAGGGTTCCAACAGGGCCGTATGCGCTCTTAACGGACGTACCGAAGGAGTTGATATGGTTATGTATTCCGATGTTTTTTCCGAGATCTATAATGCCAGGACAACTGGAACGCGGAGCAAGGATTTAGTGGTTGACTATCTTAATGCCGACCTTAGTATTGATGACCAGATCCAGAAGAATCTTCAGGGTGATATCATGGGTACCATCCGTTCGGGACAGTTAGGTATGGGTGCTTCAATGCTCATAAACGGTATAAACTCCCTCAACATCAACACTCAGCCTCTGATTGTCATTGACGGGGTGATCATGGATATGGGTTATGACAAGGTTTTCCAGCATGACGGTTTCTACAATAATCTCCTGGCCAATGTCATGGTTGAGGATATTGAATCTGTCTCTGTCCTTAAGAACGGTTATGCGCTCTATGGAGCAAAGGGTGCCAACGGCGTGATAGTCATCAACACCAAGCGCAACAAGAGCATGGCTACCAAGATAGACCTGTCGATTGCCGGCAACTATCAGCTCGTTCCCAAATTCCCGGCGATGATGGATGCATCGCAGTACCGCAGCTATGTTTCGGAGATGATCGGTTCAACTGATACCAAGCTGAACACTTTCAAGTTCCTCAGCATTGACAAGCAGTATCACTATTACAACACCTATCACAATGAGACAGACTGGACTGAAGTCGCTTACAGGAATGCCTTCATCCAGAACTACAGCATGAATGTGGATGGTGGTGATGATATTGCCAAATATACCTTGTCTGTAGGTTTCGCCAAAGGTGACGGAACTCTCAAGGAGAGTGATTACCAGCGTTTCAACCTCCGTCTGAACTCGGATATCGTACTCGCCGACAAGCTGCTTCTCCGTTTCGATGCATCTTACAGCGATGTGACCCGTGACATGCGCGATGACGGTATCGTTGAGGATGTTGACAACGATATGATAACCTCTCCCGGTTTCCTGAGTCTTGTCAAGTCTCCGTTCCTCAGCCCTTACGCTCTTTCCAACCAGGGTAACATCACCACGGCTTTCCTTGCCGATGCCGATGACTATCTTGACGAGCTTCTCGGAGATGAGGCTTCACTTTCCAACCCTCTCTCCATTCTTGAGAATGCCAACGGTATTAACAAGAACTATTTCGGTAACCGTCTCATCACCCTGTCCATCACCCCGACATGGGAGTACAGCCGTTACCTGAAGTTCAAGGAGCACTTCAGCTATACCCTTGTAAATTCGGATGAGAACTATTTCATACCTATTGAAGGTACTCCGCACTTCGAGCTGGAGGGTCTCGGTGAGGTTGACAACAAGGTGGCTTCAATGAATTCCAAGTACGACGGATTCATGAGTAACACCTACTTTGATTATGCCCGCAGGTTCAAGGCTCACGACGTGGCCCTGCAAGGAGGTTTCCGCTATATCAACAATGCCCTTACCCAGAGTTCCATGTCCGGTTACAACTCAGGTAACGACAAGACCCCGAACATGACCCCTGACCTTAAATACCCACTCATCAACTCATTGCAGGCCAAGGACATTTCTCTTACATGGTGGGCTGTAGGTGACTACAACTTCAAGGAGAGATACTATCTGAGCGCAGGCTTGAGCCTTATGGCGTCTTCAAGATTCGGCGGCAAGGTGAGCAACGGTATCAAGATCGGTGTACCATGGGGTGTTTTCCCATCTGTCCAGGCTGGTTGGGTGGCATCGGCTGAACCTTGGTTCAATGTCAAGGCAATCGATTACCTTAAGCTCAACGCAGGTTTTGACCTGACAGGTAATGACGGATTCGATGACGCCGCCTCACGTACCTATTTCGCTCCGGTAAAGGTCCTCCAGATGAGTGGTCTTGCCATCGATAACATAGGTAATACCTCTCTGCAGTGGGAGACTGTAAGCAAACTCAGCGCAGGTCTTGACATGAACATGTTCAGGAACAGGGCTTCCCTCTCTCTGTACGGCTATATGAGCACGACCGACAATCTGCTCTCCATCAGTTCCCTTTCAGAGGTTACAGGTGTGAGAAACGCATGGAGCAACGGCGGTACTCTCAAGAACACCGGCTTTGACGCCACACTTTCCGGAAAGCTGGTCAACACCAACATGGTCAAGTGGGAGTTAGGCGCATCGATAGGCAAGTATAAGACTGAAATCACAAAGCTTCCCGATGATGCCGCCATTACACTTGAGTCATACGGTGCAACCCTCAGGACGGAGGTTGGCGGTCCTATCTCCGTATTCTACGGTTACAAGACCGATGGTGTGTTCTCCACAGCTGCCGATGCCGAGAGGGAGCTTCAGGTGCAGGTGTTCGACGAGGATGGCGATCCTGTGTATGAAGCCGACGGTGTTACTCCAAAGTATGTCAACGAAGCTCTTCACATGAGGTCAGACAGAGGTATCAACACCTATTTTGAGGCCGGTGACGTGAAGTTCATTGACATGAACGGCGATGCAATCATCAACGAGAAGGATATGGTCAAGATCGGTGACCCCAATCCCGATTTCTACGGCAGGCTGTTCACCAACCTGAATGTCAAGAATCTTACTCTCAGCGCTACCATGACATACAAGATTGGTGGTGACGTATATAACTATCAGAGAATGATTCTTGAGAGCGGTTCCCGATTCATGAACCAGACATTAGCCGTCACCAACCACTGGACTTGCGAGGGTCAGGTTACCGATTATCCCAAGCTGGTCTATGGTGACCCGCATCAGAACTCACGTTTCTCCGACCGCTGGATAGAGGATGGCTCATATCTGCGTCTCAAGAACGTGACCCTGAGTTACAGGATACCTGTCGTCAATGAGTACCTGCATGGTATCACCGTATGGTGTGCCGGCAACAACCTGTTGACACTCACCAGATATCTTGGTTCAGATCCTGAGTTCTCTCTGAGCAATAACGCCTATACAATGGGAATTGACCGTGGTCTCGTACCCCAGTCGCGTAACTTCTCATTGGGAATTAAGATCAACCTCTAATAACATTGGATTATGAAAACATCAAGAATCATATTTTCGGCCATAGCTGCCGTTCTGACAGCTGGTTTTGTCTCTTGCAGTGATATGCTCAAGACCGAGTCCAAGGTTGTGGTTTATGACGACGATCTCACTTTGGACAAGGCTACCGATACTGTCTATTCGGTAATGGGTATTGTCCAGAAGATGCAGGTGATTGCTGACCGTGTCGTGTTGCTCAATGAGGTTCGCGGTGATCTTGTCGAGGTTACAGACCATGCCACGGAAGATCTGCGTGACATCTATAATTTCAACGAGACAACCAAGAACAACAGGTTCAACCAGATTGTCGATTACTATGCTGTAATCAACAACTGTAACTTCTTCCTTTCAAAGGTGGATACAGCGTATGTCCGTAACCACAAGAACGTTTTCAAGCGTGAGTATGTGGCCGTGCTTGCATACCGCGCATGGACTTACCTCCAGCTGGCTACCGCCTACGGACGTGTCCGTTTCTTCACGAAGCCTATCCTCAGCGGTGACGAGGCCAATACCAATTTCCCGTATCTTGACGTGAAGGAGATTGCCGACAGCCTCAAGTCAGAGCTGATGCTGTATGTTGACGAGAAGGTTCCTATGTATGGCAGTCTCGGAGGCGGTGAGAACGGTGACGGCACCTCTTCAGAGTCTCATGCCTCGCAAAAGCTCTTCATCCCGATCAAACTGATTGTGGCTGACCTCTGCCTCTGGTCCGGCGACTACAAGAATGCAGCCCTGTACTATCATGACTATCTGTCACCTGCCGCTACGGCATCCAACAAGTATCCCACCACCACTTCAAGTGTCATGTGGGCGAACACCGATTTTGCCGAGAGGATGAAGGATTCATACGCAGTACAGTTCGGAACCAACTATGACAACACCGTTATTACCTACATTCCCATGGAATCCCAGAAATACAATGGTGTGACAAGTGAGCTTGAGGATGTGTTCTGCTCCACAAAGGACAATGACTATTATTATCAGCTCACCCGTTCCAACGCTCTCACAAACCTTTCAGCAAAACAGAATTTCTGCTATCACGATGTGAACCCGAACACTCATATCGCAAAGTATATCTATGTTGACAAGGATTTGCAGTCCAATGTCCTTCACAAAGGTGACTTGAGGCTCAGTTCCATCCTGACAGAAAAGACAGTTACCGACCAGGAGACGGCAAGGTATAATAGTTCAAGACAAACCTTAAATAAAATTAATAAGGAAAAAATTTGTTTATACCGTAAAGACTTAGTATATTTGAGGCTTGCAGAGGCAATGAACCGTGCCGGCCTGCCTGAGATGGCTTTTGCAGTGCTTAAGTACGGTCTTTGCCAGTGGAACATTGAAGATTATATAAGTGAGGAGGAGCAGACTTTTGCGAAGGATAACGGAATGGGTGATCTCCTGACATGGAGTACATCATATTTCATGCCTGCCGAGATTGACTATCAGGTCATGTCGAATCAGGTTGACTTCACCAACAACAGCTACTATAACACCATCGGTATCCATACCCGTGGTTCCGGTGATGCGGCAGTTGACACTACCTATGTCCTTCCTCAATCCACCGACAAGAAAGACCTGATCCGCAAGGTTGAGGAGATGATTGTCGATGAGATGGCACTTGAGACCTGCTTCGAAGGATACCGTTTCTCAGACCTGTACAGAGTAGGAATGCACAGAGGTGAGGATAACGACATGTATTGTGATGATGAGTATGTCGCCGTTCACATTGCTGCCCGTGATGCAACATCACCCGACAAGAATGCTGAAGGATTTGACATGACTCTCTATAACAAGCTTATGAGGAACTCGAGCGGATTTGATATCAATCCCGCTTTCTTCCTCAAGTAAGACAAGAATGGTTTCCCATACTGCCCTGCACGAAACCCGTGCAGGGTATATGGAGAATCCGGAAAGGTTTAAATGTAATAATATATGATATTCGATTGTTGTGACGAGGAGTATAAGATGTATTAGGTTGCGCCTCTACCTGATACACTTTTATGATTCGATTCACTTTTCAGAATGACAGGAAATTTTACTAAATATATTTTTACAGTGAATACAAATTATTTTTTACCTTATTATTAACTAAAAGTTTAATTTATGAAAAAACGTGACTTATTGATTGCAGGAGCGCTTCTGTTTGGCTTCGGCCTAAACATGCAGGCGCAGACTGCCGAGGAGACTCTGTTCTTCTATGGCTTCGAGGATGACCTTGCTTCCTTCAGGGACTCCTCGAAAGCGCTTGACACCATTTTCCAGGTCCGTTACTATGAGGGTACGGACGGAAGCTATCCATCCAATCTGGAGATAGCACATGTCAATGATTCATTGATGCTGCTCCTTAACGGTATCAGTCCTCTGGGATCACGCGGTGACTCCTACGAGCTTGTTTCTGACCCGCTCGAAGGCCATAAGGCCGAGATGGAGGCTATGGGTGCAAGCGGCGGCCTGAGCTTCTTCAAGTACACTTCGGGTGGTGAAGGTTCCGACCTTTGCAATGACTACAACGCCAACCTTTTTGTGCGTGGTATCAAGCTTAATGACTACACCTCCTACAGACTGGTGTTCTACAGCAAGGCAAGCGCTGAGACTGCTAACCTTCAGGCCGGTATCTTCCGCGGATACTACAATTCGGAGAAAGCCATCTCCATGAACGGAGGCAGCGGTAACGAATTCATGCTTGAAAAGACCGATTTCACTACTGACCGCTGGGAGCGCAACACCTTGATGCTGTACTACCAGAATGACTCAGTGGCAAATGCTCACATGTACAACGCAGGTTACTGGTGGACCGGCAGCTGGAATTCCACTGACCCCGAGACCGGCATTGAATACGTAAAGATTGAGCAGCCTGACAAGTATTTCCTGCGTCTGTCATTCAGGTATCCCGGTACTATCTACTATGTGGATGACATCGCACTCTACAAGTCAACCATCGGCGGTGCCGAGTTCAACGGTGACATCCTCCGTGTTGATTTCGGTTATCAGACCAACCTCGCTGATATAGCCAAGGCTGACCCCGCAGGTGCAGTCGAGCTCCCGGGTGAGTATTTCAGCCTGACAGCAGAGTATGCAGGTGATCCCTATGAACTTGACATCATGTCGGCCGAGTACCACGATGACGGTTATCTTTACATCTGGCTGGATGATGACTCATTCGACGGTCTGGAGAATGTCCGTCTGAGCCTTACGAACCCGACCGATCCCGCTCTCCAGCTCAAATATACCGGTTCCCTCTATCCGAAATCACTTGATCAGGAGTGGGTGGATGCCGGCAAGATCGTTCCTGATTTCGAGAACGAGTTTGCAGTATTCAACCCTGAGGTATTCGCTGTGTCAAGGCTCTACATTGCTCCTACAATGAAGGCAACTGCTCCTGAGAACGGTTCGTTCAACCTGGATCCGAACACCGAGACCGTGGATGTGACCTTCTCGAAGGAGACCTATGCCAACCTCAAGGACGGCACCAAGGATGACTACAACGTCATCATCAGGATGAAGGATGAGATATGGACCCCGAGCGCCTACGATCCCGAGACCTTCACCGTCACCTTCAAGCGTCCCGCAGGCCTTGCTCCTCTGAGCGGTGACTGCGACTTCACCATCATGAACGCCCGCGCAGGTTCCGGCGACCAGTACCAGCCTGCAGCTTCTGAGACCTTCACCCTCACATTCGGTGACCTGAGCACAGCCGGACGTCCTCAGTTCTTCTATCGTTCAGAGCCCGTATGGACCGGCTCAGACCATCAGAGCCAGTGCATACCTCTGGGGTGGACAGCAATTGACGCTTCAATAGGTGCTACTCCTCAGGAAGGTACCGGTGAGACCGTTGCCGGCCGCAGCCGTATGTATTACTTCGGTGCAGGCGGTGCCTTCACACGTGGCTTCTACACCTGCCCGCGTGGTAACACTGACGCTGTCATCAGCTATGGAACAGTCGAGGGTTACCCGTTGGTTCTCGAGCCCGGTAACTACAGACTGTCATTCAAGCTCTTCGGTTGGGACGGAACTCCCAATGTCAGCGTTTACGTTTATCCTGTAGGTACGGATCGTCCCGCAGCGATCGGCACAGTCAGGGCTGAGCCTAACACACCTAACGGTACCGCCAACACAGGCCGCTATGTGGTTTCCAACTTTACATCCAAGACCATCGACTTCACGATTGACGTCAAGGGCAACTACCAGCTTGACTTCTTCACCCCGAGTTCTGCCGGTTGGGCAGGTTCAGTGATCGGTGCCATAGAGCTGAGCAACCAGTATTCAGAGGCCTTCAAGTACATCCAGATGCTTGAGGACGCTCAGGCTGCCGCCGATGCTCAGCTGGCAAATGCCGAGGCTGACAAGAAGTACAGCGGTGCCAACCTTGATGAGTTCAAGGGTGTCATCAATGAGTACAAGGACTTCAAGCACACCGCTCCTTCGGCTTACGAGGAGGCCACCAAGACCATCAAGGATGCCACCACTGCAATGGGTGACCGCATTACTATCGTTGACAAGTTCTACAGCGAGTATGCCGCAGCCGAGGCCAAGGAAGCTGACTATACCGAATCAGAGTTCAACCAGCTCGTAGCCTATAAGGATCTCGTAGCCAAGATCGCCGAGTACAAGGATCTTGACGTGACCGCCAAGGACAACGACGCCCTGACCGCAATCACCGCTGAGGTGACCGCAGCCACCAAGGCCATGACCGACCGTTACGACGCCATCGACAAGTTCAACAGCACTATCGCCAACGCCAAGGATACCTATGACAAGAACGCTAACCTGCAGGATCTTGACGCTCTGGTAGCCTTGAACGGCACTTACGAGCAGTACAAGGACCTTGACAGGATCGCTGTTACCGACGATGAGCTGACGGCTGCCACCGATGCAGTTCAGGCCGCCATCGACAAGGCTTCGAACGTAGCCACCACCTACAACCTGGAGACTGCACAGCTCAAGAGCCTCTATGGTCTTGCAACTGACCTTGAGGTTGCTCTCGGCGACGAAGTCAACGCTATTTACAAAGCCAACATCGAGGATGACCAGAACCTGGCCAAGCTGCTGAAGCTTGAGATTAACAAGGCTCTGTATCAGAAGCTCGCCGCTGACGAGTTGGAGATACCTGCTGAGGGTATTGACTACACCGGATTCATCCGTAATGCCGGCCTCTACATGGTGGGTACACTCGGTAACCAGATTGAGGATTACTGGTATGCTTACGCAAGCCGCACCAGCTGGAGAATAAAGACTGACAAGGAATATGACGATGTGTTCCCGGGCTGGAGTGTCAAGACAACCGGTAGCGTACATGCAGCATACGGTCCTAACGGACTTGACGGCGGTGGCTATGTTGATGAGCCCGGATATGCAAGGGAAGGTGGTCTCGCAGCCGACTGGACTTCGAGTTACACTCTGAAGCAGACCGTGGTTGACCTGCCCAACGGTACATATACCCTGAGCTTGAACTTCGGTGGTGGTGAGAGCAACAAGAACAATCAGCATGTGCTTGCAAACGGTGACACGCTTGCTGTATCCAACAGCCAGAACGCTGAGTTGAACACATGGGAGAACATTGTCGTGACAGACAACAAGCTCGACCTGTCCGCTGTCCACACCGGTTGCAACGCATGGTCAAGGCTTGACAACTGGTCACTGACCCTGATCTCCGTTGATCCTGTTGACTACGCCGCTGAGATTGCAAAGATCGATGCCGAGATTGCCGAAGTCAAGACCAAGGTTGCTCCTGTCGAGTCAGATGCCGACGTGAAGTACTACAACCTGGGCGGTATCGGCACCTCACAGCCTGAGGGTATCTCCATCAGGGTTACCACCGGGAAGAACGGTGCACGCAAGGTTGAAAAGATACTTGTAAAGTAAACCGGATTTATGTTAAGATAACATTCGGATAAATCAGGAAGCCGGGCAGATTAATTCTGCGCGGCTTCCTTTAAAAAATTTTAGTCACGAAGTCATAATAAGGAATATATTTTATAAAAAATCACTCAAATGACCATATAGGCGTCCAATTGGTCACAAATAGGTTAACCCACTTAATCAACTTGATCATTATCAGACAGTTCTATTGGTTCAAACTACGTTGTATCCTTTCTTTAATCAAATATTATTAACTAAAAAAACATTGTATGAAAAAAAGAGACCTATTCCTGACAGGTGCACTTCTCTTTGGCTTTGGCTTGAACGCTCTGGCACAAAGTGCTGAGGAGACCCTCTTTTTCTATGGATTCGAGGATGAACTTGCCTCTTTCAGAGACTCTTCGAAAGCTGTAGATTCCATCACCCAGATCCGTTACTATGACGGTGTAATCAGCAATGGTGCAGGAGCCGGTGTATATCCGCAGGACCTGACAATTGCCTATGCCAAGGACACTACCATCTTCCTGCTGCACGGACTAAGTCCTTTCCGTGACGCCAATCGGCAGGACTCCTATGAGCTAATTCAGGATCCTCTCGGCGGACATCAGGCCGACCTTGAGGCTATGGGTGCACAAGGTGGTCAATATTATTTCAAATACAACTCAGGAGGCACAGGGGATGGACTTTGCAATGACTACGAAGCCAACCTTTTCGTCCGCGGTATTCAGCTTGAAGACAACACCTCCTACCGTATAGTATTCTACAGCAAGGCAAGTGATCCTACTGCCAATATGCAGGCAGGTGTTTTCCGTGGCTATTACAACTCTGAGAGAGCAATTTCCATGAACGGTGACAGCGGCAATGAGTTCCTCCTTGACAAGACATCATTCACCACCGACCAATGGGAACGTAACACCATCATGATGTACTATCAGAATGACTCTGTTGCAAACAGGCACATGTACTATGCAGGTTTCTGGTGGCAGGATGCCTGGAGAACTATAGACCCTGCAACAGGTATTGAGTACAACGCCATTGAGCAGTTCGATACCTATTTCCTCCGTTTCTCGTTCAGGTATCCGGCAAGAAGTTACTATCTTGATGATATCGCCCTTTATAAGTCAACCATCGGTGGAGCCGAATTCAACGGTGAGATCCTGCGTGTTGATTTCGGATATGAAACCAACCTGGGATCCCTGGCTCGCGCAAAAGCTGAAGGTGCCATTGAACTTCCCGGTGATTATTTCACTCTGACAGCCGAGTATGCAGGTGATCCTTATGACCTGGATGTACTTGCAGCCGAATACCATTCCGACGGTTATCTCTATATCTGGCTTGATAATGACTCGTTCGAGGGTTTGGAGAATGTTCGCTTAAGCTTCACGAACCCGACAGATCCTGCTCTCCAGCTCAAATACACCGGTACCCTCTATCCCAAATCACTTGATCAGGCGTGGGTGGATGCCGGCAAGATCGTTCCTGATTTCGAGAACGAGTTTGCTGTCTATAATCCTGAAATCTTTGCCACTTCACTCAAATATTATCCCCCTGCAGTTGTTTCAGTATCACCGGAGGAGGGTTCTTTCGGTCTTGGAAGCGACACCAGGACATTTGATGTAACCTTCTCCAAGGAGGTCTATGCCAATCTGAGTGATCCTCTGAATGATGATTTCAGCGTCCTGGCAAGAGTACAGACATCCCAGGGTGTTGAAAACTGGGTTCCAGCTGCTTATGATGAAGAGACATTCACCGTCACATTCCAGCGTCCTGCAGGATCTGTTTCAGAGCTTTCAGGCGATTATGACTTCACGGTTCTCAACGCTCATACCGACAAAGGTGCACAGTATATGAAGGGCGATGACTACACTTTCTCGTATTCGTTCGGCCCTGCTGATGTTGCTCCTGTTTATCTTGGAAAGAGTGACTTCAGTCAGTACAGTGTGGGTGCCAATGAGATTGAAGGCTTCAGCATCAATGAATATGGCATTATGAGGATACAGCAGTTCTCAGGTCTGGCTGGAAAGGCTCTTATGTGGGGTCTTTACGGTGTTAACCTCCAGAACGACCCGAAGGGTAGTGATGATCTGACAAGAGGTCCAGCCCTCTCTTATAAGATTAACGTAAGCGAGCCTGGTGATTGGAGGGTTTCCTACGCTATGTCCGGTTGCCTGAAGAACTCATGGAACGATGGTGCTCTCATGTACTTCCGCATTTATGATTCGGCTGGTGAGATTATCTATGAGTCCAACAGAGGTGAGGACCACACGAACCTTCCGGAAGAGGGTGGTGTAGTAACCTCCTATGAGGAGTTCCAGCAGATGATCAGCTTCCCGAACACAGGTGAATATACCTTGGTCTGGAATATGCCTAATGAGAATTCGTGGAGCGGAGGACACCAGGGTGGCCGTATTATCTACTATGTAGAGGTATCCAATGAGTATTCATCGGCATACAAGTACATTGACATGCTCATCGGTGCACAGACATCGGCTAAGGACATCCTTGCACTTGCCAAGGCTAATCCTGATTATTCAGGTGTATATCAGGATGAGTTCGAAGCCTTGATCAACTCATACGAAGGATTCACAAGTCATGCTCCTTCGGCCTACAACGCCGCTGTGAAGGCTCTTGGAGATGGATCAGCTGTGATGTCAGAACGTATGGGCATTGTTGACAAGTACAACGCCGAGTATGCGGCTGCCAAGGATAAGGAAGCTGTCTATACTGATTCCACCAGTTACAATCAGCTCGTAGCCTATACAGATCTCGTGGCCAAGATTGCCGAATACAAGGATCTTGACGTGACCGCCAAGGATAACGATGCCATGACAGCAATCACTGCAGAGGTTACAGCTGCTACCAAGGCCATGACCGACCGTTGCTCAGCAATAGACAGGTTCAATGGACTGAAGTCCGATATTGAGGGATTGTTCGTTACTTATGCAAGCTATGACTTTGCCGAGGAGTTCAAGAACGCCCAGAAGGTTTACAATGAGAACAAGGATCTGGATGTCTTTGCCGTAACCGACGATGCTCTGAATGCAAGTAATACTGCTCTCGATGATGCCAAGACCGCATTCAACAACAGGATGTCTGCTGCAAATCTGCTCTCGAAGCAGGACAAGCAGCTTAAGTCTCTTGCCGCTGACCTTGATGTTGAGCTCGATGCCGAGGCACAGGCTATGGTTGACGGTGTGATGGCTACTATCCTTGAGGATGATCAGAACGTGGCCAATCTCTATCAGCTTGCTATCAAGGCAAGGATTTCAGAAATGTATGCCAACTCTGAGCTGGAGGATGCAGTCGAACTGACTCATTTCATTCAGAATGCATCGTTCTACACCACCTACTCACCGAGTAACAAGATTCACTCCAATGAGAATCCTCTGCCGGGTTGGGCTGTGCTTGGTGGCTCGAACAATGACTATTTGAGAGACCAGAGCAATAACGGTGCTGATGCCAATATTAATTATGAGGGCAGCGCAAAGAACTCAGGTATTGCTCTTGACTGGGGTTCGTCAGTCAAGATGACCCAGACCATCAAGAACCTGCCTGCCGGTAAGTACACCTTCTCTCATTATCAGAATGCATGGGGTGAGCTTACAGCTTCGACAACCAGAGGCGGATTCATATTCAACCAGAAGAATCTGGCTGGTGAGGATATCTCAGATACCATCACAGCTTACAACCAGTCTGGTGAGGTTATCCTCTACGGCGGTGAAGTTGAACTCCTCATTGACTTGACAACCAATTCGACCTGGGGATTCTATGATGACCTTACACTTATGCTTGAGGAGCCTCTGGCCGGATATGACTATGCAGCTGCCGCAGCTGCTGCTGCAAATGCCATTGAGGATGCCAAGACAAATGTTGCTACTGTTAAGGAGGCTGTTGACGTGATGTACTACAACCTGGGCGGTTTCAATACTGCACAGCCTGATGGTGTAACTATCAAGGTTACGACCGGAAAGAACGGTGCACGCAAGGTTGAAAAGATACTTGTCAAATAATCAAGTTGATATCTTCTGATTAATGACCGGCTGGAATTCTTTTCCAGCCGGTCATGTTTTATACCTGAATGATAAGAATCTGTTTTATATTTACACTAATTTTTATATTTTTGCATCCATATTGCTAAATAATTGACAAATGAGAATCATCCGGAACATGCTGATAGTGGCTTCTGTATTGTTTTCAGCCACTGCTTTTTCAACAATAAACGCCCAGGAGGGGCTTACCCATACATTGTATATCAACGAGGTTATGCAATCAGCGGTAGGAGGTGACATAGACCTTCTGATGGAATATCCCGACGGTTGGGTAGAGTTATTCAATCCCAATAAGAAGTCACTTTCCGTCAAAGGCTACAGGATAGGCAAGAAGGATAAGTTCAAGAAGTGCTATGAGCTTCCTGACTGGCAAATCCCGGCTCGCGGAACCCTTATGGTCTATTGTGACAAGTCCGACACTGTCGTGATAGTTCAGCAGAAGGACTGGCGCGGCAATGTAATCTATGAGAGAAAGGAGATCCATGCCGATTTCCGCATAACAACTGATACTGAAAGCGGACTGTATCTCTTCTCACCCGATTCCTTACTGGCAGATTCTGTCCATCTGCCTGTCATGTTCAAGCCGAACATTGCATACGGAAGGCTTTCCGATGGAGCCGAAGAGTGGGGCTATGAGCTTGAGGTTACCAAAGGTGCCCCCAACAAAGGAGGACATGCCATCGCCATATTGCCTGACCCGACAATAAGTCCCAACGGATTTCTCGGAGGGCCTGATAATACAGGTCTTTTCGTCAAGACCCTGAGACTCAACCGTCTCAAAATGTCCAATGGTGAAAGTCTCCCTTCCACGGCAGTTGTCCGCTATACCACGGATGGTACTGAACCCTGCGACACCAGCAAAACACTCACTTCCATCGGTATTTATATTGACCACTCTGTCATAATAAAAGCCGCCATCTTCTGTGAGGGCTATCTTACGCCGGATGCCATAACCGATGTGATTCTCTTCCATCCAAGGAAACTGACTCTACCTACTGTATCGCTGGTCGTTGACAGCCTTGATCTGTACAGCAGCGATTACGGAATTATAGAGCTCAACAACAAGGAGACCAAGTACAACTGGCGTCGTCCTGCACAATTCACATACTTCTCTTCATCGGGCCTGAACGCTAAGGTCAACCAGATATGCGAGATAAGGGTAAGCGGTGGCTGGAGTCGTGACAACAGCCAGAAATCACTTATCGCATACGCTGACAAGCGCTTCGGCAGCGAAGACTGGTTTGAACAGGCATTCTGGCCGACGACGCGCCCCGATGCACGCAGGGCCCAGTCTGTCTCTCTGAGAAACTCCGGTAATGATTTCGGTAACTCTTTCATACGTGATGGAGTGGCCCAGTCCCTCATAGGTATGAACACTGACCTTGACTGGCAGGGTTATCAGCCCGTGATCCTTTACAAGAACGGAGTTTATGACGGCCTGATAAACATAAGGGAGAGAGGTAACGAGGCGAATGTGTGGACCCATAATAACGGACTTGAGGATGTAACCCTCATAGAGAACGCCGTGCTTAAGGAAGGTGACTGGAACCAATATCAGGATTTTGTCAATTTCTACAGTGCCGACGGACACACGTATGAGGAATTCGATTCCGTCATGGATATAATAGAATATACAAATATGATGATAGGCAACATCTTTTTCAGTAATACTGATTTTCCGAACAACAACAATGTCCTGTGGCGTCCCATTGAGGACGGCGGACGCTGGCGCTGGATCATCAAGGATGTTGACCGCGCATTCGGAATCTGGGGACATTCGTCAGGCGAGGAGAATCTGAAGTGGAATCTGCAACTTCCAAACAATATCAGCGGAGAGACGGGAAACAAAGACCAATGGACCATTCTTTTCCGCAATCTCATGAAGATAGACAGATATCACGAACTGTTCCTTGACAGACTCACAGTCTATATGGGTGATTTCCTGACCGTCTCCAACATGCACAAATGGATAAACTGGGCTCATGACCAGGTGGAGCCTGAATATGAATCCTATTCCAAAGTTCAGAGAGTCAACGGCAAGTCATCATGGGAAAACGAAATCAACAAGATGAAGACATGGGCTTCGGAGCGCTGGACCAGCATGTACAAGCAGTTGGAAGACTACTATTCACTCCAGAAGGCCGTTCCTGTTCAGGTTAACAAGAGTACCACCGAAATTGGCTTCCAGATCATAACAATAAACGACGTTCCACTAACAGCCGGTAAGTTTGACGGCAAACTCTTTCCCGGTAGATCATATACTTTCGATGGAGGAAGCAAATACGAGGGTTATGACGTGATTGGCTGGGAGGTCAGCATTACCGATGCAAAAGGTGCAGTCAAGAAGGATACCTATATGGACGAGAAGATTACCCTGACCTTCCCTGCAGATATGAAGCAGGCTGTGGTGAATGCAGTTTTCGGCCGTAGCGGCATAGAGACCTCGGAGGAGGTCGTAGATGTGGTTTCATCACGATATTACAATGCACAGGGCATAGAATCTCCGGTTCCCTACAGCGGACTGAACATTGTAAAGCACCTGATGAAAGACGGAAGCACCGTTACCGTCAAGAAGTACTTCAAATGACAGTGATGCCTGATGCTTCAGGCATAAGTGAAGATATTCGAATAATTGAGCACAGCGTTCGTAGGAGTACGAATAGGAAAGAGGATGACTAAGGTTTTTTTAGTCATCCTCTTTACATGCCGGTTTATTTGGAAGTCACTTCTTATTCCAGAAAACCTTAGATTTGAGCACCAATAGAGTCGCGTTTGCGGTTTTATCAGTAACGGCGTGGATTGAATCCTCCGGGACCTCCCCCGAATCCTGGACCTCCGTAACCGGGTGCACCATAACCTGGAATGCCATAGTTGCTTCCCGGTGGCGTGAACTGCGGGATTCTTCTCGGGTCGGGATTGAAACGACGCATTTCGGGATGTGTGTTGAAAAACGCGGAATCAGGAGCCTGCCAGTTCTTCCAGTAGTTCTCCCACCACTCTCTCTGCTGTTCCGACATACGGTTCCAATCCTGCTGGTTGCGGCGATGGTAATCAAAAATCTGGCCCTGCATCATTTGTCTGTTGGTTTCGGCCCACCTCTGCCACATCTCCACGCGCTGATCGATATCGCGCTGGTTCTGGTTAGCCCATTCCTGCCAGATTTTCTGTCCAAGCTGCCACTGTGCCACACCAATCTTTACACGGGTGGTATCAGGGAGGGCCTTCTCCAGCTTTTTCTGGTAGTTGTCATTGATTTCGCGCCACTCCTTCATGTAGTCACCCTCCCCGGGCTTGGCTTTGCGGTTCAGCGCTGCCAGCTGTTCATTGTATTCAATGTAGATGCCGGCGAATTTCTGATACTCCTTCTTTGTGAGTCCGGCACTTTCCATTATGAACCGCAATTGGGCGTTGATCATCTGCTCATCCTTCTCCTTGGACTGCGGTGCAGGCTGTGCCTGTACCGGTAGGGTAAGGATAAGGCAAAGGAACATGAAGAAAGATGTCAGGCTCTTTTTCATAGAGAAATCAGTTACCGTAATAATTACTCATCATAGAATAGACACCCAGTTCATCGGTTGACATTGACTGGAAAACCTCGTCAATACTGGCACACTGGGAGATGCTTTCGTAATCGGGGATATTAGGTCCGCCGACCTTGAACGGATGGATGAGCAGCAGGGCCACGGCAGCTGCACTTGCTGCGCTGGCGAACAGGACATAGATCCTGCGCTCCTTCTTATGCCGCTTCTGTTGCTCAACGGAAATCTTAGACACAACCCTCTCGGTCAAGTCATCCAGGAAATGTTCGGGCATCTTGTAAGGCATTTCCCTACTCAGCCCTTCGAGATCAAACTCTTTCATAGCTCATGTTCTGTTATATATTCCTTAATTTTCTGTACAGCATAATGATAATTGGTCTTGAGCGTGTTGACGCTGTCGCCCACAATCTGGTGTATCTCCTCATAACTCTTATCCTCATAGTATCTGAGGTTGAACACCATCTTCTGTTTTGTCGGGAGCAATGCAATCGCCTCCTGCAGCAAAATCAGTGTCTCGTCTGCATCGGGGCTTGCCTCTGCCCTCACACTGTCCTTAAGCGAATCTCCCAAATCATCGACCGACATGCTGTAGCCTGCACGGTTCTTGAGAAGCTTGAGACTTTCGTTTGTCGCTATCTTGTATAGCCAGGATGAGAGGGGAAACTCGTTTGAATAGGTACTGCGGTACTTATAAACGTTTATCATAGTCTCCTGAAGAGCATCCTCGGCATCATCGTGTGCCACCACCATCCTACGGATATGCCAATACAGGGGTTCACCGTATTTCTTCATGATGAGGCGCACAGCCTCCTCCACGTGATTGTCATCACACAGCAGACGGGCAATGGATTCATCGCTCACTGAAAGAGATCCCTGACTGTTCATGCTGTCACTTCGATCACGTTTCATCCTTATTATAATGTGTCGCTACGAAAGTTAAATTATTATTGTTTTTTAACATTGGCGTTGACTCCCTCCGGTGTGCATTGGCATTTGTCTTTCGAAGCCAATGCCAATGCACACACCTGAGTAAAGTCTCCTGGCCATCCGTCAATATGCTTCCTGACGGAAATAGTCAAAATCAGCATAGCCACCGGCCTGTTTGGTGCAGAAACTGTACAGACCAGTGCGGTATCCGGTGAAGTAGTCCAGGCTGAAAGACATCTGGAGTGTAGCATCCACATCCTTCCAGTCCTTGCCGTCTAAGGAATAGCTCATGAAAGCCTGGTCGGCACGCTCGCCCTCGGCCTGCGGAGTGAAGACATAGCGTATCTTGAGCCAAACCTTGTCCTGGGTGAGAGCCACACGGAGAGCTTCAGTATCGGGACTGGGAGCGTTTTCAGCCTGCGGTCCGGGACGGCGGCGCCCCATGTTGCGGTGAGTCATGGCTACCAGGCTCTTGGAGCCGTTGTCATCCACCTCAACACCTATAGTGCAGTAGTTGCTCTGGAAAGCAATAATACCGGCTCTGTCACCGGGTTTCATGCCTGAGGCGTCCAAAAGTACCTCGCTGTAGCAGCGGGGACCTACAGTGCGCTGGGTGAGGGTGTTGCGGGCATTCATCACGTTTGTGGCAATCTGTCCGGTCTTGAGACGGAGCCATCCCTTGCGCTCGGTCACTGACCATGCGCTGTTGTCAGGCTTGTGGTTCCACTGCCAGACCAGATCAAGCTCGTTCTTCTTATAGTTGAACTCGTCATTGTCCCAGGTGCGGTTCTTGCCGCTCTCCGGCAGGTTCACGGTAAACTGCTTTACAGGTTTTGTGTCATCGCCAAGGATGGGCCAGCCATCCACCCATGTCACAGGCTGGAGAGTGGGGATACGGCCCACTGCACCGTGATCCTGGAACATCATGGCATACCAGTCACCTTTCTGAGTCTCAATTATACCGCCCTGAGCCACACCGTCACCACGGCCGTCAAACGGACCGCTCAGAATGACCTTCCTCTCGTATGGACCAAACAGATCCTTGGAGCGCCAGCAGGTTTCGGTACGGACACCGCCGCTCGGCCAGTCAATCTCAAGGATGTAGTAGTAATCACCTATATGATAAATATGAGCACCCTCGGCACGCAGGTTGAAACCCTGACGCGGGGAGTCAATCAGGACTTTCTCCTGAGCCCCGGCCTTGATGGCTGAGCCGTCCGGCTCCAGCTCAATGATACGGATCTCACCGTTACCCCATACTACATAGAGATGTCCGTCCTCGAACAGCATGGATGCATCGTGGAACGAACGGTTGATGACCGAGCGTTCCCAGTTGCTCTTGGTGATGTCCTTGGTCCTGTATATGTAGGTCTTACCCTGGTCATTGGCTATGAAGAGTGCATAGAAGACACCTTTCTCATAACGGAGTGAGGTGGCCCACTGGCCTTTGCCGTAGGCGTTGCGGCCGTTACGGAGGTTATAGACATCGTCATCCTCGATATAGTCGCATACGTAACTTATGATTTCCCAATGAACAAGGTCCTTGGAATGCATAATGGGCACACCGGGGCAGAAATACATGGTGGTGCTCACCATGTAGTAGTCATCACCGACGCGGATCCAGTCGTTGTCCGGGATGTCGGTATATGTGAGCGGGTTCACGCACTCGGTCACCTTGTTGCCGGTAGAGCAGCCTGAAGTGGTCAGGACTGTCAGGAAAGCGGCGGCTAAAAGCAGTCTGTGGAGTTTCATAGTCATTCGAATGTGAGCCAGTCAACTTGAACCTTGCCTGCAGTAGCCATACGGACTTTCAGATGGTGGATACCCTTCTTTGCACCCGAAACCTTGCCTGATACTGTCACGAACTGACGGTCAGCGGGAACATCGACAGTAGCTATGACATTGTCATCCTGGAGAATCTCAAGAGTACCGGCCGACGGGGGAACAACCTTGACGGTAACCTTCTTGGGAGCTTTCTTGAAATCAACGGTATTGTACTTGGCCCATGCGCCCTTCTCGTAGAACACGGTCTTCCAGCCGGCGAAATAGTTGCTCGGCTCAAGATAGGCGATAGAGTCACCGGAAGCGCTCAACTGGGTGTAGCGGTCAAGCTGGATCTGACTCTTGGAGTCAGTCACGCCTATTCCGCGCAGGGTGGGCTTGACCATACGGATGGTGCCGTCGGGCTCAAAGAAAATACTGTCGGCGCATACTGAGCGGTTCTTGTCAAAATCGGGTGAGAACTCATTGTGGTGGTAGAACAGGTATGTCTGGCCCTTGAACTCGATAATCGAGTGGTGGTTGGTCCAGCAATGGTTGGCATGCTCCTCAAAGAATACTCCCATGAACTTGTAGGGACCGAAGATGTTGTCGGCCATGCAGTATGCGAGAACCTCCTCCACATCGCGTGCCCACGGGAAGGTCATGTAGTACTTGCCGTTGTGCTTGTAGAGGTACGGACCCTCCACAAGACCCTTGGTGGGAACCTCCTCCACGCGGTGGCGGTCAGCGGGATCGGTAGATATTGACTTCCAGTCAGGGTTCAGCTTGGTGATGGTTATACCAGGCATTACCAGATAGCCGGTTCCGTCATCGTCAACAAAGATGCAGGGGTCGATACCGCCTACACCCTCGATCGGGGTGGCCTCCGGAGTATAGGGGCCTTCGGGATAATCCGATGTGCAGATACCTACGCGGTTGCCGCCGAATCCACGGCGTCCGTCGGCGCTCGGCTGCGGTTTGGCTCCTGCGGGGAAGAAGAAATAATACTTGCCGTTGTTGGGGTTCTGCTTGCAGTCGGGCGCCCACATGGAATAACCGGATGCGTTCACCCATGGTGCGCTCCACTGATCGACAATCATGCCGTTGTCGGTCCAGTCGGTCAGGTTGCTTGAAGAGAACACATGATAGTCAGCCATGCAGAACCAATCCTTGCGGGCATATTCTGCAGGAGCCTTGATGTCATGCGACGGGAATACATACACTTTGTCACCCACCACAAGCGCGGAGGGGTCGGCCGAGAACTGGTCCCTTACGATGGGGTTCTGTGCCGATACTGCTGCCGACGCTAACGCCACAACAGCCATAGTCAGAAATCTTGCTTTCATTTTTAAAATATTGATTGGTTATTGAATTATAGTTTTCCTTACCTTGCGGGTACCGTCAGGATAGACGGTCTCCTCCATGTATATTCCCTTTCCCGGTTCAGGTTCAAGGCACTCCCTGCCGTTAAGGTAATAGAGCCTGAGCGTAGCACCGGCATCTGACACAGGAAGTTGCCGTACGCCTGTAGCTACCTTGAATGATACCGTGAACGATATCGGCTCCTTGACCTTCACGGAGTAGCTGTTGGCTGTAACCGATGCGGTCACATCCGTTCCGTTCATGATCAGCCTGTCAAGTTCAAACCCCTCATCGGGAACTATGGTAAGCTTTACGGACCTGTTGTAAAGCACGCTTCCGGCATTCAGTGTCGCACTGCCGTGTTCCCCGCAATCAACCGTCACGCTTATCAAAGACTGTTCGAAACGGGCCTCGAGGGTTCTGTCACCCTTTATAACGAAGGTATATTCCAAATCGGAGCATACCAGGGAGTCTTTCTCATACCAGCCGGTAAACTCATACCTCTCCTTTGAGACATCGGCCACCACAGTGATGGTATCGAGATATCTGGTGTCGGGATTTATGACAGAACCTTTTATATGAGCCCCGCCTCCGAAAGTTGACTTGAGAGTGATGTTGAAATTCCGTCCGATGAAACGGGGTCTTACGGTAACCGGTCCGGTCACGCATATCCTGAGGACGGAATCCTCAGTCACGACAAGGGAGTCCCCTAACTCCCATCCCGACACGCAGTAGCCCCAGTCGGGAACGGCTTTCAGGAACGCTGAGTCACCATGTGCATACTCCCCTGTGCCCTCAACTCCTCCAAAGGCGGTCTCAGCTGCTTTGACAAGGTAGCGGTTAATCTCCACTATGGCATTGAAGGTCATGTTCCCCTTTGCGGTTCCCGTGTATGGATTGGAGAATAGGGTGTCACCGGTCTCTGTAACCCAGAAGAGGAAACGGTAGCCTTCCTCCGGTTCGGCAAGGATTGTGAACGGCTCCCCCTCATCATATATACCCGAACCGGTCACCACAACACCCTTGACCGGGGGTATTGCTACACCATATATATTATCGGTGCTGAAAAGAGCCGTGAGTCTTATATCGTTCTCCACCTCGAAACTTAGGGTAGGGTTGCTGCCTATTACCATGGTATCGGCCATCCAGCAGATGAACCTGCTTCCCTCGGCGGGAACAGCCGTTATTACAGCTGTGTCACCGTATGGATATTTTCCGGCTCCCCCGGTACTGCCTTCACCCTTGACATCGAGGAGGACCTCCCCCATGGTGGCCCTCGCGAAAACGAAAGTGCACACACTGTACTCAGGTACTTTCTCCACCGGGGCGACACTCTTTTCCGAATATGAAAGAGTGCTTTTCTTCATGTTCACGGTCTCATCGGTCACCACTGAAAGTCCGCTCTTGGTCTCGAACGGAAGCCTGAAGGTCATGTCATATTCATTCTGGGTGGGGTTCATTACCATGAATATTATGCTGTCACCGGTAACGGAACGGTAGGCCGAGCCATAAACCCCGCTTGTTCCGCTGAACGAATGCTGGATGCGTGTGGTTCCTGACACATACTTTGCAAAATGTGACAGAATGTATCCCCGCTTGGTTATCTGTCCGTTCACGGTGCCGTAGTTACCGTCGCCCATGCATCCGTAGTAACGTTTGAGCGAATAGTGGACCCATGCGCTCATGTTGGCCAGCATGGCATCATTCACGCTTTTGGCAAACAGGAACCCGTCATCCTTCCAGTTGATGTTCTGCCCCTGATTCTCCTGACGGTCGTTTATAAGGTATTCCGTCATCCAGACTTCCTTGCCCTTCTGCTCGGCCAAAGGATACGAGGAACCGTTCCATCCGTAGAAATGGCCTCCTACAATATCGAGTTCCTTGCATGCATCAGGGTCGTTCAGGATAGGGTCTATATAGGAATGGGTGAAATGAACATCCTCCGGGCATATTATCTGTGCGTTGATCCTACTGCCATATTTCTTGAGGAAGTTCACGAACTCGGCACTTGTCCATACGCAGCTCTGGTAGCTGGTTGACCAGTCCGGCTCGTTCTGAAGGGAGATGCCGTCAATAGTTACACCGTTGTCCTTCATCTTGGAAATGAAGCGGTTAAGGAAATCAGCCCAGTCTGCATAGCGGCTCTCAAGCAGGTGCCCCCCGTTGCTGTCGGAGTTGTTGTCTTTCCAGCTGGCAGGGGGGCTCCAGGGCGATGCGAATATGTATGCGCCGTATTTCTCGGCTCTCCTGGCATTGGCCACGGCACTGTTCCATGACCATTCGGAGTTACCTATGTAAAGACGCATTATGTTGTATCCAAGCTGGTTCTCACCCTTTCCGTACATCTTGTCTATATCGGAATCACCTAACCAGTAACTCCATGTCGGACTTGGGGAGAAACCTCCGAAACCTGACACGTGCTGGTATCCTATCCTTGGGTTCACGCTTACAGAGGCACTTCTGGCAGCCTCAGCCCATAAATGACAGAACAGGACAGGAATAAAAGTAATCAACAGACGTTTAAGCATGACAGATGTGATTTAGAGCAAAGATATTACTATTTTTCCAAAAACAAGGCCTACCGGAAAAAAACAATCGGCGGAGAGTCCTGATTGGACTCCCCGCCGATATTGTCATTCAGGTTAATCAGGTTACTTTACAAGAATCTTCTCAACCTTACGTGCACCGTTCTTCCCGGTGGTAACCCTGATGGAGATACCCTCAGGCTGTGAGGTGCCGATACCGCCCAGGTTGTAGTACTTCACGTCGGCATCTGACTCGACAGGAGCAACCTTTGTCTTGATTTCGGCTATCTCGGCATCAATCTTAGCAATCTCAGCGGCGTAGTCAACAGGATCAACGGAGATCAGGGTCAGTGACCAGTCGTCAAGCCTTGACCATGCGTTGCAACCGGTGTGGAGAGCGGTCAGGTCGAGCTTGTTGTCTGTCACGACAATGTTCTCCCAGAAGTTGTCAACAGCATTCTGACCCTTGTCGGCAATCAGAGTGTCGCCGTTTGCGATCACATGCTGCTTCTCCTTGTTCTCTTCACCTGCACCGAACTTGACACCCAGAGTATAGACACCGTTGGGCAGGTCAATCACGGTCTGCTTCAGAGTGTAGCTTGAACTCCAGTCAGCTGCGATACCACCAGCCTTGGCATAGCCGGGCTCGGCATAGCTACCGCCGTCGATACCGTTAGGACCGACTGCTGCATGTACGCTACCGGTTGTCTGGACGCTCCAACCCGGGAACACATCGTCAACGAACTCAGTACCGGCTATGATTCTCCAGCTGGTGCGGCCTGCGTATGCATAGTAGTAATCCTCAATCTGGTTACCGAGTGTACCCACCATATAGAGGCCGGCATTACGGATGAATCCGGTGTAGTCAATACCCTCAGCAGGTATCTCCAACTCGTCAGCGGCGAGCTTCTGATACAGAGCCTTGTTGATCTCAAGCTTCAGCAGCTTGGCCAGGTTCTGGTCATCCTCGATGTTGGCTTTGTAAATAGCGTTGACTTCGTCGCCGAGAGCAACCTCAAGGTCAGCTGCGAGGCCATAGAGGCTCTTGAGCTGTGCGGTCTCCAGGTCGTAGGTGGTGGCTACGTTCGAAGCCTTGTCGATGGCGGCCTGAACTGCATCGGTGGCAGCCTTCAGCTCATCGTCGGTAACAGCGATCCTGTCAACGTCCTTGTACTGCTCGTAAGTGCCGATCAGGGCTACCAGAGCGTCCAGGTTCTGCAGGTTAGCGTTATTGTCATAGGTTACCTTTGCGTTGGCGATAGTGCTGTTGAACTTGTCGATGGCGTCGCAGCGGTCGGTCATGGCCTTGGTGGCTGCGGTCACCTCAGCGGTGATGGCGGTCAGGGCATCGTTGTCCTTGACGGTCACATCAAGATCCTTGTACTCGGCAATCTTGGCCACGAGGTCCTTGTAGGCCACGAGCTGGTTGTAACCGGTTGAGTCGGTATAGACAGCCTCCTTAGCCTCGGCTGCGGCATACTCGCTGTAGAACTTGTCAACAATGTTGACGCGCTCACCCATTGCGGTAGTAGCATCCTTGATGGTCTTGGTGGCCTTCTCGTAAGCCGAAGGAGCGGTGTGCTTGAAGTCCTTGTACTCGTCGATGACACCCTTGAACTCATCAAGGTTGGCACCGCTGTACTTCCTGTCAGCTTCGGCGGTTGCCAGCTGAGCATCTGCGGCAGCCTGTGCGTCCTCAAGCATCTGGATGTACTTGAAGGCCTCTGAGTACTGGTTGCTCAACTCTATGCCGCCGATGACGACACCTGCCCAGTTGTTGCTCTTCGGAGTGAAGAAGTCAATCTGGTAGCTGCCCTTGGCATCAATCGTAAAGTCGAAGCTTGCGCTTGTAAAGTTGGAAACGACGTAGCGGCCTGTGTTGGCGGTTGAACTGCCGATATTCTGCTCAGGCTTGATCTTGCCGATAGGCTGTGCGGGACGCTCTTCGCCTACAGGATATACATATACGCTTGTGGTCGGAGTACCATCCCATCCGAACATCTTGAATGACAGTCTGTAGTCACCGGGCTCAAGTGGCAATGAATAGCCTTCGGTAGAGCCGTAGCTGATGACAGCGTCAACACTTGTGCCACGCGGGCAGCTGTAGAAGCCACGGGTGAAGGCACCTCCTGCACCGAAGAAATACATACGGCTGCGGCCTGAAACTGTCTCACCGGTACCGGTCTGTCCGGCTGCACCGCAATTCTGGTCGTAAGCTGTCCAACCGAGAGGTATGCACTGGCTCTTATGGTCATCGCCGGTCCATACGGGCTCTGAACGATAGAAGAACTGGGGACGTCCGGCTGTGCTCAGGTCACCGAATGTGAGGGTGAATGTCTCAGGTGCTGAAGGCTGGTACTGGTCGCCGGAGCCTGCGCGGGCGTTCATGACTGTGAAGTCGCAGTCACCGCTCAGAGGAGCAAGGCCTGCGGGACGCTTGAAGGTGACGGTGAAGGTCTCGGGATCATAGGCGCTCGGGGTCCATATCTCATCCTTCATCCTGACAATGACGTTGTAGTCATCCTTGGTGCCGTCCTTGAGGTTGGCATATACATCCTTTGAGAAGGTAACATCCACGGTCTCGGTGTTCGGATCCAGGTTGAACGAACCCTTTTCGGGAGCTGTGACCTTAACTATAGGAGCGATGTAGAGCCTTGAAATGGCGAACACGTCCGGGTTGTAAACTGCGAACTCGTTCTCGAAATCAGGAACGATCTTGCCGGCATTCACCCATGCGGTGTCGAGTGAATAGGGATAGAGAGAACCGGTATATTTGAGCTGGAGAGCGGGATCTGTCGGGTTCTTCAGGCTCAGGCGGACATTCTCCAGACCCTCGAAGGAGTCGTCATCCAGCCAGATGTAGAGATAGCCGTCATCATGATACTCGGCTGACATTACATCAAGTTCGTACGGTTCACCTGCATACTCTGCTGTCAGCGAGAAATACTCACCCGGGAGTTCCACTGCACCTGCGGGGTCAGCCTTGGCAATATCACCAAGGTTAGTCTGGTAGCCGAAGTTCACGCGGAGAATGTCGGCGTTATACTCGGCACCGCCGATGGTTGACTTGTAGAGTGCTATGTCATCCAGATAGTAGGTGACACCCGGAGCCATGAAGGAGATGCGGTAGAAGAACTTCTCGAACTGCTTGATGGCGTTGTACTCCTTGCCTGTTTCAGGATCGGTGGTCTTCCAGCTGTTCTCCCACCAGAAACCTGCATAGTACATGTGCCTGTTGGCTACAGAGTCGTTCTGGTAGAACATCATCAGGGTGTTGCGCTCCCACTTATCGGTGGTGAACTCCCTCTTCTCCATGTAGAACTCGCCGCCGCTCGCTCCGTTCATGGAGATAGGCTTCTCTGAGTTGTAGTAACCGCTGAACACACCGGCATTCACGGCAGCCTCACTTGAACTGGCCTTGGTGTAGAATACAAGACGGTAGGAGGTGTTGGGTTCAAACTTGATACCACGTACAAAAAGGTTGGCGTTGTAGTCAGGGCAGTTATCGCCGCCGAATTCGCCGCCGGAGGTGTACTTGAAGTACTTCTCACCACCCTGGGCACCCATAGCCTGCATCTCAGCCTGGTGACCGCCAAGAGGATCGGAAACGATCTCGTAAGCATCGCCACGGCTTGTGTAGGGGCTGAGTCCGTTCAGAAGCAGCATGGTTGAATCCTTGACATAGGAGATTGTCAAGTCCTTGGGATAGCTGCTTGTTCCGTTTGATATAACTCCGTCATAGTACTTGATCTGTGTGATGGAGTCAATCGGATTGGATGAATCCTGGAATGAAGCGAGCCCGTCCTCGAAACCGAAGAAGAAGAGCTGCTCATCCGCAGTCTGTGCCTGCGCAGTCAGGCCGAAGCCTAACAGCAGTGCACCTGCAAGAAAAAAGTCACGTTTTTTCATAAATGAAACTTTTAGTTAATAATAAGGTAAAAATACTTCGCTAATCTGTAAATATTAATTCTTATACATATTTCGACTGCTGAAATGAAGGCGCAAAAATCAGTGTATCAGGTAGAGGCGCGACGAGAATAATGGTCTTGTATATGTTCAATACATGCTTTCAGATGATTAACAGTGCTAAAATGGTACTTATTTTATATGTCTCCTATTATTGTATAGTCGAGTTTACAAATAGCAAAGATTAAGAAGATTTCTTACATATTCAGTTGTTTGCAATAAGGAAAAATTATTTTAGTATCATCTGCTTCAAACAGTATGGATGGTGCTGTTTTTTTATTCCGGGAGTTCTCTTGTGGCTTAAGTCACAGAATAAGGCAGGCTGGAATCTCTTCCAGCCTGCTTCCGGTTTAGTCTTCGGGAAATTTCCTTTTTGTCTGCGTGACAATTTTTTTCTCTATCTGACGTTTTTCTTTTTTACCAACAGCACCCGGAAACTGTTTTCAGTCGAAATAATCGTATTTGCTCTTGATCTTTCTTGCCACATCAAGGTCATTGGCCTTGATGTATTTCTTGAGGATTGCGGGGGAGGTGTGCCCTGTTATCTTCATAATGTCATAGATGTCCATTCCTGAGAGATACATCAGGGTTGCTCCTGTCCGTCTTGCTGTATGTGTGCAGATGAGTTCGTATTTCTTCAGGCTCTCCTTAGTTGATACTCCTCCGTTTGTGCGCACTATCTCAACAGGAGAGTCTATTCCGGCAAGCCTTCCCACCTCCTTTATATATTTGTTCAGTCTGGATTCGGGGATATGCGGCAATTCCCAACCGTATTTCTGAAGAACCCTGTCAAGCGATGCACTCACAGGGATGGACACCTTGTTGCCGGTCTTTTTCTGAATGATCTCTATTGTGATGAACTCCCTGCCTTTTTTTCCTTTGTCGCCGGAGTTGACTTTCCGCATGTTCCTTGAGGAGATGTTCGCATAGTCAGATACTCTCTGTGCTGTGCAGACTCCCACATAGAAGATGTCCCGTGCATGTTCGTAGCATTTGCGACGATTGCCGAGGTCCACGCTCATGAAACGGTCTATCTCCTCACGGGTGAGATAGATTGAATCGACGTTGACGCTATATGCCTTGAATCTGTGGTCCCGATAGTATGTGAAGCCGTTGTAACCGTCACTTTCGGCTGCACGGAGGATGTTCTTGATGCAGTTAATGCATTTGCCTGTTGAATTGATGGAGTAGTTACGGCTCTGGAGATACGACACGAAATCATTGTAGAACTTCATGTCGATGTCCTGATAGTCAAGCATGGTCTGTTTGGAGGCCTGATAATTCCGGAACTGTTTGACAGCCTGCCTGGTTGCATCGACAGAGCCCTTTGCAAAACGCTTTCCATGAATGGAGAGGCGTGTGCCGTTCTCCATTCCTGTTATATACTGTTCTATGTATTCGTTCAGCGGGATAGGCCTGATTCCGGATGTCCGTCCCCCGTTCAGGCGGGAGATGTCGGTCTCAAGAACCGTGCTTGCCACAATCAGCCTGACATCATCGGGAGTGACATGTATGCCGGCTGCAAGACGGATATTGATCTCACGCCTGATCCTTTCGAGTTTGCTGAAGACATTATACCCCTCAGCCGATTCGGCATAATGACGACGGGCAACACTGTCTGTCGGAAGCAGCCATTTCCGGACCGGAACCTTAAGATGCGTTGACTGCCTGATATTAATTCCAAGCCGTGGGGACTGAATCCGCACGAATACTGTGGAATATCCGCTTTTCTTTGTTGTCCTTAGCTCAAAAGTCGCTGACATGATTTTTTGTAAACCAACAAGGGGCGGTACTGCCGCCCCTTGTATATAAAAGGTGTAACGTAATCAATGACGGTCCTCCGGTATCTCTCCGAGATAGACGTTCTTGGGCACCACCTCAATGATGCTGAACGGACAAACGGCTGTCGGATTGTCTGTTACAAGACGGACACGGAAATAGTAATCCTTGTTGGAGTACATGTAATTGGTTGTCATGATTATACGGTAGCGGTCAGTACCGTCGCGCAGGTCCTTGTATGCGTCAGGAGCCTTCATGTAGCCACGGTTACGCATAGCCTTCTCATTGGCCTGCATCTCCTCTTCTCCGTTAAGTTCGCTGTCGGCGATAGCACCCACTTTAGGATTGCTGCCGCTGAGATTGAGGTTGAAAGGAATGCCGCATGGGTTGAAATCACCGTCTTTGCCCTCCTTGAAATAGAACTGGACTACACCGCGCCCGCCGGCGACAGCTGACTGGGATGCCATGGATTCCTCATATATCCTGACCTCGTATGTTCCGTCGGTCGGTACCGGCGGCAGCCTCATCGTAATGTCATAGATACCGCGTACGGTCATTTCATAGCCTAAATAGCATGTGAATGTAGAATTTATGTAGCGTACCCAGAACTCAGTCTCGTCAGAGCAATCAAAATTCTTGCAGAACCCTTTCTTGAAACCGGTAACGTAGTTGTCGGGATTACCCCTGTTCAGACGGCCGGCTGCACCGCTGTTGATGAAGTCAGGCGACATGGTGTTGGCCATAATTCTCATTCTTTGGTTCAAGTCATTCTCCCTGACCTCCTGGGTGTAGAGAAGGAGCTTGTCAATCAGATGATACCTGCCGTTCAGTGCCGTCATGTCGAAGTCTGTACGTTCACTGGGGGCCCAGATCCTGACACCTTCTTTCTCCAGACCGCGGGCAGCCTTGGGGGCACCTTTGCGGTTTATGTATCTGCCTCCGATCTTGGGGAAGCTTATGCGCATGACGGAGTATGGCATAATGGTTTCATACCAGTCCTCGATATCTATGGCATCCCACTTGGTGAACTGGCTGGTTATCTCGTCGTATGCTACATTAAGCCTGTCATAGCTGAGCTCCTCGGGAAGGAGATGATATGAAATGAACTTGTTGAGTGAGTTCCTTCTGTCGGTGGGATCATCATAATACTCCGGATAATCAGGATACCATTCCTCAGCCTTGCGGCGAAGGTCATCAAGGTTGTTTATTCCGTTTGCCTTGAAAACGGAATCCGGCTCGATGAATGCCGTGTACTTGAATGGACGCTTGTCAGGGAACACTCCGTTTTCAGTTTCGTAGGATGTATTATAGCGTATAGCTGTCTTGCCGGTCTGCTGGTAACAAACCAGAAGAGAGTCATAAGCCGGACTTACGTATGTGGGGTCCAGGTAATTGACAAGTGAGTCGTTCATGTGGGTCAGTGTCAGAGCCTGAGAGAATATGGTGATAAGCGGATCCTCAGCAATACGGTCAGGAAGGAAACGGTTGCTCGGAACAACTACCCTGTCAACAATGTGAACGACGCCGTTGGTCACCGTATCGTCACGCTCAAGAATGCTTGAAGTGGTGTTGACCTTATAGACAACCTGGTATTTGCCGTCAACGATGGCGGAGTCGGTGGCATACGTGAGGTAACGGTCCAAAAGGTTGGGATAGGGGAACGCTCCGTCCAGAATGTCCTTGCAGAAGAATGTAGCGTTGCAGAGGTGAGTCTTGGCAATGGTGTCACACTCCAGGTGTGAAAGCTGGCTCACATCCGTGAGTCCCTTGTCCGCGAGAAAGACTTTCATGGCTTCATTGGTGGGTGCGAAACAGGTGTGCTCACCATAGGTTTGCATCTCACCCCAGATGCCGGATTCCTTAAGGCAGTAGATGAAGTCGCTGAACATGTCTTCCCTGTTCTGGAGGAAGTCGGCTACGGTCTCGCCCTCGAAAGTGTAGTAACTTCCAGGGTGCTGCTCGTCAAGGCAGCTTGAAAGGAAAAGTCCTCCGATAAGAGTTACTGCGGCAACTGCTATTAAGCCGGAGAATTTTTTCGAATAGAAGATTTTCATATTAATTAGGTTTTTAACTATTTGTCATCAGTTCGGTTTTCAAAATGTGCATGTGCATATGCGCGTATATACACATGCGCAAAACAGCGCATAAAATTACTGCTTTGTTTCTTAACAGCCAAATTTTTTGTGAGTTTTTGTTAAAAATGGAAAATAAAAAAGGTGACCATGGGCGTGTGGTCACCTTTTTTCCTACTGTCCAGCCTGGTCCGGTTACCAGGACATACGGTAGTTTCCGCTAAGGTGGAGCAGGGCGAACAGATATATCAGACCGTCATAATAAACATCATAGTAACCGTCCTCGTATGGCTTGTGCTCCATTGAGAACATGTGCCGTACAAGTTCCTCATTATATTCACTCTCGCACATAAGGGCTGTGGTGGCCATGGTGCCCACAAAACCTATGGAGTGGCGCAGGTTGCCGCGCCAGCGGCCGCCGCCCATGAGGAATCGGGGAGCGTCGCCGTTAAGGGCGAACTGGTCAGGGAATTCGGTTATTCCGTAACGGCCCAGAATGGCTTTCTGGAATTTTTTGGCATATTCGGTCTGCCACTCGGCATCCTTGTGGTACCAGGTGAAGTCCATCGCTATGTTCATAGGCACGCGCCAGGAGTCATAGTGGAACTCCGAGCCGCGGTTTGGAGTGCCGTCGAACTGGCTCTGGTCGGGATTGATGCCGGTCACAGGGTCGGTGGCACGGTGCAGGTAGGCACGTGCGCTGTCGGCCAGTTCACGGTAAATCGCCTCACGGCCGTCCTTGGCGGTCTCGGCCCAGATTTCATAGAATGCAGGCAGATGATATGAGGGGTCAGTCCATTCGTTGGAACGGATGTCAGGACAGAAATTTATAAGCTTTTTTTCCATATTGATGATGTTGGTCACACCACCTGTGCCATCCTTTGAGAAGAGGTCGTTCAGGAGTTCCTGGGCTTCGGCCAGATAGTTGAATTCCTCATAGCTTCCCCAGCGGCGTGAAGCCAGCAGCAGAGTGGTCACGTAGTAGAGCTCTCCGTCACTGGCGGAGCCTTGTGAGGTGCGTCGGCCGTCAAAGCGGCAGGACCATGCGAACAGGCCGTGTGACGGACCTTCCTCATTATGGCGCATGTAGTGTTTGGACCATCGCCATATCTTGTTGAACAGTTCCGGCTTGTTCAGCTGGACTGCCACCATCATGCCGTAAGACTGGCCTTCGGTGCGAACGTCATTGTTCTTGACATCGGCCACATAACCCATCTTGACAGTCTTGCCATCGACTTCCACGTCAACGTCATGGTATGAACCGTCCTCAGCCTCGAACACTGTCGAGAAGATGGTCTGGATCTTGTCGTCAATCTCTTTCTGCGAGTAACCGAGCTCTTTAAGGTAATTGCGGTACTTGCCGGTCTCGGCATAACCTTTCTTGGCGGGTGCCAGCTTTCCGGTTGAACCGCAACTGACTGCTATCCCGATTGTGGAAAGAACTGCCATGCAAATGGCAACTGTAAATATTTTTCTCATATTGACTTTTGGTTTTGATTATTCCTGGATATATGATTTCCAAAGCTGGTAAGCCTCATCGTAAACAGGCATGTCGGATGCCTTCGGTTCAATGACCCTGATCTTCTGGAGCGAGGAGAATGCCTCGTTGTGGTCATTGTAGATGTGTACTCCCATACCCGCACCCTTGGCGGCACCGATGGAACCGTCGGTGTCATAGAGCTCGATGGTGGCTCCGGTGACCCCTGCCAGGGTGTCCCGGAACAGAGGGCTGAGGAACATGTTGGCATTGCCGGCATGAATCTTGTTCACAGGCATACCCATGTCCTCCATTATCTCAATACCGTATTTGAAGGAGAAGACGATACCTTCCTGGGCTGCACGCAGCAGGTGCGACCGGTTGTGGATGTTGAAGTTCACCCCGTGGAAGCTGCAGCCGCATTCCTTGTTCTCGAGCACGCGTTCCGCTCCGTTGCCGAATGGCAGCACGGATACCCCGCCGGCACCGATAGGGGCCTGTGCGGCAAGGTCGTTCATCTCGCTGTAGCTGATGCCCTCAGGCACAATGTTGCGTTTCATCCATGCGTTCAGGATGCCTGTACCGTTTATGCATAGCAGGATGCCGAGACGGTTGAATCCGGTCTTGTGGTTAACATGGGCAAAAGAATTCACCCTTGATTTGGGGTCATAGCTTATCTCTCCGTTGACACCATATACAACACCTGATGTACCGGCGGTCGATGCTATCTCACCGGGTTCGAAAACATTCAGGGAGAGCGCGTTGTTCGGCTGGTCACCTGCCCGGTAGGTGACGGGGGTGCCGGCTGCGAGACCGAGTTCTCCGGCAGCTGTGGCGGTAAGTCTTCCCTGCTCGGCGAATGTGGGGACTATATTGGGAATGAATGAACGCGGTATGCCATAGTAGTCAAGCAGGAATCCTGCTATGTCACCGGTCTGGAAGTCCCAGAACATGCCTTCGGAGAGGCCTGAAACGGTGGTGGATATCTCGTCGGTAAGACGCATGGCGATATAGTCGCCAGGGAGCATGATCTTGTGAATCTTGTCGAATATCTTGGGTTCGTTACGCTTCACCCATGCCAGTTTGGAGGCAGTGAAATTACCCGGAGTGTTGAGCAGATGGGTGAGACACTGGGAACGGCCGAGCTGCTGGAAGGCCTCCTCGCCGATGCTTACGGCGCGGGAATCACACCAGATTATGGCCGGACGGAGCACTTTCCGGTTCTTGTCAACGCATACAAGGCCATGCATCTGATAGGAGATGCCTATTGCCTGAATGTCCTTGTTGTAGATCCGGCTCTGTGAGAGTACATCGGCAGTGGCTGCCTTGAGATATGACCACCAGTCCTCGGGGTTCTGTTCAGCCCATCCGGGATTGACTGCTTTGATGGGTGCTTCACTTTTAGGGGCGAATGAGGTTGCTATGCAAGCTCCACTCTGAGCGTCAACAAGGCTGCACTTCACCGAAGAGCTGCCTATGTCATAACCTAATAGATACATGTCTTGAATATAGTTTAGTTTGTAATTTTGTCCGGATAAACTCCCGCGAGTGCCTGTTTCGGCTTTCAAAGTTAAACAAAAGATGCGATACCACAGTCAGGTTAAATAAAAAAGGACTAAATTTGAAGCAGAAAACAAACACCTTGTCTTATGAAGAAATATCTATTCGCTGCAGTGTTGGCTTTGATGTCAGCCAGCTGCTCGTCGGACAACAGCAAGAAAGCCGATGAAAACCTGAAATTGTGGTATGAAACTCCTGCTGTCCAGTGGACTGACGCTCTTCCTCTCGGCAACGGCCGACTGGGAGCGATGGTATTCGGAACTCCCGCACAGGAACGTATCCAGATCAACGAGGAGACGATCTGGGGAGGTGGTCCCCACAACAACGTGAATAATGCCGCAAAGGACGGACTGGAGGAGATACGCCAGGCCCTCTGGGAGGGACGCCGTTCGGATGCCCAGGCACTGTGTGACCGCTATATCTCGTCCAAGGGGGCTCACGGTATGCCTTACCAGACAGCCGGTTCACTCATGCTGGATTTTGAAGGCATGGACGAATTCACTGACTATTACCGGGAACTGGATATTGCCAGGGCCGTGGCTCTGACCCGTTTCAAGGCCGGCGGTGTGGAATATACCCGGGAGTGTTTCGTCTCTTTCCCGGACCAGGTTATAGTGATGCGCCTGACTGCATCCGGTAAGGGTGCTCTCTCTTTCAAGGCCAGCTACAACCTGCCTTACCGCGAGGACCGTATTCTGGGCCGTTCCGCCGAAGTTAATGGCAAGCAGGCCGTTATGACGGTCTCATGCAAAGGCGATGACCACGAGGGTGTGGAAGGCAAGATCCGCTTTACCGACAAGACCCTCATAATTCCGGAGGGCGGCCGGATGACCACCGCCGACAATACCGTTACCGTAAGCGGTGCCAATGCTGTGACCATATATATATCGGTCGGTACCAACTTTGTGGATTACAAGACTGTTAACGGTGACGAGAACAGGGAGGCCGACCGTTGGCTGTCACCTTTCACCAAGGGTGGAAAGAAGTATGACAAGCTGTTGGCTGACAATATAAGCGCTTACAGGAAGCAGTTCACTACCGTCACCATGGACCTGGGTACCAATGACCAGGCCAAGTTGCCGACAGACCGGCGTGTCGCCCAGTTTGCAAGCACTTTCGACCCGCAGTTGGTGACTCTTTATTTCCAGTTCGGGCGTTACCTGCTGATATGCTGCTCACAGCCGGGAGGCCAGGCCGCAAACCTGCAGGGTATCTGGAACGAGAGCCGTCAGGCACCTTGGGACGGAAAGTACACCACGAACATCAATGTGGAGATGAACTACTGGCCCGCTTTCGTGTGCGGCATACCGCAGACATTCGATCCGTTCCTCCAGCTTGTGAAAGACTGTGCCGAGCATGGAAAGGAGACGGCCGCCATGTACGGTTGCCGTGGCTGGACACTGCATCATAATACCGATATTTGGCGTTCTACAGGTGCTGTAGATGGCGCATACAACGGCATGTGGCCTACCGGTGCAGCATGGTTCTGCCAGCAGGTATGGGACGGCTACCTGTTCAATCAGGACCGCAAGTATCTTGAGGAGATTTATCCTATTATGAAGAGCGCCTGCGAGTTCTTCATCGACTTCCTGGTGGCTGAGCCCGTATCGGGACACAACTATCTGGTGGTTGCACCTTCATATTCACCTGAGAACGCACCTCATGTACAGGATGTGTTGGGCAAGGGCAACATAACCACCGTATTCGGTGCCACAATGGACAACCAGATGATGGCTGACCTGTTCGGAAACACCATCGACGCCGCTGCCCTGATGGGTGAGAAGGATGCGGATTTCGTGAAGACTCTCAAGGATGTCAAGAGCCGTCTGGCTCCCATGAAGATAGGAAAGTGGGGACAGCTCCAGGAGTGGTTCGAAGATTGGGACGACCCGCGTGACAACCATCGTCATGTATCGCATCTGTGGGGAATGTATCCCGGCCGTCAGATTACAGCCGACGGCACTCCTGACCTGTTCAAGGCCGTTCGCACCAGCCTTGAGGCCCGCGGTGACGAATCCACCGGATGGTCAATGGGCTGGAAGGTCTGCCTGTGGGCCAGGCTGCTTGACGGAAACCATGCATACAAGCTCATACAGGATCAGTTGCGTCCTGCCGGCGGTCGCGGATTCGGCGGTCGCGGCGGTACATACAACAACCTGTTCGATGCGCATCCGCCATTCCAGATTGACGGAAACTTCGGGTGCACAGCCGGTATAGCCGAGATGCTCGTACAGAGTCATACAGGAAAGGTTGTCCTGCTGCCCGCCCTGCCTGATGTATGGAAGGACGGTACGGTCAAGGGACTCCATTGCAGGGGCGGATTCGTGCTTGATGAACTGACATGGAAGGACGGAAAGCCCGCCACAGTGAAGGTCCGCTCCACCGTAGGCGGCAAGCTTGATATCTGCTGGAACGGCAAGGACCAGGTTGTAGATACCAAGGCCGGGAAGGTTTATGAGGTTAGTTTTTAATAAATAATAGTGTCTATATTGTTGTCTATTAACAATGAAAATCAAAACATCAGTGATGCAGGCCCTGATATTAGGCCTGCTTCCCGTGAGCGTGAATGCACAGAAGAACGTTTCAATTGACTGGTATGGTTTTGTGGCCGCCCAGTCCTGGTTAAATACACATGAGAGTTTGGCCGGAGCCGAAGGTTTCCTGTACCTGTATCCAACCGATCAACTGCTTGATTATTCCGACGACCATGATAAAAGGGCGGTTCCGCACGGCTCATGGTTCGGCACAATGGCCCGTCTGGGGTTCGTTTTGAAAGGCCCCGAAATCTTTGGTGCCTCCAGCCGTGCCAAGGCTGAACTTGAGTTCTCGGGCCATCAGGCTCCGGGCAGCGTGCTTTACCGTCATGCCTTCATGGCTCTGGACTGGGAGAACAGCACACTCACACTGGGTCAGACATGGCATCCCATGAACGACCTGTTCCCCAGCACCGTGGGTATTGCCATAGGATCCCCTTTCAATGCCCTTAACCGCAGCCCGCAGTTGCGTTACGAGTATTTCACGGGCTCAGACAAGCAGGTCAAGCTGACGGGTGCCGCCATATTCCAGGCTGCAAATGCATCCAATGGTCCTGGCGGAAAGAGTTTCAGTTACGCCCGCAATTCAATCATTCCGATGTTCTATGCCGGTGTTGATTTCACATTCGGTGATTTGAAGGTTGGCGGCGGACTGGAGTATCAGCATATAACTCCAATGGTTGATGTGGCCGATGACAATAAGAAATACTATCTGGACGGTCTGACCGGAATGGTCCAGGCGCAGTACAACAAGGAGAAGCTCTCAGTCAAGGCCAAGACCCTGATAGGTGAGAACATGTCACATCTGGGCATCTGCTCAGGTTTTGGCCAGGTCGCCGACCTCAATCCGGGCGATGTGCGGTTTGCTCCTCTGGCAGCCTCTTCATCGTGGGCTCAGGTCCAGTACGGCGGTGCCCTTAAGTGCGGCCTGATGTGCGGTTACATGAGCAACTGGGGTGCCGGCAAGGACCTGGTTCCGGGGAAGATATATGCCGCTGAAAACGGAAGAATAGACAAAATGTGGAGAGTTGCTCCCAATGTCCAGTACACAGTCGGCAACATGAACCTGGGTGTTGAGTATGAACTTACAACCGTGGCTTACGGCACACCTCAGGCCAACGGTACTGTGGCCGATACACATAACGTGAGCAACAACCGTCTGCTGCTCTCTGTAATGTACACATTCTGACCTTGAAGATAGGGGATATTGATTTTGGGGACAGGCCGGTGTTCCTGGCTCCTATGGAGGATGTCACGGACCCGGCGTTCCGTCTGCTTTGCAAGCGGTTCGGTGCCGATATGGTCTATACGGAGTTTGTATCGAGCGATGCGCTGATACGCGAGGTGAACCGCTCCGTGCAGAAACTCACCATCTGTGAAGAGGAACGCCCCGTAGCCATCCAGATATACGGCAAGGAGACCGAGGCTATGGTGGGTGCCGCAAAGATGGTCGAGGCTGCCGGGCCTGATGTCCTGGACCTGAACTTCGGCTGTCCGGTCAAGAAGGTGGCCGGCAAGGGTGGCGGGGCAGGCATGCTCCAGAATATTCCCAAGATGCTGGAGATAACCCGTGCGGTGGTGGATGCCGTAAAAATCCCCGTCACTGTAAAGACCCGTCTTGGTTGGAATGACGAGAGCAGGATAATAGTTGATCTGGCTGAGCAGCTGCAGGATTGCGGTATCAGGGCGCTGACCATTCACGGCCGTACCCGCGCACAGATGTACACCGGCCAGGCCGACTGGACGCTGATAGGTAAGGTCAAGGAGAATCCTCGCATGAAGATTCCTGTTATAGGAAACGGGGATATTACTACTCCTGAGCGTGCCCGTGAGTGCTTTGACCGCTATGGAGTGGATGCCATTATGATTGGCCGGGGCAGTTTCGGGCGTCCCTGGATCTTCCGTGAGGTCAAGCATTACCTTGAGACGGGAGAGTTGTGGGAGGATCCCGGATTCCGGTGGAAGATGGATGTGCTGAAGCGGGAAACCCTGGACAGTATAGCCCGTCTTGACGAGCGGCGCGGAATTATCCATATCCGCCGCCACCTGGCGGCAAGCCCGCTGTTCAAGGGACTGGAGGATTTCCGCCACACCCGCATAGAGATGTTACGCGCCGAAACAGTTGATGAACTCTTCGGAATCATGGACCGCATTGCGAACCGGTGGGGATCATCGTCCTGTTCCGGAAATGTCCCGCAGCAACTCCACCCGGAAACTCAGGAGACCGATCCGATGTGTTACACATCCTCAGAATATATGTCCCGCATTGACCCGTGACAGAACCCGTTTCCGACGGGTCGAGTGTGTGACACTTTGATGAAAGGAAGAAAAAAGGACAGATTATGAACAGAGCCGCATTTGAGATCATGGCACCGGTGGGCTCGTGGGAGAGCTTGGCTGCGGCGTTTCAGGCCGGAGCGGGGTCCATATACTTCGGTGTGGAAAAGCTGAACATGCGTTCCCGCAGCGCAAGCCGTTTCACACTCGATGACCTGCGTGAGATTGCCTCCCGTTGCGATGCCCATGGAATCAAGAGTTACCTGACACTGAATACTGTCATGTACGGTGAGGATATTCCTCTGGTTCATGAGATAGTGGATGCTGCACTGGAAGCAGGGATATCGGCCGTCATTGCGTGTGATATCGCCGTCATGACCTACTGCTGCAAGGTGGGGATGGAGGTTCATCTTTCCACCCAGCTTAATATCAGCAACATTGAGGCACTCAGGTTCTACGCACAGTTTGCCGATGTGGTGGTGCTTGCCCGTGAGCTGAACCTTGATCAGGTTGCAGAGATTCACCGTCAGATATCGGAGCATGATATCCGTGGTCCCAAGGGTGAACTTATCCGTATCGAGATGTTCTGTCACGGTGCCTTGTGCATGGCAATCAGCGGCAAATGCTATCTGAGCCTGAACGAGACGGGTGCGAGTGCCAACCGAGGAGCCTGTATGCAGCTTTGCCGCAGGGGATATATTGTGAAGGACCGTGAGACCGACATCGAACTGGCCATCGAAAACCAGTATATCATGTCGCCAAAGGATCTCAAGACCATACGGTTCATGGACCGTATGATCGAGGCCGGGGTTCAGGTGTTCAAGATAGAGGGTCGGGCCCGAGGCCCTGAATATGTGCGTACTGTGACGGAGTGTTACAGTGAGGCGATCGACGCCTGTCTTAATGGCGGATTCACCGATGAAAGGAAGGATAACTGGGACAGGCGTCTTGCTACGGTGTTCAACCGTGGATTCTGGGATGGCTACTATCTGGGCCAGCGTCTGGGAGAGTGGAATGACAAGTACGGGTCACAGGCCACTGAGACAAAGGTCTATGTGGGAAAGTGTACAGACTGGTTCTCGAGGCTTGAGGTGGCGGAGTTCACGGTAGAGGCAGCTCCTATAAGTGCCGGTGAAAAGCTGATGGTGACAGGTGCCACAACCGGTTGCATAACTTTCAATCTTGATGATCCGCGTGTGGACTTGAAAACGGTGGAGACCGTACCGCAGGGGGTACGCGTCTCTTTCAAGACCCCGGAGCGTGTCCGCCGCGGTGACAAACTGTTTAAAGTCGTTTCTCGGGTTTAAACAGACTTGCTATATATCGGCTAACAGCTAACAGTCTGCGCTTTGCGCAGTTAAAATACTATATATGAGAAAACTACTGACCACATTGTCGCTTCTGGCTGCTGTAACAGCGGCCCAGGCGCAGAACGAGTATGAGATTACCGTAGAGAGCAGACAGCCCTCCGGCATCATTGACGAGATGCTGTACGGACAGCTGTTTGAGCACATCTATTTTTCAGCCAACAACGGTGTATGGCAGGAACTTATCTACGAGCGTTCATTCGAACCGGAACACTATCCGGGCATACCGCCCCGGGACGGCTATTTTGACGGATGGTTCATGGACGATGACGCTGTGCTCCACTCACCGACCCGATACGAGCAGCCGCTCAGTATAACATCGGTGGAGACCGATGACTATGAAATCACGATGGATGTGAACTGGCGTGCATATAAGCTTGCCCGCCGTTCCTGGAGCGGTGGGCTGATGGATATCAGATTCGCGTTCGGCAACAGGGCGGACGGGAGCGCTTACTTCGCGCGCGTGCACGATCCTTATTATGAAAGCCGCACTTTCACTCCGGCCCAGACCCAGTCTCAGATAGACGCTGCGAATGAGGCGGCCGCACGGGCAGCTCTCGAGCAGCAGAGCTCCACCGCCGATTTCTCCATTTGCGGAATGGAGGTTCGTGAATCGGCCGGATCCGGCGGTCGTCCCGGACGCAGAATGCGTACGCTTGCCGCTCTTGCATCGGCTCCTGCCACGAAGGAGCAGGTGAACGAGAACCGCGTGTGGCACAAGTTGAGAATCAGCCGTAAGGGCGATACCGTCACCATGTTCTGGGATGACCGTCAGGTGGTGGAGTACAGCGGACTTGAAAAAAGCGGCAAGAATGATATCGTGTTCTGGGTGAATTACACTGAGGCTCTCTACAGGAATATCCGCGTTACCTCCTCCAACGGGAGAAGGGTCTTTTTCGAAGGCGCTCCCAAGGATGTGCAGATTCCCGAAGTGGCACAGCAGTGGACCGGATTCGGTCCCGGCAAGTTCAGCCTGGTCAAGGGGGATGCCGTCAATATGGACTATTCCCAGAAGATAGAGTCCAAGGCCGAGATGAGCGGGGTATTTCAGGGGCCGCAGAATGTGGTCAGGGGTGAGAAGTTCATAGGTTCGCTGTATGCCAAGGGCAAAGGTGTTCTGAGCGTGGGATTGCGCAGGGAGGACGGCTCGTTCGTGGCTTTGAAGAATCTTGGCCAGGTAAGCAGGGAGTGGAGGAAATATGAGTTCATCCTCGAGTCCGAGACCTATACTGGTGCTGCCGATTTCTCCATAGGGGTCCAGGAGGGTGCCGTGCAGGTGGATCAGGTAACGATGAGTACCGCAACCGGACTGGCGACCGGCGGCTTCCGTCCGGACATACTCCAGGCTGTGAAGGAGCTCCATCCTACCTGTCTGAGATGGCCGGGCGGCGGATATGTGGCCCAGTACAACTGGAAATGGGGTATCGGACCGCAGGAGGAGAGAATACGCTGGCCGCACTGGATGTGGATGGACTATGACCAGAACTGCTTCGGTACCGACGAGTTCATAAAGTTCTGCCGTGAGATAAACTCAGAGCCTGTGATTGTGGTGAGCGTGGGATTCGACCGTCCGGCCGAGGAGCACGACCGCATACTGAAGGATGCTCTTGACTGGCTCCGTTACTGCAACGAGCCGGCGACCGGAGAGTGGGGCAGCCTGCGTGCCAAATTCGGACATCCGGAGCCTTACAACGTGAAGTACTGGGAGATAGACAACGAGATGTGGGAGATGGGCATCGACAGATATGAGGCGGCTGTGCGCGAGTTCAGCACCGAGATGCGCAAGATAGACCCGTCAATCAAGATCATCGCCTGCGGAGGCTTTCAGGAGGATGAGCAGTTCATAAAGCGCAGCGGTAACTATTTCGACTATCTGAGCCTTCACCATTATGAGCAGCAGGGCGGTTATGCATCGGGTCCCGTACGTCTTGGCCAGCAGTATGACCGTTATGCCCGTATGATAGCCGAAGGTCCCAATCCCAACATCAAGCTGTTCATATCGGAATGGAACCTGAACAGCACCGACTGGCGTACAGGCCTGTTTGCAGGCGGATTCCTGAACATGTGTGAGGCCCGTGACGTGGTGGCGATGGGTGCCGCCGCACTCTTCATACGCCGTACCGATGCTCCGGACTGGAACAACGCTTTCATCAATTTCGACTATAAGGACCTGTTCAAGGCGCCTAACTGCCAGGTGACGGAACTGTGGTATGACCACTTTTCGAAATACAGGCTTGCCTACAGCGGTCAGACGGGTGATGTGAGCGTGAGCACCACCATGTCCGAAAACGGGGCCGATGTGATTGTCAAGGTGGTCAATCCTACCGATGAGCCTGCAACCCTGCGCATCAAGGGCGACTGGCCGGGTGTGAAGGGCTCAGAGTTCGAGTACTATGCCCCAGGCTCGCTCACAGTAGCCAACAGCATGGAGAACAAGAACGCCGTAGCCCTGAAGAAAACGGCCGGAAAGACCGATGGAAACGATGTCATCCTGTCCGTTCCCGCTTTATCGGCCGGAGTGCTGACCATCACCAAATCTTACTGATTGCACAGGACTTTTGTCGGGAAACGGTTATTGAAGGTGGCGGCTACTGCAACTGGAGTGTTACGACGGTTTCAGATAGTGATATGGCAAAAAGTTCCGTGGAACATCAGATAATTGTATATATTTGCGCTAAATAAAAAAACATATATGAAAAGGATTGCTTTTTTGGCAACGGTAGTTGCCGCGTTTATGATGATGGGCTGCAGGAGCCAGGTGGCTGAGACTTATACGGATAACCGTGTGGTTGAGGATGGTGGAACAGGTCCCTATAAGGCCATTATGGTGACTGAGCCGAGTTTGGAGGCTCATACTGTCTTCCGTCCGGCCGATTTGAGCAAGTTCTCAAAGAGCAACCCTCTGCCGATTCTGGTCTGGGGTAACGGTGCCTGCACCAACTCTCCCTGGGAACACCAGAATTTCCTGAGCGAGATTGCATCGTACGGGTTTATGGTGGTGGCCATAGGATACTGGCCGGCCGAGGGTGCCCGTTACAACGGTCCCATGTCAAAGGCTGAGCAGCAGATTGAGGGTATTGACTGGGCGATTGCCCAGAATTCCGACAGGAACAGTCCCTATTACGGCAAGCTGGATGTGAAGAACATAGCTGCGGCAGGTATGTCCTGCGGCGGTTTGCAGACCCTTGTGAACTGTGCCGACGAGAGACTCAAGACCATCATGATATGCAACAGCGGTTCGTTCATCAATCCCGGGACAGCCGTTCCCAACATGCCGATGCCAAAGAAAGAGGAGCTCAAGAAAATCCACACTCCGGTCATGTACCTGCTTGGCGGTCCCACTGACATAGCGTACGAGAACGGGATGGACGATTTTCACCGGATTGACCATGTCCCTGCTTTTGCTGCGAACTACCCTGTGGGGCATGGCGGGACTTACGGCCAGCCTCACGGCGGCGAGTTCTCTGTCGTGGCACTGGCTTGGCTCCAGTGGCAGCTGAAGGGCGACAAGAAGGCCGGTGCCATGTTTACGGGCAAACCCTGCGGTCTGGAATCACGTCCGGACTGGAGTGCCGAGAAGAAGAATATTGATTGAGTGGTAATCTTTACTCTTTGGTTTTGGGTTCCTACCTCTCCTTCATGCCGGATGAAATATCCCTGACAGCAGTCGGTGCCTATGCCAAAGTTACAAAATAAAAACTGATAATGAAAGGAATAGTACTTGCGGGAGGAAGCGGTACAAGGCTTTATCCCATAACTAAGGGTGTGAGCAAGCAGCTGCTCCCCATCTATGACAAACCTATGGTGTATCACCCGATAAGCGTACTGATGCTTGCGGGAATACGTGATATCCTTATCATATCGACTCCTCAGGACCTGCCGGGATTCAGGCGTCTGCTCGGAGACGGATCCGATTACGGAGTGAATTTCTCCTACGCTGAACAGCCCAGTCCGGATGGACTGGCCCAGGCTTTCATTATAGGTAAGGATTTCATAGGAAAAGACAGTGCCTGCCTTGTGCTCGGTGACAACATCTTCTATGGCAGCGGTTTCACGCGCAAGCTCAAGGAGGCTGTGCGGACTGCCGAGGAGGATGGAAAGGCTACAGTATTCGGCTATTGGGTGAGTGACCCGGAGCGTTACGGAGTGGCGGAATTCGATGATCAGGGAAACTGTCTCTCCATAGAGGAGAAACCGGAGCATCCCAAGAGCAATTACGCTGTGGTGGGACTCTATTTCTATCCGAACAAGGTGGTGCGTGTGGCATCGGAAATCAAGCCGTCGGCACGTGGGGAACTGGAGATCACGTCCGTGAACCAGTGGTTTCTGAATGACGGTGAACTGAAGATGCAACTGCTTGGTCGCGGATTCGCCTGGCTCGATACGGGAACACATGATTCCCTGAGTGAGGCATCGACCTTTGTGGAGGTGCTGGAGAAACGTCAGGGACTAAAGATAGGGTGTCTTGAGGCTATCGCATTCCGTAACGGGTGGATTGATGCCGCCAAACTCAGGGAGCTTGCCCAGCCAATGCTGAAGAACCAGTACGGGCAGTATCTGCTGAAACTGGCGGAGGAGCAGCGGCCCACCGGGTTGGAGTAATAAGAATCAAACAGATTCTGAGATAAACTTCCGGCAGTCAGCCAACAGCTGAAAGCCGGATAACAGTCAAGTGATTATTTGAAGAAATGAACATACTGGTGACTGGAGGTGCGGGTTTTATCGGCTCGCACACCATTGTCGAGCTTTACAAGGCCGGACATACTGCCGTGGTGGTTGACAACCTGAGCAATTCCAGTCCGGAGAGCCTGCGCAGGGTGGCCTGCATACTCAGGCAGGAAGGTGTGGTAAGCGATTCCTTCGGTGGCGTCCCGTTCCATGAGACTGATATCCGTGACCGCAAGGGGCTGGACCGTGTGCTGGAACAGTACCGTTTCGATGCCTGCATACATTTCGCGGGTCTGAAGGCCGTGGGTGAATCGGTGTCTAAGCCTATAGAGTACTATGAGAACAATATAAGCGGCACGCTGGTGCTGGTAGAGGCCATGCGTGAACATGGTGTCAAGAATATCATATTCTCGTCAAGCGCTACGGTCTATGGCAATCCTGAGACAATACCCATTACCGAGGATTGCCCCAAGGGGGTGTGCACCAATCCTTACGGCTGGACAAAGAGTATGCTGGAGCAGATTCTGACCGATATGCAGAGTGCAGATCCCGGGTGGAACGTGGTGCTGCTTCGCTATTTCAATCCGATAGGTGCCCATCCAAGCGGTCTGATAGGTGAAAATCCCAACGGTATTCCTAACAACCTGATGCCGTATGTGACTCAGGTGGCTGTAGGGAAACGCGCTGAACTTGGGGTTTTCGGCAATGACTATGACACTCCTGACGGAACAGGTGTGCGCGACTATATACATGTGGTGGATCTTGCACGTGGCCATGTATGCGCCCTCAAGGCCATAGAACGCAGGTGCGGACTGGGGCTCTACAATCTCGGCACCGGTCACGGCTATTCTGTACTTGATGTGGTCAGGACATTTGAAAGGGTGAACGGCGTGAAGGTTCCCTACAGCATCAAACCCCGCCGTCCTGGTGACATTGCCACCTGTTACAGCGACCCCTCCAAGGCGGAGCGTGAGTTGGGATGGAAGGCGGATTTCGGATTGGAGGAGATGGTTCGTGACAGCTGGAACTGGCAGCGGAATAACCCTGAGGGATTTTAATCAGGGCTGTTGGCTGTCGGGTGTTGGCCTCATGGCAATGTACCGCATGGAAGTTAGCGGCCTGCAACCAAAAGTTTATCGTAATTTGTAGAAATGAAATATGAAATGTGAAGAGATTTTCCAGGAAACCTACCGCAAATCCCCTGAAGATATTGCATTCTGCCCGTACCGCATCTGCCCGATAGGAGCCCATGTGGATCATCAGTTGGGCAGGATTACAGGTCTGGCCATTGACAGAGGCATACACTTTGCCTACAGTTCCAAACAGAACGGTGTGATAGAGTTGCAGTCCCTTCAGTTTGACAAACGTGCTCAGTTCCATATCCGTGAGGTAGCCGATGTGAAGCAGAACGACTGGGCCGATTATCTGCGTGGTGTTACAATCGCCCTGGCCCAGAGATACACTCTCTCCACCGGTCTTTGCGGCGTGATTGAGGGAACCTTGCCTATCGGAGGTCTCTCTTCATCGGCTGCGGTCTGTCTGGTTTTCCTCTCCGCCTTGTGCAGGGTGAATAATATCAGGCTTTCGCCGTTGGAGATGATAACCATCGCCATGGCATCGGAGAACAATTACGTGGGTGTGAGTAGCGGAAAGCTGGACCAGAGTTGTGAGATATACTCCAGGAAGGACCATCTGCTCTATCTTGACACTAAGGACGACACATACGAACTAATTCCTGCCAGACCATCCATGAAGCCGTACGAGATTGCTGTCTTCTTCAGTGGAGTGGAGCGTACCCTTGCAGGAAGCAAGTTCAACATGAGGGTGGACGAGTGCCGCAGTGCCGCATACGCGCTGATGGCATATTCAGGCATGGAGTACGGCAAGTTCAACGAGACATATTTCCGAATGGTGCCGCGTGAGGTCTATGATACCTACAAGGACCGCCTGCCTGACAACTGGCGCAAGCGTGCGGAGCATTGGTTTACCGAGCAGGAACGTGTCGTAGCGGGTGCCGAGGCATGGCGCAAGGGTGACATTGAGGAGTACGGCAGGCTGAGTTTCCAGTCGGGCAACTCGTCTATATTCAACTGGGAGACCGGCTCACCCGAACTCAAGACCCTGTATGACATCATGACACGCACGGACGGAATCTATGGAGGCCGTTTCAGCGGTGCAGGATTCAAGGGCTGCTGTATGGCGTTGATTGACCCGGCATACCGGGAGAGCATTATTGAAAAGGTGTCTAAGGAGTACCTCAAGGCATTCCCGGCATTGGATGGTAAATACATGGCAACTATCTGCCATTCAGCTGACGGACTCAGTATATGAAGTGCCTGATACTTGCGGCGGGATATGCAACCAGATTGTATCCGCTGACGGAAAACTTCCCTAAACCGCTTCTGAAGGTTGGAGAAAAGACCATTCTGGACTGGCTGATTGATGATATCGATGGTGCCGGCCTGGTCGATGAGTATGTGGTTATCTCAAACCACAAGTTCGCCGGTCACTTCACGGAGTGGGCTGCTGGCAAGAGTGTCAGGATTACTGTTGTGGATGACGGTACAGAAACCAACGGGACCCGTCTCGGTGCAGTGTGTGACATCCGGTTTGCAATTGACACTCTTGGACTGGACGATGATATGCTGGTGATTGCGGGGGACAATGTACTGGACTTCAGCCTGCAGAAATTTGTGCGCTATGCCAACTCCAGGCAGACATCATGTATAATGCGTTACTTTGAGGCTGACCCGAAAAGGCTGACCAGATGCGGGGTGGTGGAGGTTGCTCCGGATGACCGCGTCCTTGGTATGGAGGAGAAACCGGCACATCCCAAGTCAAACTGGTGCTGTCCCCCTTTCTACTATTATACCAGGGCCGATGCCAGTCTGGTATCCAAGGGTATTGCTGCGGGTTGCGGGACAGACGCCCCCGGCAGTTACATTGCCTGGCTCAGTACACAGGTTCCCGTGTATGCCATGGAGATGCCTGGACGGCGTTATGACATAGGAAACCTTGAGTCCTACCGTCAGGTGTGTGCGGAGTACCAGGGAATTGGGGATTGATGGATTCTGGAATCGGGATATAACGGTTTTGGGAATGAGGTTTACTACTCCGGTCAGGATAATGCCGCTTGAAAGACGGCTCACATATAAGGACAGTATCCTTTTCATCGGCTCCTGTTTTGCCGATGAGATTGGCCGTCGTTGTATGGACCGTTATCTTGACGTTATGGTGAATCCATTCGGTGTCCTGTTCAACCCTTGCTCTGTATCTGATTGCTTAAGGATGCTTGAGGGGTATGGAACCGATGCAGGGCGATTCAGTTTCATTCCCGATGATGTGGTTGAAACCATCGGCGGATATGTTTCATTACATCATCACGGCAGCTTCTGCCGCCCGACACCTGAGGAGTTTCTTGAGAATGCCAACGCAGAACTCGCCAGAAGCTCGGAGTTCTATTACCGTGAAGGATGGGTTGTGGTCACTTTAGGCACATCGTTCATATATACCGACAAGGAGAGTGGTATGGTGGTTGCCAACTGCCATAAACTCCCTGCCGGTCGTTTTGAGCGCACCATGATAGATGCCGACCGGGTGTATGATGCTTTGAGCCGGTATGTGGCGGCACGTCCCGAACGTCAGTGGGTTTTTACGGTGAGTCCTGTGAGGCATCTTGCCGACGGCCTTCATGCCAACCAGCTCAGTAAAGCCACTCTTCTCCTTGGCATCCAGAGACTCGTTGACCGATATCCGAACGCCCACTATTTCCCGGCGTATGAAATAATGATGGATGAGCTGCGCGACTATCGTTTCTATGCCGATGACATGATGCATCCTTCGCAGTTGGCTGCCGATTATGTATTCGGACGTTTCATGGAATTCGCCCTTGCTGAAAGTGACCGCCCTCTTCTGGCCGAAGCCGAAAAGGTTCACGACATGATGCAGCATCGAATCCTCAACTCCGGCACCCCGGAGGCTGTCAGGTTCGAGGTCAGGCGGCAGGCTGCTTTGGAGAAATTACTATCCGGAATAAAAAAAAGATGATGATATGCTGATTCTTGTTGTAGCGGCAATCCTGCCGGCATTGCTTCTTTGGGTGTTCACATGCAGGCATGACCAGCAGCCGGAGCCTGTATCACAGTTGATTAAAGCCCTTCTTTACGGAGCGTTGATATGTATTCCCGTATCGTTCGTGGAGCAGGGCATCTGTCTGTTGCTTTTCGGGCCCGGCGGTTCGCCTATTACCCTGGCCGGCACCACAGCTGAGGCGTTTTTCGTGGCTGCGGTGCCTGAGGAAGGTTTCAAGCTGCTGGCTTTATGGCTTATCCTCCGCAAGAACCCCTTCTTTGACGAACATTATGACGGGATAGTATATTCGGTCTGCGTGGGATTAGGATTCGCTTCAGTCGAGAACCTGTTCTATGTGATAGGTAATGCCGACGCATGGATGCAGATAGCTCTCAGCAGGGCACTGCTTGCTGTTCCGGGGCACTATGCTTTTGCCGTATTTATGGGTTATTATTATTCGCTCTGTCATTTCGGACAGAAAACGGTACGTAATATGCTGAGCGTTTTCCTGGTTCCGGTCATGGCTCACGGATGTTACGACGCGTTTGCCCTCACCGGACAGATTGAGCCTGTTCTCGGGGGCGTCAGTTTCATAGTGCTGGTCTTTTTCTGTATCAAGATGCACAGGAATGCCAGGCAGAAGATGTTCGCCCAGATAGCCAAGGACAGGGATTATGCTGAACCGGAAACGGCTGTTGAGTCATGATTGGTTATCGGGGAGAGTTCCGATAACATGAAAATCGGATGTTTTTTTGCAATTCCGGAAATTTGTTTTTATTTTCGTGACAAATATTTTAGTCAGCTAACCTTATGAAGAGATTCTTATTTGCCTTTCTGGCCGTTGTGCTGTATGCAGCTTGCAGCCAGGCACCCGAAACCGGGTTGAAAATCAATGACAAGGAGTATTTTGAGGAGCGGGGTGTGAATGTCCTGGTCTTCAGCAATACCTTTTCTGGTGGTTTCAATGATGAGAAGAACTCAGGCATTGAGATTATCCATCATGGAGTGAGGACAGTGCAGGGCGGCGCAGTCCGTCTTTCCAAGACTCCCGAGCAGTGGGACCTTGTCCCGGCATCACCTTCCCGTAAGGTGGATACTGAAAAAAATTCGATTGAGGTGGCCATGCGCTACAATGACTACGATTTTGACTCGCGCGTAGTGGTGACGGCCAAAGGAAAGGCGGTCGAGATAGCGGTTTGGCTTGACAAGCCTGTTCCGGAATTCCTGGCAGGCGAGGCAGGCTTCAACCTTGAGTTCCTCCCTTCGCAGTATTGGGGCAAGACCTATCTGATGGATGGCCGTCCCAACCGTTTTCCACGATATGCCGTCAGCAATACGGTGGCTCGTCCCAACAGCGAGAAACCAAGACAGTTCAAGGGTTTCAGGACATACGATGACCGTGGAACCGACCAGTTTGTGGATCCGCTGCCGCTTGAGACAGGCCATACTATCCTGATTGCCCCCGATGCTCCCGAGCGTATGATAAAGATAACCTCCGACGACGCCATGCTGGAACTCTATGACGGCAGGATGATAGCCCAGAACGGATGGTTCGTGCTGCGCAGCGTTCTTCCGGCCGGCAAGACCGGCAGGGTGGTTACATGGACGGTGGAGCCGAATTCGGTACCCGGTTGGATAAGGGAACCAAACATCGGTTTCTCACAGGTGGGTTATATCCCTTCACAACCCAAGGTGGCAGTCATAGAACTTGACAAGCTTGACAAACCGCTTCCCAAGGCTTCAATCTACAGAATTGCCGATGACGGCAGCGAAAAGCAGGTCTATACAGGTAAGACCAGCGTCTGGGGCGAATATTACAAGTACAATTATGTGAAGTTCGATTTCACCCAGGTCAGCGAACCCGGTGTATATTACATCAAGTACGGTGACTGCAAGACAGGTAATTTCATCATAGACAATTCCGTCTATAACTGGATAACCGACGCTACCAGTGACGTGTGGATCCCCATCCACATGAACCACATGACCGTTAACGAGGCATATCGTATCTGGCATGGGGAACCTTTCAAGGAGGGTTATCTGCAGGCTCCTCAGAGTGACCACTTCGACCTTCATTCCCAGGGCCCCAACACCAACACAAAATACAAGCCCTACGAGCTTATACCGGGGTTGAATGTGGGAGGTTATTTCGATGCCGGTGACTTTGACATAGAGACGGGCTCCAACATCAGTGTGGTGCAGAATCTTGTTTCCGCATGGGAACTCTTCAAGCCGCTCCGTGACGAGACTTTCGTGAATGAGGAGCAGAGGTATGTTGACCTGCACCGTCCTGACGGCAAACCCGATATCCTCCAGTACATTGAACACGGTGTGCTGAATCTTCTGGCACAGGCCGAGAACATAGGTTTCATGTCATCGACGCTGTCCAACTCCGTGCTCGACAACTATCATCATTTAGGCGATGCGGCAGCCATAACTGACGGTCTGCACTATGATCCAAGCCTTCCCAAGTATGTGAAGTCGGCCGACGGCAAGCGCAGCGGCACCCCTGATGACATGTGGGCTTTCACTAACCGTAACCCGAACCAGGATTTCAATGCCTCCACCATGTTCGCAGCCGCAAGCCGTGTACTCAAAGGCTATAACGATGACCTGGCCAAGAGATGCCTTGAACAGTCCAAGAGGCTCATGACAGAGGCTTCACAGCTGATGACCAACCGTGGCCAGGGCCGTAACGGCGGAGGTGGCAACCGTGGTATGGGTAATATGTCAACCAACCTGCAGCTGTTCGTCTCCACAGGTGAGAGATCATATCTGGATCAGTTCGAGCAGCAGATCTGGCCAGCTCTCGAGCGTAATGCCAGCGGCACGATCCGCACTGCCATGGATGCCATCCCTTACATGGACAGCGAGTACAAGGACAAGCTTCGTCCATACGTGGAGAAGTTCAAGGAGTACATGGACGGTTTTGAGGAGAACAATCCTTACGGTGTTCCGATCGGCGAGGGCAACTGGGCCGGCAGCGGTGCAGTGGTCAGTTTCGGTACCACCGCATGTTTCGCCAACCTCTATTTCCCCGACATAATCGACAAGAGCTATGCCTTCAAGGCCGCCGCTTTCATGTTCGGATGCCATCCATACCACAACTATTCGCTTGTGGCAACCGTGGGTGCAGCCCGTCCAAAGGCTGTGTTCTATGGCAACAACAGGGCTGACTTCTCGTTCATTCCCGGCAATGTGGCTCCCGGTCTGCTGTTCCGCAAGCCGGACCATTTCGAAAACTATGACGACTGGCCATTCCTCTGGGGACAGAACGAGGGTACCATTGCGGGCAATACTGGTTACCTGATATTCGGTGAGTCCTTCAAGAACATGGTGAAAGCCAAATAATCAAGACTTGCCAGAACAAGATGGAAAAAGCCGGCGGGATTCATTCCAGCCGGCTTTCCTATTCAGTGACCGTCAATCCTGTTATCTTATCAGTTTGATGATAGCGTATGACTGACCCGGCATATTGACGGTTACATCGGTTCCCTTGTGCTGTATCTTGAACTTGTCACCCATGAGGAGCTTGGTCCGGCGGAAAGGAACGTTGACTGTGAAGGTGGCGTCCGATGCTTCAGAGCGTGGGTTCAGCATGACCAGAACGACATCATTTCCGGCAGCTCTGGCATAGACGAACGGGTAGGTGTTGCGTTCGGCAAATAACGGCACGAACTCAGCATAGTTTGCAAGGGCCGGTTCTGTCTTGCGCAATTCTATGAGCTTGCGCGTCCGGTTGAGCAGGGAGTTGGGATCGGATTCCTGTGATTCAACGTTGGGAGCATCGGGTGCAGGGTCAACGGGCAGGTAGAGCTTGTCCGGGCTGGCTGTGGAGAATCCAAGGTTCTTTCCGGGTGTCCACTGCATGGGGGTTCGGGCTCCGTTGCGGGGACGGTATGCGCCTTCCACCTGAGGCCAGGTCTCGGGCAGCTGCTTCATTCCTATCTCATTGCCGTAATATATGAAGGGTACTCCGGGCATGGTGAATCCGAAGGCATAGATAATCTCCAGGTCCTTGTCTGTACGCCTGTTGCCCAACCTGGCATTGTCGTGGTTGCCGAGAGGCAGGCTTATGTACCCTTTGCCTTTGGTGCGGGAGTATTGGTTCATGTAGCTTGCCAGGAAATCGGTTATGTTACCCAGGCCATCGGCATCGAAGTAGCTGTGTCCCTCACTGACACCGTTCATGATACGCCAGCTCTCCTTCTGGAACAGGTCGTTGTAGCCGTTGAACCAGTGGAAGAAATCCACATGGAAGCAGTCGTCAAGAGCTTCAACCGGCGATGACCACTCTGCCACCATGAAGGCTTCCGGGTACTCTTTCCGGAGCAGGTCGCGTATCTCGCGCCAGAACAGTTTGGTGGCACTCTCGCGGGTGTTGAAGAACTGCTCGTTGCCACGGGTCTGGCTGGTCTTGACCAATGCACCGGCCATGTCGGCCCGGAAACCGTCGGCCCCCATGTCCATCCAGAAACGGAGCACGTTCTTGAGGTCCTCCCTCATTGCAAGAATGTCGGGATGGTCAGGTGGAAGCTGCCATTTCAGGTTGGGGTCAGGATTGGAGAACCCGAAATTGAGGGCAGGTTGACTGTAATAGAAATTGCGCATGTACTGGCCGTTGCGTTCACCGTATCCTTTAATGAACGATGAGGCGAACTCACGTGGAGGGTCAATCCAGATGTTGTCAGTCCAGATATAGTAATTGGTGTATTTGTTGGTGTCCTGGCGGGCCGATGCCTGGAACCACGGGTGCTCCATGGAGGTATAGCTTATCACATAGTCAAAGAGTATGCGCAATCCGCGCTTGTGGGCCTCGGCAAAGAGCTGGCGGGCATCCTCGTTCGTCCCGTAGCGTGGAGCCACCTTGTAGTAGTCGGACACGTCATATCCTGCATCATAGAAAGGTGACTCAAAAAACGGGTTTATCCAGATGGCGTCCACTCCGAGGCTCTTGACGTAGTCCAGTTTGCTTATTATACCCTTGATGTCACCTATCCCGTCGCCGTCACTGTCACAGAATGTCTGCGGATAGATCTGATAGAACACGGCATTCTCGGCCCACTTGGGAACTTTGGGAATCTCATATTCACCGGTAATCTCATTGCTCCAGTTTGCCTGCATCATCCCGCGCTGGGATGTGGCGGAAAGGGAAACGCAAAGCAGGAGAGCAGATAGAAGAGTTCTGTTCATAATATGGTCTGATGTTGTTTTGGAATCTGTTGCGGTTTATCCTAAGAAACCTTGCTCCAGCATGGCCTGCGCCACTTTCATAAAGCCGGCGATGTTTGCTCCCTTCATGTAGTTCACATAGCCGTCCGGTTCAGTGCCGTATTTGACACACTGTTCGTGGATATCGCTCATGATGGTGTGAAGACGGGCATCGACCTCATCGGCTGACCAGGAAATATGCATGGCGTTCTGCGTCATCTCCAGGCCTGATGTGGCCACACCGCCTGCGTTGACGGCTTTACCCGGACCGTAGAGCACACGGGCACCGATGAATGAATCGATGGCTTCCGGGGTGCAGCCCATATTGGAGACCTCAGCCACATATTTTACACCGTTCTTTATGAGCTGTGCGGCATCGTCGCCGTTCAGTTCGTTCTGGGTGGCGCAAGGCATAGCTATGTCAACCTTCCGCTCCCAGGGCTTGCGGCCTGCGAAGAACTCGGCACCGAACTTCCCGGCATACGGTTCTATCACGTCATTATTGGTGGCGCGGAGCTGTAGCATATAGGCTATCTTCTCATCGTCCAGCCCATCCTTATCATACACATAGCCGTCAGGACCTGATAATGTAACCACCTTTGCTCCCAGCTGTGTAGCTTTTCTGGCGGCACCCCAGGCCACATTGCCGAACCCGCTTATGGCGATTGTCTTGCCCTCCAGCTTGTCATCGCGGTCAGCCAGCATCTGGCGCAGGAAATACAAGGCACCGAAACCTGTAGCCTCAGGACGAATCTTTGATCCTCCGAAAGTGAGCCCCTTGCCGGTAAGTACGCCGGTATTCTCACGGGCCAGTTTCTTGTACATACCGTACAGGTAACCTATTTCACGTGCGCCTACACCTATATCACCGGCCGGCACATCCGTATCGGGCCCTATATTACGCCATAGCTCCAGCATGAAACTGTGGCAGAAACGCTCAATCTCAGCTGCGGAACGTCCGCGTGCCGAGAAATCGGAACCTCCCTTGCCGCCGCCCATAGGCAGAGTGGTAAGGGCGTTCTTGAAAGTCTGCTCGAATCCCAGGAACTTGAGAATGGAAAGGTTTACCGACGAGTGGAACCTGAGGCCACCCTTATACGGTCCGATTGCGTTGTTGAACTGCACGCGGTAACCGGTGTTGACATGAATTTCCCCATTGTCATCGGTCCATGGAACCTTGAAAGTGAAAATCCGGTCCGGCTCCACCATGCGTTCCACAATCCTGGCATCCTCGAATTCAGGATGTTGGTTATAAACCGGTTCAACGCTTATAAGTACCTCACGGACAGCCTGAAGATACTCTTTCTCACCCGGGTGCCTACGCTCCAGGTCAGCCATAATACTATTGATATCCATAGCTTAAAAACTAATAATTATCCAAAGATAATACCTTTTTAAATATCATATCAATAGTTTTCAATTAAAGTTAGAAGTTGTTCCGCAGTGTCCGCTATATGGTTGGCTGATGAGAGTTCATGGCGGGGACGGAATCCCCAGCTGACAGCTATTATGGGGATACCGGCATTACGGGCGGTTTCAATATCCGTACCGGAATCGCCAACCATTACGGTATGTTCAGGGGTTACGCCCGCGCGTTGCATTATGTATTCAATAACTGCAGCGTCAGGCTTGAGTGGAAATCCGGGGCTGTTACCCATGACCGCAACAAAATCTATTCCGGGAAAGAAGGTACTGATCAGTTTCTCGGCACCGGCCTGAATCTTATTGGATGCCACCGCAAGCTTATATCCCCGGTCATACAAATCATGGACCACTTCCTTTATTCCCGGATAAGGTTCGGTGTAAGTATCTATATTTGAGGCATAGTAACGAAGGAAGGCGGTCAGTGTTTCATTGACGAAATCTTCATCGGTTGCTTTCTCACAGGGCAGGGCGCGTATTATCAGTTTACGCATTCCGTTGCCCACCATATACCTGTAATCCTCAATCGTATGCTGAGGCAATCCCAGTTCCGCCAATGTGTGGTTTGCTGCCGTACCCAGGTCAGCAATGGTATTGAGTAGCGTGCCGTCCAGATCAAATATTACCAGCTTTTCCATATATGCAGCAAAAAAAGGTTCTTGGTCTTCATAAAAAAAAGAGGCGCTACTGCGTCTCTCCTGTCTTGTGGTGCCACCAGGAATCGAACCAGGGACACAAAGATTTTCAGTCCTTTGCTCTACCAACTGAGCTATGACACCAAGAACATTTGCCTTAAATGCGGGTGCAAAGATACGCACTTTTTTAACTCCGGCAAGTTTTTGAGAGCAAAAAAGTGCATATCACGAAAAAATCCATTAACTTTGCACCGTCAAACGACAAGGATCGGAATGTAGCGCAGTTGGTAGCGCACTACGTTCGGGACGTAGGGGTCGGGCGTTCGAGTCGCCTCATTCCGACAGAAAATGGGAGCCGGAAAGCTCCCATTTTCTGTCGGAATGAGGCTTTGCCTCCTTTTAGTTTGCTTCGCAAACGCGCTCCTTATAGTCGCTTGGCGGCCCTCCGGGTCCGCGGTCTCACTCGTAACCTCGTTCGCGCCAATACGTCACCGCCTGTTTCCTTTTATTTCTGATATTTGCTGCCGTAGGAGCGTTCAAGTTTCCGGTCGCCCTTGGAGCCTTGGGGTTGGCTGTACTCTTTCTTGCCGGAACTGAACAACTCGCGGATTCTCTGAGGCAGGCGGCCCGGGAATCGGGCGTAACAATACACCTTTTTGTCTTTATCTGATATAAACAGCGAGTACTCCTTGTTCCGGTATTTGTAGTCTATCTCTATTATGGGTGAGCACCGGGCTCTGACGGTTATATCGTTAAGATTACTGTTCGCTCTCTCTTTTATGTCGTTATACTTCTGCTCAAACTCATTCTGAAAGGCATTTTTCTCTTCCGCTCCAAGCCTTTCAGATATTTTGGAGTACAATGTTTCAATCTCATTGTGCCTGATTTCTTTGGCTGAATTCATCTTGAGGCAGGTGCCGTCGTACAGGACATCGGTAGGGATATCCTGTTTACGGATCATGACGTCCAATGCCTGAACGGGACAGTATGAACAGGTGTCAGTCCTGTCACTCAGAGTCATCGTCTTGAAAGTCTGGTATTCTCCTGTGCCGCTGCACTCTGAACATGACACCTCGCCTCTACCGTGACACTTTACACATTGTTTGACAAGCCCGTTCTGCATACTATGGCCTCTGCCACCGCACATTGGACACTTAACCTTACCCCAGCCCATACATCGGCTGCATTTATGGGTCATAAGTGTTCCTCCAAGCATGATTTGTCTGTATCGGATAATCTCGTCATCAGGAATATCGCTGATCGAATGATAGTTGTTTGTGGCCAGTTGCCTTTGGCCGCTCTCCTTATGATCATCGTACTTGATTTCGGTGCTGTGGAAATCGGCCTCTATAATTACGGCGTCATAATTGCGGGTTTGAGTGATCACAGCATCATTGCCCACACCGTGGGCATTGCCGAACCGCTCACCAAGGGCGTTCAGGATCCCTTTCCAGTTCTCTCTTTCCACCATTGCGGGAAAGCGGTCGTGGGTTTTACATTTGTATAGAGCCATAGTTGTTTGCTTACCGTTATATAATAAAATGCCCTCTTGCGTCATTTAATAATCTGACAAAAGTATCAAAAACCATGATACTATCAAACTTGATTGGTTCTTTGTAGAATTTGGCGTTTATTTTAGAAATTGTGCCTGATGCAGTTGTTGCAGTTAAGATTCACCGGCATACAACCAGCTGTGACACTGCAATGCCCGTCCGGCTATGTCGGCATTTTTTACCATTATTTATAAAGAACAGGATATACGCTCCAACTGGGGCGGAAAAACTCTCCAGTTAGAGAAAAAAATTCTCCAGTTGGGGAGTAAAAATTCTCTAGTTAGGGCGTAAATACTCCTTGGTTGGAGCGTATATGTCTGCTTTGGCGAATGTAAGGATTTTTCTTGCCAGAGCGCAAATGGGGGACTGCAACGATAGGTGTCAATATCCGATGTTTTTCAATTATTTTGGGGTAAATGGTATGTTTTCCCTTGAAAAATGGAATAATTTTGAAAGGAATCCGGAAAACCGTTGTCTAAATGTACAAACGATGTTTTCAAAAGACAGATGAAAGATTTAGAATTACAATTCACAAAAATGGTCAGAGAGCACCGCAAGACAATATATTCGGTGTGCTATTTCTTCTCTGACAATCCGACAGTTGTCGATGACCTTTTCCAAGAGGTGTTGGTTAATCTATGGAAAGGATTTCCTGAGTTCCGTAACGAGAGCAGCCTTAAGACATGGATCTGGCGAATCAGCCTTAACACCTGCTGCTCCATTCAGAAAAGGAACAGCCGGAATGTACCAACCGTTCCGCTTGCCATCGACAGGGACCTGTTCAGTGAACAGGATCAGGTGGGCCGACAGGTTAAGATGCTGTATGACAGGATCAACAGACTGGAGGTTTTTGACCGGGCTATCATTCTTCTGTGGCTTGAAAGCATGAGTTATGATGAGATTGCAGCCATAGTGGGTATAAGCACCCAGGCTGTTACGAGTCGTCTGTTCCGAATCAAGGAGCAGCTTAAATCAATGTCTAACAATTAAAACGTTTGTGCTATGACTAGTGAAAATATTAAGATTGATGAGCTTGAAGAGTTAAAGGATACTCTCAGACTGATGGATGAGAAACTGGATACCCAGGAGATTGTAACCCCCGATCAGATACGCGCGGCTACTATGGAGAAGGTGGGCCTGCTTGAGACCGAACTGAAACAGTTGATGATATTGGGATGTGTTGTGGGATTCCCGCTCCTGACCATGTTCTTTCTTTTCAATGGAGGGCTGTCGGTTCCGGCGTTGTGGACTGCGGGTATATCGGGCCTTGTATTTCTGATAATTTCCCTATTCCTTCTGCGCAAGGTAAGCAGGAAGAGTATTGTGGAACTTGACCTTAATACTCTGCTCACTAAAGAGAGAAAGTACAGAAGGACGTACCTGATAATCATGGCAGCAATGATGCTGTTCTGGACAGTCTATGCGTATGTCTTTATAAGTCTGACACTTGGTATTATCTATACAGTAATGGATGCTTTGCTGTTTGTACCCCAATACTATCAGAGTTTTTTGAGAGCCTACAGGGAGGGACTGCAGGGAAAGATTGACAACAAGCCTACACTCTATTGGCGCATCGGCAATATTGCAAGGCTTGGCATGTTTGCCCTCTGCATACTGGCACTTACGGCTTTCTTTGTACTGAATGTCATTGCATTCTTCAAACTGAATACTGATCTGAACTTTAATGGTATTAACTGGTGGACGGTATTATCTCCTTTGATGATATTAGGCGGATTAATAGGATTGGTTCCTTTGTTTATAGACCAGTTCAGGTTCAAGACCCATAAGATCAGACCGGTTTCCATAGTAGGTTTTGCAATAAGCATCGTCCTGTTTGCCAGCAGATTCATATACAATTATATCAAGGAGGGCGATATAACCATCTTCTCCAGCCTGTTCCCGCTGCTCATAGCAGTCTGGATATTATATAGAGCCGTCAAGAAGTGATCTTATTCATAGTTTGTTTTCTTGCTTGTTTTTACAATTATACCTATTTTTGGAGCAAAACAGAACCGCTATGAGAATCAGATTGTTTTCGCTGTCAGCGTTGCTTGGAGCATTGCTCTTGGAGAGTTGTTACACCAGGATTGCCGATGTCAGTTCGCCCGATAAGAATATCAAGGTGTCGGTATCGGACAGCATGATGACCGTAAAATACAGCGGTCAGGTGGTCCAGACCATCAGGTTAGGCGACAACCATTGGACAGATTGTTCCCGAATCGTGGAGACCGTTGAGGAGAGATACACTATGCTCTCCGGCAAGCGCAGGGATTGCACCTATAAATACAGGGCAATGTCATGCAGCGATGCCCAAGGCAAGAACCTGCTTGTCCGCGTGTCAAATGACGGCGTGGCGTTCCGTTTCAACGGGGCCGATGAGCATGTCTCGTTCGTGATCCCTGACGGCACCAAACGCTGGCTGCAGCGTCAGAAAACTGATTATGAGGGATTCTACCCCGAGAGTACACAGGCAGCAGACGGCAAATACAGCTATCCGGCACTTATAGAATATGGTGAAGGCATATTCGGGCTGATAACAGAGTCGGGCATAAATCATGGCAACAGCTGCTCTTACCTGACCTGCAGCGGTGACCGTTACACTGTGACTTATACCGATAATGATGAGACCGATGTCCATGCGTGGCGTATCCTGATGCTGGGTTCGCTGGCCGATATAGTTGAATCCACTCTGGTGACCGATGTGGCCGGGGGAGGTACTGTTACTGATAAATCATGGATAAAGCCGGGCGTATCGTCATGGATTTACTGGGCTTATAACCACAGCTCAAAGGATTTCCAGAAAGTCAAGGAGTATATTGATCTGGCGCACGATATGGGCTGGCCCTACACCCTGATTGACTGGGAGTGGGATGAGATGGCTAACGGCGGTAATCTGGAGGATGCGATGGCCTACGCCCGTGAGAAGGGTGTCAAGGTGAACCTCTGGTACAACTCCGGCACATCATGGATAGGCCCCGGCGCTCCCGGACCGCAGGATAGATTACGCACCAAAGAGGCTCGCGAGCGTGAGATGACCCGCTTAGAGCAGATGGGAGCCACCGGCATCAAGGTGGATTTCTTCCTGCCCGACGGCCACGAGATGGTGGACTACTATCTGGATATCCTGGAGGATGCCGCCCGTCATCATCTGCTGGTTGATTTCCACGGATGCACCATACCCCGCGGATGGAGCCGCACCTGGCCTAACCTGATGTCGATGGAGGCCGTCTATGGCGCCGAGTGGTACAATAACAACCGCCGTATGACGAATGCCGCCGCCGCGCACAACGCCACGCTGCCATTTACCCGCAATGTCATAGGCCCCATGGATTACACTCCGTGCACCTTTACAGACAGCCAGAACCCGCATATCACTACTGATTGCCACGAGCTGGCCCTGCCCATACTCTTTGAGTCCGGCCTGCAGCACATGGCCGACCGCCCTGAGGCATACCTGAACCTGCCGGAGCCAGTGAAGAAACTGCTGTCCGGTCTGCCATCGGCCTGGGACGATACCCGCCTGCTGGCCGGCTATCCGGGGCAGTGCGCAGTGATTGCCCGCAGGAGTGGCGATACCTGGTACATTGCCGGCATCAACGGCACAAATGAGGAACTCACAATTGAGCCTGATTACTCCAGAATAGGTACTTCAGTAGAACTCAAGACTCTTATCACCGACCGTGGCAGCGAACCCGGCAAAGGCTTCAATATCCAGAACAACATTCAACCCGGTAAGATAGTGCTCCCCGCCCGCGGAGGATTTGTCGCTATTTTTTAGCCCACGTATAGACAAGTATGTAATATACTATAACCAGAAAGAATGTGGATGCGGTTAACGCGTGTCCTGCCCAATTTGTGCTTTCAGTGAAAAGGAGGAGACAGAATATAGGTATCAGGATTAAAAAGGCTGCACCCATAAGAATCCTCAGACGTCTGATGTTAAACTTCCCGGCATCTTTGGGTGTTAATTCAAAACTGTTCCGGATAAAGTTATCCATCTTACCCGACAGGATAACCGTTCCCATGACAAGGTTAAAAATCTCAAGGACTATGAATGCAATCAGTTGTGCCATATTACTTTTTTATTAGGCAGACTATTAATGTGATTATTCCGGCCAGGATGAGTACTGGTTCGGCAAACATGAACAGCGGGCAGGTGCCCATGGTGAGTGTTACGAGTGTTGAGCTCAGGACAGTCAGCGTAAGGCACGATGCAAAAACGTGAAGTCCGCACATACGCAGGCCTTTTTCATCGGGCTTTAATTTGAACATGTTGCTGGCCAGAGTGTAAATGCCGTATGTCACCAGGCACAGCAACAGACTGATGACGGGGTAGAATATCAGCGTTGTCCTGTTCATGGAGCCGCTGGCATTGCCTGCGGGGTCAAAGTGGGCCGGAAGCACATGGGGCAGGGCACTCCACCTTATCCATATTGCACACACATTCACAATGATGATGATTACCGGCACCATCCATCCGTGCTTACGCCATTTCATATCATGAATCTTAAAGTCCTCTTCAAAGGTAATCATTTCTGATTTTCGTCGTTGTCGCAAACCATCAATGTTCTTTCTGGTTCCATATTATAATAATGAACCGGAGCATTTTGATTATTGGACAATGATGTAAATATCAGCGGTTCTCCAAGAGCATTGGAAATCTTTGCCAATGATGATAAG
>JAGCDE010000006.1 GCA_017651315.1 Bacteroidaceae bacterium
CTTTTTTAGGGACGCACCGGTCTGTCTTTTTCGCTCAGGTCCGTCTCTGCATTTATCAAGTTTTATCATTGACGGTTCGTATTACCCTTGGACATACCTGTATGAACAGGTAAGCCCGTCGTACTACTTGTCTGTATGAAATCGTATCAAAGATCGTATTCAAACGCCATTCCTTTCGGAAAGCGGATGCAAAGATATGGCGACTTTCCAAACTGACCAAACAAAATCGCCTTTTTTTTCAAAAAAAACGTCTGCACTTATCAACACGATAAAAGAACGTTATGATTCACCCATTACAGACAATCTGCTTCCAGGCTATTCGGAGCAGGTATTTGAATCTTTCAGGATATCTCCCAGCGGATTATTTTGTATTTTTGCACCGGACAAAAAACTGTTTACTTTTGTTCCGTGAAAACAATTATTGCTATTTTGGTTCTGTTTTTGCCGGTTTTTAAGGTGTAAAGGAGATCCATTATAACCGGGAAACGGTGGATACAGAGCACAAAAGAGACTGTAAGGAATTCATGGAAAAATTTCGAACAGATTCAAACACAGATATTTCCGATGGGGTTAAAAAAGACATTGATATTATTGGCATTATCCCTGCCTGCATTTCTTACGTCCACAGCACAGTCCGTAAGAATCAGCGGCAATGTGCATGATACCGAAGGAAACGCTCTGCCCTACACCACCGTACGTATAAAAGGACTGGCGAGTGGATGCATTACCGACAACAAGGGTAATTTCTCATTCAACGGCCAATTGGATGGGCAGACCCTCATCATATCATCGGTTGGTTTCAAGGAATATTCCGTCGAACTGTCCGACAGCATCGTTTTTCCCCTTGATGTCACGCTCATGACCGAGACATACAATCTTGACGAGGTGGTGATTAAGCCGGAGAGGGAACGATACAGAAACAGGGACAATCCTGCCGTGGAACTGATTGAGGGGATTATTAAAGACAAAGAAAAGAACAATCCTTTCAACAACGAATATGTTTCGAGGAACAGATATGAGACCTATGTGGTGGCTCTTGACAACTTCACAAAAGAAAAGCAGCAGCAGGGCCTGTTCCGGAAATTCCAGTTCCTTAACGAATATGTTGACACCTCGCTTGTTTCGGGCAAGCCAATTCTCAATGTCTCTACCCGCGAAATGGTAGCCACTGACTATTATCGCATGAAACCCAAGAGGGAAAAACAAGTCATTCATGGCCGCGAATGGGTTGGTGTCGAGGATTTCCTTCCCGATGAAGAGGTTAAGGCTGCTGCCGATGCCACTCTGAGAGATGTGGATCTGTTCAACGATAAAGTCCTAATCCTCCGAAACGAGTTCGTGAGCCCCTTTTCGGACTATGCCACCTTATATTATAAATACTACCTGATGGACACGCTTTCAGTTGATGGAGAAGAATGCGTTGACCTCTCATTCGTGCCGCGCAATCCACAATCGCTTGGTTTCACAGGACATATCTATATAACAACAGATTCAGCACATTTCGTCAAATGGATCCAGATGAATATACCTTATGACATCAATCTGAATTTCATAGAATACATGAATCTGGAACAGAGATTTACACGTGACAAGGAGCACCCCCGCCTTCTTGTATATGAGAGCATTACAGCGGAGCTTAAACTATACGACTATCTCGATGGCATATACGGGCGAAGGGAGGTTTCCTACTCAGACTACAGGTTCAACGAGGAGGTTGACCGCGAGCCATTTTCCCATCAGGAACAGATAATTGAGCCTGAGGAGGCTCTTAGGAGAGACAATGAGTTTTGGGCCGCATATCGAAATACTGACATAAACAGAGGTGGAGGGAAGACAGACAACGTCAAGGAGATGATAGCAAGACTACGTAAAGTACCTATCTACTACTGGACCGAGCAGTTCATAAACCTTCTGTTTTCCGGCTTTATCCCGATCAAGGAAGAGAATACACCTCTTTATATAGGGCCAGTGAACACCATGGCCAGCTGGAACGGAATGGAAGGATTGAGGCTGAAACTCGGTGGCATGACGACGGCATACCTGAATCCGCACCTTTTCGGGACAGGATATCTTATCTATGGTGTCAATGACAACCGATTCAAGTATTACGGAAGGTTGGAATACTCATTCAAGCCCAAAAAAGAACAATGGAATGAATTCCCCATACACTCCCTGAGACTTCAGTACGAAAACGACATATACCAGTACGGACAGCAATATGTCTATACAAATAAGGACAATGCCCTGCTTTCGCTGAAGAGACTGCCGGACAACATGATAGGTTATATCAGGAATGGAGAGCTCACTTATACGCTTGAACGGCACAGCGGATTTTCCCTGACAGGAACACTTCGCAACCGCACAAATGAATCCACAAGGTTCATCCCAATGCTCAGGAACGACGGTTCCGGAACATCTGTAAGCGAAATAACGCAGAGCGAGTTAGAGATCGGCCTCAGATATGCACCAGGCGAGAAGTTCATCCAACACAAATGGAACAGGAAGAGCAAGACGCCTGAACGTCCTGTTTTCACACTCAACGGGACAATGGCGCTAAAGGGGACATTAGGAAGCGACTACTCCATGTTCAAAGCCGACTTCTCCTACCGCCAAAGGCTAATGACAGCGCCGTTAGGGTATTTCGATGTGATGTTAAAGGCCGGAAAGATATGGGGACAAGTTCCCTACCCCCTGCTTTTCATACCGAATGCGAACCTCTCATACACATTCAGGAAAGAGACTTTCGAGACCATGACTCCGATGGAATTCTTCATGGACAGCCACTTGACATGGGATGTAATATGGTACATGAACGGCCTGGTATTGAATCGTATTCCAGCTGTAAACAACTTGAAATTGAGAGAGGTGGTATATTTCCGCGGGACATGGGGAACACTCTCCGACAGGAATGACCCCTATAAGGACTCAAGCGGAAACCTTTTCATGTATCCGTCAGGCAGAAGCATGGCCGTCGGAACCAAGATGGACCAACCCTTCATTGAAACAGGGTTTGGCTTGGAGAATATATTCAAACTAATGTCCATCAGCTATTTCCGCAGGATGACATACAGAAACACCCCGGACGTTGACCTCCAGGGTGTAAGGATTGCAGTTCATCTGCAATATTAGAATCTGAAATCTGCTCCCGTATATTGCACCTTGAACCTCTTTTTCTTGTTGTTCTTCCTGATTATCCTCTCCCTCTGCTTAAGAACCTTCTTTTCCTTCTCAGAGAAGAATATCGAAGAGAGCTGGAAATTTCCAGCCCTTTCCCTGACATAATCCTCGAACTTCTTTTCCAGGACCGCACGATCCTCAAGAAACCACCTGTTCCTGACTACGGCGTTCTCCATCTTCTGGATATTTGACAAGAACATGACGGAATCGACAGGCGAGAATGACAATGCGCACACATAGACATCGGCCTCCCTGACTCTCTTCTCCTGCTTGTCATTACGCATTGCCTCAACGTCTTTCTTAGATTTGGTAAGACCTTCACCAGGCTGTAAAACCGGGCTCTTGGTTCTGTCCGGAGTCTGGGCGAAACCGGCACCCGATACGGTCAGCGTCAACAGACAAGCCAAAAACAATCTTCTGATTCTCATTGTGTCAGGTCATCCGAGATATGATTTGAGGAGCTTGCTGCGGGAATTCTGGCGCAGACGACGGATTGCCTTCTCCTTGATCTGACGCACCCGCTCTCGTGTGAGGCCGAACTTGTCTCCTATCTCTTCGAGGGTCATCTCCCTGCAACCGATTCCAAAGAACATTCTGATAATATCCTTTTCACGGTCTGTCAGAGTGGATAGCGCCCTGTCTATCTCCTTTGAAAGGGATTCATTCACAAGCGTACGGTCTGCCATGGGAGAATCGTCATTGACAAGGACATCCAGAAGACTGTTGTCCTCACCATCCACAAAGGGTGCATCCACAGAGATGTGACGTCCGGAAACCTTCAGGGTGTCGGCAATCTTCTCTACAGGTATGTCGAGGACCTCTGCCAGTTCCTCCGGCGACGGACGACGCTCATTGTCCTGTTCGAATTTTGACAGGGCCTTGCTTATCTTGTTCAGTGAACCGACCTGGTTGAGAGGCAGACGCACGATACGCGCCTGTTCTGCCAAAGCCTGCAGGATGGACTGACGTATCCACCATACGGCATAACTGATGAACTTGAAGCCTCTTGTCTCATCAAACTTCTCAGCCGCCTTGATAAGCCCGAGATTACCCTCGTTTATCAGATCGGGGAGACTCAAGCCCTGATTCTGATACTGTTTGGAGACAGATACCACAAAACGCAGATTGGCACGGGTAAGTTTCTCAAGAGCGGCCCTGTCACCCTTGCGGATGCGTTGGGCGAGTTCGACCTCCTCCTCAACAGTGATAAGCTCTTCACGACCAATTTCCTGGAGATACTTGTCCAATGATGCGCTTTCACGGTTCGTTATGCTCTTTGTGATTTTTAATTGCCTCATTATTCAGTTGATAGTGAATTGTTTTCTATTTTGTGACATCCGCTCGCCCAGTCCGGAATCGGGCGAATTGAGTGCAAAGATAGTAAAAATAAAATATAATATCAATTTTTTAAAACAAATTGATTGGAGCGGAAACACCGCCCCAACCAATCTTAATTGACCATGTTCCTGAACTGTCATTCATCAAGGCTTACGGCGTAATTCGCCCTGCGTCCGGAAGGATAGATACCTGTTATGAAAAGCACCTGGTCCGGTGACTTGACAGCCTCGTTATATGCCTGTTCAATATCGTCCACGCTCTTGATCTGGCGATTGTTGATCTTGAGGATAATGAATCCGCGCTGAATACCGCTTTTCCTCAAAAGGCCATCCTTCAGTCCGTTCACCTGAATACCGTATCCAATATTCAGATTACGGCGCATCTGTTCCGGTACTTCGCCGAATGCTGCTCCCAGCACATCAAAATCGGATTTCTTCACCACATCAGTGTTGCCCTTGAAATTCTTGAGTTCAACATTTATCTTTCTGGTCTTCCCGTCACGGAGAATGGTAACCTCAACCTTATCACCGGGACTGAACTGGACAATTGTCTCCTGAAGCTCAGTCATGGTTTTCACCTTCTTGCCGTTGATTGCAGTGATAATATCACCTTCCTTAAGACCTGCGGCAAGAGCTCCTCCACCATCAGTCACTTCACTCACATATACTCCGTCAAGTGTTCCGAAATCCTTATCCTTATTCTCATCAAGCTGACGCATGGAAGAAACGTCACCACCCCTTATACCAAGAATGGCGCGCTGTACGGAACCGAATTCCTTCAGGTCTGCCACCACTTTCTTGACAATCGTAGTAGGAATGGCAAATCCATAACCTGCGTATGTTCCGGTAGGTGACTCAAGTGCGGAATTGATGCCTACCAACTCACCTTTTACATTCACAAGCGCGCCACCACTGTTACCCATATTGATGGCTGCATCTGTCTGTATGAATGACTCTATGCTTTCACTTCCCTCGTAGATACCAATCTTTCTTGCCTTGGCGCTCACCACACCGGCTGTCACGCTGGAAGTAAGGTTAAAGGGATTGCCTACAGCCAGCACCCATTCTCCAAGCCTGAGTTCATCGGAATTACCCATGGGTATAACAGGAAATTCATCACCATCTATCTTGATGAGCGCAAGATCGGTATTCTCGTCCTTTCCGATGAGAGTGGCGGCGAACACGCGGCTGTCATTGAGAGTGACCTCAATCTCGTCGGCCTTGTCAATAACATGGTTGTTAGTAACGATATATCCATCCTTTGACAGGATAACTCCGGAGCCGTATCCCACCTGGGGACGACTTTGGATCTGACGCTGGCGGGGCTGTCCGCCGAAACCGAAGAAATACTCGAAGACGTCAGGCATTTCCTGTATGGTTTGGGTACGTCCATTCACTGTCGCCTTGATATGTACCACCCCGTGGACAGTCATTTCGGCCGCCTCAGTAAGATCGATTGGCTGGTTCCTTGAAGCCGGCGACATGGAAAGGCTGCTTGCCGACGAATATGGCACTGCGGATTGAGTTACATATACGTGATCCGTGGTTTTGCTCTTCTTGTTGACAAGGTATGTTGTCACACCTGCTGCACCTGCGCAGCATACTATTAACAATAGCGAGTAAATCGCAATTCTAATTGTCTTTTTCATAATCTATTCTCATTTTTTGGTTAATTACTTGATTGCATTTAACATTTTCTCTTCCAAATATACACAAGAAAAGTGCCAATGTTATATTACGCTACGCATAATTCCCAATAATTAACCTTTCAAGGCGCCATTTAACAAATAATCACCAATCTGTCATTCCTGATTGTAGCAGAATATGTCATCAAGTGACAACATGACAACAGGTCCGAGTGTCTTGAGGAAGTCCAGGTCAAGATCCTTCGGGTCACCCAGAATGGCATAGACATACTTGCGGCCCCTGACCCATTTCTTCTGGTATTCCAGCAGGGAATTCATGTCCTGTGAGGGAAGGTCCTCGAACACCTGCCTGTCAAGCGGTTCGTCCAGTCCCATGTAACGTGCAGACAAGTAGCTGTTCAACAATCCCATACCGGTTATTCTCCTGGTACGCAATGTTGATTCTACGGATTTTCTGGCAATATCGAAAGACTTGTCGGATTGCGGCATATCGTTTATTATCTGGTCAAACGCTTCAACCGCTGCCTTGAGCTTGTCATTCTGGGAACCGATCCTTGCATAGAAGCTGTACGTGTCATCCTTGTACGAAGGACGGCTCATGACAGCACCGGCACTATAGGCAAGCGCCCTGGCCTCACGCATCTCCTGGAACACCACAGTATTCATTCCTCCTCCGAAATATTCGTTGAACAGCTGAAGACCTGCCATGTCACCGATGGAAAACTTCTCACCACGGTCGGAATACTGGATATAGTTGAACTGGCGTGAATCATAAGGTGCAATATAAACTGTCGGTTCAGACACTATCTGTTTTACGGAGAACTTCCTGGTAAGAGGTGTCAGTTTGTCAGAAGCCTTGTGATGTCCTGCCATGATTTCCTTCACCTTCTTTTCATCCTGAGGACCGTAATAGAGTATCCTGTGAGTCTTGTTCAGAATGTCTTTCACCAGTCCAAGCAACTCCTCCGATGTAACCGACATCAGACGCTCATCTGAGAGAGTTATGGATTTCACGTATTCCGGGCCGTAGATAACATAATCCTGTAGAGCTCTCCAGCAACCGTTCTGGTTGGTCTTTGACATCTGGCGTGTCATCATAAAATCGGCTTTCAGGTTTGCAAGAATCCCCTCGTCCGGCACGGCATTGAGAATAAGGTCTTCCACTATATCAACCATGTCGCCGAGATTCTCGCTCAAGCCGCTCACGGAATATGTAAGCAGATTGTCACCGACGGAGAAACTGTGGCTTCCGGCAATCTTGTATTCAGCCAGCCCTATCTCCTCAGCGGCACGTGTCGGGGTTCCGAGGTAATCAAGATAAGAGAAAGCCATATCAAGAGCAGGATTATAGCTGTTACCCATGTCAAACTGGAACTGGACGGTCGCTATGTCATTACGGTTGTTCCTGTTGTAAAGAAACTGTATCCCGTCCCTGATATCCGACACCGAGATATCCTTGTCGAAATTGACAAAGGAGGGCTCGATGGGTTTAACCTTTACCGATGATATCTCCTGGAGGAAAGGACTCTGCATATCACGGTTGGTTGCAATCGGAGTGATTTCCGGAGCCACAATCTTGTTGTTTCTGGGATTCTCCCCAAGATGCTTGTATGCCACTACGTATGACTTGTCGCTCAGGTACTTCCGGGCCCATGCCATGACATCGGCCTTGGTCACCTTCTCCAGACGGTCAAGCAAAGTTATCTCATCAGCCCAGTCAGTCCGGTTGATGAACGAATTGACATACTGCATGGCACGGTTGCGGTTTGACTCAAGTGAGCGCATCCTGGAGAGCTTGAAATTGGCGACTGCCGCCTTTATCAGATCCTCGTCAAAATCACCGGCCCTAAGCCTGGCTATCTCATGGAGGCCGAGTTCCTTAACCTCCTCAAGAGTCTGTCCATCCTTGGGATACCCTATAAAGAGGAAATCGTTGTAGTCAGTCCTGTCATATAACTGGACACCGGCCGCAAGAACCTTCTGCTGCTGCATCAGGTCAACATCAAGGAGACCGCACTTCCCGTTGTTCAGGATGGATACAACTATGCTCTGTATGTCACGGTCAAGGGAATTCTCCTTCTCCCCGGGACAGCGCCATCCCATAAGCACGAATTCGGATTCAGTTCCATACACATGCCTGACCACAGGCTCAGTAATGGGCTCTTCCTGTTTATATGTGAAGACAGGAACATCAGGATTAGGTTCCCAGGAACCGAAATATTTCTCGATTGTCTTGACGAAACTGTCGGGGTCAAAGTCACCGGACACGCAGATGGCCATGTTGTTGGGGACATACATCAGTTCCTTCTGTCTCTTGATGGCGGTTATTGACGGGTTCTTGAGGTGTTCCTGCGTGCCAATCACCTGCTGCAATCCGTATGGATGGTTCTTGTACAGGACAGAATCGATTGCATAGATGGCATTCTCCGAATCCTCATTGAGGTACATGTTGTACTCTTCATATACAGCCTCCAGCTCGGTGTGAAATCCGCGAATCACCATATTGCGGAAACGGTCGGCCTGGATCCTGGCCCAGTTGTCAATCTGGTTGGACGGGATGTCTTCAGTGTAGCAGGTCACATCGGTCGAAGTGAAAGCATTGGTTCCCTGAGCGCCTATCACCGCCATCAGCTTGTCATACTCGTTAGGTATGGAGATGAGCGATGCAGCATAACTTAGAGAATCAATCTGATGATATATGGCCTTGCGCTCCTCCGGATCCGTTTTGGTGCGATAAACATTGTACAGTCTCTCAATCTGATCAAGGAGAGGTTTCTCGGCCGCGTAATCCGATGTTCCGAAGCTCTCGGATCCCTTGAACATGATATGTTCCAGATAGTGGGCCAGTCCTGTGTTGTCAGCAGGATCGTTCTTTCCTCCGTTCCTGACAGCTATCAGGGTCTGGAGGCGGGGTTCTTCCTTATTGACTGTCATATAGACTTTCAGGCCATTCTTAAGAGTATATATTTTCGTGTTCATAGGGTCGCCCTTGAAAGTCTCGTACTTTCCTGAACACGAAACAGCGCCGGCTATCATCACGATGGCCAGCAATCGGTTGATGATTCTTTTCATTTCTTCTATTTCTTTTTCAAACACTTAATACGTTAATCTTCGGGAAGGAACATCGGATCCCATGAGGGAAGCATGACAGGTTTCTTCTTGAGGAGGTCCAGCACGTCGGCAGGAACATATTTCTTCTCCAGCACCAACCGGAACATATATTCATTGAACCACTCGTCAGTCATTATCAGGTTTCCCTTGTACCCTGAAGAGGCGCCCCAGCTGTTCTCAACCATCCATTTCCTGGGAGCGCCGTCATCGTCAAGATCCACAGCAATCAGTGTCATGGCGTGTGACGACGCACTGGCATACGTCTGGATACGCTGTTTCTTGTCCATGGAAAAGTCTGTGCCGAAAAGCGAGCTGTAATCCATGTTGGCAAGGTCAAGAGTGCCTTTGGAGGAATCCAGGAACTTACGTACGTCGCACGAGAAATACATTGCGGTATTATCCTTGATCGAAGCTATGGCCATCTCCTTGATACGTTCTATGGGTAAATTCACATATACCCAGTTGTCACCGTCATACACATGGCGGTCATACTCTATTTCGTATGTCTTGTAATACTCCCTCGTCGGGTCGTTCATCACCATCACGTAATTGTTCTCCAGATCCGTACCCACGAACTCATCGTAGAACTCCTTGGGAGTATATCTCTTGCGGCTTACGAACTTGCCATTGCTGTCATACCTGGTCCATTCGAAGTCTGTAGGTGGTATGCCGAGACATCTGACAAGTATGGAGTATATGTCTGCCAACATCTCCATCTTGCGTGCGGATGCATCGGAAGGTTTAATCTCCCTGAGTTCAAGGCCATACTGGCGCAACTTGTTGGAGAGGACAGAACGCATTTCGCTGGTACTGTTGCTCTGATAAGTCTCAGGCATCACATCCTTGGGAACTACGCCATATTTCATGATAAGGTTTGAGACACCGGTAAACTGTCCGCCGTCACCTATGGGGTTCTTGAAGAGCCAGTCAACTTTTCTGTCTTCGAATTTCAGGTTGCGGGTATCGATTATGGCCTGCAGGAAAAGGTTGGATTTCTCCAACAGGTCATAGAATGAGACATAGTTCTGGCTGAACTCGAACTCACCGAGGTCATATTTCTGTATCATGCGGGCCCTGAGCACGTTCAAACCGGTAAAGAGCCAGCAACGTCCTGAGGAGCGCTGGTCTGTGATGCCTTTGGTGGGGACACGGTCGGAAAAATGCGTGTCTATCATCGATGCATTGTCGGCATTGACGGCAAGAAGGGCGATAGACTGGCCTGCCAGAGCGTTGCGGAGAGCCTTTTCAGCCGGAGTATCCTTGTAGCCATCACGGAGTCGTGTCAGCATGGATTCACTTATCCCCCCATTCCTGTCCTGGGAACATATACCGGCACACATCGCCGACATCGTAAAGAGAGCAATAGAAAATCTTAATAATTTCATATCATTAAAGTTATATTTTTCCAACGACAAAATTAGTGCATGCATCGGAATTGGCAAAAAAGAATTGCATTATCTTTGCATTCCCGAAGCTGACCGGTCTGTCGCTGCCCCATCGGGTCAGAGGAAAGTCCGGGCAACACAGAGCATTCCACTTCCTAACGGGAAGCAGCCGGCAACGGCTGAGCAGTGCAGAAGAAAACAACCGCCGTCCGGTACGGTAAGGGTGAGAAGGCGGGGTAAGAGCCCACCAGGCCTATGGTGACACAGGTGCTGTGTGCCTTGGAAGTTGCAAGTTCATGTAAACCGGCGTCAGAGGGCTGCTCGCCCGAGCCGGAGGGTAGAACGCGCGTGACCAACGTCACGGAGCCTGCCGGTGACGGCGGGTCAAGATTAATGACAGACAGTGAGATCCTGCATCTCATTACAGAACCCGGCTTACAGGTCAGCTTTTTTTATTTAAACGGTCAACAAACCTATATGAAAAGGATCAGATGTCCCAAATGCAATCATTACAACACATTTGACGAGACTATCTACAGAAACGGACAGTCCCTTGTTTTCGAGTGTGCCGACTGCCGCCGTCAGTTCCGGATCAGGATCGGAACCAATGCACTGACATCCACCCGCAAGGATGCCGCCATGTCAAAAGAGGTCCGGGACTCGGGGTTCGGCTCGATTGAGGTGATAGAGAATGTCTTCGCCTATAGGCAGACTTTTGCCTTAAGAGAGGGTGACAATGTCATCGGACGTTACAATCCCGGCGATGACATTACCATTCCTATCGACACGACTGACCGCAGCATGGACCGCCGTCACTGCGTAATCAATGTCAGGAAGGAGCTGTCGGGTGAGATAACGTACACCCTGCGGGACTATCCAAGTCTCACAGGCACGTTTCTGTCCGACCGGATTCTCGGAGACAGGGAACGTGCCAGGATTGAGGATGGAGCAATCATCACCATAGGTGCCACCACTCTGATTCTTATCGGTCACTGAGGGTATCAGCTCTTAGGCTGGTCAGGCTCAAGAATGCATACCTTGTAGGAAAAGGTCTCGTTGGAATTGGTGTAGTTCTTGAAATCCTCCCATTCTATTATCAGGGTAAGATTCCCCTTCTCCACATCAAAACGCAGGTTCTGCATCAGGATACGGCTGTTCTCGTTTATTACAGGATAGACATAGGGGAGAATATTGTCACGCCCGTCAGAATCGACCATATAGACCAGGACGGCCCCTTTTTCGAGGACATTTTCGTTGATTTCAGGAAAAGAGAATGACTGATAGACGTAAAAACCGGGTTTTCCTTCCACGCCTTCGGTCTGCCATTTGGAACCCTGAGCCTCAATGTAGTCCGTGAACATCTGCACTCCGGGACGTACAACTTCGTATGTATCGTAATAATTGTTGTAGGTGGGATAGGAATCTCCACATCCGCACAACATCAAGGCGATGGAGACAACGGCGGATAACATAATCTTTCTCATAGCAGTATTTTTTAATTGTTTGACACATCAGACCTTTTCCGGCGTTTAACCGTCATGGTCTATCTTAATGACATCAAAAAACGGGAAAAGTTAAAACAGATTCTAAAAAGGGGCCGGATTTTTTCCGGCCCCCGTTATCATCTTTCATCAAGTCCCTGCAGCGCTGTGCTTGACTTCCTGTTTCTGGATACGCGTATATTGAGCGGCATGGAGATCTTATACCTTACCGGAGTCCCGTTCTTGGTTGCAGGAATCCAGCGGGGCATTGCTTTCAGAAGCCTCAGCACCTCCTCGTCAATCGAATAGTCCAATCCCTTCAGTATATTGACATACGAGACATCGCCGGACTTCTCAATGGTAAACTCCACTTCCATCTTTCCGCTTATTGTCCTTTTTGCAGCATCGTCCGGATAGACGAAATTGTCATCAATATACTTTCTCATGGCAGCCATCCCTCCACGGAACTCAGGCTGGGTAATTATGATTTCGCCATTCTCGGGTGACACCACCTTAATGGTATCGACCGCCTTGGATTCACTCATGGTCAAGGAAAGGAACATCACTCCTGTTGCGACAATCAATCTTTTAAAAAGCAAAGTCTTCATAATAATAATTTGTTTCGTTTGCAAAGATAGGGCAAAAAACAGCATCAGAATCCTCTGGTTGCATTTGCTCCATACTTTTTATAATTATTTTATCCTGTTGTTAAGTCCGGTTGTCCGCTTTAACAACTTTTTGACAATCGGTATCCATAGAAACAGGATTACGCTGCAAATTTCGTCTATAATCCAACGCAAGACAAGAAAAAAGCGTTGCAAAAACGTTGCAAACTGTGTTTCCCTAAAAAAGGTTGACTCGGACGAGCTACAGGCTGCGTTTTTCCAGAAGCGTCACGACCTCAACGTGTTGGGTGTGCGGGAACATATCGACAGGCTGGACAGCTGCAACGCGGTATCCGCAATCAAGCAGAGCCACGTCGCGGGCCTGGGTTGCCGGATTGCAGCTCACATATACAATCCTTTCCGGTGCGACAGACAGGATGACATCAATGACATCCTTGTGCATCCCCGCCCTGGGAGGATCGGTTATGAGTACATCGGGAGTGCCGTGTTCCTTTATGAAATCAGCATTCAACACATCCCTCATGTCACCGGCATAAAACTCAGCATTCCTGATACCATTCAACTCAGCATTCACCCTGGCATCCTCTATCGCTTCCGGAACATACTCTATCCCTATCACCTTTCCAGCCTCCGAAGCGACGAAAAGGGCTATGGTCCCTGTACCGGTATAAAGGTCATAAACCACGTCGTCACTGTCAAGCCGGGCAAAATCACGGACCACGGAATACAGACGGTACGCCTGGCGGCTGTTGGTCTGGAAAAAAGACTTGGGACCTATCTTGAACCTCAGGCTCTCCATGGTTTCATATATGAAACCTTCTCCCCTGAACACGTGAACGTCCAGATCGCCGAAGGTGTCATTGCACTTGTTGTTTATGACATAGAGGAGTGAGGTGATCTCAGGGAAACTGTCGGAAAGGTGCTGCATCAGCCCCATGAACTGCTCATTCTCGGCGGAGGTCACAATCTTAGCCTGCACAAGAACCATTATCTGGCCTGTTGTGGCCACCCTCACCATCATGTCACGCAACACCCCTTCCTGGGTACGCAGGTTGATAAAAGGTATCTCATGCTCTACAGCATACTCGTACGCCGAATTGCGGATACGGTCAGAAATCACATCCTGAAGCCAGCATTCCCGGATATGAAGCACCTTGTCAAAAGCCCCCGGAATGTGAAAGCCAAGACCAGGCTGTTTACGCCGGTCGTTGTCCCCCGATTCATCAAGTTGTGACAATTCATCCTGTGTAAGCCACCGCATATTGCTGAATGAATACTCCAGCTTGTTTCTGTAACGTATAGTCTCTTCCGATCCTATGACAGGACTAATTCCGGGTAGTTCCACCTTTGCTATCCGGGTAAGGTTGTCCACCACCTGCTTCTGCTTGTAGCGCAACTGTTCCTCATAAGGAAGGTTCTGCCATTTGCAACCGCCGCAGATCCCGAAATGGCAGCAGAAAGGCTCTGCACGGACATCGGAAAAACTGCGGATATTAACAGCAACCGCCTCTGCATAACTGTGCTTCCTCTTCAGGATCTTGAGGTCAACCACATCACCGGGAACTACAAACGGTACGAATACTACCAGATCATTGATCCTTGCAAGTGATTTGCCTTCGGCTGCGACATCGGTTATGGTCACATTCTCTATTACAGGCTGTTCGCGTTTTTTTTTGGACATACATATAGTGTTTCGTGCGGCAAAGGTAGTCATTAACTTTGGCATTGGTGCTGGCACCGGCTGTTTTTGACTTCTCATTACCATCAGCAATCGGCCTCAGCAAAGTGCCGATTCTCATTAAAACCCTAAAGTTATTAAAAAACACACCTAATTTAATAATAAATGAGTACCTTTGCACCCGCAAAAATAAAGTATAAGACAGAAAAAGCTTCTTCCGGCACAAACAACATAATATATTCAACTATTTATGAGCGAAAAAAGAGTTTACAAGTTCGGAAACGGACAAGCTGAGGGAAATGCCCAAATGCGCAATCTGCTGGGTGGTAAAGGTGCCAATCTGGCTGAGATGAATCTTCTTGGTGTACCTGTACCTCCGGGTTTCACCATCACCACCGATGTCTGCAACGAGTATTATCAGATTGGCCGCGACAAGGTTGTCGCCATTCTGAAGAACGATGTTGAGGAGGCTATCCGCCACATCGAGAAACTGATGAACTCCAAGTTCGGTGATGTCGAGAATCCTCTGCTGGTTTCTGTACGTTCGGGTGCCCGCGCCTCAATGCCGGGTATGATGGACACCATTCTGAACCTGGGACTCAATGACGAGGTTGTCGAGGGTCTGTCGCGTAAGACCAACAACCCCCACTTTGCTTGGGACAGCTACCGTCGCTTCGTTCAGATGTACGGCGACGTGGTTCTGGGAATGAAGCCTGTGAGCAAGACCGATGTCGATCCGTTCGAGGCCATCATTGACAAGGTCAAGAAAGAGAGCGGCGTGGTTTTGGACAAGGACATGAGCGTTGATGACCTGAAGAGGCTTGTCAAGCTGTTCAAGGCTGCCGTAAAGGAGCGCACCGGTCATGACTTCCCCGCCAGCGCCATGGATCAGCTCTGGGGCGCCATCTGCGCTGTGTTCGGTTCATGGAACAACGAACGCGCCATCCTGTACCGCAAGATGGAGGGAATACCCGATGAGTGGGGTACCGCCGTATCAGTTATGGCTATGGTTTTCGGCAACATGGGTGACACATCCGCTACAGGCGTATGCTTCAGCCGTGACGCCGGTACCGGTGAGAACCTCTTCAACGGTGAGTATCTGGTCAACGCACAGGGTGAGGACGTAGTTGCAGGTATCCGCACTCCGCAGCAGATCACAATCGAGGGTTCAAAGCGCTGGGCCGCTCTGGCCGGTGTATCCGAGGAGGAGCGCAAGGCCAAGTTTCCTTCAATGGAGGAGGCCATGCCTGAGATCTACAAGCAGCTCGATGCTCTGCAGACCATGCTTGAGAACCACTATCACGACATGCAGGATATGGAGTTCACTGTTCAGGAGGGCAAGCTCTGGTTCCTACAGACACGTAACGGCAAGCGTACAGGTACCGCAATGGTCAAGATTGCCATGGACCTGATGCATGAGGGTCTGATTGACGAGAAGACCGCCATCCTGCGCTGCGAGCCCCAGAAGCTCGACGAACTGCTCCACCCCGTATTCGACAAGAACGCCCTTAAGAAGGCTAAGGTCCTGACCACCGGTCTTCCCGCTTCACCGGGTGCCGCATGCGGTCAGATAGTATTCAATGCCGATGACGCTGAGGCCTGGAACAAGAACGGACACAAGGTAATCATGGTACGTATCGAGACTTCACCTGAGGATCTGGCCGGTATGGCTGCTGCCGAAGGTATCCTGACATGCCGCGGCGGTATGACCAGCCACGCTGCAGTTGTTGCCCGCGGTATGGGTAAGTGCTGCGTGTCAGGTGCCGGTGCCCTGAACGTTGACTATGTCAAGAAGACTGTCAAGATAGAAGATGTCACACTCAAGGAGGGTGACTTCATCTCGATAAACGGTTCAACCGGTCAGGTGTTCCAAGGTGAGATAGAGACTAAGGCTGCCGAGATAAGCGGCGACTTTGCCGAACTGATGGACCTGTGCAACAAATATACCCGTCTGGTTGTACGCACCAATGCAGACACTCCGCAAGATGCCAAGGTAGCACGCACATTCGGAGCCGTAGGTATCGGACTTTGCCGTACCGAGCACATGTTCTTTGAGGGTGAGAAGATCAAGGCTATGCGTGAGATGATCCTGGCCGAGAACAAGGAGGGCCGTGAGAAGGCTCTTGCCAAGCTGCTCCCCTACCAGACCAAGGACTTCTACGGAATCCTGAAGGCCATGGACGGACTGCCCGTCAACATACGTCTGCTTGACCCCCCGTTGCACGAGTTCGTACCTCATGACAGAAAGGGTCAGCAGGAGATGGCCGATACAATGGGCGTAACCCTGGAGCAGATCAAGGCTCGCGTAGAGTCTCTGTCAGAGAACAACCCGATGCTGGGTCATCGCGGTTGCCGTCTGGGCAACACCTATCCCGAGATCACCGAGATGCAGACCAAGGCTATCATAGGCGCTGCCATACAGCTCCGCAAGGAGGGCCTGAACCCGCAGCCCGAGATCATGGTTCCGCTGGTAGGTAAGCACTACGAGTTTGAGCAGCAGGAGGAGATTATCCGCGAGACTGCAGCCAAGCTGTTCGAGGAGGAGGGCGTTGAACCGTTCGAGTTCAAGGTTGGTACAATGATCGAGATTCCGCGTGCCGCTCTTACCGCCGATGCAGTTGCCGCCCGCGCCGAGTACTTCTCATTCGGTACGAACGACCTGACCCAGATGACATTCGGTTACTCACGTGACGATATCGCCACATTCCTGCCGGTTTATCTGGAGAAGAAGATACTGAAGGTTGACCCGTTCCAGGTTCTTGACCAGAAGGGTGTAGGCCAGCTCATCAAGATGGCTGTTGACAAGGGCCGTTCAGTACGTCCCGACCTCAAGTGCGGTATCTGCGGCGAGCATGGCGGCGAGCCTTCATCAGTCAAGTTCTGCGACAAGGTTGGCCTGAACTACGTGAGCTGCTCACCGTTCCGCGTGCCTATCGCCCGCTTGGCAGCCGCCCAGGCTGCAGTTGAAGAGTAATTAGAACACTCTTACATAATTTGCAAAGGGACCTATCCATTTGGACAGGCCCCTTTTTTATACATAATTACTCGCCAGCATGGGATTTGAACGCGAAAGTCATTGACTACATTTTCTTCAGTAATGAGGATATAGTCAATTGTTAAGATTCCGATAATTCCTTTGAGAGGATGTCGAAGTTTAATCTAATCCGTGGCGAGGCATTCATTAGTGGAGTTTGTGTCAGTAATCGAGGACTCAGGATTTACGAATGTAGAACAGGTAATAACGAGCCTCCTTTCGTCTATGCATGAAGACGTGCCACGCCCGACCAAGGTTCAGATAAAGATTACGAATATCGACAAGAGGCAAATACAGTTGTATCAGAGAGTATTGGAATGATGTCCCTCGAAAGGATAATGAGTTACATACTATCTCCATGCGGATGGGACGGCGGAAATGGTCGTCCATACGTGCCATAATACTATAAAAAAACATAAATCATACCGATTTCGCTTGAATTTATATATCATACTGCATGAAAATGAATTTATTTCACCACCTTTGTGCCATTAAAACGTCTAATTATGGAAGATGTCAATCGTATAAAATTGGTACTGGTCGAGAAGAAGCGAACAAACAAATGGCTGTCTGACCAAATGGGTGTAACACCGTCAACCGTTTCTAAATGGTGCACAAACTCATCACAACCTGACTTGCCCAGCCTTCTGAAGATAGCGGACTTGTTGGAAGTAGATATAAAGGAGTTAATAGTGCGAGAGTATAAAAAGTTCTTGGTGTCACAGGAACTGACGAAAGAAGCAAGAACAGAGGGCAAGATTGCTTACACTATGCCTTGCAAGGAGGAAGAAGGCGATAGCCAAATGATTCAAAAACAAATCAACTATGGGAAAGAATGATATTATTAGTATAGACAAGGTGGTGTATCAGAAGTGGCTCCAAAATCTCTGTGATGAAATCGATCGTCAAAGGCTGAAAGCCGTAATGCAACTCAACGCATCAACTTTGCAGCACTATTGGTGGTTGGGAAATGACATTTTGAAAAAACAGGAAAAACAAGGCTGGGGTGCGAAGGTTATAGACATGCTTTCGTCTGATCTAATGGCGCGGTATGGAAGTGATAGTGGTTATTCTATCCGAAACTTGAAGTATATGCGCCAATTTGCTGTTGAATACCCGGATTTCCCATTTGTGCAAGTGCCGCTTGCACAATTACAGAATAATCAAGTATTGAAATCAAGGCTGTCAAAATTCACGGTTTCTGCTGATGGCGAATTTGTGCAAGTGCCACTTGCACAAATTACATGGTATCATCATATCTCTATGTTTCCCAAGGTTAAGGATAATGTACTACGTGCTTTCTATATAACAGAGTCTGCTTTGCAGGGATGGAGCCGTGACATAATGCTCATGCAGATAGAAGATGATTATCACAAGAAGGTTAAGTCTCTCCCCAACAATTTTGCCGACACATTGCCTCCATTAAAAAGTGACTTAGCCAAGGCTGCATTCAAGGACCCGTATAACTTTGGTTTTGTTGATATGACTAAGGTCAAACAGGAAACCGACCTTGAAGACCAGTTGACGACCAAGATTACAGAGTTTCTACTGGAATTTGGAACTGGCTTTTCCTTTGTGAAAAGACAATTTCCGCTAAACATTGACGGAGATGAGAGCAGAGTTGATCTGTTGATGTATCATACACGTTTGCACTGTTATGTCGCAATCGAACTGAAGGTTGTGGAGTTCCAACCAGAATTTATCAGTAAACTGAATTACTACATATCTGCCATAGATGATTTGGTAAAGATGCCAGAGGACAATCCTACCATAGGTCTTCTTCTGTGTCGTTCAAAGAACAACACAAAGGTAGAATACGCCCTGCGAGGGATGACACAACCTTTAGGTGTGGCTGCCTACAAGACAAAAGAGCTAATTGAAAATTTGAAGTCATCACTTCCTTCTATAGATGATTTGGAGAAAACGCTCAATGAATAGAACAAGATGGAAGGGAAAAGAGACAAAAATCTCATTTTTATCTAACCTCTGCCACGATATGGCGTAGCCTTCGTGTACTTTTGCAGAAAAATTCGATTTTATATGGCAGACAATGATAGAGGGCAAAGCCTAATTACCAAATACGTCTGGGTGATAGAGACCATCTATCGCAGACGTAAGATCTCGTTCAAAGAACTGAACGAGCTATGGCTCCGTGATGATATCAGCAGAGGTGTGGATATCCCCAAGCGTACCTTCGACAACTGGCGTTATGTTATCTGGGATATGTTCGGTATCA
>JAGCDE010000007.1 GCA_017651315.1 Bacteroidaceae bacterium
CGCCGGTCTGATGACCGTAAAGTCACCGCTTCCCGGCTCAATTGTAAAAGTGCTCGTCAAGGCCGGCCAGGCCATAAAGAAAGGCGATGTGCTCCTCACCATGGAGTCCATGAAGATGGAGAACAACGTTACCGCCGAAGCCGACGGTACCGTAAAGGCCATCTACGTGGAGCCCGGCAAGAACGTCATGCAGGATGACAAGCTGGTCGAGATTGAGACAGTTGCCACAGCTGCACCAGCCCCGGCTCCCGCACCCAAGGCAGCTCCGGCTCCCAAGGCTGAGGCTCCCAAGGCCGCTGCCCCCAAGGCTGCCGATGTTCCCGCCGGCGGCTACAAGGTAACCAGTCCCCTGCCCGGTTCAATCATCAAGGTGCTCGTGACTGAGGGACAGGAGGTAAAGAAGGGTGACACCCTGCTTACACTTGAGAGCATGAAGATGGAGAACGCCGTTATGGCTGACCGCGACGGCAAGGTAACAAGGATTGCCGTAACAGCAGGACAGAACGTGATGCAGGAGGACCTGCTCATTGTTCTGGGATAACCGACATTTCAAAAACTGAAAAGAAAAAGAAATGGCTGATATTCTCGAATTCTTCAGTAAGATGGGCTTCATGAATCTGACCTGGCAGCAGGGTCTGATGCTTCTCATCAGTTTCTTCCTGCTCTACCTGGCCATCAAGAAGCAATATGAGCCGCTCCTGCTGCTCCCCATCGCATTCGGTATGCTGCTCACAAACCTGCCTGGTGCAGAAATGTACCATCCGGATCTCTGGGCGGATTTCCTTGATGCCAACAGCCCTGCCTATCACAGCTATGGAACCATAATGAGCAAGGGCAACCTGTTGGATATCCTTTATATCGGTGTAAAGGCCGGTGTATATCCGTGCCTGATATTCATGGGCGTAGGAGCTATGACTGATTTCGGTCCTCTGATTGCCAACCCCAAGAGCCTGCTCCTCGGTGCGGCAGCCCAGCTCGGCATCTTCCTGACTTTCCTGGCCGCCAACGCCATGGGCTTTACCGAGGCTCAGGCCGGCTCAATAGGTATCATAGGTGGTGCCGATGGTCCTACATCCATCTTCCTCACGTCCAAACTCGCCCCTGAGCTGCTTGGACCGATAGCCATTGCCGCTTACTCATACATGGCCCTCGTTCCGGTCATCCAGCCGCCTATCATGCGGGCCCTGACCACCAAGAAGGAGCGTGCCATCAAGATGAGCCAGCTACGCCCGGTAAGCAAGACGGAGAAGATCATCTTCCCGATTGCCATCACCACCATCGTGGCTCTCATCCTTCCCGATGCCGCCCCGCTTATCGGCTGCCTCATGCTTGGTAACCTGGCCAAGGAGAGCGGTGTTGTGGAGAGACTGAGCAAGACCATGCAGAACGAGCTCATGAACATAGTCGTGATATTCCTGGGTCTCACCGTTGGTGCCACCGCTACTGCAAGTTCATTCCTCAACATCCGTACACTCATGATCCTGGCCATGGGTATCGTGGCATTCGGATGCGGGACTGCAGGCGGAATCCTTCTGGCCAAGCTCATGAATCTGTTCTCTAAGGAGAAGATCAATCCGCTTATCGGTTCAGCCGGTGTATCGGCCGTTCCCATGGCCGCCCGCGTATCACAGCAGGTCGGTCAGGAGGAGAACCCCAGCAACTTCCTGCTCATGCATGCCATGGGTCCGAACGTTGCCGGTGTTATCGGCTCCGCAGTGGCAGCAGGTATATTGCTTACCATGCTCGGATAAAGGGCGTTGGTTAAGCGACCTATGGTCCGAAAAAACAGAAGTGACGGAGATTCCGCCACTTCTGTTTTTATTATACACGCCGGATGGCAGCCAATGCCAAAGCCAACGCCAAAACAACTAAGGAATAACCACCGTAGGTTTGAATGTTTTAGCTTCCCGGGGAGTAACCTGGGCATAAGCGATTATGATGACGGTGTCACCGACTGAAACCAGACGGGCTGCCGCACCGTTCACACAGATGCACTTCGAGCCGCGTTCACCGCGGATCACGTATGTCACCAGACGTGCCCCATTGGTCACATCGACCACATGGACCTGTTCACCGTCAATTATTCCGGCAGCATCCATCCAGTTGCCGTCAATAGTTATGCTGCCGATGTAGTTTATATTGGCATCGGTCACCTTTACGCGGTGCAGTTTGGATTTGAGTACTGTAAGTAGCATTATTCCTTGTACTTGATGTTGTCAATCAGTCTGACCTTCCCGCAGTGTACCGTCACACATCCCACAATGTAGTCCGTTGCATCCCAGTTATCCACAGGCTGAAGTGTACGGCCATCGACTATCTCATAATATTCAACCTCCAGTCCGTTGAAGGAGTTGATCTTGTCAATCACAAACCTGCGTGTCGATTTCAGAGTGTGGTGACGGGCATAATAGCGGCTCTCTATGAGTGTATGGGATATATTGACTGCCAGTTTTCTCTCGGCTTTGCTGAGCAGCATGTTGCGGGAGCTGAGTGCCATCCCGTCCTCCTCACGGACTATCGGGCAGCCGACAATCTCTATACCGAGATCCAGCTGACGGACCATTTCACGTATAATGGCAAGCTGCTGGAAATCCTTCTCGCCGAAATATGCACGGTCAGGTTCCACGGCATAGAACAGCTTGCTCACGATCTGCGCCACACCGTTGAAGTGACCGGGACGGTTGGGTCCCTCCATGACCTTGTCAAGCGGCGTGAAGTCAAACTGACGGGTGTCAGGCTCCGGATACATCTCCTCCACTGAAGGGGCGAACACGAACTGGGCACCGACCTTGTCAAGCAGTCTGCAATCGGCCTCCAACGTGCGAGGATAATTATTCAGGTCATTCTTGTCATTGAACTGTGTCGGGTTCACGAAATCGCTTACCACTGTAATGTCATTCTCGGCTACAGAGCGGCGGACCAGGGATTCATGCCCGGCGTGAAGAGCCCCCATCGTAGGCACCAGACCGATGGTCTTGCCCGACTGACGGCAAGGTTCAAGAGCCTCCTTCAACTCCCTGACAGTTGTTATAATCTTAATCATACACTTATGCTTTGCTATTTGAAAAAGTGCGCAAAATAAACTAATAATTATGGAATTTCAAAAGATTCGGTCAAACTGCTTGTCAAATTCATATATTTTTTTTATATCTTTGCAAAGCAATATTACAAACAAACTGTTTTCCGACAATAAGCTAAACAATCCAATCCCGATATGAGCGAGAAGAAAATATTATTTATTACCGACCAGATTTCACCCTTTGTGGCTTCGTCTCCGATAGCCGACTATTGCAGGCTGCTGCCACAAAGCATTCAGGAATCAGGAAATGAAATACGCACATTCATGCCCAAGTGGGGACCTATCAACGAACGCCGTAACCAGCTCCATGAAGTCATCCGTCTGTCCGGCATGAATCTCATCATAAACGACACGGACCATCCGCTGATAATCAAGGTAGCCTCACTCCAGTCGGCAAGGATACAGGTCTATTTCATAGATAATGACGACTACTTCCAGAACCGGCTCCAGACCCGTGACAAGAACGGGGTGGAATATCAGGACAACGACGAACGCACGATATTCTTTGCCCGCGGAGTCCTTGAGACCGTCAAGAAGCTGCGCTGGAACCCCGACATAATCCACTGTCATGGATGGCTGTCGGCACTGATACCCCTTTACATAAAGACCGCCTACAAGGAAGAGCCTGCCTTCAGGAGCGCCAAAGTGGTCTATTCCCTTTATGACAAGGCTTTTGACGGAGTATTCCATGACTACTATCCAGACATCATCCCTGCCAAGGACATGCAGGCATCCGATGCCGGAACTTTCGACTTGCCTATCGACTACAATTCACTTATGAAGAAGGCCATCGAATTCTCTGACGGAATTATCTGCAATGTTCCCGATGTCGATCAGGAGCTGACACTCTACGCAAAGGCCAGGAAAGTAAAGATAATGAGGTATCTCAAGTCAGGGATGAAACCCGAAAAGGTCAACGCGTTCTACAATAAACTATAATCTTTCATCACGTCATATGAATATCAAGACGTTGGCTTGCAGTCTGATTGCAGCACTGTTTGTGATATCCTGCGATTCTGACACCTCCACCCTCGGTGGATCGGTTACCCCCTCGCATGATATAGTGAAGATAAGTTCCGATACATGTTATGCCACGACACGTTCCATAGCCGTAACAGAACCGCTGCTGATGAAGACAACCGTCTGTACTTTGGGTCGCTACACGGATCCGGTGACATCGGCGACATTCTCCTCCGGTTATCTGACACAGCTCAACTGCGTCGAGGACTTTGAGCTGCCGGATTCAATCTATGGGATAGGGGACCACAATTTTCCTGACTGGTTCATCCGGGAAGTCGGTGATTCCAAGCCCTATTACGCCAACCTGAGACTCTACTTCAGTGAATTCTTCGGAGATTCCACCAACACCGTCAAGATAGACATCTTCCCCCTGACAAGGATGCTTGACGGCAACAGGCGCTATTATACGGACACTGACCCGGAAGACTATTATGACAAGAACGCCCAACCCATAGCCAGTGCGCTTGTCTCCCCATTGAACTTCCTTGAATCGGACTCACTCAGGTCAGTCTCGGGACACTATCCCTCCCTTACGTTCAGGCTTCCCGATTCCATAGCATACGCAATACTCCATGCCTACTATACGGAAGAGGGCAGGAAATGGTTCACAAGTTCCACGAACTTCATGGAGAATCTCTGCAAGGGATTCTATGTACGCTGCTCACAGGGTGACGGGGCGGTATTCTATATAGAGAAGAGCGTCCTTGAGGTGAACTTCAAATGCATTGAGTACAAGAACGGCAATGCCTCATACAAGTCATACATGGCTGAGTTCACCGGCAGTGAGGAGGTTCTCCAGGTGAGCTGCATCGACTGGAAAGGTCTTGACGGAATACTCGAAGACAACACACATACATGGATAAAGAGTCCGGCCGGAATCCTGACTGAGATCACCCTACCCGTCGATAAGATGAAGAAAGGAGGCTCCTCCGTCCTCAATTCCGCCAAACTCATCATGTCAACCGTCAACACTCCGGCCCAGGCCATAAAGCCTTCGGCTCCGGGTATCCTCCTGCTCATCCGTAAGGAGAAAACCAAGGAATTCTTTGAAGGCAACAACACGATTGACGGGATAGAGTCATATATAGCCCAGTTCGACCGCAGCCTTGGCACCTATACCTACGGCAACATAGCCGAGATGGTTGAAAGGATTTGCAATGACCGGACCGAGTGGCTTGACAAGAACGGCCTGTCCGACAACGAGGCCGGAAGAAACGCCTACGAGAAGGCTAATCCAGACTGGAACAAGGCCCTGCTGGTTCCGGTCCGCTCCAAAAAGAACACCAATTCACAGGTGATAAGCTATATTGTTGACACATACATGCATCAGGCAAGGTTCGCAGGCGGGACAGACGGGAAACAGGTCAACATCTATACTGTAAGTTCCACAAGATAATACTTCCTGAAGGTTCCACAGCAACAACACACTAAAAAACAGGATGGACGTTACCGCACCATCCTGTTTTTCTTATTGAGCAGAATCAGAATCTGCCCTGATTTGTTCCGCGAAATTTAGAATCTGTTAATATCTGTTTTTAAACATCTTACCGCCTATTTTTTCTTCACAGGCTCTTTCTTGGTTTTCCGGGCTGACTTGAGACGCGCTATCTGGTTCTCAAGCGACTGTATCTTCTTGTCCTGGTTACGGATGGTTGTCTGGAAAGCATTCAGTTCCTCTATATCCATATCCTGCGGGAGAGCCCAGTTGACCCTCTGCATGAAATCAGCCAGGATGTTCATGTAATTGGTGAACGCATCATACGGTGACTCGTAGATTCCACGGTCCATGGACACGGAGTTGTTCTTGGTTGTCATGAATCTGAAATTGTTGCTTGCCTGCAGGTAATCCCAATCCTGACGGATATGCTTGTCATTACACAGAAGCACACGCTCCCCGATTGAATAAAGCTTGTCAAAAGCTTCACGCTGCATAGGATTGCCTAACCAGCAGCTTGTGTCACGCTCCTCGTCATTCCACGACATAGGATACATCACCTCAATGGCCGACACAGACTTGCTGCTCTTGATGATCTCGGACGGAGTGGCAAACTTTATACCCCTCTCCCTGGCACATGCAGGGAGCGCCCTGAGGAAATCGAGGACATGCGAACTGAGAGGCTGATAGATACCCAATGCGCAGAGCTCCATGAATATGTTGAAAATCCCATCCTCCTCCGGGCTGTTCTGTATCCAGTCCATGTAGGTGTCGGCCATCAGAGGATACGATTCCCACGACGGATTGGAGAAACGGAGACTGATGTCATCGGACAGCTTGTAGTCGCGTGTGAACACCTTCAGGTTAGGGTTGAGGGCGCAATGGTAAAGATAATGCGGACTCTTCCATCCAAGGACATGCTTGGCCCCTTCGGTAAGCATTCCCTTGAATCCCATATCAGCCACTATGGAACCTATCTCATCATCATAGATAAGACTCGAATTCCTGAACACCTTGGGCTTCTGACCGAATAGCCGGTTTATCTTCTCAACCTGACGCCTGGTCTCCTCCCGGAAGCACTGCTCACCGTTAGGGGCAAGCGATGACAGTCCGTGCGAGTACGGCTCGGCCAGGAATTCGCAGCAACCGGTTTCATTAAGCTCCTGCAGCAGGTCCATGACCTCCGGAGCATATCTTTCAAGCTGCTCCATACCCACTCCTGAAAGCGAAAGGGCCACCTTGAAGGCACCTTCACTCTCGCGCGCCATGTCGATCAGCGTCCTGAGTGCGGGTAAATAGGAGTTGTTGGCAATATGACTGATGCTCGTGTCATTTGCATAGTCGTCAAAATAGTAATGGTCAGTACCGATATCAAAGAAACGGTATCTCTTCAGATGTATGATCTGATGAATCTCAAAATACAGACAGATTGTTTTCATATCCTGATTCTTTATTTATTCCACATTATTTAATACCCAACAGTTTCTTATAGCGTGACAGGATGCGTGCCCCCACCTTGTCCCAGGTTATGGCATCCACCTCCTTCTTTCCCTCCACCTTGAGGTATTCGTACAGGGAGGAGTTGTTGCAGATGGAATAGATGGCATCGGCCATGGCGTAAATATCCCAGTAGTCAACCTTTATGCACTTGTCAAGAATCTCAGCGCATCCTGACTGCTTGGAAATGATTGTGGGCACCTCACACTGCATAGCCTCTAACGGAGATATGCCGAACGGCTCGGAAACCGAAGGCATGATATAGACATCGCTTGCCTTGAGGCACTCATACACCTGCCTGCCCTTCATGAATCCGGGGAAATGGAAACGGTCCGCAATACCCCTTTCAGCCACCATATTGATCATGGCATTCATCATGTCGCCGCTACCGGCCATGCAGAACCTTATGTCATGCGTACGCTTAAGAACCAGCGATGCAGCCTCCACGAAATACTCCGGTCCTTTCTGCATGGTTATCCGTCCCAGGAATGTCACCAACTTCTCGTATGATTTCTTCTGCGACACGATATCCTGGATCTCCTTGGGCAGAGGCTCCACAGCATTGTGCATGGTCGATACCTTTCGCGGATCCTGGTGGTACTTGTTTATCACCGTCTGCCGGGTAAGCTCGCTCACGCACATGATATGGTCGGCATTGTCCATTCCATCCTTTTCTATAGCATAGACAGTAGGATTGACATTGCCCCTGCTCCTGTCGAAATCAGTGGCATGCACATGTATGACCAACGGTTTGCCGCTCACCTGCTTGGCATGTATGCCAGCCGGATAGGTGAGCCAGTCGTGGGAATGGATTATGTCAAATTCCTCGGTACGCGCCACCACGCCTGCCACTATCGAGTAGTTGTTGATCTCCTCGTGAAGGTTGTCGGGATAACGGCCGGAGAACTCTATGCAGCCCAGGTCATTTGTGTATAGATTGCTGAAATCAGAGTATATATGGTCCCTGAACCGGTAGTAATCCTGCGGGTCCATCCACTGGTATCTCGACTTCAGGAGATTATAGTCAGGATCCCGCCATACCACAGGGACGGTATTCAAGCCGACTATCTTCATGAAGCTCTGGTCCTCATCGCCCCAGGGCTTGGGAAGGCAGAACGTTATGTCAACGCCACCCTGGTTGGCCAGCCCCCTTGTCAGACCGTAACTGGCTGTTCCCAATCCTCCGAGTATGTGGGGAGGGAACTCCCAACCGAACATCAGTACTTTCATTTTTATCAGTTCTTAAACCAACAAACAATTGGTATTCTTGTTAAGCAAATTCATTTATCATCTTGATTGTCCTGAGTATCTCAGCCACATTCATGGCGAAAGATACGGCACCCCTGCCCCTGAACGGCGGATTTCCGTCGAACAGTTCAGGAAGGGAGCCTATGCAATGCGATGACATCTCATCCTCGTAACCTATCATCTGACGCTCCACGAAGGAGAGTCCGCTCATCCTGAACACCTTGAGATATGCCTCAAAGTAGAACCCCGCAAGCCAGGGCCATGCCGTGCCCTGATGATATGCATAGTCACGCTCACGCTGCGGCCCCACATAGTTGGGATTGTAACCGATACTCTTGGGGCTCAGAGAGCGGAGGCCCTTGGGGGTCAGCAGTTCCCTGGTCACGATATCGACCACCGATTTCTTCTGCCTGATGTCAAGCGGGGAGAAATCCAGGGCCGCCGCGAATATCTGGTTCGGACGGACACTCCAGTCAGGCACATTACCGTCAACGAAATCATACAGATACCCGTACTGGTTCAGGAAAGTCTTGATGAACGACTTGCCCACATTAGCCGCGAGATTCTCGAGTCTCCTGGAGTAATCGGCCTTGCCGAACTCCTTCGAAAGGGAAGCCGTAAACATGAGGGCATTGTACCAGAGAGCGTTTATCTCCACCACGTACCCTGTCCTCGGTATGACCGGAGCGCCGTTCACTGTGGAGTTCATCCATGTTTCCGCCTTGTCCTTTCCGTTGATATGGACCAGGCCGTTGCTGTGCACAAAGAAATTGTAGTGACGGTTGTGGCGGAGGAAATCCATCATCTCCACAAGCAGCTTGCCGTATTTGTCCCATGCCTGCTCCGGCGAAGTGTATTTGGCGTACTGCTGTATGGCCCATACAGCCCAGAGGAATACATCAGGATGCTCTATCTCGTAAATCTGCAGATTCGACGGGGCACCCTTCATGAAGTGTCTGATAGCCTCCTGGGCCGTGGCCATGGCCGACTCGAACTCCCAGTTCTCCTTGAGGGCCAGCGTAAGTCCGGGCAATGAGATGAACATATCCCTGGCCCTGCACTTGAACCAGGGATAGCCTGCCAATATATAATGGTGCCCCTCCATCTTGTTATGGAACTGATGGGCGGCGTTCTTCAGACAATGGTAGAAATTGTCACGCGGGGTCCGTTCGTTGGCCTCGATGGTGAACGTCCTCTTCAACCCTTTTGTCTTGACCTCCGAAACGCCCGCTGAGAAGACTATGCTTTCACCTTTCTTTATAGGCATCTCGAAATACCCGGGCACATAAAGGTCCTCATTGAATTCATATCCGCGCTCAAGTTCCTTTGAATACTCGAACTTACGGTACCAGTCAGGCCTGAACACAAAACTGTTCTCCTTGCTGAGCTGCATGAAGAGTTCCGGATAACCGGGATACATGCGTGTCTTGATACCGTTCTCCACCTCCTGATATTCACGGCTCGCCTGACTGTTCTCGTGAGTGAACTGGCGGACGCTCCGGAATGCGAGGAAAGGCTGCAGGCGCAGTGTAGTCTCGGAATGGGCGTCAAGCAGGGTGTAACGGATAAGGATGCGGTTTTCGTTATGTTCGAAAAGCTTCTCCTTCTTCAGCAGGACTCCCCCCACCCGATAGATCGTAGTGGGCACCTTGTCACAGTTGAACTCTCTGATATACTTGTGACCCTTGGGGCTGAAGTTGTATCCCCAGAACTGATGGACACCCAGATTGAATTCCGCGCCATGCTGGATAACGGTCTCATCCAATGACGAAAGAAGCACATGGTTCTCATTGTCCAGCTCTGGAAGCGGAACCACGAGCAATCCATGATACTTGCGGGTATTGCAATCCACAATGGTAGTGCAATGATAGGCACCGGATCTGTTTGTCCGGAGAATCTCTCTCGGGAGAGCCTCCTCCAGATTTGTCATCAGGGTCTTTTCAAAACGCAGATAACTCATGAGTTTTGCATATAAAATGTATGTAATATTTATAAATTTACAGAAATTGGAAAATTGTAATTATACAATGCAATTTCAAGTACACAAATATAGTCAGAAAAAACATTTATTAAGTAAATTTGCACGTCAAAATTCCAACTACAGGAAAAAATTATTCAAGATGAACAGGATTGTATCCAAACAGCAGTTTTCAGAGAATGTTTTCAAGTTTGAAGTTGAGGCTCCGCTCATTGCAAGATCACGCAGGGCAGGCCACTTCGTAATCATCCGCATAGGAGAGAAAGGCGAGCGTATTCCGCTCACCATTGCTGACTCCGACGTAAAGCGAGGCACTATAACACTGGTAGTCCAGCGCATAGGGCTCTCCACAAACCGTCTCTGCAAGCTGGAGGTGGGCGATATGATCACCGATGTTGTAGGTCCCTTGGGCCAGGCCACACATATTGAGAATTTCGGAACGGTGCTATGCGCCGGCGGCGGTGTGGGGACAGCCCCCATGCTCCCCATCATCAAGGTCCTGAAAGAGGCCGGCAACAAGGTAATAGCAGTTCTTGCAGGCCGTACCAAGGAGCTTATCATCCTTGAGGATGAGGTACGCAAGTATGCCGATGAGACCATCATCATGACCGATGACGGATCATACGGCAACAAGGGCGTTGTAACCGTAGGCATGGAAGAGGTGATAAAGAGAGAGAAGGTTGACAAGTGCTTTGCCATCGGCCCCGCCATCATGATGAAGTTCTGCTGCCTGCTCACCAGGAAATATGAAATCTCTACCGATGTATCGCTCAACACCATCATGGTAGATGGTACCGGCATGTGCGGTGCCTGCCGCGTAAGCGTAGGCGGCAAGACCAGATTCGTATGCGTGGATGGTCCGGAGTTTGACGGCCACGAGGTTGACTGGGACGGCATGATGAAGCGTATGGGCGCCTTCAGGGATACCGAGCGCGAGGAAATGAAAAAGCTTGAGGAGAGTGTTGCAGCCGCCGCACCCGCTGCCAAGGAGGAAAGCTGCTGCGGTGGCAGTAAGGCCAAGGCTGAGATTGAGCCCATCGAGGTCCTGACCGATCGTAACGCCCAGTGGAGAGTAGATCTGCGCGCTACCATGAAACCCAAGGAGCGCACCGCCATTGAGCGCTGCGTGATGAACGAACTTGCACCCGATTACCGTCGTCACAGCCGCAAGGAGGAGGTCAACCAGGGTCTGACCGAGGAGCAGGCACTGCTTGAGGCCAAGCGTTGTCTTGATTGCGCCAACCCGTCCTGCATGGAGGGCTGCCCCGTAAACATTGAGATTCCCTCATTCATCAAGAATATAGAGCGCGGCAACTATCTTGCTGCCGCCAAGGTGCTCAAGCACACCAGTGCCCTGCCCGCCGTCTGCGGCCGCGTCTGCCCGCAGGAAAAGCAGTGCGAGAGCAAGTGCATACACCTTAAGATGGGCAAGAAACCGGTTGCCATCGGTTATCTGGAGCGTTTCGCAGCCGATTACGAGCGTGAGAGCGGCAATATTTCGGTTCCCGAGGTTGCAGCGCCTAACGACAAGAAGATAGCTGTCATCGGCTCAGGTCCTTCGGGCCTCTCATTCGCAGGCGATATGGCCAAGCTCGGTTATGATGTAACCGTGTTCGAGGCCCTGCACGAGATTGGCGGTGTGCTCAAGTACGGTATCCCCGAGTTCCGTCTGCCCAACAAGATCGTTGACGTGGAGATTGAGAACCTGCAGAAGATGGGCGTCAAGTTCGTCAAGGACTGCATCGTAGGCAAGACCATCAAGGTAAGCGAGCTTGAGCAGGAGGGTTACAAGGGCATATTCGTAGGCTCAGGTGCCGGTCTGCCCAACTTCATGAACATCGAGGGTGAGAACCTTATCAACATAATGTCGTCGAACGAGTATCTGACCCGCGTCAACCTGATGGATGCCGCAAGCCAGGAGTCCGACACCCCCGTGACATTCGGTAAGAAGATGATGATCGTTGGTGGCGGCAACACCGCTATGGACTCTGTCCGCACCGCCCTGCGTCTGGGTGCCGAGCGTGCCATGATAGTATATCGCCGCTCAGAGGAGGAGATGCCCGCCCGTCTGGAGGAGGTCAAGCACGCCAAGGAGGAAGGTGTGGAGTTCATGACCCTGCACAACCCCATCCGCTACATAGGCGATGAGAACGGCCGTGTAAAGCAGGCTGTCCTGGAGAAGATGGAGCTTGGCGAACCCGATGCAAGCGGCCGCCGCAGCCCGGTTCCCACCGGCGAGACCATCACTATCGATGTTGATATGGTAATCGTGGCAGTAGGTGTATCCCCCAACCCCATCGTACCCAAGTCAATCGAGGGCTTGGAGCTGGGCCGCAAGAACACCATCGCCGTAAACGACAACATGCAGTCATCAATACCTACAATCTTTGCAGGTGGTGATATTGTCCGCGGAGGTGCTACCGTAATCCTGGCCATGGGTGACGGCCGCCGTGCTGCCGCCAGCATGCACGCCTCACTCAGCAAGTAAGCAAAAAGGAGAATGAACAAAACAAAAAGGTATGGTTGGCGAACCATACCTTTTTGTTTATTCCTTTCCGTGATAAGACGGATGATTGTTATCGGGATTGACTATAAGTTTCTCAACCACGATTTCAGGGTCTATCATAACCACCTTAACGGTATGCATGCCCTCAGCAGGTATGTCAATATCTATGCTGAGCCAGCGCAGATTGTCAAACACCTCGCTGCGCATCCGTTGACGGGTACCAGACAGATAGATGTCGGTTGCAGGTCGAGGAAGTGGTTTCAGCACTTTCGAGCGCGCAATATTCTCATTTGTATATTCGTTGAAGGTGTCCACATAACCCTGTCTTGCATCAATTGTCTGCATCTGTCCATTGTCGATACGAATGCCTATGCGGAGTCCGCGTGCAGGGTTGACATCGTTGGTAGGCAGGATGCCCAGTGCCAGTTTCTGCTTGCCTGACTGCGCGAAGTCGATGTCATATTCCAATGCGGCGCCATCACCATTTGGACGACTCTTGGCAGTTACCGGCTCTATTCCCATATTACCCTTGCCGCGTCCCAGTCCGGGCAGGAATGTCCAACGGGCATCATCTGTGTCTGTCCTGCGTGTGTAGTCATGCGCCATAATGGCTGTTTCGTTGGCGGCTATGCCAGTTTTGTCCGATGGTTTGGCCACCTGAGGCAGGGTATTCTCGTTTGGCATCGACCACATACGGTAGCCGATGTGCTTGTCGAGCATCATGCCATCCCACTTGCCGCCTGCAATCTCCTTGTTATATTTGTCGGTCATCTGCTTGTCACGCGCAAAAAGCGTCTGCATTGTAATCGAATCACCCAAAGTTGCTGCCAGATATATCTTCGCCACTCCAGCACTTGCTACTGCCGGGTATTCTACCAATTGATAGAAGGCATCCTGCATTTCCGCAGGCATCTTATTGCTGAGTGAAAGGGTGCGTTTCTCCAGTTCATCCCAGCGGTTGAACATACGCTGTGCCTCACCAGTCTCAACACTGTAGATACCCACACGCTGTACCTCTGGTTTCCGCTCCAGATTCATTTTCGAATACTCCGTAACTATGTCTGCAATTTCTTTTGCATATTCACCGCCAAAGATGCTTCTTGCCCAATCCACCATGTACTGGTCTATCCTGTCGGCGGGATAATCGTCAGGATTCCAGGCATAATGCATTATAAAGTCTATAGGCATTTCCTTCGGCTTGAGGTCGCCGACATTGATGATCCAGATACGGTCAATTCCAGTCTGGTATGCCAGATTCAGCTGTTCGCGAATCTTCGCGGCAGTCGTTGTGTTTACCCATCGGTCGTTCCATGGACCTCCGTTCATGTCGATATGGTAATACATGCCCATGCCTCCCTTGCGTGTCTGTTCCTTCTCTGGTCCTGTGCGACGGATATATCCCCAGTTGTTATCGCAGAAAAGTAAGGTAACATCATCAGGCACGGTGAAGCCTGCATCGTAATAGCGTTGTACCTCGGTGAAGATGGCCCACAATTGCGGAACTTCACTGGCCGGTTTCTTATACACACGTTCAATAATCTCGCGCTGGCCATCCACTACATCTTTCAGCGTTTTCATATTCTCCTCATCATCGCCATTGCCCATAGCCACATCGCCATCACCACGCATACCGATGGTTATCAGGTTGTCGTATGCCTTGTTGCGCTCCAGGCCCTCTTCAAAGAATCTGTCCAGATTGGCCTTGTTTGTAGCGTAATCCCAAGCTCCAATGCTCTCTTTGCGATTGACATACTCCTTGTGCGCACGCATCATCGGCTCATGATGGCTGGTACCCATCACTATGCCCATATCATCGGCCAACCGGGGCGAAAGAGGGTCGTCTTCGTTGAAACGGCTGTCCCACATGGCCGGCCAGAAGTAATTTGCTTTCAGGCGAAGCATGAGTTCAAAGATGCGGGCGTATGCTTTGGAGTTGATACCTCCGAACTGGTTGTTACACCATGTTCCGAATGAAGGCCACTCGTCATTGATGAATATGCCGCGGTATTTCACTTTAGGTTCACCATCAGTATAGATGCCGCTTTTGGCAAAGAGCTGCTCATGTTTCTGTATGGGGGCATCAGCCATCCAGTACCAGGGTGAGACTCCTATCTGCCTTGACAGTTCATAGATGCCATAGATGGTTCCACGCTTGTCCGAGCCCAGTATGACAAGTTTGCCTTTGTCGGTGAAGATCAGATACTGTTCCCATTTACCCTGAAGTTCCTTGGATTGCCGTTTGTATTTCCTGGCAAGTTTACTCTTTCCCACAGTGCCTACCAGAACAGGTGCATCCGCACTTCCTGTGACTGCTTTGAGGTCCTGTCGCAGATTCTCCACTGCCATCCTTACACCCTTCCAGTCATTAGGGTCATAAGTGACCGTATCAGATGTCCCGGTCAGTTCCAAGTCACCTGCAGAGTTCCGCTTAAATGTTATAAAATCCGTTGCAGATGCCACGTTCATGCATACTGCCATCAGAAGTAAACTGATAATTTTCCTGATCATACTATATTACTGTTAATTCTACACCTTAAGTTGTTTGCGGTATTCCAGAGGGGTAATGCCTGTAATCTTGTGGAAGAGACGGATGAAATAGCTATAGTCACTGAATCCCAGTCTGTATGAAAGTTCCTTTACCGAACAATCGGAAGTAAACAGCAGCAATTGGGCCCGCTCCACCTTTTTCCGGTTTATATACTGAACAGGCGTCTGGGAGAACACCTGTTTGAAAAGACGGATAAAGTAGGTCTTGGTGACAGATGCCACGTCGGCCAGTTCCGTTACCTTTATTTCATTGGCGATATGCTCATGAATATGTCTGATGACGCGTTTCATGCGCTCATCGGATGTCCAGATACGCGGCTTGGCCCCCTTTATGAATTGCGACATTATTATCAGCATGAAACCTCTCAGCTCCATCTTTTCCCATAATTCCATATTCATATATCGCTCCACATAATCGGAAGTCTGTGCTGACGTATCGTAACACTTAGGGTCAGAATCGGGAAGTCGGGCGTCAGGATGCTGTGTTGATAAATATGCGAATAACCGTTCGAAACTCTTTCCGGCCCGAACCTCAGTCGGCAGCTCATACGTCTCCAGTAAATCTATCTCGTTCTTATATCCTTCATATACATGTATATAATACAACTTGAATACTCCATGACACTCATACGAATGAATGACAAAAGCAGGAATAATATACATGAACCCGGGCTTCAACCTCACATCTTCCTCCGGCAGATGAAGCATGGCTTCCCCTTCCAGTATATAGAAAATACGAATGAATGGAGAACATACTTTCTGCCAGTTCCAGTCTGCATGATGCGTGGCACAGCCCACATTGAGCATCATCAGGTTCATTGACTCTATAGGTATCTGCATCATCTGTTTTGCAGTCTGAAAAAACGGTTGCCAAAAAAACAAAAAAACTCCGATTCGATAATGATTAAGATGGGATAAAAGCACAATTTACTTGCCACAATCATAATATTGTCCTATTTTTGGATAATATTGTAAGCTGCTTGCTACTATTTGTTTCAGACCTTTGCAGACAGCATATGCCACATCATTTTTTACGATTAATGAAGATAAACATAGTGTTACAGGTCATCGGCCTGGCAATATTGTCAGTCGCGGCAAGGGCTCAGGATACCGTTGAAATATGGAACCTTCCGCCCCTCAGTATTGAGCAAGGGCGTTATACCGCCGACTGGGATAACTTGAGCCGGCAATATAACGCACCCGCCTGGTGGCGTGAGGCAAAGTTGGGAGCATGGTCACATTGGGATCCGCAATCGATGGCAGAGGATGGCGACTGGTATTCACGTGGTATGTATATGGAAGGCCATCCCCAATCTAAATATCACCGTGAACATTTCGGGCATCCTTCGGAGTATGGCTATAAGGAACTTTGCCGTGATTGGAAAACAGACCTATGGGATCCGGAAGACCTGATGCAGCTCTACCGGAAGATGGGAGCACGCTACTTCCTGGCGTTAGGCAATCACCATGACAATTTTGACTGTTGGGACAGCAAATACCAGCCCTGGAATTCAGTCAATATCGGTCCTCATCAGGATATCGTAGGTATTTGGGCACAAGTGGCAAGAAAGTATGGAATGCCTTTCGGGATAGGTTTCCACAACACACCCGCCCGCACATGGGGACAATTCATGCCGGTCCGATACACCAGCGACAAACGGGGTGACATGGCCGGTGTTCCCTACGACGCCATGCAGACAAAGGCCGACGGATACAAACCCAACGCCGACGGTTCGGACAAATGGTGGAAAGGAATGGACCCCCAAGACCTATACGGACCTGTCCATCACGACGGGCGCAAATCTTTGGAGAGTCCGTTTGCCAACCAGTTCATGTGGCGTGTGGATGATGCGATACGCAAATATCAGCCCGATATGATCTACTTTGACGATCACGCCGGTGACTCACAGGTAGATCTGGGCATAGACATGGGGCTTGGCAAGCTGACGCCTCAGATAATTGCCAATTTCTATAATATTGCCGGCAATCGGACCCAAGGAAGCAAGGAAGTGGTGGCAACATTCAAGGGCGTCGGTGGTCGATACAACAGTTTTCAGCGAAACCCCGAAATGGTTGGCATCGTGGAACGCTCATTGGTCAAAAGTACGGAACTCTATACCGAGGATGATATCATGGCTTTTCCTTTCCAGACGGAGGTGAGCCTGCAGGAATGGCATTATCAGCAAGGCGGAAAGTATCGTAGCGCAGAGGAAATAATCACACGTCTCATGCAGAACGTATCACGTAACGGATGCCTGCTTCTGAACATCACCCAGCATGGAAGAGGCAATATCGACGATGAAGCCCGTCAGATATGCCTGGACATGGGCCGTTGGATAGAAATAAACCAGGAGGCAATCTACAGCGCACGGCCATTCGACGTTTGGGGCAATGACGATGTCATCTATACCCGTCAGGGTGGCCATATCTATGCTACCATACTTCACCCCTCATCCCGACCCATAGTCCTGCCCGCGCTCTCAAGTCAGTCTTGTTCGGTAGGAAAAATCACAAAAGTGGAATTGGTGGAGAATGGTCGTGCCGTTCCTTTTACCCAGTCGGCAGACGGATTGACCGTTCAAATGGGAGAGCCCTTGCGCTCACAAGGAATCCAAGACAAGAATCTGGCTCTCGGATACAAGGTGATAAGGATAAGCCACGATAAAGCATGGTTCAATGACGATGACCCCGGTGTCCGCACTTTCGGATGGGACAGGCTTTGCAATATCAACGAAGGCGACTTCAATAACGACATCTCCTTCAGCAACCAGGCCGGTGACACCTGGACGGTAACCATCCAAGCCCGTAGATTCAGCATCATAGCACCGCAAGGCATGGGACAAGGCACCATGGAGATATACATCGACGGCAAACACACAGGAAAGGTGTCATTTAACAAAAGTCAGGAAGTAAAACACCAGTCAACAGTATTCACTTCAAGGAAACTGAGTAAAGGCAGGCACGAGATACAACTCAAGAACACAACCGGAATGGTTGCAATAGACGCAATTATCATGCAAAAGTGAGCTAAAATTCTCCGCTCACTTGAGGAAGGCGAAAAATACGGCGATTACAAGGAATACAAACGAAACCAGATGGTTCCAGTGGAGAGACTGCGTCTTGAAACAGAACGCCAGGATAAGCGAGAACACTATCAGCGATATGCACTCCTGTATCACTTTGAGCTGAACCAGATTGAAAGGTCCGCCATTGATATCGGACCCGATGCGGTTGGCGGGAATCATGACGCAGTACTCGAAGAACGCCAGCCCCCATGATGCCAGAATCACCAGTATAAGAGGCCAGTCAGTACTGATTTTCATCTCCTGGAGCTTAAGGTTCCCATACCACGCGAAAGTCATCAGGATGTTTGACACCACCAGAAGCGCCACTGTCACCAAACCTTTCATATCAGCAATCATCATTTTTAAAACCGGGCGCGAAGTTAATGCAAATGATTGTTACGGGGTTCGCGACACGACAACAAATTAAACCCAATCATGTGTTTTTTTGCGCAGATGCGATTATTTACACTATCTTTACACATCAATATTATCACGAACCTCTATGAAACGTGTTGCAGCAATACTCATAACACTGGCCATAACGCTGTCCGCCGGAGCACAGACACTCCAGCAGGGGCGCAACTATTTCAACCAGGGCGATTATGAGAAAGCCAAGCCCATCATGCTCCGGTACCTCAAGCAGCAGCCCAACGATGCTAACCGTAACTATTGGTACGGTGTATGCTGCATGGAGACCGGAGAGTCACATCTGGCGCTACCCTATCTTGAGAAAGCCGCCGCCAAGAGCATCCTCAAGGCATACATGTACATGGGCTATTATTATATGGAACGCGAGGATTACCAGCCTGCCATTTCGGCCTTTGAGGAGTATGTCAGCAAGATAACCAAGGACAAGCAGCAGCACAACGAGCAGACTGAAGCCCGGTTCACAGCTATGGCCGACAGTCTTAAAGTGCTGTTCAGAATGGTCCGGAACACCAACCGGGTTTGCTTTATAGACAGTTTCGTGGTGAAAAAGAATGATGTGTTCGGGACATACATACTGGGAGAGTCGGCAGGAACGGTCATGAGCAGTTCGGACTTCTTCGGAGACAGTTCCGATGGCGAGGTCTTTCTTCCCGAGACTGAAAACCAGGTCTATTACAGCCGCATGGCAGCCGACAGTCTGTTTCATCTGTACACCCGCTTCAAGTCATTTGACAACTGGGATGACGAGACTCCGCTTCCCGGCCTGGAGTCAACAGGAAGCGTGAGGTATCCTTTCATCATGAATGACGGAGTAACAGTCTATTTTGCATCGGACGGAAACGAGTCGATGGGAGGCCTGGATCTATATGTGTCAAGATTCAACACCCAGACCGGACGCTTCCTCAAGCCGGAGCATCTGGCCATGCCCTTCAATTCCGAGGCGAATGATTATCTCTACGTGATTGACGAGACCAACAACCTGGGATGGTTCGCCACAGACCGCCGCCAGCCGGAGGATTATGTATGCGTATATGTGTTCATCCCGAATGACAGCCGCCAGATTTACAACTATGAAGGCGGTGACACACTGGCAATACACAGGGCCGCCAGACTCATGTCAATCAGCGAGACCCAGACTGATATGCGGCAAGTCCGTGATGCCCGGCAGAGGCTCACTATCCTGACTTATAATGTCGCCGAGAGCAACGAGAAGGGAGCCTTCAATTTCCTGATTGATGACTTCACGGAATATCACGAGCTGTCCGATTTCAGGAACAACGAAGCCGCTCAGCAATTTTCCCGGTGGCAAGAGCTCAAGCATAAATACCAGACTGATGCGGCAAGGCTTCAGCAACAGCGCGATGAGTATTCCCAGGCATCCGTCCAGCAGAAAGAGGCGATGAGGGATGAGCTCCTCAGACTTGAGGATGAAACCCTTGAGGAGGAACGACGGATTGCAAAAATGGAGAATGACATCCGTACAACCGAGATAAACTATCTTAACCGATAATCTATATGAATACATATTTTGCACCATCAGAGCTGATTATCAATGATGACGGTTCATGTTTCCACTTGCATCTGAAGCCGGAGCAGCTGGCCGATAAGGTGATACTTGTAGGCGACCCCGGACGAGTAGATACAATAGCCTCGATGCTTGACAGCGTGGAGTGCACCGTAAGTAACCGTGAGTTCCGTACCGCCACAGGAATGTACAAAGGCAAGCGTATTACAGTGCAATCCACAGGTATAGGTTGCGATAACATTGACATAGTCATGAATGAGCTGGACACCCTCGCCAACATCGACTATGCCACCCGCACCGAGAAACCGGAGCACCGTACTCTGGATATCGTGCGCATAGGCACCTGCGGAGGCCTGCAGCCATACACGCCGCTTGGCACTTACCTGTGCTCGGTCAAGAGCATCGGCTTTGACGGGTTACTGAACTTCTATGCAGGCCGGGACCAGGTATGCGACCTTGATTTTGAACGTGTTTTCATTGCCCACATGGAGTGGTCCACCAAACGCGGTGCGCCATACGTGGCTAACGCCAACCCCGAGCTCCTGAAGCGCATTATGGCCGATGATGAAAAGATGGTTCCGGGCGTAACCATAGCCTGCAACGGATTCTACGGCCCGCAGGGACGTGTATTGCGTGCCGGGCTTTCCGACCCTGACCAGAACGCCAAGGTCGAGAGTTTCGAGTATAATGGTTACCGCATAACCAATTATGAGATGGAGAGTTCGGCTGTAGCCGGACTGGCGGCAATTCTGGGTCATCGGGCCATGACCGTATGCATGGTCATAGCCAACCGCTATGCCAAGGAGATGAACACAGACTACAAGCCCCTGCTTGAAGGTCTGATAACCCGTGTTCTTGACCGCATCTGAACAGTGACAGAACTTAACGATACGATATGTGCCGTTGCCACCCGCGCCGGAGGAGCGATAGGAGTGGTACGTGTGAGCGGTCCCGATGCAATACGCCTGACCGACAGCATATTCCGCTCCGTTTCAAAGCATCCCCTTGCCAGTGCCACCCCCTACACCCTCTGTTACGGACAGATAGTTGACGGCACCGGTGCTGTAATAGACGATGTGCTTGTGAGTGTGTTCCGTGCCCCCCGTTCCTTTACGGGACAGGACAGCACCGAGATATCATGTCACGGCTCCTCATACATACTCCAGCAGGTATGCCGGCTGCTTATAGATGCCGGCTGCCGTCAGGCAGAGCCCGGTGAATACACCCAGCGTGCCTTCCTTGCCGGCAAGATGGACCTGAGCCAGGCCGAGGCTGTGGCCGACCTTATTGCATCCACATCGGCCGCATCACACCGTCTGGCCATGAACCAGATGAAAGGCGGATTCAGCCGTGAGCTGCGCTCCCTGCGTGACCAGCTGCTGCAGTTTACATCACTCATAGAGCTGGAACTTGATTTCAGCGAGGAGGATGTGGAGTTTGCCGACCGCTCACAGTTAGAGCAACTGGCCGCTCAGATAGAGCAGGTGATTACCCGTCTGGCAGACTCGTTCAGCACAGGCGATGCCATACGCAACGGCGTTCCCGTAGCTATAATAGGCCAGACCAACACCGGCAAGAGCACCCTACTGAACCAGCTGCTGCACGATGACCGTGCGCTTGTAAGCGACATCCAGGGCACCACCCGCGACAGCATCGAGGACACCACCACCATTGGCGGCTTGCTGTTCCGCTTTATCGACACCGCCGGCATCCGACAGACCACCGATACCGTTGAGTCCATGGGAATTGAGCGTTCCTACCGCAAGGCACGTGAGGCCAGCATAATACTTTGGATGACCGATGAGGCTCACCCAGCGGATGCAGAGACAGAGAAGACCATACTGGAGCTGGCCCATGGCAAGCACCTTATCCGCGTTCACAACAAATGTGATGATGCATCGGCCCTGCCCCAGCCTACAGATACGGACGTGTGGATATCGGCCAAGTACGGACATGGACTACAACAGTTGAATGACTTTCTGGTCAAGGCCGCCGCTATCCCGGAAATCAGTGAGCAGGATGTGATTGTGACCAATATGCGCCACTACGAATCCCTCATCAACGCCCAGGAGTGCATCCGCCGCGTCCGCCAGGGCCTAAAGGACCGCATATCGGGCGATTTCCTGAGTCAGGACATCCGCCAGTGCATCCACCACCTCTCTCAGATAACAGGCGATATCACCACCGATGATATCCTTGGAAACATCTTCAGCCACTTCTGCGTCGGGAAATAAAAGTCTGATATTTAATAAGTTATATCTTACTTGAAGCTTGAGGCAGAAATCTCAAACTAGTTGAATCCTACTCTCTTCAAAGTTAAATACGACTATATTCGTGATTTCACGATTATGATTGGATTTCTTTGTTTTTAGTCGGTTTTGTCACAGTGTTTGTCACAAAATCACCTTCTGTGACAGAATTTTGTCACACTTACCCGAAAAAGTTACCCAAACCGCTGTTTTATGAAATGTTATTGGATAATTCACACGAATAAGTAGCGGTTTTAAAATGGTACTCCCCTACCATGGCTTCATTTGTAGTTGTATTGTAGCTCTATACTTGTTTGAAATACTATACAAGTACCATTCTTTTGTCCATTTTTGCCAAACCATCTACCGTTTTATTGAGGTTAAACACCGGAATTGTCACATGTCACAAATGGCAAATATGTACTTCTCAACTTGGAAAGTACATATTTGCCAAATTACATCTCATCGGGAGTGATTATGTAGAATCACCGGATGCGCTCGTTTGCGCTGATACAGCACGTTCAAGTCACGACTAGTGGTTTCCACATCACAATAAGATCCCCATCAATCCTTCAGGACTGGTGAGTCTTATCCTTAAAACTTCACTTGAAGAGCCAGACCGGCACACATCTGAGTAGTGCCGGATTGAGAAGGAGCAAAAGATAACGCAGGAGCAAAATTTAATTCCACTGGAGTCTTTCCTCCGATAAGGTCCTGATAATACATATTCTTTACTTTTGCCACCCTAGCAGCATCAATGCTGGACCAGATGGCAAGACCAAGATCAACGCCAAGCGCACTGAGCAAGATGGCCATATTTCTTTTTCCCTTCGCCTCATCAGTATATCCTATTAGGAATCCGCTTTCGTTGGTAACAGCAATCCTCTCGATTTCCAACGCCGTATCTGTAATAATGCCCATCAGTATGGCTTCACCGCCGAGGAATGCAAGGCCGCGCCAAACTTCACCGGATAAAAGTTGGCCAATACCGGGGACAAAGAAAGACGCACATTCGTACCAACCTGCATTGTACGGGTCGGCATCCTGCTTGACATACTCCTTCGGGTTATAAATGCCCTTTAGATCTTTGTAGCTGTTTTTGTTGATGTACTGCGCATTGGCAGAAGCAAATGTGGATAATACAATGAAAAAGATGATGAGTAAACGTTTCATGTTGTTTGGTTTTTAATTGATATTTGTTTCAGTCTTGTGAATGTCAGGTGTCTTAATGTGCAAAAGATACAGGCAGTATCCGATAGCAAAGGAAAAGAACACTATTATGTAAATCACGTTCAAAAGCCCGGTCTTATCGGCGGTAAATACAGAAGAAACATCGATAACGCAGTGCGCAATTATGCATGGGATAAGGCTGCCACATTTGAAGAAAACCATTGTCAGGACAAACCCCATGGTAATGGCAACGACGATCCCAGTAAGTGACTCTATAAATGAATCTCCAGTGAATAAAGAGAAGATATGTCCAAGTCCAAATGTGACTGAAGATACGATTATTGCCATAGCCACGTTACCGTCCTTCAGCATAGCTTTGAACAGAAAGCCCCGAAAAACCAATTCCTCGACAAAGCCCACGAAAGCCATAGAAACGGCAGCCGTGATTATGGCTGAACCGTGGCAATCAGACATGAACCCGCCCCAGAAGTTGCCGCTCGCAATGATCCATAACGGAATGAACCACAACAGGGCGCGATTGTTTTCCCCCCACCCGTCCAGGCCGTATTTCTTCAGGAGACCGTTCCTATACACGAACAGGAACATCAGAACCGAGATGACGGCCAGGCCAACAGCAAGAGCTGTCTTGTTGTCTCCCAGATTGCCCAGAATAATGGATGTCGCCACATAGAGGGCTATCCAGAAGAGGGCAAAACTGATCTCGCTTTTTTCGTACAGATCTTTCATAAGTTCCGCTGAATTACCAAATGGCAGCCCGCTCTTCGGGATCAATAAACATCTTGCTACCTTCCGGAATGTCGAAGGCTTCGTAGAAGTGCGGCATCGAGCCGAGAGTTCGGTTAGCCCGGGCTTCGTGGGGCGCGTGCAGATCTTCTACCATCTGAAGCTCGAGAGCCTCGTTACGAATCAGGCAGCGCCATACAGTAGCGTAGCTGATGAAGAAACGCTGAGCGGGCGTAAAGCCGTCAATGGGTTTGCCCGCTTTCGCCTCGTCGGTCATCTGGTAGGCATCCCAAGCCACATTGAGGCCTCCCAGATCGGCGATATTCTCATCCAACGTGCGTTCTCCACTGACGTGATAGCCGAAAAGTTCGAACTCGTCGAACAGTTTCACGAATTGTCCGGCCCGTTCGGTGAACTTGGCATCGTCGTCTTCTGTCCACCAATTATTGAGGTTGCCGTTCTCATCATACATTCGCCCGGAGTTGTCGAACCCGTGGGTCATCTCGTGAGCGATAGCCTGGCCGATGGCTCCATAGTTGACGGCATCGTCAGCATCCAAATTGAAGAATGGGGGCTGAAGGACAGCCGCCGTAAGCGTGATCTGGTTCTTTTCCGGCCTGTAATTGCCATTGACGGTTTGCGGAGATAGATCCCATTCATCCCTATCGACAAGAGTGCCGATCTTGGCCATGTCTATCGCGTTCTCGAAGCGAATGGTACGGTGCACGTTCTGGAAATAGGAATCTGGAGTGACTTCGAGCTCGCTATAGTCCAACCATTTCTCGGGATAGCCAATTTTCATGTTCATGCACGCAAGCTTGTGGAGGGCTTTGGCTTTGGTCTCTTCGCTCATCCAGTCGAGATGCTTGATGCGTTCTCCAAGAGCCAGACGCAGGTTTTCGACAAGGGCCTGCGCATGCTCCTTGGCTTCAGAGGAGCAATATTTCTCGACATACAGCTTGCCGACAGCCATCTCCAAATGATTTGATATTCTGCTCTGCACGCGACGCCAACGGGGTTTTTGCGTCTCCTGACCATAAAGAAAGCTATTGAAGAAGTTGAAGTCTTCGGTGACCAGGTCATCGCTGAGCAGAGGAGCACTATTGGTGATCACTTTCCAGCGAAGGTAGGTCTTGATAACGTCGAGATCTGAGCTTTGAATAATCTTGTCCAGAGCGACGAAGTAGTCAGGTGATGCCACATTGAGACTGTCGAAGGCCGGCGCGCCAATGGCAACGAAGTAATTGTCCCAGTCGAAGTTGGGTGTGGAGGCCTGGAATTCTTCACGACTCTTGAAGTGATATAGGTTCTGAGGGTCAAGCATTTCCTCCATAGGCATCGATATTCTGGCGAGTTCCGTCTCCATAGCCAGAACATTTTGAGCATTGATCGTTGCCAAGGTTGAATCTGTTCCGGTAAGGCGGAACATATTGGCAATGTGCTCCACATAATGATCGCATATTACCTGAGCCGCATCTTCAAGATACAGATCGCGGACTGGAAGGCTGATGCCGTCTTGGAAAACCACCATAATATATCTGTCGGCATTCTTCCAGTCAACGATGAGTCCGGCAGTAAAGAAGGGTTTAAATCCCTCGTCGTGAAGTTGTCCGATAAGCGCGGCAAGTTGTGTTTTATCGCCCAGCCGTTCTATCTTCTCGAAGTATGGAAGCAGTTCGCTGTAGCCACGATTGTTGATGGCCACTGAGTCCATGCCCGAGTTGTAGAAATCCCGAATCTTCTGGACGATGCTGCCTTGCCGGGCGTGTTTATCTTGAGAGACCTCCTCTATGATTTTTTGGATTTGTAGCTTGGTACGGTCACCGACCTCCTGAAAAGCATCATAGAGATAGTTATCTTCAGGAATCTGATTGCTTTTTAGCCAATTGCCATTACAATAGCGGTAGAAATCATCCGCCGGATTGACGGTAGAGTCCATATTGCTCAGTTCAATGGCGGGTACGGCTTGTCTGCTTGTCTTGTGACCGCATCCAATTGCCATACAGCAAATAACCAAAAGGGTTATGAAATTAGTTGTTTTCATCATTTCGTACGTTTTTGTCTGCTGCAAATATGGACACGGAGATCCAACCCTCCAAATATCAAGGACAGACAACTAAAACGCCGGACGGATAGCTAACCGCCCGGACGAATTACGAAGGAAAATGATAAACAGCTATGCTATAAACGACTTAAGAGTGGGTACGTAGGAACGGGAAACCGGCACTGCAGCAAGCCCTCCTCCAAGCTCAAGAATGTAACCGTTGGAGTTCCCTTTGGCAGAAGAGATATTGTTCAGATTTACCACAAAAGACCGATGGCACTGAAACACATTCTGATAATCCTCCAGATCGCTCAACACGGAAGCAAGCGTGGAAAGAATCTCTTTCCTGGCAAGTTTGTTTCCGTCTTTATAGTACACCGCCACATTGTTCTTCTGGGCCTCAATATATAATAAGTCATTGAGGGGTATATGTAGGTCGTTGCCTCTGACGCGATTGTCGTGGATGGTTGCTATAATGCCTTCCTGCTGTATCGTCGTCTTGTCAAGTAGTGCATCCAACTGTCCTCGTAAATACTTCTGATACGAAAAGGTGGTGGACAAACCGGCATAAACCAAGCCGATGATGATTGTCCAGTAAACCATTTCCAAACACGAAGCCCAATCCAGCGGGTAATTGAATACCAGGCTTGCAAGCAGAAAATTGCATAACCCGATAATAAGTATCTCCACGAAAACCGCCAAAGCCTGATGCCAGATTCTCCATGGCTTTGCTCGCTTTTGTAACGGAAGTGCAATGAAGAAATCCATCGCCATACTGCAAACGAATGTAACCAATCCGAAAGCCAGACAGATCAGAAACCTGCTCCCTTCATATTCGCTGATTCCGAATGGCTGCAGGAGAAAAAGAATCAAAAAGACTATTAGAAAAGCAAGCAGCGCCTCTTTTGTGGGACTGCCATTCAATTCAAACGGGTATTTCCTTTCTAGAAGTGGTGCCAATTATCTATTGTCTTTAGACTGCTGTACAAAGATACGGTTTTTCGCTCATAATTATAGCCGGGACATTTCCTTGAGGACTGCCGAGGCATTATGCTATACCGATAAATTTGAATTAACCAGCTACTCCTCATCCGGCTGCTGGCCGTCGTGGGCCTTCCAGGCGCACTCCGTAATCTTCATATCCGTAAACACGGCCGTAAAAGAGGATTCCTCCGGGGAGCAGGCGTAGATGCCGAAGCAGATCTCGTCGGTGGCGGCGTACATATGGCAGACGCGCATCTGGCTAAAGTTGATTCCATCGGTGGAGCACTCGATGCAAAAGTCGTCCTCCCTGCGGGAGAAACGGTACCACATGGTCTTTACCTCGGCCGAGATTGCAGTGGTGGCCCAATCAGAATAGCCATTGTTGGTGGCCACACTTCCAAGGTGCTGGAACTCCTCATTCTCGAACTCGACGGAGCCCTTGAGCCAGTTGTCGCTGTCCAGGTACATCACGATGCCGCACTGGTCGAAGCGCTGATGGCTCTGTGTGAAGTCCGTCTTCACCACGAAGCTGAAGAACTTCTCCCTGGTCTTCATCTGAAGCACCGGGGCATTATCGTTCCTAAAATGGTAGTATGTCCGCTGCCAAAGGTCCGTGTGAGGGGCCGTAGTAATGGAGATGACACCGTCCTTCATTTCACAGGCAGCAGGCTCTCTGGTCCACTGGAGCTGGTCCAGATCGATTTGTCCACCACATGCGAGAGCCTCGGCTACGCTGTCGGTAAATTCAGTGTCAGACGCTTTCTGTGACGGGTTTCCGCAGGCAACTGCACAGAGGCAGAGGCCTAAGCAAAGGAGTTTGGTGATGTTGGTCATATGGTTGATGTAAATTCCGATTTATCTAACACAAATTTAGGCAAAAATCGCCTGCTCAGCAACATCAACAACGAAAAGTAGTATGAAAGCCATTAAAAAGTAGGGAGAAAAATGTAATTAGTGGGGAGAAAAGTATTATCTTTGCATTGTTAATTGGC
>JAGCDE010000008.1 GCA_017651315.1 Bacteroidaceae bacterium
ACCCCCTCAAAGTAGCGCGTCTACCAATTCCGCCATCTCTCCAGAGAAGTGCCCAGAACAGGACTCGAACCTGCACACCTCGCGGCACACGCACCTGAAACGTGCGCGTCTACCAATTCCGCCACCTGGGCATTTCCAAATTGTTCAAAGAGCAATTTCCTTGAGCGGCAAACGAGACTCGAACTCGCGACCCCGACCTTGGCAAGGTCGTGCTCTACCAACTGAGCTATTGCCGCATTATTTTGCAAATACGCGATTGGCTTTCGCGCCTCGGTATAGAAAATAGATTTTCTCTACTCTCGGCTTGTCGCCAATTGCCGCATTTGAAATGTTCAAAGAACATGCTTTGTTATGAAAGCGGTGCAAAGGTAAGGGTTTTGGTTATATCCGCCAAAGCCAATTGCAACTTTTTTTGAGGAAGTCTGAACTTTTTATTTTTGGAGGAGACGGTTGATATGTTCCTGCGCGGAGCTGCAGACATCGTCTTCATTCATTGTCATGCACCTTCGTCCCTCCACGCTAATACGGCCATTGACTATCACCGTATCCACATCGGAAGCGTGGGTGCTGTAAACCAGTTCTGAAACCGGATTGGTGTGCGGATAAAGGTGTGGTTTCTCTATGTTTACGAGCTGGATGTCTGCGAATGCTCCCGGTGAGAGTGTTCCGAGCTCTCCTTCGCGACCGATGGCCTTTGCTCCATTCACGGTAGCCATTTTAAGCGCTGTATATGCAGGTATGGAGCAGGGATCCTTTGTGGCGACTTTCTGGAGCAGTGATGCGGTTCGCATCTCCTCCCACATATCCAGGTCATTGTTGGATGAAGCCCCGTCAGTACCCAAGCATACGTTCACTCCCGCATCAAGCATTTTCTTGACTGGAGCTATGCCCGATGCCAGCTTCATGTTGCTCTGCGGATTGTGTGCGACCGATACATTACGGGTGGCAAGAATCTCTATGTCCCTATCATCCACCATCACGCAGTGGGCAGCCAGGGTGGGGGTGTTGAACAGTCCTGCCTTCTCAAAGAATGCCGTGGGACTCATTCCATACCTGGCGAATGCGTCACTGACTTCTGTTTCCGTCTCTGCCAGATGAACGTGACTGCCTATACCCAGTTCCCGGGCCAGAGTGATGGAGCGTTGCAGGTTCTTGTCAGACAGAGTATATATGGCATGGGGTCCCATCATCATTGATACCAGTCTGCTGCCGCTGAATCTGTCACGGACGGCACGCCAGTCTTCCTCAAAATGTTCCATCCTGAAATCCATCGGGCAGGGACTTACCACCGCCCGGATTCCCGCGCTCTCTGCGGCTTCGGCCACAGCTTCCTCATACGGATACATATCGACGAAGGTGGTCGTACCTCCCAGAAGCATCTCGAGGATGCCGAGTCTTGCTCCGTCAAAAATCTCCTTATAACCCATCTTGCCTTCGATAGGCCAGATGTGCTCCTGGAGCCATTCCATCAAAGGAACATCATCGGAAATGCCACGTAGCAGCGCCATTGCCACATGTGTATGTGTATTGATGAAACCGGGCATTACTATCTTGCCTGTGGCATCTATCAGTTTACAGTCATCCTTATGCCTGACGGTGAATTCTTCTGCCTTCCTGCTGTCCGCACTGACGAATGCAATCCGTTCACCTTCAATGCCTAAATAACCATTGAAATAGAGTTCCCCGCCCTCCGTGGCGTTCATGGGCAGTATGATGCCGTTACTGATGAGAATATTCATATCGGTGTGTATGTGTCCGCAAAAATAGTAAAACATCCGGTTCTGGAATATGTCTTGATAGGTTTCCAGAAGAAAATCATGGAAACAAATCAAAAAGATTCTAAATGGGTGAAAAAAAGAAACGTGCTTCCTGTCATATCATCAGGAGCACGTTTCTTCCGGATATCTATCAGGTTTATCTGATATTCTTGCGGTCAAAAGTCCAGCCTGCCATCTTGCCTACGCCGGGCTCGTTTCCGGTGAACATTGTGCCGGATTCCTTGTCGTTCTTGAGCCACCAGTTGAGCCATGCTGTCGCCACCTTTGCGTAATCACCGCCATGTGGCTGCATGTATGTGCCACCGTGTCCTATGCCGTCCAGATTGCAGATGAATGCCGGCATTGTGCCGGACAGCTGCTTGAAGTCATCGGTTCCGTTCTCGTATGCGATATCGGTGGGACCGCCCAGAATCCAGATGACAGATTTCTGCTTCATCTTGGTGTTCAGGCTGGCCTTGTCGTCACCTCCGTTGAAGAAACCGCTGTTCATGACCAGAATGGTCTTTATGCGGGCGTCTTCCATCATGTGGAGAGCCTGCAGACCGCCGCATGACATACCTGCTGCGGCAATATTGTCAACATCAAGCTTACCGTAGTAGGGGCTGTTCCTGTCGGCATTCTGGGCGATAGCCCATTCCAGAGCCTGCTTCAGGCCTGCGGGGTCACCCATGGACATGCCGCCGCCACCCATCTGTGGCATACCGCCGCCCATTCCACCTGGCATACCTCCACCTTGGAATCCACCGCCTTGAGGACGCTGACCCTGCTGTCCGGCTTGTCCCTGAGGACGCTGACCCTGAGGACGCTGCGGAGCACCTTGGGCACCTTGGGGAGCACCTTGTGGACGCTGTCCGCCCATCTGAGGCATTCCGCCCTGGGGCATACCTCCGCCGGGAAAACCGCCACCTTGTCCCATGCGTGGGACATCACCGGTCTGGCCGGGACGCGGACCTTCCAGCTGCTGATAGTTGCTGGGACCTATTGCTACAATCAGATAACCCTGTGAAGCCACTTCGTTAAGGAAATTGATGTGACCGCTGGGTGAGTTGGCGCAACCGCCGTTACCCCATACCAGCACGGGCATGAGATTATCCTTGCCGAACTTGCTGAGATCCTGCGGGCGGAAAACAGTGTGGGTCGTGAGGGTTGGTTCTTCCATCATGATGGCCTTGTAGGGACCGGTACCGCCTTCCTCTACAATTCTTGAATTCTGTGCCGTTACAGGCACTGCCGCCATTGCCATCAGGCCAACGGCTGTACAGATCAGATACTTTTTCATATTTATTGGTTTATTAGGTTATTTGGCCCTAAAGTTATCTCTTTTCTGTTAGAATATGTTTATTTTTGTTCCATAAATTTCATATTGCCTCTTTATCTCTGTCTTCATCGTTCCTCTTATTCTATTCCGATGCCCAGCCTATAATCAAGCATAACTTAAAAACAGCCGATAATCAACTTTATGGAACATATCAAAACAGATTCTTATACGCAGATTGAGATGATACATAACAGCGCCGAGATGGTGGACCTGATAGGGCGCATCGGATTCCTGCCGCTTCTGGACAGTGGAATCCAAGGTTTTTGTGCCGAAGATATTGTCGATGAGGATTGCCGGTACGTGGTATATGCCGATGGAGGATGGGACTGGCCATTGTGGAAATGGAAAGGTGAGATCATTACGGACGGCGGTCATATTTACGGTAAGTTCTTTAACGGCAAGGCAGGATTCATAAGCCGGAAGTGGTGGCCCGATTTCTGTAACTACAGACGCAGCGTACACCCCAAACCCCAGGAAGGAAGCATTGAGGATACGATTCTGACAATTCTCAGGGAGCACGGCAGCCTGATTACACGTGATCTGCGTGCCCTGTGCGGATTTGACGGGCCAAAGATGAGAAGCCGTTTTGACGGTTATGTAACCCGCCTTCAAATGGCAACACGCATTGTAACAGAGGATTTTGTTTACCCTCGCGATAGGCATGGAAGCGAGTACGGATGGGGGTGGTCATTGCTTACAACCCCTGAGCAGCTTTACGACCATGAAGAATTCCGATGCGACCGCACACCCCGGGAATCCTTCAGCCTCATTATAAAACAATTGCAATCCGTCTGTCCCGATGCCGCCGATTCACAGCTTCAGAAACTGATTAAGTGATGTCAGTGGAAACGGTAAAAACAGATTCTGAAGATCGTCAGGCAGACAGGTCACCTCCATAGGGTCCAAAAGTATGGAAAACTATACTATATGATTTCTACAGTGCTGCATGACGTTGTGCCTTCCTGCTTTACCAATATCTGAGTGGAGATGCTCTCCTTGACATCGCGCAGATGGCTTATGATACCCACATGCCGTCCGGCGTGTCCGTGAAGCGTGCGCAGGGTATTGATTGCATTTGTCAGCGGAGTGCCGCTCAGTGTGCCGAATCCTTCATCAATGAACAATGTATCTACAGCCAGGCTCTGGCCTACATCGGCAAGAGCCAGCGCCAGTGCCAGTGATACAAGGAATCCTTCACCGCCGCTAAGAGAATCGGTACTGCGGGTGGCGTATCCCTGATAAGAGTCCTCGACCGACAGGTAGAGCCTCTCCGGGACTGACAGCAGCTTGTATCGCGGAGCCAGTTTCTTAAGGTACTGATTGGCTGAATCCAGCAGACTGTCCATGAGATAGCATTGCGCTATTATCATGAATTTCCTGCCGTCGGCGCTGCCTATCAGCGAGTTGAGAACCTGCCAGCGTGCGTATTCCTGCGATGCTTCCCTGGCTTTCTTCTCCTTCTCGCCCAGTTGTTTTTTCTTATCCTTGTCATCCTCCAACGCCTTTTTGTCAACACCCAGATCCTGTCTCATCCTGTTTATCCGTTCAGTCTGTTGCTCTATACTTGCGTTTAGGGAATCAAGGGTGTCATCGGCTGACAGTTCAGGCTTTATGCCGTTATGCTTTTTTATTCTTTCAGATACATTCTCCAGCTCGCTCTTTTTACCGTTAACCTTATCATCGGTATCTTTTACGGTCTTTTCCATTGCAGACACCTGCTGGAGTGAGTACCTGTTCAGCTCATTCAGCCTCTCCATGCTGATACCGCGGTTCTGGTCCAGGAAAGCGTCAATCACCGTTTTTTTATCAGTCAGTGTCTTCTCATTCTGCTCTTTCAGGGTTGCCGTCGTCCTGGCGCTGGTGGTAATGGCAATCATCTTGTTCAGCAGATTGTCTGTCCTCTTGATTTCACCCATTCTGACGCCATTAAGCTGAGGCAGTGAAGCGGTTGCCTGTTCCTGGCTGCCTTTTACATCTTTCAGAGACTGTTCAAGTGTGCCCATCTCCTGAACAAGTATCTTATACTCCTGGGTCTTGGCGTCATACAGGGATGCGTCTTGTTTAAGTTTCGCGGCATATCCTTTGGGGTCCTTCTCCCAAACGTCACGCTCCAGATATCCGGAAACAACACCCTGGGCTGTCTCTATCTGTTCCCTATATGTTTTGATGTTGTTTGCTGATGTGCTTATAACTGTTTCCGCATTCTGGACACTCTCCTTCTTTGCGTCGAAATCAGCAGTCAGTTTATCATTGATGTTGTTTTGCAAAGCGGAATGAGCCTTACGCATTTCCTTAAGCTTATCCTCCTTTTCCTTTCCCTCCTTTATTTGCAGTTCCAGTACGCGTAAACGTTCCGCTGCATTTACAGTAATATCATTCAATCTGTCATAAAGGTCCGATGGAATAATGTCCGTCACATCCTCCGGGATGACAATGCCAAACCCGGCAACTGCCGAGCGCACCCTTCCTGCTGAGCGTGATACAGACGTATCGTTTCTGATGGCACTGTCATTCTTGGCAAAAACCTCCTTAAGGCCATCAATCTCCGCTTTTAATTGATTATGCTCCTTTACTAGCATTTTATGCTTCTTGTCGGCCTCTTCATAACTGTCCCTGGCTTTCCGCACCAGATCGGACAGTATCTCCTCATGCGGCAGTTCTTGGCTAATGGTCTGTCCGCAAACAGGGCATTTATCTCCCTCGTTGAGATTGCGTCGTGCTTCGCGGGCCCAGTCGTCAATGGTAATCAGCTGCTTTTTATAGACATCTTCAAGTGTTTCGGCAGTAACTTTTGCGTTGTTTATAGGCAACTCTTGGGCATCATACAGCTTTTGCTTATCCAGAATATCCTGATGCATTCCGTCGTGCTTTTTAATGCGCTCTTTCAATGTATTGATATCCTGCTGCCATTGGTCAATATAACTCTTTGCAGTGCTCACCCTGTCGGGAATTGCCGCAACTCCGGTCCTCTGGTCACGCAAATCCTGCAGATGCAGGCCATCAACCTCTTTCTGGAGTCTTTCAATGTCTCCGCCCAGTTTCCTCAGCTCTATCTGAGCCTGTGTCAGAGCCTCTTGAGCCTTTTTCATTTCCGGTTCAAGCTTTTCACGGATAAGAATCTCCTGTGCCTTGATTGTAGCGTTCTCCTGCTCTGTCTTAAGGTTGTATTCGCCTATATGTTCCAGATTGACCGTCAGGGTTTGTGAATGGGCGTAAACCTTTTCATGGGCGGAACGTTCATCAATCCACTCCTTGAGTTCTGCTGCCTTCCTGCTGCTCTCCTCCAGTTTCAGCCTGTTGAATTCCAGGGCACCCAGCAGTTCTGAGTAGTTGTCTGATATACTTGCGATTTCTTTGTTCTGGCGTTCAATTTCCAGGGAGGCTTTCTCCAATGCTGATATGTCTGCACGAACCTGGATTGTAGAGCGCCAGTCATGTATGTCGGCACTCTGTTTCCTGTATTCCTGAGTCTGGGTGGCTTGGACGGCTTTGTCAAGAGCCTGGGATATGTCTTTTTTTTCGGCCTCAAGGTCATTGCCGGTCTTTATCCAGTCCCTTCTGACGGTCTTGTCCCGGATCTCTTTATCAATAGTTCCGATCTCCTTCTCCAGCGTATCGATACGTCCTGTCAGCTCCTGGAGCTGTTCCTCATTCAGTCCGTTGTCCTGTGCCGCCTTCTGTGCCTTGTCCATAAGTCTCTTCTTTGCGGCACAAATCTCATGGACACGCTGGCCTATCCTGGTGTATTCCGAGAAATCGGCAATCTTTTCCAGAATCTCGGCCTTCTTGTCTTCATCGCTCTTCAGGAACTCGGTGAATTCGCCCTGGGCAAGCATGGTCGTGCGGCAAAACTGTGCAAAATCCAGCCCCACCGCATTGCTTACTGCCTGTTCCACATCATCGGTTTTGTCTCCTCTTCCGGTGAAGGTCTTTTTCCTGGTTATGTTTTCAATGCTCCATTCCACTGGATCCATTGCACTGGTGGGCTTTTTCCTGACGCCGCGCTGCACAGACCAGTGCGCCAGATACTCACAACCGTCTATACCTGTGAAATAGAGCTTGACATAGGCCCATCCGGTATCACGTCGCATCAGCTGGCGGGGGTCGTCAAGGGTAAGGTTGTCAGAATTGTTCTGGACCTTCCTGTTGTATCCCTTGTTCAGTCGCGGTGTGGTGTTGAACAGAGCCAGGCAGATGGAGTCCAGGATGGTGGTTTTGCCGGCTCCTGTTTCGCCTGTGATAAGAAAAACATCGCTGTTCTTGAGCGGAGATTGGGTAAAGTCAATGGTTGCGTCCTCTATGGATGCAATGTTATGTATCTCAAGTTTCTGTATCTTCATGTCATCAGTCGTTGTCTTTTGTTACATCGGGATATTCATCAGGGAACTCCAGCAGGCTGTCCTTGACAATCTGGAAAAGCTCCTTAAGATCATCGGAAAAATCCATGCCTTTCGATTCCGCCCACATTCTGAGTACCTCCGACTGCTCCAGTTCCTTGAACTCCATGGTGGTGAGTGATTGCTGTCCGGCGCTTTCATTCTTTTCCTTTCGGGTAGGATTTATAAGGCAGATTCTGCACTTCTTGGCGCCGGCAATAAGTCTGGCTTGATCAAGGGAACCTGCTTTCAGGCTCTTTTCGATCTCTACGTTCAGGCGCAGGTATGCAGGGATATCATCGGGGAAATTCTTCAGTTCATCCAGTACATTGTCCCAGTTGTCATAACCGTCGGCGGGAATGTTTACAAGAGGACGGATGTTGTCTATGTCAACAGGCGTAATTGTCACAGGACCGCCGTGCTTCTGGCAGCTTACTGAGGTAACTCCATGTCTGTTCCCGGAGTATGACTCGTCAAAACTAACGGCAATGGGTGTGCCGCAATACCGCACATTGCCTTTGGCGCCTAAAGTCTGCTCCTTATGGATGTGACCAAGGGCAACATAATCATAGTCGTCACCAAAGATGTCAATCTCCTGGCAGGGTACTCCGCCGATGTTGTCATCGGTTGACTGGTCATGTCCGCGGTAATCGGTCTTGAACAGAGCCAGGTGTCCCATGACAAATACCGGCAGCTGCTCTTGGGCATTACGTTCGGCAACCATCCTCGTCAGACGCTTGAAAACATCATCCGGCATGAACCGGCCAAAAGCAAACGGGACAGCTATGATATAACCCTTGCCCTCTATCTTGAATATGTAGTCTTCAAGGTCGCTATCACGCAGAATGCTGCCTATCATGTGAACCCCAAGCGCCTGCCAGGGGGTCTGGAAAATCATGTGACGGCTGCCGCTGTCATGATTGCCGGCTATGCAGAATATCTGCATCCCGGGGCAAGCATCATGTATGCTGACAATGGAATCGGCAAACATTTTCTGAACGGTAGCCGATGGCTGGGTGGTGTCATAGACATCGCCGGCTATCAGCAATGCGTCAGGTTGCTCATTCCTGACAATCTCAATTATCTGGTCCAGCATGCTTTGCTGCTCCTCCTCGCGGGAATAGTTGTACAGGACATGCCCCAGATGCCAGTCGCTGGTGTGTAATATCTTCATACCTTACTGTTGATTCAAGCAAAACTAATAAAAAACTCATTACCTGGTCTCATTAGTTTATACTTTGTTTTGACTCATTTCTTTCAGCGCAAAAGTAAAATGGTACAATTGGTGCCTGACCTATTCTGTACTATTTTTATATATTTGCGGAATGAAAGTATTATTGATAAACGGAAGCCCCAAGGAGCATGGAAATACGTTCCAGGCGCTCAGCGAGGTGGCCGATACACTCAACGCCGAGGGTGTTGAGACCGGGATTGTGAGCATCGGCAAAGAGGCTATCCACGGTTGCATTGCCTGTGGATGGTGCGGTAAGAATGGCCGATGCACGTACAATGACGAACTGTACTACAAGATATGGAGGACAGTGCAAGACGGCATTGACGGGCTTGTGGTAGGATCACCAGTCTATTATGGGGGGCCTAACGGTTCACTTTGCGCTTTGCTGGACCGGGTGTTCTATACCTTGAGCCAGCAGTTGCAGTACAAACCGGCTGCCAGCGTGGTGGTTTGCCGTCGTGGTGGTGCATCGGCAGCTTTTGACAGGCTGAACAAATACTTTACTATGACCAATATGCCTGTGGTCAGTTCGCAGTACTGGAACATGGTTTACGGCCAGACTCCCGGACAGGTAAAGCTGGATGAAGAGGGTATGCAGACAATGCGGACACTGGGCCGCAATATGGCCTGGATGATCAAGAAGCTGAATGTAGCCCAAGACGGACATCCCGAAAAAGAGCCACCGCTCAGGACCAATTTCATCAGATAGTACAAAAATGACACAAAGGGGGCAGTCCCCAATTGTATCATTTCAGGTAATCGCGCAAGTTGATAGAGCCGGCTTCATTCTCAATATTGAGCGCCGGAACAAACTCCACCATCCTTGTGGAACCGCTCTCCTTGTCAACGTGAAAGTAAGTCAGCGCACCGGTATAACTGCGGAACACCACCTTGTATTCAGTGTCGGTGCTATCGGCCAACGCCACATACATAATCGATGGGTTCTCCTGGGCCGGGCTCCAGTCAAACTCGCTATGGCAATAATTGCTCACCCCCTCATAAGCCATCTGGGCCGATATCCGGTCCGTCTTACTCCCGCGGCATCCGCCCAGCAGCAGCATCATGATGGCCGATGCCACAACAACAATATATCTCATCAGTTAATTCCAATTACCGCTACAGTACAAAAGGGGACTGTACGCTTTTGTACTATTTCTGATATCCCTCCGGCTTGCTGATGATAGGCTTCCCCTCCTTATCCAGTAGTGGGGTAAGGCCACCGCCATAACCGCAATGAACATATAGGTAATTAACTCCGGTCTCCTTGTCAACAATGACATAAGCATGAGTTGCCAGACCCATTCCTTCCCTTTCCTTGATGTCAAATCTGTCTTTTGCCATATTCTTTTTATTATTTGGATCCGTTCATATTATAATTGTAATAAGTGTTAAGCTCCTTTTTATTGGGGAATACCATTCCCAGAAAGCCCACGCTCGCAGTCATGGCCCCATCGGTCTCATTCTCATAGCGTCCCAGACTGAAAAAGATATAGTTCTTAACTACCATAACTTCCTTAATGGCAGGTTCAATCTGACTGATTAAAGATTCCTCCAGACCAGCCATCATCTGTCTCTCCTTATCACCCATCTCTTTGATCTGCTCAAAATCCTTCATCATCCTTTCCGCCAGCTCATGCAGCGTTCTCCTCATAAACTTAACTTCAGCATCAATATGACGCTGCCTGCCCGGACAGGTGGCGGCCAAAACGCCCAGCACCACCGCTGCAATTATCAGAATCTTCCAAAATTTCTTCATGCTAAAAAAAGGGCTAAGAGTACGGCCCCAATTGTATCACAATTGTCTCCTGATATCATCAATAATTTGCAAATCAGCCGGCAGCCACTCCACGCTGTCAAGTAGTTGGGCCGATAACCAGCGCGCCGCCTCATGCTCTTTCAGCGTGAGCTGACCGCTCTCAACGTGACACCAGAAACAGTGCATGGTCAGATGAAACTGCGGATAGTCCCACTCAATGGTCCTGACCAGCCGCTCCACAACAATCCGCGTCTCCAGCTCCTCCCAGATCTCACGCACAAGAGCCTGCTCAGGACTCTCGCCCGGCTCCATCTTGCCGCCAGGAAACTCCCACAGATCCTTAAAGTCACCATACCCGCGCTGGGTGGCGAATATCCGCCCATCGGCATCGTGTATTATAGCAGCTACAACCTCAATCTTTTTCATGTTCCCAGCAAAAATAGTACAAAAGGGGACATTCCCCAATTGTACTCCAAATTGTACTATTTTGTACTTGAAATCTCTTCCAGCGCACCGGTCTCAGAGTCGATAATAAATCCGCGCACAGTGATGTCCCTGGGCACCAAAGGATGAGTCTTGATGGTATGCACCGTATTACGGACCGATGTGGGCGTATCCTTGAATCCCTCAAGCCACTGATCCAGGTCAATGCCGCACTTGCGGATTGTAGCCAGAGTATCATCCGTAATCCCGCGCTCAAGCATCAGGTGGTGAAAATGGTCGTAACTCATGTGGCAGGCCCCGCAATGAGAGTGGGCCACAACCATAATCTCCTGTACGCCAAGCTCATAGATGGCCACAATCAGACTCCTCATGGCCGAATCAAAAGCCGATATCACCAAACCTCCGGCATTTTTGATAATCTTGGCATCGCCGTTCTTAAGCCCCAGTGCAGCCGGCAAGAGCTCGGTCAGTCTGGTGTCCATGCAAGACAGCACAGCCAGCTTCTTGTCGGGGTACTTGTCTGTCAGATACTTCTCGTATCCCTTGCGGGCTACAAACTCCTTGTTGTACTCTAAAATCTGGTCTGTCATACTTTAGAATCTGTTTAAATTTGTCTCCATAAATATATTGTAGTCTCTTTTACTCTCTGCTTTCATCGTTGAATGTTATTCCACCTTTTCACTATTGTATCTTTAGTCTTATTATATCGCCGGGCAAAAGCGTGTTGCCCTGATCCTCTTGGGGCCGTACTTTTGTAAACAAAGCGGTTCTTACTTGTTTGTCCTGGCAGAAGGGTAGGATTCCGTTCGACGTTACGTCCGATGAAGTTGCCGCAAGGACTCAGGAGTCTATTGACAAGTTCTGGGCCGAGAAACAGTGGGGCGTGAACGAGATTAATTCCTTAATGGACGAACATTTACGAACACCATACAAACCGGAGAAATAAAAGACCTTGATTAATGCCATGAGAACTATAGTCCTTGATACGAATTGCCTTCTGGCGATTCTTCCTTCCGTGAGTCCTTATCATAATGTGTGGACAGGCATCCCCTGAAGACTATAGATTTTCCCAAGATTGAAATATCCCGTCTCCAGGATTTTGCCAGGATGTATTCCTGTCAGCCGGAGCGATAGGGTCGGAAAAGATACAAAAAGGGGCTGCCCCCAATTGTACTTGCGCATCAGGGACGGTCTTTCAGTCGCTTCGCTTGGTGAAAGCGTCCCTTCGGGCCGAGCGCCCCAATGCGCAACTTTATTCAGAGTCTGGAGACAAGGTCCACAATTTTCTGACGGGTCTGGTCAGTTTTCTGCTCGTTGAGCTGGGCGGTAACTATTCCACAGTCCTGAACTTTCCAGTAGTTGCAGATATCCTTGAACTCGGCTGTGGCACCGGTGTAAACGCCTGGAGAGTACGATGACATGAGCAGAGCCATCTTCTTGACCTTGGCTGGTGCGTTTACGCAGTACATTCGCTGTATGGGTGCCTGGATCTGTGCGCAAAGAGCAAAATAGTAGATGGGAGCTGCCAGCACAAGTGCTTCGGCATCGGCCATAAGGGGATAAAGCTCCTGCATGTCGTCCTTCTGGATGCACTGTCCGTTACCTTTGGTGTGGCAATACTCGCAGGCCAGGCAGCCTGCAATTTTCTTGTGACTGACATCGACCACTGTTACATCATGACCAGCAGCTTCTGCTGCCTTCCTGAACTCTTCGGCCATCCATGCGGTATTGCCGGTCTTTCTGGGCGATGCCTGTAAAATCAATATCTTCATAGTCTTATATGGTTTGATTTTTTGCGAATATACTTATTTTTATGATTTCAGCATATCGGATTAGTATATAATTTTGCAGCATGATAAATCGTTCCAACCTCTATTACATTGCCTCTGTTATCTGGGGCCCTCTTTACTCATTGCCGCCATCCTCTTCCTGAAAAAGTAGCGTATTAGGGCTGCACTGAAAATGTCATTTTGGGCACCTTATAACAAAGGGTTCATCACCAACGGTCTTTGGGGCCGTAGCAGACATCCCAATTATCTGGCTGAGCTCTGATATCGGTAATCATAGATGAGGCGGTTATGCCAGGTGCTGTCAGGGATTATGCCCGGAGAAGGTTTGTTCAGATGATGATTTCAATCTTTGCGGTCTCGCCTGCCTTGAAGGTGTACTGGACATGGTCGCCGTCCTTTGCCAGCTCCTTGCCATTCACAAGGATGCGGCAGCCTTCCCGGCGGTTGCGAAGCGTCAGGGTCTGGGCCTGATTGGAGGTGATGGAGGCGCGGATGCCCTTCTCGTCCCAGTCCATATGATTAAGCTTGGCAAAGGTGTACAGCCATACACCGTCAATAGCGCCGTTCATCAAGTTGTCGGGCATGACCGGCAGAAATTCCACCGTGCCGGGCTCGCTGAAGACGCACATCTCAACCAGGAACGCCGGGACAGCGCCAGTCAGGTCCGGGAACACGCCCCTATATGGGAAGTGACTGGTCTGCAGCGTGCGGCGGACAAAGCCGTGGTTGAGCAGCTGGCTAAGGTTCTGCTCGGCTTCTTCCATGTCTTTCAGGCGGATGGCCGTGAAGGCACGGTGGATGATGCCATGGGCAGAATCGTCCTGCTGGGCGCGCTTGCGGTTGGAGATTATGATGGCTTCCGTCAGCTCGGGGTCCTTTTCGGGTGTGACCGCGCGGCCGGGCCATACGTCATAATGGTGGGACACGTGGCGGTGGTTGTAGTTCTCCTCGATAGTTGGCCAGGCCCATTCCTTCAGGCCGCCGTCCAGGTCCAGGAGATAGGTTGGAAGGTCTGCCAGCTGGGCCTCCCAGTGAGGGATGTTGTCTTGCTCGATGCCCAGTGTCTTGCAGCCATCGATCAGGTTCATCAGGATCTCGCGGCAGATGGCTATATCCATGACAGAGTTGATCCTGGTAGGATTTCTGTCTCTGCTGGTGACTGTCTCATAGCCGGGATTCGGGGTCGGGTTCTCCGGAGAGAAGGACGGATAGAAGATGACCTTGCCGTCCGGGCCACGGTCGCACGCGTAATCCTCGTAGAACAGGGCCATTTCCTTGTAGGCCGGAATCACACGGGTCCGCAGGAATTCCTTGTCTCCTGTAACGAGGTAGTAGCCCCAAAGCTCGTTGTAAATCCAACCCAGGACACCTGTAAAGCCGTAATGCGGATAGGTGTGCGAGAAATGATAGTACAGGCCGGAATTCGGGTCGCAGTGGACGCTGGCCAGCAGGCCGCGGGCACCGTAGAGCAGCTGTGCGTTGGTGCGGAAGTCATCGAACTTGGTCTCGTAATACTTGAAATAAACGTCCATCTCGTCGAAGAGGCCCGTGTTGTTACCCGCGCATACCTGCAGGTTAGTGTTGATGTTGTGCTGGCCCGTAAAAGGAGGAATATACTTGCCGGTCTCGTAGATCTGGAAGAATCGGCCCATGTCATAGAGCTTCTCCAGCAGGGCGGGATCCAGCTCGTTCCTGCTGTGGGCGCGCCGGAGCAGTTCCTCGCCGGAAAGCAGCATGTCCTGGTCGGGGCTAAGATGGATACGGGAACGGTCCATGCGTTGTCCGATGTACTTTTCGTTGCCTTTGAGCAGCTTGTCGAAATCGACCTTCATAGCCATCAGTCCGTCACGGATGGGCTTGACGCATTCAAAGGTGAAGTCGCTTTCAAACCTCTCTATCTTAGCGACGACCGTCAGACCGTCCGCGCCGGAAATGTGCATACCTCTTTCGGTCTTATTCATAGTACCGCCTTTGGGCAGGAAGCGGATGACCACGGCGTAGCCTTTTTGGCCGAATTCCGGATTGTACGCTGTGGCCAGAGTGATCACACCGTCCTCAATATTAAGCTGGTGGGTGCTGCCGTTCAATCTTGGCAGTTGCATCTCCACGTCCAGGTCCAGCTGTCCCTTGGGCGCAGTGAAGCGGTTCACGGTGACGTCGCCGTCATATGCGCAGAAGCATTCGTTACGGAAAGAACCGCGCGCATCAGTCCACATGGAGGTGATCATGCCGTTCTGCATGTCCAGGAAGCGCAGATAGTCCCGGGTATCGGGCTGCTCCGGACGGCGGAATCTGAGCGTGAAGGCTGTGTGTCTGGACGGTCCGCCTACGGGGTACAGAATATCGTTGTCAAAATTCATGTACTTTTCAAAGCCGGCCTTTTTCTGGGCCTCGTCCACAAGGGCGTTCGCCTCATTCGGCTTGCCCTCCAGCAGGAGTTGGCGGATGCGTGGCAGGTAGGGGCGCAAGTCTGGAGGCAGGGGAGTCTCTGCCCATTTGGGCTCATAAAGCATCTCCTGGGTATAGGTCACCACATCGTTATAGGGCTGACCGGAAGTCTGGATGCGCAGTGTGCCGCTGCCGGTGATGAAATTGTCCGATGACTCCCCCGCGGGGGCGATGGAGCAGATGTTGTGCTTCGGCAGGATGGTGGAGCGCTTCTCCACCGGAATATATGGGATGGAATACTCGAGCTTTTTGGTATCTATCTTAGCATAACTCCCTTCCGGGTTGTCCGTCTTCTTGTTGACGGCGTTCTCAACCTTGTTGAATATGGTATTTCCAAGGTTCTTCAGAAAGCCCTTAGCGCTGGTGGTTACCACCGCAAGGCAGAGAAATGTGAAAAATGCAATTACCTTTTTCATAGCTGATATAATGTGAGTTCGACGAAAAATAACTGATTGAAAATTTGGTGGTTAGCGAATCATTATGTAACTGATGACTACAAAATAGAAACCAAAACAAATCGCTATGGTCACCGAGGGTAAATTTACTGAAATATTTTGTATTGCAGACTATTTCTGCCATTTTTTGACCAAATTCCCACTCAATTGTCCTGACCAGCCGCTCCACTACAATCCGCGTCTCCAGCTCCTCACGGATTTCCGTCGCCCACACGCCTCATGTAAATGATGCTCCACACACTTCAATCTCCTCAAGCCACTGCTCAATCTCCTTAGCACTGGCAGTATTCAACATTCGTCCCGGCTTCCAGTTTATCTCATACAGTGTCGCTCCGGCCGCATCGGCCAGCTTGCGTGCCACCGACTCTGTCGTGCAGTGGCCGAAAACATGCTACTAATGTTTTCATAAACGCTTTGCTTTGTTCATACTGTCCCAAAGGTACTAAAAAAAGTGACGCAAAGGGTTTATTTCCCAAAGCGTCACTATTATGCGTCAAGCATTTCAGCACCCAGTTTGTGAATGTGGTCAATGATTTTCTGCTCCTGAGCTTTTGACGGTTTCTTGAATCCGTTGATGTAGTTGCGTAGCAGGGTAGGGTTCATGCCCATGGAACGGGCAAATTCAGCAACATTAATCTCCTTGTGAGTGAGAAAAAAACGCTGCATTGGGCTAGGCTCGGCATCATCGTACTCAAAGCTCTCAAAACTGACATCCTCATTCAGATTGTGCCAATGAATGCCCAGCGTACTGACGGTATAATCCAATCGTTCCTCATCTGTGGCTTCACGCAAATGATGATACCAAAGCAAAGACTGGCTGTAAGTCTTGCCTTCATCGGACTCTATGTACAGATGGTCATCTTTGAACCATAGTCTCTTTATCTTCATCGTTCTTTCTATAAAAATATCTCATCCAACGATCCACAATAATGTCACTGTTATTGTCAATCATGGCTTTAATCTTCTTTAAATCCTGTGGGCCGATGTCATGTTGCTCGGAAAACACAAACTCTTTTCCGTCCCAAACATACTTAGCATCACCACCTTTGCCGATCACGTGAATAGGCTCATGCTCATGGCTAAAGAACATAAATACAAAGCCGTAGGCTCTAAAAATTTCTGGCATAAGAATTAAGTATTAGGTTATTGTCTGGCAAATATAGGTATTATTTTCGATACCACCAAAAGCGGCGCGTTGTGACGCAAAGGGGTCGTTTCGTTTTGCGTCGTTTTTTTTTGGCCGATGCCAGCACGCTAATACTCACTGTTTGGGGACATTGAATCCAATAGGGGTGCACCCAGTGTGCCTGGCCCTATCGCTTTGTAATTCAGCTAATGCAGAACTTATGGCGTCAAGTTGAGCGCGTGTTGTTTCGTTGATGTCATTTTGGTCAGCCAGAATCTCATTCATTTGGTCACGTAAAACCTGAATCTCAGCGCGCAACACTGAATTGTCATCTGGCAGAGGTTGTACAGTCAGGTGGTTGAACGTGACAAATGCTCGCATGATATCACGGTTGATATTGATAGCTGTTTCGGATGTCAAAACGCTACTGAGCATTGCTACTCCTAATTCTGTGAATGCGTAGGGTAGGTAACGTGTGCCGCCCCGACCACTGTTTGAGGTCGCAATTTGCGACCTCAAACTTGCATACTCTGCCTCATCCTTTGTTAGACGAAACATAAAATCATCTCCTTCAAAACGCTTCATGTTACGTTTTACAACTTCGTTCAAACGTTTTGTTTTTACTCCGTATAGAGCAGCTAAATCACGATCAAGCATCACTTTTTGCCCTCGAATAATATAGATAAGAGCCTTGATGTTAATCTTGTTAATATCAAATAATTTTGATGGCAGGTTGTCAGGATTGTCAACAACGCCGGATGTCTCAGAACTTTTCTTCTTAGTCATAAGCACGGTATTTATCAGTTAAACAAGTTTTTCAAACCATATGGTATTTTTATAAAACGACCCGCACATTTGAGCATCGTTGAGAGACTTGGCGGGTTCTAGTGACGCAAAGATAAAGCCTGTTATTGATTCTTGCAAGCTTTTACACTTTTTCGACGCAATATGGAGGACAACCCCAAAAAGGACAATCAAACATCATTCGGTCACGACGGCAAACCAACTCCGCCCAGATCGTCATAGCCTCCATTTTTGCAATTGGCGTCGTTGTGCTTGTGGCCCGATTCAACAATCCTATCCTGTTGCTCCTTTTCTTCTTGTTGGTGGTGTTCCTTTAGTGGTGGTTTTTTTGTGGGGCCGATGTTTGGTTACTGCAAAATTGGAAACTCTTTGTCCTTTATCGGCTCATCACAGATGGAAACATATCCAAATATTTCATATCTTTGTCTCGATTGAAAAACATTATTATACTATGAATGAAAACCCAATTACAGTAGCCCAAAATCTTATCTATGAGATTCGTGGTAAAAGAGTGATGCTGGATTTTGATCTGGCCAGATTGTATCAAATTGAGACAAAAGTATTAAAGCAAGCTGTAAGACGAAATTTGGAAAGATTTCCCCCAGATTTTATGTTTACATTAACAAAAGAAGAGCATAACTCATTGATAATCAGCCCGAGGTCACAATCTGTGACCTCAGAATTCAAACAAAAGAACAGGCAAACAAAATATATGCCTTTTGCTTTTACCGAACAAGGAGTTGCAATGTTGTCATCTGTCCTTAGAAGCGATGTAGCCATAGCCGCAAACATAGCCATAATGAGGGCTTTTGTCCAAATCAGGGAATACTTGCTTACTTCGGCAAGCCTGTCGGCCGAACTAAAGGAACTCCGTGCAAAAGTCGATCTGTTACAACTACAAAAAGAGGAGAATCTGGCAGCTGTCAATGACCTTTCAGAAGATGTACGCAAAGACATTGATAGTCTCTATCTGGCAATAGGAGAACTGGCCTCTAAAATAGAAGAAAAGAAAAACAGTCCACGTCCACCGATAGGCTTCTTGAGTACACAAAAGTGAAGCAAAGGGAAACGCCCCCAATGCGTCATTTTTTTGTGGGCCGATGTTTGGTTAATGCGTATTTGGAGCCTCCGCCGTAAAGGACAAAGGCGGGTGTGAGTAAGTTGCTCCGGGCTACTCCAGACCCATCCGATGCCTAAACACCGATCGCCTCCTTTTTAATCCCCTTCGGGGCTTAACAGTCGTTGAACGCAACGGTGTTCTTAACGGCATCTCTGTGGGTCTTCCGCTCACCCAACCTCAATCCGTTTCATATTCCCGGCAAAAGAAGCAAATAGTGCAAAAGGTGACAGACCCCGATTGTATCATCAGGTTAAATGCTCAAATCCCATTTAAGCTCACCTTTATTTCTGATAAAAACCATCCCAAGGAAACCGACTGAAACCCTTAAAGATTCGTCGTTTTTGTTCTCTAAGCGTCCTACACTGAAGAGAACAAAGTTCCTTACTGCAAGAACGTTATCGAAAGCCGGTCTCAACTGGTTGATCAGGTTCTCTTCCAGCATTGTCAGCATCTGTTTGCCCTTATCGGGCATACTTTCATTATCATGCTGTTTCTCATAAGACCAGACCAGACTTTTGGTCTGCTTATGTAACGAGTCGCCCATATATTGAACCAACTCATCGAGATGACGTTGCCTTCCGGGACAGGTGGCAGCCATAACTCCCAGTGCCGCCGCTGCAATTATGAGTATCTTCCAATATTTCTTCATTATAGGACCATTGGTTATATATGTGCGTTACCTGACTTCTCGTTTACAATCAATCGATGCGAATATTCAAGCCATCGTCAATATTGTACTCAAAATTTGTGTTGCCAAGTGAGATATGTTTCTCATTGGGGGTAATGAAAACGTGCCCCAGGATACCTATAGATATGGTCTCGCTGGGATTGCCGGCCTTTCCTAAGCTGAACAGACCGTAGTTCTTAACCTTCAGGTTGTTTTCAATAAAACCATCCAGCAACTGTGTGCCCAAGGCGGTCAATACTTTTGCAAACGGATTATCCGAATCAATCTCCTCGGTGGGGAGTTCTTTCTTTATCACCTCGCCAAGTTTATCCTTTATCACACTCTGATGTTTCTCCTTACCCGGGCATGTGCCTACCAAAATGGCCGAAACTGCAAGCACCGCCACAATAGCCTTTGTAATTCTTTTCATAAGACAGATGTTTCACAATAGACGTACAACGTCCTGAATTGTTAAAACTGTATCATAGAGTTCCGCCATAATTTCATCCCTGCGCTCCGGAGGGGTAGGGATGACCTGGCAGTTCATCCAGTGATACTCGTTGGCTGTCAGCAACGGGTATTTGTTGCCGGATGGGCCTGTGATTTGGGTTGTGGTGAAGGTGTTTTTGACCATATCTACGCGAATTTAAGTAGGTTAGTGCTTAAGGAATGCTCAACTTTACGCATAGTGTCGTCAACAACAGCTTTCTTAAGCTGACATTCCCATATCACAACAACCTGCCAGCCTGCATCATGCAGAGCCTTGTATTCCTGCTGGTCACGCTCGCGGTTAAGTTGAACCTTTGTTATCCAGAACTCAGTGTTGCTTTTAGGGACAGAATATAGGCTGCAACCAACATGACCGTGCCAGAAGCATCCGTTCACGAATATAGCCGTGCGGTACTTGCGCAGCACAATGTCCGGCTTTCCCGGTACGCTCTTCACGTTAAGCCTGTATCTGTATCCGTGACTCCACAACCATCGCCTTACAAGAAGTTCCGGCTTAGTGGCTTTACCGCGAATCCTTGACATGCAGTAATGCCGTTGCTGTGGGGTTAGTTTATCTGACATATTATTCTCCAGTCGCAATTGTCCGAAGGAAAGGCGTGACATTGTCAATTAGCCGCACAAAGTTCCAGTACTTCTGATATCCGAGCAGCCTGGCCATTTTGCGTAAGTTCCATAAATCACCTCCCTTCTTGTCTGTCTCCTTATTTGCATCGAAGGGGGATTGGAGATTAGAAATATCTTCTTTATTCATCAGTGTGAAGATATGCAAAACCGCATGCAGAAACAAGAGTACTCATCTTCACTTTCCCTTTGATACTCTGCGAGTCTCTTTACGCGCCTCTTTCCACTTTGGATAGTATTTATCCATTAGCGAATGGAAACGGGTATTATGACTTGGCTCTAACAAATGGCATAGTTCATGGACTACTATATGTTCTACACACCACTCTGGCAACAATAATACATAGGTAGAGATGCAGACAGAACGGTCTTTCAACTTACACACACCCCATCGTGAAATCATTGGCTTGTAATAGACGGTAGATGGACTAACGCCCATTTTCTTGGCGTAATACTCTACCATAGGTTCCACCAATGCTTCTAGTCTCAAAAGAGCTTCTTCTTTTTGTACACGAGTTGTCAGCGGCAGTTGGTTGTAAAATGCTACCCGTTGTTTCTGACGTTCGGCAGTTTTCTTTATAGCCTCATTTATCCAGTCACGATGTTGATCTATGAACGCTTCCACCTCCTTCTTCGAAATGCCAATAGGAGCCGATACATGTACATCACCATTCTTTACGATGTGCATCGACAGTCTGCTTGTTCTTTTATATGTCAATTGTATCGCCATTCTTCTTTCCTAATTTGTCAGTCCGAAATCATATTGCAGATATTCGGGCAGTTCGTTCTCCAGATGAATGTCAAAAATGAAAGTCCGCTTATTTTCTTTATTTTGAGTTTTTCTCGGATTATCCAAATGTCCTTTGCCAACATAGGTGAAAGGTAATGTTATTCCATTCTCGCTTTCCACTTTCCGAATGAACAAAAAAGCACATTTGCTAGTATTAAGAGCATTCAAATCCCGGTCACTGATGTTAGCCTTACACTCCCATTGGAATAGTGATGGCTTGAGGAACTTGTCTTTATAATTCAAATGTTCCATGCCTTCAGCTATATCTTTCTTAATTGAAGCGAATATATAGACATCGTCATCTGTTCCATAAAAAGTGCCAGGGTTAATATCTCCAGGATTAACACATCTTTTTAGTTGAACTTGACTTTTACTGTAATCGTTCCAAAGTAAAAACATATCAGTTGTATCTGCATAGTCTGCTTTATATCGGGAAAGCCCATATTCTATAAGGTCATCCAAATACTCTTTGAGTTCATTTGTTAGCACGCATCCTAAATAGATTGTTTCGCCGTTTGCAATGATAACTTTACTTTTTATCAGATATTCCAATGCATGGTCGAATTCTTTAATATCGTACTGATGCATCTCGCTTCTTACTGCTTCTTTGATAGTGGCAATACTATCATAACCATCCAGCAATGCTCTACATATCAAGTATTCATGAGGACGTACCAGTTGAAGCAACCCTGACAGATAGTTAATAACATTCTCTTGTTCATCATTGAACTCCACAAGATTCTCTTCTTCAATCCCTTTTAGGAAGCCATAGTATGAGTTTGTCTTTTTATTGCTTATCTTTATTTGCATAAACCTAAGCAGATCTGGAGCACTGTCACTGTTAAGATAATCCATGTGCTTGGGATAAGATGGAGAATTGATATACTTCTTAAAGTTGTTGTAATCTTGCTTCATGTACTTAAGACTATAAAAATTCTCATTCTCCACATAATTTAGTATTTCTTCTTTAGAGAGGCTGTCAATATTGATTTCAACTCCATATTGATTAAGTCCAAGTGGTTTGAAATCATCCCTTACCAATGAAAGCAACAGCCGTTTCTCCATGACAAACTTCTGAGCCAAACCGCCTAAAGCTAATGCTATTTGTGCACTACGCTTATAGTTGTTCCCTATGAAGTCTACTACAGGCACATAGGATTTATTGTCATACTTTCGTAAGCCACGGCCTAATTGTTGTATGAATATCGTAGAGGATTCTGTTGGACGTAAAAATAAGACCATGTTTACCCCAGGAATGTCAACGCCTTCATTAAGAATGTCAACGGCACATAGCACTTCCAATGTGTTCTCATCATCACTCTGCAAATCTTCAAAAGCCCTTATTCTTTCACCTGTGTCGTTCTTTCCCGTAAGATATGCTGTCTTATAATATGGTTCTAAAGCCTCTGCCATCATCTTTGCATGAGAGACTGTTTTGCAGAATGCAAGAGCCTTAAGTTTCTGATTGGGTATACGGTGTTTTTCTATGTGTTCAACAACAAATTCACAATGCTCATCAGTAACAAATTGAGAAATCATCCTTCGTTCATTTTCCTTGGCAAAATCCACTTGATTATCACGAATACCATAGTACTTGAAGGGAACAATCAGGTCGTTAACTAATGCATCGCGTAATCTTAATTCGTATGGGACATTGTTGCCAAAGAGTTCATAAACATCTTGGTTATCCATGCGCTCTGGAGTAGCTGTCAAACCGAGTAGGAACTCAGGTTCAAAGTAATCTATAATTTTCTTATAAGATTCTGCTGCAGCATGGTGACATTCATCAATAATGATATAATCGAATTGCTTCTTATCAAACAATTCCAAAGAACGGCACATTGAAACGTTGGTAGAAAACAGGAATGGAGCGTCCAAATCTTTATGTTCACCAGTATATTCGCCCATGAATACGTCTCCTCCAAAGATATTATGAAAAGTTGCTAAAGATCGTTTCAAAATAGAACCCTCATGCACTATGTATAGTAGATGTTCTGGCGAGAAATTCAATGCGTCAAAAGCTGCAAGATAGGTTTTGCCACTTCCCGTAGCAGCTACGACAAGTGCTTTGTCCTGCCCCATAGCTCTATAACGGTTAAGCTCACGCAAAGCCTTTCTTTGCATGTAGTTTGGTTTGATGTCATAGTTAGCCAAATCATAATCCATATCCCAGCGTTCAATAGCAAAGTTTAACCGTTGGGCATATTTGTTGATTAATGAAATGTCAAGAGGATACGTCTTGTCCCAAAGTCGACAGAACTCTTTCTTTGCCTGTTGCACTGTGTTATTGTCATTAGGCACTTTGAGCAACATATCCCACTCTATGTTCTTCAGTAACGCATATCTTGTTATATTAGACGATCCAATTATTAGTTCCGACTCACTACCATATTCAAACAGGTAACCTTTCGAATGGAAACCATATTTTGAGTAATTTTTTTCATCGTAAAAGCAGTCAAAGTCAAGATGACATTCAAAGTTGGAATGGTTTGTCAATTCCAAGAAGAACTTCAATGATTCCACATCAGTAAAGTTTTGATATGTGGTTGTTATCAATTTCCCCTTCACCCCTCTTTCAATGGCAGCTTTAATGTCTGAAGAGAGTAAAACCAAACCTGCTCTTTTAATAAAACTGACAGAAAAACAAAAGCTATTGCAGATACGTAATTTGGATTGAATAGTTGCAAGAAATGTCGTGTCGGTATAATTAGTTAAGAATTTTGATTCCATATAGTCCTTTTATTAGCTTTTATTAAAACTTTACACGTTTTTATGTGCGTGTTATAATATTAGGTTTTTCTTTAACACGCTGTATTTGGAAATAAAGGTTATGTGAGGAAACACAATTTGTTTGTTACCGCTGTCAGAACTAACAAAAGTGTTCGTGATTTATCGAACTTGAACAAGTAATTCTTTCAGCGGCACCAAATACTCAGAATCCAGATTCCAATGGGCAGAATTCTCGTACTTGCGCTCCTTCTCCTTGATTAGTTTCTTCTGGCTCTTGGATTTGTCCAGAAGGGTTTCAAGATAGGCGTATATCTTGGTCTTCTTGGCGGGTATGGTCAGAGTGGGGGGCTCTTTGGTGGGAATCCTCACTTTGCCCAGTTCTCCTTCATACGTACTCCAGCAGTCCATTACGGGCTGGTTGTTGGGGTTGATTATATTCTCAAGCAGATCCTCTAAAGCGCCGGCGTCTTTGTTATTCGGTAGCAGGAACAGTTCAAAATCCACTCCTGTTTCTTTCTTTATGCTCAATAGTTGGGCGCGTCTTGACTCAAAGTCCTCATCGGCATCAAAAATTACCAGGTTTACTCCTCCCTGGTCGGTGTTGTTGCGCATCTGCTGGATATTTACCTCACGGCTCAACTTCTCTATCCCGCCAGTATCGTCATCGGACAGATCGCCCGTATGGATTATGCTGTTGGCTGGAATGGATTCGTTAAACAGGTGATGGTAGTAGTCTCTGATGAACTTCTTGTCTGCCTCGCCTTCTACTATAATCAGGAAACGTTTTTTCATTGTACTATGCTTCTTAATTCTATGTTGTTTTCACAGGCGTCTTTAAGGCCTTGGTATGTGTACTTGTATGCTTGCAAACCTTTCAGTCTGGTGCTTTCTAATGTGTAGAGACGTAGTTCATCCTGATATTGCGCCGCATTCTCAAGGACGTAGTTCAGGCTGTTTAATGTCTCTTGGCTATGGGTTGTCACAAAAATCTGCTTGTCCGTGTTCAGCGCCAGTGCAAATATTGCACTCCACAGTTTTGTGTATGCGGAGTAGTGTATGCCATTGTCAATTTCGTCAATGAGAATCATGTTGTTCAAAGGATTTGCCGCTGCTGCTACAATGTTAAGGTAGCGGCGCAATCCATCGCCTGCCATGCCGGAGGGCAACATTTCTGAGAGTCCTTCAAACCCTATATAGACATCGTCCTTAAGTATCTCTATGCCGTTTATCCTGCTGTCAAACAGTTTTAGCAGAGCCAGAACAGAGTCTTTGTTGTTGCGTTTGAACAGTTCTGTCAGGTCATTTACCAGATTGCTCGACATAAGATCGGCCGATATGAGGAATGCCCTGTCCTGCTCCAGATAGCCATCGGCATATTTTCTGTTTACTACCATTCCCGATGGGTTTACCCGCAACCAGCATTTGTAGCTCTGGATTGAATTGTTCTTTTTTACATCAAAGTTCAGTTCTAACGTGTTGACGTATCTTACTGCTGATCCAGTCTGCTGTATAGGTTCCTTGTCTGGTTCGGCTTTTTCATCAAATACGTATGTCAATCCCATTCTTAGGCTTCGGCCTGTACTGTCAGAATGGGTGGCGTTTAGCTGAGGTGCTAATGACACGTCAAGATTGCGGAAAAAGTATTTTATGTCAATGAAGTTGCTGAATGGCTTTCGGGTTCTGCTTGAATTCAGCAGTTGAGGGGCATCGGGGTTGGACATAGACATAAGCATGGCGATTGATTCAAGCACAGTACTTTTGCCGGAATTGTTCTGCCCAAGCAGTACGTTTACCCGTGCCATATCATCAATCTTAAGGTGCTCAATGCCTCTGAAATTGCTGATTTCTATATTCTTAATTCCTCTCATTCTCAGTCAAATATGTTATTGTTGGTGGGAAGGTTGACATTTGGTTGGTCAATAATAACCCACATTAAATAAAAATCGGTATAAAAATAGGTGAAATCTGTGACTTTTGCAAGTTTCAGAAACAAATGTGCAATGGTTTGCAAGCTTTTGGAGGGCTATCCATTCAGCCGGCCTCGGTGTGGGCATCGGATGTCAAATACCTGATGTCCTTGCTCGCTGAGGCGCTTTACTACTCCCATTTTGCACATGTCATTTGTCAGATTGCAGCGATAACTCCCTCAAAACTATCAGTGATGCAATCAAACATCTTATACATCAGCTCCGGCCCCTCCTTCTCAGGAATATAGGCAATGACCTTCTTGCCGGCACCAGCCATCCAGCCGGCCTCGGTGTGGGCGGATCGGCCGCAGGGGAGTACCAGGACGCAGACATCGGCCCAACGCATAGCGTCAAAATCGCGCTGGAATCCGTAGCGGGACCATTCGTCGTCCAGGTGGGCGATGTAGTCCCGGGTGGTCCACTGCTCCCAGTCGGGGTCAACGTCGCGCCAGAAGAATCCGCCGCGGCCGTCGGGCGGGTTGCGGAAATCAAATACCTGGTGTCCCTGCTCGCGGAGCTTCTTTACTACATCGGGCTGGTAGGGGTTTTTCCAGCTGGAGGCTACGTATATCTTGGCCATAGTTGGGTTTGTTGTTTTGTTCTCTACAAAGATATACAAAAAGGTGACAGGCCCCAATTGCACCTCAAACAAAGACTTGTCTTTTCAACTAAATTGCGGAAGGAAATCCATGTTAGGCTTTGTCTTGGAGAGCAGGAAGATGGCATCGTAGAAGTCGCGTCCATTCTTGATCTCGTAGCCAAAATAGAGCGGCTCCTTTACGTTCTGGTAATGGAAGGTGCTGATTTGGCCTTCCACTCATCGGGCGTGCGTTTGGTCCCCTGGTTGGCGCTTCTTACAAAAGCGTCCAGGTATTAATCGGCCGAAATCACTCCAGCCAGACTGAAGCTTGCCGTTGTGGGTATCTTGGATCAGTTTCTCCAATGTCTTTTGGGCGTATTCAGGGCGGTTGGTGTGCTGATAATGCTGGATGCGGTCAGCTTTTATGCGTTTGTAGGCTTCGGGGAATGTCTGCCAATGCTTCCACGCTTGCCTATCGGCCTTGATGGCATTGAGCAGCCAGTCTTCAAAGACAAACAGAGCAGGGTCCAAATCAGGTGCCACAGCCAGTCCGGCGGGGGTCATCTCTCCAAGCCGAACAAGCCTCCTGCAGCGCTCCATGTTCTGCTCACACCAGTTGCTGCGCTTGCGGCGCGGGGTGAAATGCTGGATGGGTTTGCCGTCATCGATACGCTTCATTGTGCTGTCAATCCAGCCAAAGCATAGCGCCACCTCAACGGCGTCCACGTAACGCACCACGCCGGGACAATCGGCCTCCGCACGGTTTATGCGCAGCCAGAAATCACTCACTTTGTCGTGATTATCCTCATACCACCGATACAATTCCCCGCGCGTATGAATGTCAAGCAGATTGGTTACCTCCATAATAAATCAGCCGACAATGTATTTGCCGAATCTGGGAATGCGCCGGATGATGATTGACACGATTGCGGTTATCACAAACGTGATGACGGCGGTTGCCAGGATGATGACGGGTGTGGGAATTGAAGTCTGGCGTAATCTGTCGGATATCACAGGAAGCAGCATCATGTGCATCAGGTACATACCGTAACTGGCTTTGGATATGGGTACAATCAGTTTGCGGTAAATCCGGCCGCTGCCGTCGGACCTGATCTGTTTAAGCATCGTGACGGTGCCCAGTGTCATGAGCGCAACACCAAGCGTCTCGTTATGCCAGGTGGTTTCCATCCAAATAGTGTTGGCCCAGTCTCCGCGGACGGGGAATACGCCTTGGGCCTTGTGCAGTGCCTTAAGCACAAATCCGCCTTCTATGATGGCGAATCCGATAATCAGCAGCGGTAGGGAGATTGTGAGTGCTCTCTTCCTGCTCAAATCGGCTGTAAACCTGCGGAAATAGAGACCCGCCAGCATATAGCCAATCATGCCGCTGATGTAGTAGAAGGTGCCGTTGGGGTTCCAGCTGCACTCGCCCCAGAGCGGGTAGTCGGCCTGGCGTGGTATGTACGAGGGGCCGATGATATATGGTACATTGCCCGATGTCATGATGTCGCGGATGATAGGCAGAGTGGTGGTGAACAGCCATATTGCCAGATACACCTTAAGCTCTTTCCGGCTGACATCCTTAGCCCAGGGCGATAGCATCGGCATCAGGATATAGATGCCCAGCAGCATATATATGAACCATAGATGGGCAGCGGAGAAGTTGAAATTGAGCAGAAGTGACTTGAGACTTGCCGCGGGTGCATCGGACAGTAGGGCATACGCGATGGACCAGATGATGAACGGTATGAGAATCCGGACGGCCCTTCTCCTGACGAACTCGCCTGCCGGATAACGCAGGGGGAACAGCAGGTAAGATGATGCTATTACGAACAGGGGCACGCTCATCCTGGCGGCAGAGTCGATGGCCGATGTCCAGATCAGGTCGGACCTGGTGAGTATCAGCGTGTCATATCCGTTAAGGTAAAATGGTTCTGCACTATGAACCACCATCACAAGCAGACAGGCCAGTACCCGGAGCCAGTCCACCCATACTTCCCGTTTGGCTTCCATGTCATTTCTTTTTTGTGCGCATTAGGGGCGTTTCGTTTTGTGTCAAAAGTACATTGGGGTGCCCCCTTTTGTGGTTTTTCGCGTCATTTCATCAGGATGTCAAACATTCCCTTGTCCTTGAAGTCCTGGGTGCGCTGGTCCCAGAAACCGAAGTCGGCGTCGTAGCACCAGAGGGTCCAGGCTATGTTGCACTCGTTGAAAATGGAGATCATGTCGGTCATCCAGGCGTAGGCCAGGTCGCGGGGCGTGCGCTGGTAGGCTCCCCATTCGCCGCAGAACAGCTGCAGGCCAAGGTCCTGTGCCAGTTTGATGGCATCGGCCATATCATTCTTGATGCGTTCGCGGCTCCACACGGTCAGTCCTTCGTTGTCGCGGATTATCTTCTGTATCTGCGGGGTGGCCTGCTCATACTCGGCTTGGGATATCAGCTGGCCGGGGTAGGTCACGGTGCCTGTGAACCGGCCTACATCAGTCCATGATGCACGGTAGTGGGTCACGAACATGGGGTTGTAGTAGTGGAAGCTCAGGATGATGTTCTTGTCGCCCTTGGGGATGCGCAAATCCTTGAACGTGCCCACGCTCTGCCAGCGGTTGGAGCCTATCACCAGTTTGCGCTCGGGTTCCAGCTTGCGCAGCGCGGCGTGCACCTTCTCCACAACCTGGTTCCACTGCTCCGGGTCATCGGCCACAGGCTCGTTCATGAACTCGTAGGCTACCATGCTGACGGGGAATCTCTTTAAGACGGCCGATAACTGCGTCCACATTTCTATGAGTTTCTGGAGCTCTGCAGGGTCTTCATAGAGGGCGTTCTTCTGGCCTTCCTGCAGTACGAAACTGTGGGACCTGAGGGTGTGCAGATCGACTATCACGCGCAGATTGTGCTTGCAGCACCACTCTACGGCGTTTGTCAGGAGCTGCCAGGCCTCATCCAGGCGGTTGCCCTGCTCGTCCCAGAACTGGACCTCGTCTATGGGCAGGCGGATGTGGTCAAATCCAAGTTCCCTGATCCGGATCATGTCCTGCTCCTTGATGTGGTTTGCGCGCGCCTGGCCCCGGGCCTGTGACTGGGAAAGCCAGTGGCTTACGTTTACTCCGCGTTTGATTTCAAAGCCGTTCTGAGCGTTGGCGTTGGGCTGTAATGCGGCCATCAGAACGATACTTACAGATAGGATTGTCAGCAGCTTTTTCATATTCTTTCCTGTTTTGTTCTCCAAACATACATAAAAAATGCCGATTTTACGCCCGCTGACATGAAAAACGTTTCAAACAGGTTCTAAAAAACCGTTTCAGAAAGTTTTAAAAAACACCGCATCCGGAATGATCCCTATGTGTTTTTGGGGCTTTTTGCTAATTTTGCTTTCAGAATCTGTTTTGATATGAAGAGAGTCATCCTGACAATCATATTGAGCGCAGTGAGTCTATGGTCCAGTCCGCAGACAGCCGGCGAAGGCGGCGTATGGCGACAGGTGGAGCTGGAACGGCAGATTGACTGCGTACAGCCCATGACCGGGCTGGTGCTCTGGCCCGATGAGGCCCGCAGCCGCAACGCACAGTACGGGCAGACCATCCAGCTGGAGTTCTCTTACTGCCTGCCCTGCAAGGTAGTGACGGGTTGCGCCGATGACGGCACGATCCTGTATGACTGGAGCTGGTTTGAGCGCCTGCTGGACGATGTGGCGGGACGTGGGCACCAGCTTATTGCCCGCTTCCGGTACGAGTATCCGTCGGGTAGGGATGTGGACGGCAGCCGAGGCACGACTGCTGTTCCGCAGTACATCAAGCAACTTCCTGATTACAAGGAGACATACGCGGCAAATCCGGGTGGCGACGGCCCCACCTGGTATGCCGACTGGAGCAACGCCGAGCTGCAGCGGTTTACACTGCAGTTCTATTCCGATTTTGCCCGGCGTTATGCCCAGGATCCGCGCCTGGCGTTCGTGGAGGTTGGTTTCGGGCATTGGTCGGAGTATCATATCTACGGCTCCACATATAATCTGGGGCACAATTTCCCGTCTATGGAGTTCCAGAAGCGGTTTTTTGAGCATCTGGACACCGTTATGTGCGGCATTCCCTGGGCTGTTTCGGTCGATGCCTCATCGGCCGGACACTCCCCTGTAACTTCCGATGCAGGGCTGATGGAGCTCAGGTTCGGTCTGTTCGACGACTCTTTCATGCACAGGAACCACGAGTTGGGATCGGGCGACGGTTACAATGAGCAGTGCTGGAACAGGATAGGGCGCGGTACCCGATGGCAGACTGGCGTTTGCGGTGGCGAGATAAGCTATTATTCTGATAATGACCAGCGCAGTTTTCTTAGTCCGGACGGCATGTACGGGCATACCTGGGCGGAACAGGCGGCCAAGTACCATATCACGTTCATGATTGCGAATGATGCGCCCCGTGGCGGTGTGGCCACACCTGAACGGTTCCGTGCCGGATCTATGGCAACGGGCTACAGGTTTGTGGTCAGAGAGTGCCGTACCGACGGCCGTGCAACGCGTCTTCTGGTGAGCAATGATGGTGTTGCACCTCTGTACCGGGATGCCTATTTCGCTGTGGGAAAGGTGCGTTCAGAAACATCGCTTAAAGGGTTGCTGCCGGGTCATGAGGTCTGGATTGAGATTCCCGCAGCACCATCCGGCACCGGTATCCGCATCGAATCGGACTATATCCTTCCTTCGCAGACTATCGGTTTCTCGACGTATTAGAGTCGTTCCTTTCAGTCTATATTTCAATCTCTATCATCCCGCCAAAGGGAATGAGGTTCTCAAAGGCGTGCCGAAGGTCACAGAGACCGGCATAGACGCGGGCGCAGGCCAGGACTCCGCCATGCGCAAATATCAGTACGTTTTCCAGCTCCTTCTGTTTGAGTTCGTCAAGAAATCCTGATATGCGCCGGTACATCTCGCGGAACGATTCACCGCCGGGGATGGGTGCATCGACAAAATTGTCAAACCACTCCTTTATGTAGGGGTCGTCAATATCATCATATCTCTGCATCTCCCATCGGCCGAAGTTGAGTTCCTTGATGCGGTTGTCCAGACGCGGAATGGGGTAACCGCAGAAATCGGCCAGACGGCGGCAGCGGGTCAGGGGACTGCTATAGACGGCATCGAACTTTAAGTCCGGTATGGCTGCCTTTACAGCCCGGGCTTCGGTCTCAAAGGTCTCTTTCAGGGGTACATCGGTCTGACCGTAGCAGGTGCCCTGCGGTACGTCGGGGGCGGTATGCCTGATAATGTAAACTTTCATGAAATCAATTGTTTAAAATATTGCAGCCATAAGGCGGAATGAGAGTTCGGTAAGCAGGAACAGGGCTCCGCAGCAGTCGCCCGTGTAACCGTTAAGGCGACGTTTGAACAGCAGGATCAGCAAAAAGAATACTCCTACGGGAAGCGTAGTGAATATTAACGGATATTGAAGCGGGATGAATCCGTTCATGAAGCGTATGGCCCAGGGCAGGAATACCAGCACTCCGAATCCCGAAACCAGCGTGAGGGTCTCCTCAAGGGCGGTGGGATGCTGATAGACGGTGCGGTTCTTGCTCTCGTCCTCCGGGCGGGCGTAAGGCAGGAACCATACGATGTGGCTGCTTACACACTTGCAGAACACGTCGCCGCAGATAAGGACTGCCGGGATATACTGTGCGCTGATATTAAGAAGCAGCGTATATGACAGCAGGAAATAGAGAATGAGGCCGATGGTCCCATAGGTGCCTATGTGGGAGTCTTTCATTATCCTGAGCGTGCTGTCCTTATCGGTTCCGCCGCCGAAGCCGTCCAGGAAATCGGCCAGCCCGTCCTCATGCAGGGCACCGGTGAGCAGCACTCTGGACAGCAGGGCCAGAACGATTGCAGGCTGCATGAACATAACCTTGGAGCATAGGAAGTACACCAATGCCGACAGGCCGCCGGTGAGAAGTCCGGTTACGCTCCACCAGCCGGTAACATGGCTGAAACACTCTGAAGGAACCTGTCTGATCTTGTAGAACGGCAGACGGGTGAAGAACATCAGTGCTGCAAGAAGGTTGTTCATTTCATTGTTTTGGGTTAATAGTTAAGTTATTGGGGATAGATTGTCCGCGAATCCTTGTCTTCAGAAATACTTTGTTACGGACGCTTTCCTGAAAGAGTCCATCTCGTTGATCATTCTCACGGCCGACTGCACTATCGGATAGGCGCAAACGGCACCGGAACCCTCGCCAAGCCTGAGGTCAAGATGGAGCAGGGGACGGGCGTTCATGCTCTCAAGCAACAGCTTGTGGCCGCTTTCATCGCCCTGATGCCCGAAAATGGCATAGTCCAGTACTTCGGGGCAGAGTCTGGAGGCGGCCAGCATACAGGCGCTCATTATGAACCCATCTACGAGTATGACCATACGTAGCTCTGCGGCACGCAGCATTGCACCAACGGCCATCGCCATTTCCAGACCTCCGAAATAGCACAGTATGTCCCGGACGGAGCAGGAGAGGTTGCCATCCTTGAACTTCCGCACGGCTCCGGCGAGCACCTCAAGCTTGTGGCTGACGCCCTTGCCGTCCAGTCCGGCGCCGGCACCGATGCACTGTGCAAGTGGTATGCCTGCCAGTAGATGCATCCAGACCGATGAGGCCGATGTGTTACCGCATCCCATCTCGCCGAAGCTTATCACGTTGCAACCGTCGGCAAACGCCTGGTCCACACATCGGGCACCGCGTTCAATACAGAGATCAAGCTCCTGCGGAGTCATGGCCGCTTCAACTGAGAAATCGCGTGTGCCCTTGCGCACCTTCATGTCGATTATGCCGCTGCTGTAGTCCATGTCGTGGTCTATGCCGGCATCGACCACCATCAGTCTGAAACCGTGCTGACGGCACAGGAAACTGATGCCAGCCCCGCCTTCTAAAAAGTGGTATGACTGCTGCCAGGTCACCTCTTTGGGCGAGACGCTCACGCCCTGCGCCAGTATGCCGTGATCGCCGGCAAAGAGTATGTTGCAGGGATTCTTGAGCTCCGGACTCAGAGTGTGCTGTATCATGCAGACCTGTGCGGCAAGCGATTCAAGCCTGCCCAATGAGCCTTTGGGCTTGGTCAGGTTGTCTATCTTGTCCAGGACTTGTGCCCTGAAGTCATTGTCGGCTGTGGATTGTATGTTGAATGCCTCCATGCGGTCTGTTATTTGATTTTTACCGGTATGCCGCTCACCATCAGCGTCACCTCATCGGCCTTTGAGGCAATGTACTGGTTCACCCATCCCTGCAGGTCGGTGAAACGGCGTTGGAGCGTGTTGGCCGATACGCCTCCCATCCCTATCTCATTGGTCACGAAAATGAATGTGGCGTCCTGTGCGGTAAAGCGGTCAAACTCAGCCTTGAAGTCATTCAGGCATTGATTGACCCATGCCTGGTCCTGCTCTGCCCTCTGCCGGTCGCGGAAAAAGAAATTGGTGCACCACAGCGTGACGCAGTCTATCACCGCTGTGCGGCCGCTTACATCATGCCTGCCCAGTTCCAGTTCCTCCTCAATGTTTGTCCACTCAGGCCCGCGGCGCAACTGATGCCTGCGCACACGTTCACGGAACTCATCGTCCCATACCCGTGCCGTAGCAATATATACGGGATTGGCCGTCAAAGAGAGTGCCGTCTTTTCGGCATAGCTGCTTTTGCCGGACCTCTCTCCGCCGGTTATGAGTATAATTCTTTTCATAACTGCGAAGATAGCTATTATTGTGCAAAGAGACGGCGAAATTCAGATTCAAAGTTTCGTCCTATGGCATCCGCTTTTTCCTGCACGGGATGTAGCCATCCTCAATATCCGTAGCGCTTGCGGAACGCTGCCAGCAGGATTGCCGACATGATGAGTGCCAGTACATCGGCCAGATCCACCGCAAGCCAGACTCCGTCCAGTCCCCAGATGAGCGGCAGGACGAAAACCGATCCCAGTTCAAATATCAGCGTGCGGGCGAATGCGGCAACGGCCGATACGATTCCGTTGTTGAGAGCTGTGAAGAATGCCGATACAAACATGTTAAGACCGCAAATCATGAAGCTGAGCATGTAGAGGCGTATGGCATGAGCGGTGAGTCTGCGCAGCTCGGGGGCATAGCTCACAAAGACTCCGGCCATAGGGTAGCTCATCACCTCGGAAAGAACGGTCAGAAGTGTGCCGGCGCAGAACAACAGCACCAGGCTCTTCCGCAGGAGCCGTTTCAGCTCATCGTGGTTCTGAGCCCCGTAATTGTAGCTTATCACGGGCGATATGGCCAGGTTGAATCCGATGAAGACCGATGCATATACAAAGCCTATGTACATGAGAATACCATATATTGCTACGCCCTCTTCGCCGATAAGGCGCATCAGCTGCAGGTTGTAGCACATGCTCACAATGCTCAGCGATATGTTGCCCACATATTCCGAGAGGCCGTTTGAGCAGACCTGAAGTATGCTCGTGTTGTCAGTGCGGGTGCGTACAAACCTCAGATGTGTGGTGTTCCTTGCGGATGAAAAAAAATATAGCGGGTAGATTCCGCCTACAGCCATACCTGATGCAGTTGCTATGGCGGCTCCAGTAAGACCCCAGCCCAGCACCACAATGAAAAGGGCGTCAAGCACTATGTTTGTTATGCCGCATATCAAAGTCAATCGTGTTCCCAACTGTGGAATCTCGGCTGCCATGAAGAGTGACTGGAAGGCCATCTGCATCATGTAGAAGGGCATTGTCAGCAGCACGATGCGGCCGTAACGGACACTGTATTCAAGCATTTCGCCGGTGGCACCCAGCAATGTGCATACAGGTCGGATGAAGATCAGGAACAGCACGGTCACCACGACTCCCACAATGAAAAGCGTCTTCACCACCATGCTGAATGCCCGGCAGGCGCGTTCCCGGTCACCCTGACCCAGAATCATGGCTACGTATGCGCTGCCGCCGGTACCGAACATCAGCCCTATGGCACCGGTTATCATGATGGCCGGCCAGATAAGGTTGAGTGCTGCAAACGGAGTGGTTCCGGTAAAGTTTGAGACGAACAACCCATCCACAACGCTATAGACCGATATTGCCAGCATCATCAGAATGGAGGGCAGTGACGAACGTATCATCCTCCTGTACCCGTAGCTTCCCGCAAGTTCAATCTTCATTTCTTTTCGGAACGTAGGTGCAAAATTAAGAATCTGTTTTTGATTTTTTCCGTGAATTCTAAGCCAAAATGACTACTTTTGACACAGAAGGGACACTCCCATTTAGATTATGGAGACAAATGTAAACAGATTCTTATGTCATTAGTATGAAAAAATCCACATTGACAGGGTTGATACTGCTGGCGTTCGTCATTGCATGCAGGCTCTTTACTCCTGTGGCTGAGTTTTATGCCGGCTACTGTTATCCGGTTATATCGGCTTGCCTCTCATTGGCAGTTTCTGTTTTCCCGTTTTCACTTGAGGAGATTACCGTGCTGTCTTTCTCGTTCCTGTTCATCAGGACAATATTGTTGGCTATAAAAGGGAAAAGGGGCTTCATGTATTGGCTTAAAGGCACTTCGGTCGTTGCCATGTGGCTTGTGGTATGGTTCTATATGGGGTGGGGCAACAACTATTTCCGTACGTCACTGTATGAAAGGGCCGGGGTGGAACGAAGAGCGTTTGACAGGGAGGAGTTCAACCGTTTCATCTCCTTTTATACCGATGAGCTTAACCGTACCTCAGGTGCTGCGGTCAGGACAGACCGGAAGGAACTGGAGCAGGACATCAATGCATTCTACTGTCAGGAGCCTGCCCGGTTGGGATATACAGGACTGCATTCATGGCAACGCACCAAACGGCCGCTCTTGAACCGGCTCTATTCATGGGTGTCGGTTCTCGGTTATATGGGGCCGTTTTTCTGTGAGTCACAGCTTAATCTGGACCTGCAGGAAACGGAATACGCATCTACGCTGGCCCATGAGAAGGCCCATCTGGCCGGAGTGACCAGCGAGGCCGAAGCCAACTACTGGTCATTCGTCTATTGCAGCCAGTCCCCCGATGACGGGGTCCGGTACAGCGGATACCTGCATCTGCTGCCATACGTGATAATAAACGCCAGGTCACTGCTTACCGAAGAGGAATACCGGGAGTGGATAGGCCGGGTAAGCCCGACAGCCATTGACGACTACAGGGAGTCACGTGAATACTGGAGCAGGAAACGCATCAGGATAATGGATGACATCCAATACCGCCTGATGGATACCATGCTTAAAACAAACAAGGTTTCCCAGGGAGCCGATGATTACATAGGCGTTTTGGGCATGATCATCACTATGCACAGATATTAGAATCTGTTTAAATTTGTTTCCATAAATTTCTTATAGTCTCTTTTACCCTCTGCTTTCATCGTTGAATATAATTCGATCTTTTCTCGCCACTACAGAGTGAGTAAACTCCCTCTGTTCGTCTGGTTTATTTAAACAGATTCTTGGTTTTTTATGTCCGAAGGTCTGAAAGCGGCGGATTTTATGTAAGTTTGTATGGTATTACAGACTGCAGATGGTGAAAGGTAAGATAACGGTGGCCGGCATAGGTCCCGGATGTGAGTCCGATGTGACTCCTGCGGTGGTTCAGACTCTCCGTGAGTGCGATGTGGTGGTGGGTTACAAATACTACTTCAGGTTTGTGGAGCAGTATCTGAGCCCCGGTACCGGGTGTGTGGATACAGGGATGAAACGTGAGCGTGACCGCGCCCGTCAGGCGTTCGAGCTGGCGGAGCAGGGCAGGAGGGTCTGCGTGATCAGCTCCGGTGACTCCGGTATTTACGGCATGGCCCCGCTCATCTGGGAGATGCGTCGGGAGCGCGGCAGTGAGATAGAGATTGAGGTGTTGCCGGGCATAAGTGCATTCCAGAAGGCGGCTTCGCTGCTGGGTGCTCCCATAGGCCATGATTTCTGCGTGATATCGCTCTCGGACCTGATGACTCCGTGGGAGCTGATTGAGAAACGCATCACGGCCGCGGCACAGGCTGATTTTGTAACTGCAATTTACAACCCCAAGAGCATAGAGCGCTACTGGCAGCTGTATCGGCTGAAGGAGCTGTTCCTGAAAGAGCGCTCATCTGATACCCCGGTCGGTTACGTGCGTCAGGCAGGACGAGATGAGCAGCAGGTGACGGTAACTACGCTGGCCGGTTTTGATCCCGAACAGGTTGATATGTTCACGGTGGTTATCATCGGCAACAGCCAGTCCTACAACTGGAACGGCACTATGATTACTCCGCGCGGGTATTATCGGGAGGAGCAGGATGACAACGTAGGTGTGGGGCAGGAGATTATGATAAGGAGCTTCCGAACCATCGAAGGGTTGCTCAAGCGCCGCGACTGGCCGCCGGGACACAAATGGGCGCTTCTGCACGCCATACATACCACGGCCGATTTTGAGATGGAGGATATACTCTACACTGACCCCGATGCCGTTGAGACTCTGTATGGTAAGTTCCGCGACGGTTCACTGAAAACTATCGTTACCGATGTGACGATGGCTGCATCGGGCATACGCAAGGGTGCATTGGAGCGTTTGGGAGTGGAGGTAAAGTGCTACCTGCCCGATGAGCGCACCGCCCTGATGGCTAAGGAGAAGGGCATAACCCGCACGCAGGCAGGCATACGTCTGGCTGTCGGTGAGCACCCCGATGCGCTGTTTGTGTTCGGTAACGCGCCCACTGCGCTGATGGAGCTCTGTGAGCTTATCCGCAAGGGTAAGGCACAGCCGGCCGGCGTGATTGCAGCGCCCGTGGGATTTGTGCACGTGCGTGAGAGCAAATATATGGTAAAGCCGTTCATCGGCATACCCAAAATTATTGTCGAGGGCCGAAAGGGAGGCAGCAATCTGGCCGCAACCCTGACCAACGCCATCCTCACCTTTGATGATGCAGCCCAGCTAAAACCCGGCCGCGATGTTTAAAGTCATTGGGATAAGCGATAACCCTGAGCAGGAGCTTACCAGGGCGGCGCAGGAGGCTATTGCACATGGAAAGGTGTTCTCCGGCGGAAAGCGTCACTATGAGCTGATGAAGAGCCGTCTGCCGCAGGGTGCGCAGTGGATTGGGATTACCGTCCCGCTTTCCGATGTGTTCAGGCAGTATAAGGGCCATAGGGAGATTGTGGTGTTTGCATCGGGTGATCCCCTGTTCTACGGATTTGCCGCAACCCTGCAACGTGAATTTCCCGAAGCCGGGATTGAGGTCTATCCCTGGTTCAACTCACTCCAGATGCTGGCACACAAGATGTTGCTACCGTATCAGGATATGCGTGCCGTATCGCTGACCGGCCGCGCCTGGAAGGAGTTTGAGAATGCGCTCATTCGCGGAGAGAGACTGATAGGAGTGCTGACCGACAAGACCCGCACGCCACAGGCCATTGCCGCCATGATGCAGGAGTACGGCTATGTCAACTATACCATAACCATAGGCGAATGCATGGGCAATCCCGACCATGAAAAGGTGAGCACCATGACCGTAGCCCAGGCGATGTCTTACGATGCCGCGCAGCCCAACTGCCTGATACTGCAACGGACAGAGAGCCGGGGCCGTCTGTTCGGAATCCCCGAGGAGCGTTTTGAACTTCTGGACGGCCGCGTCAACATGATAACCAAGATGCCAATCCGCCTGGCAACGCTGGCAGCCCTTGAACTTGGTCGGCGCCAATCATTCTGGGACATAGGATTCTGCACCGGATCGGTATCGATTGAGGCCCGCCTGCAGTTTCCGCACTTAGATATAACCGCTTTTGAGAAACGTCCCCAAGGCTTGGAACTGTTGCTTGCCAACAGCCGCCGCTTCGGAGCCCCCGGCATAAACGGCGTCATAGGCGATTTCATGGAGATTGCTCCCAATCTCTATCCGGCGCCCGATGCCGTATTCATAGGCGGGCACGGCGGGTATCTGGCGGATATGCTTAAACGCATAGACAGTGTGTTGCTTCCGGATGGCGTTATAGTATTCAACTCCGTATCCGAAGAGAGCGCGGCCGCGTTCCGTGAGGGTGTGGAAGCGATAGGCCGCAGAGTGACCGGATGTACCCGCATGGCGGTCGATGAACATAATCCGATTTTGATAATGAGAGCGGAATGAATGCAATAATACTGGTATCGGAGAGCTCGTTCAGTCTGGCCCGGAAAATCCGGACAGCACTGACAGACAGTGAGATATACAGCCAGAAAGAACTGGATGGCTGTAAGGTGATAAAGTCTTACGCCCAGTTCATTAAGGAGAACTGGAGCAGTCTGGAGCAGATAGTCTTTATAGGCGCAATGGGAATATGCGTGCGCAGCATAGCTCCTTGCGTGAAGGATAAGTACAGGGATCCGGCTGTGGTATGCGTGGACAGCACCGGACAGTTTGTGATTCCCGTTTTGTCCGGTCATATAGGCGGTGCAAATGATATGGCGCGCCGGATAGCCGAACTTACCGGTGGACAGGCTGTTGTTACAACCCAGAGCGATAACACAGGACTCTGGGCGCTTGATACGCTGGCCGCAAAGTACAACTGGAAAACGGATCTGAGCCGTGCCCGCATGAACAGTGCGATAGCCCTCTTTGTAGAGAGGCACCCCACAGCACTGCTGCTTGAGGTCCGTGATGCCGGCACCGATTATATCGAGAGCACTCTGCCCGGTCACGTTAAGGTGTTCGTCCAGTATAACGATATAGATTTCAGTCAGTTTGAACTGCTTATAACCATAGGCCCACATACGTTCGATGCCCCGATACCGGTGCTGAGCTACTATCCGCAGGTGCTGCACATCGGTTTTGGCTGCCGCCGGCAGTGCAGGCCCGACGGCATTGCGGAGCATATCGAGAAGACTCTCCGGGAGAACGGCCTTTCACCGCTATCCATAGCAAGCATCGGCACGATAGAACTCAAGAAGGATGAGCCGCTGCTGGCTGCGTTGCAGAGCCGCTGGCCATGGGCTGGGACAGATATCTGGTCCAAGCAGGACCTGGATGGGATAGAAGTGCCCAACCCGTCGGAGAAAGCGTTTGAGGTTACAGGTGTCTATGGAGTCGCCGAAGGGGTCGCGCTACGCTCCAGCAATGAGGGTATTCTGCTGATTGAAAAGCAGAAAGGCCAGCTCTCAGAGGGCAATGACTTTACATTTGCCGTAGCAATGGACGGCCAGAAGATGCGCGGTGGATTCATAGAGATTGTAGGCGCAGGCCCCGGTGACCCCGAACTTGTATCGGTCCGCGGCAAACGCATGCTGGAGCGTGCCGACCTGATACTCTATGCCGGCAGTCTGGTACCCAAGGAACTTACATATTACGCCAAGCCGGGTGCTACGGTACGCTCATCGGCCGATATGGACCTGGAGCAGCAGTTTGCCCTGATGAAGGATTTCTATGACCGCGGCCTTTTCGTGGTGCGTCTGCATACGGGCGATCCCTGTATCTACGGAGCAATCCAGGAGCAGATGGCATTTTTTGACAAATACGGGATGCGCTACCATATCACCCCCGGAATATCATCGTTCCAGGCCGCAGCCGCTGCGTTGCGTTCCCAGTTCACTATTCCCGAGAAGGTGCAGAGCATAATCCTGACCCGTGGAGGAGGACGTACGCCGATGCCTGAGAAGGAGCAGCTCCACAAACTGGCCCAGTCCCGGAGTACCATGTGCATCTACCTGAGCGCAGCAATAGTGGAGCAGGTTCAGGAGGAACTCCTGCAGGCCTATCCGCCCGAGACTCCGGTGGCCGCATGCTACAAACTGACCTGGAAAGAGGAGAGGATTTACCGCGGTCACCTTAAGGACCTGGCCCGCATAGTAAGGGACAACAACCTCACGCTGACTACCCTGCTGGTAGTGGGCGATGCCATAGACAACCGCCAGGGCCTGTCCCGCCTCTATGCCCACGAATTCAAACACCTGTTCCGGAAGTGACTGGAAAGTGATCCTTATAGGCTTGATTTTTTCATCCATGACCGGAACCATTGAAAGCCGGATAATAATCTGATGCAAAAGGGTCGCTTCCCTTTGCGACCCCTTTGTGTCACGTCAAAAAAAACAGATACTTGTTTCCATATTTGAAATAAACCTATATATTTGTGATTCTTAAAGAATTAAGATTATGAAAAGGCCCTTATTCCTAACGATGCTTCTGACAATTATCAGCTTATTTCCTTTTGTCGGACTGGAAGCTCAAGAATTTGAAGAAATCTACATTGAGATGAACAGTTATGACGAGTATATGAAGGTTGGTGAACAGCAGCAGTTGAGCGTAACCCTGTTTCCGGATACAGCCGGAATTGGTATTGTATGGACAAGCAGTGCCCCGGATTATATATCTGTTGACAGTAACGGTCTTGTAAGTGTCCTGAAATATGGGGGAGATACTTATGAAATTACGGCTACCTTGGATAACGGACAATCAGCGTCAGCGTATATTAAGATTGATCCAGGAACCACAGTCTGGGACATCTGGTTTGAAGACAGCCGTAACAAATTAGCCTATTCATGGGGAGATTACAACTTGACTCTGGACAGGAACGGTTCTGACAGTATAAGTGTCATGATAAGTCCATGGGGCAGGGATGTTGACATCAAGCGTCTGAGTGTTACAAGCAGCAACGAACAGGTTGCCACAATACGGGATATTATACATGATCCGGATTCTGCGTCTGCCCGAGCATACAGTTTTATCATTGACGCAGTTGCCAGTGGTAACACTACCATAACTGTTTCTGTTGCAAATTTATCACGCGTTGAAGAGGCATTGTCACATATTTACCTGGATGTGCCTGTGCCGGAATATACAGTAAGGTTTGTTGACTGGAATGGAACAGAACTTCTGGTGCAGACAGTCCGGGAGGGACAGGCTGCCAATCCCGGTATCCAGCCTTCCAGGTTAGACTATGTCTTTACCGGATGGGACAAACCGTTTGACGATGTTACGTCTGACATGACAATAACGGCACAGTACACTCTGTCGGCCGATGCACAGAACCGCACACATGTACGTGTCCGTCTGACAGAAGCCGGTACACTCAAGGAGTATCTTACGTACGAAACGGATTTTGACCGTGTTGACAGCCTTACTGTAAGCGGCAAGTTCAACGGATATGACCTGGCTTATATCCGGTCTATGGAGGGACTGCTCAAGAAACTGATATATCTGGACTTGCGTGATATCGAGATTGTGAATTCAGACGGTATCTATTATGATGCAGTAAGAACGCGTGGTGGTTTGGGTGAGCCCAGAAGTTATTTTTTATTTGTTCTTTCAAATGATATGGGTGAAGAAATGGCACCCTACAAATTTTCTGCTACCCGAGATCCTGATCTTATTTGCTATCGTAATGATTTCTCTTATGCATTCCGCGGTATGAGACAGCTGCGTGAAATACGTATGCCAGGATTCCTGACTGAAATTGGTCCTGGAATATGCTTTGGCTGCAGTTCGCTGGAAAAGGTTGTTCTTCCTGATGCGCCCGGGTCTATAGGGAGTATGGCGTTTGCGGGCACAGCTCTGACTGAAATGATACTTCCGGAAACAGTTGAAACAATAGGTGATCAAGCATTTGCAAAAGTATATGATTATTATGGAGATAACAGCATGGATGCCAGTAAGTCACTGAAAAGAGTCATCGCTGAGAATGTGACAACTGTAGGGGCTGGTGCTTTTTCAGGTTGCAGTAATCTGGAGTATGTTGATTTAGGTAAAAATGTTATCAGCTATGGTGCGGGCTGCTTTGAAGGTTGTGCTATCCGGAGCTTTGAAATTACGAATTCTATTACTGAGATTCCGGAACGGATGTTTGCTGATTGTAAATCTATTGAATCCATCAGTATTCCTGATGGTGTAGGCCAGATTGGTATTTCTGCATTTGAAAACTGCCATAATCTTAAAACCGTAAAGATGACTAACAGCGTAACCGCATTAGCTCACCATGCTTTCTATGACTGCCGGAGTCTTACGGATATGCAATTGTCCCCTAATGTCAAGGAGATAGGATCGGATGTGTTCTATAACAACCCATGGGTCAATGCCATACAGGCTGAAGACCATATCATCTATATAAACAGCATAGCGTATCAGGCTGATAAGGAAGCTATATTCAATGCGGGCGTCAAATCAGTAACCATAAAGGAAGGGACGGTTGCTCTGGCCGATAATCTTTTGAATGGATGTGGTTTGAACTCGGTTACCTTACCACAGTCATTGCTGACACTGGGAGCAGGCAGTCTCGCCTACAATGATTTATCAACAATAGAGTTGCCTGAAAATCTTGAGATTATCGGTCTGGATGCGTTGGCTGTCTGCATGGAACTGACATCGCTCACCATTCCTGAAAAAGTCAGGCTGATAGGAAGTACCGCATTCTCCGGATGCGACGGACTTGTACGGTTTACTTACAACGCTGTCAATGCAGACATTCTTGCTATTGACGACTATGACCACACTCACCCCAAGATATTGGATTATGAGATGGTTACCGGAACAGATACAATTTATGTGATGAGCATTGTCAACAGTATTGTTCCTTCAAATGTGGTGGGGGTTAAGATAGGTGACAATGTTAAGAAAATCCCGAATTGCCTGTTCAACAACTGTACCAATCTTGGACGTTTTGAAATGGGGCAGAGCGTTGAAGAGATTGGCTATCTGGCTTTCCAGAACTGCAACGCATTGAATTCCATTGACCTTTCAAATGTAAAGAAGATAGGAGAGTCCGCATTCATTGGGAGCTCACTTAATACCGTTGATCTTAGTAATGCGGAAACTGTTGGGCAGAGTGCGTTCTATGGCGTGAAAACATTGGAGTCGCTAATACTGGCTGGTCAGGTAAATGATGAGGCTTTCAGCGGGTGCTCTGCATTGTCTGAACTGGAGATTCTGCCCACAGTAAAGCACATAGGTAACTATGCCTTTGCCGATTGCTGGTCTTTAGGGCAGACGGACCTTTCACATGTTGAGTCTTTCGGCACCTGCGCTTTCCGGAATTGCCTGTATCTTGATACGCCAAGCCTTGCCGGTGCTATAGAGATTGGTGATTATTCATTCGGAAGCTGCTCATCGTTAACAGCAGGTGATCTGAAGAATGTCAAATCAGTAGGAAACGGTGCGTTTGAAGGTTGTGCATTGGTTTCTGTAGATCTGAGCGCTGCGGATACAATAGGATACGGTGCATTCAGGAACAACAGTCAGCTTGTAAGCGTTAAACTGAACGGCGGGATAGACGGATATGCGTTTGAAGGATGCTCTAAACTGTCGGAAGTGGAATTCGGAACGGATGTCAGGTCTATAGGAAAAATGGCATTCTCAGGATGTTCCAGTCTTCCGGTTCATGATAATGTAAGGTATGCCGGTACATACGCTGTGGAGGCTGCTGATAAATACAGTACTGCATATACCATACAGGAGGGGACACGCTGGATAGGCGATGAGGCTTTCATGGGTTGTGAGTCTGTAGTCTCCATAAGCCTGCCTGAGTCACTTGAGCAAATAGGCTCATCGGCATTCAAAGGTTGTAAGTCTTTGGCTGCGATAGATATTCCAAGAAATGTGTCAGAGATAGGCGGTAATGCTTTTGAGCGTTGTGAGAGTCTGGAAAGTGTGATTATTCCAAATGGTGTTACGGTCATTGAGAGCGGAACATTCTATAATTGCAGCAATCTTAAGTCTGTAACAATATCTGGTAGCGTCAAAAGCATTGAGTCCAATGCGTTCCGAGGTTGCCCATTGCAGCATGTTTATTGCCATGCCATAGAGGCTCCTCATGCAGATTGGACCGACATATTTATTATAATCGTTTTTGACAATATAGCAAATACGACGTTGCATATACCAGAGGGTAGTGAAAACTCATACCTGTATCAGAGTCCGTGGAATGAATTCGGTTACTACGCGTATCTCACGGATGATAATCCTGAAGAACCTGAACCTCAAACGGGTATCACAGTGCGGCTCTATCCCGTCAGTGAGTTCATGAATGAAACTGTGTACCTCTATGCGTGGACGGGCGACGGCGAGACGATGCCATGCGGTGCCTGGCCAGGTATCAAGGTCAGCAAGGATGCTCAAGGATGGTGGTCTTATACTTTTGACGAAAGCATAAAGAATATCAACATCATCTGGAATAGCGGAGACGGTCGTCAGACCGTGGACATTATCGGTGTCACCTCTTCTACCTGCTACCGTTTGGATGAAAGTTCATATCCTTTCAAAGCAGAAGTTATTGATTGTGATACGCCCATAGACTTAGGTGTAGAAACGATAATCAGTAAAGAAAAGTCATCAACGGCGCGGATTGTTTTCATCAACGGAAACTTCCATATTCTACGTAACGGCAAAATATACACCACACAGGGACAGGAGATTAAGTAACGGTTTTAAGATACTGAAGCAGATGATACTCATACTGGGAGGAACTACCGAGGGCCGTATGGCGGTGAAGGTAGCCGATGAGGCCGGCCGCCGGTTCTGGTATTCCACACGTGGAGACTTGCAGCAGGTGGAGAGCCATAACGGCGTGCATGTGACCGGTGCGATGGATGCCGATGCCATGACCGCTTTCTGCCGCGAGCATCAGATAAAGCTGATAGTTGATGCTGCCCATCCGTTTGCCTCCCGCCTGCACGCAACCGTAAGTGGAGTTAGCAACACATTGAATATCCCTGTGGTCCGATACGAACGGACATACCCGGACCGTACCGATGACATAATCTGGTGTACCGATTACGCCGATGCAATAACCCTTCTGGAAAAAGCCGGCATAGAAAACCTGCTGGCACTGACCGGAGTTCAGACTATATCTGCCTTGAAAACCTATTGGGAACGCCACAACTGCATTTTCCGTGTGCTGGACCGCCAGGAGTCCGTAGATTTGGCTGTTAAAGCCGGTTTCAACCCCGACAATCTGGTCTATTACGGAACGGGAGAGACAGATATGGAACTGATGCGCAGAGTAAAGCCCGGAGCGGTAATCACCAAGGAGAGCGGTCTGAGCGGAGGATTCCCGGAGAAAGCCGCCGCCGCAAAAGCCCTGGGCATTCCACTCTACGCAGTAATGAGGCCTGCACTCCCGCAGGGATTCATCACGGTAACCGGCCAGCACGGACTGCGCAAAGAGATTGAGCGTATAGTTCCCGGATTCTATGACCTGCGCACCGGATTCACGACCGGAGCTTGCGCCACAGCCGCTGCGAAAGCCGCACTTACCGCGCTGCTTACCGGCGAGGAGCAGGTCGGGGTAAAGTTCAGCATCCCTGACGGAGAGACATTCACGCTTCCTGTTGAGGAGTGCAGGATAGGCCGGGACTGGGCGCAGGCATCGGTCATAAAGGATGCCGGCGATGACCCAGACGTAACAAACGGCTGCACCGTCCAGGTGAAAGTTGCCCTGAGCAACCGGCCCGGAATACATTTCCTGCAAGGCGAAGGGGTGGGGCGAGTAACTCTGCCCGGAATAGGCCTGCCCATAGGAGATCCCGCCGTCAATCCCGTTCCGCGCCGCATGATAACGGAACAACTGACCGCTCTCTACGAAGGTGGTCTGGACGTAACCGTCTCAGTGCCGGGAGGTGCCGAACTGGCCCAGAAGACCTTCAACCCCAAACTGGGAATAGTGGACGGCATATCCATTATAGGCACACTGGGGATAGTGCGTCCGTTCTCAATGGAGGCCTTCGTGGAGGCAATCCGCCGCGAGGTCGAAGTGGCCAAAGCCGTAGGAGCACCCCGCCTGGTGATAAACTCCGGAGCCAGGAGTGAGCGATTTGTAAAAGCCCTCTATCCCGACCTGCCGCCCCAGGCATTCGTCCACTACGGAAACTACATAGGAGAGACCATCAGCATAGCTCAGGAGCTGGGCTTTATGGAGGTAACAATGGGCCTGATGATAGGAAAGGCCGTAAAGCTGGCCGCAGGAATGCTTGACACCCACAGCCGCGAAGGAGTAATGGACAAGGATTTCATCAAACAGATGGCCCAGGAATCAGGCTGTCCCCAAACCGTCTGCAGGGAAATAGACCGAATTACTCTGGCTCGGGAACTCTGGACCCTGATCCCCAAACAAAATCAGCAGGAGTTCTGCAAAACAATAATCCGCCACTGCCACACCCACTGCGATCCCCTCCTAAAAAGCGGATCATTAAAGATAATCCTGATATCCGAAGAAGGAAACCTCTGGTAGCACAAACGTTCCCATTTGCAGTAGCCGTACTATCCCCTTTGGGGACCATCGTGGAGAGGCGTAAGCGTAGCCCCCTGGAGGATCCCGTTAAGAACGGCACTTGTCTGAGGCATGTTAGGTCCCGTAGGGAACTAAAAATGCCGAGTTTGCCGTTTAGGGTCCGGAGGGGAGGCTCTTTTGCGTAGCAAAATAAAATAAGGCTGGGCTACGCGCAGCGTAGCCTCGGAGCGTTGTGTCCCCAAAGGGGATAGTACGGCGGAGGTCTCGGAGCGTTGAGTCTCCAAAGGAGATAGTACGGCGGTGCTTATTTTGTCCGCGGAATAATACAGAGTGATCCCTCCACATCATGGATATCGAAAGAGATACCCCTCTGTGAGAAGAAATCGTTGAGCGAACCGTTTGACGCGAGTTCCTGTGGAGTGCCAATCATGACCCCCTTCTCCTTATCCATCAGCCAGATAGTATCGGCAATCTGAAGAGCCAGTTCCAGGTCATGTGTAGAGAGGAATATTGTCTTGCCGGTTGTGCGGGTAAGGTCACGCAGCAACTGCATTATCTCCACCTTGCTGGGGAAATCCAGAAACGCGGTGGGCTCATCCAGGAAAATGACCGGAGTCTCCTGCGCCAGAGCCTTGGCAATCATCACCTTCTGACGTTCGCCGTCACTAAGGGTCTGTATCATGCGGTCTTTAAGCGGGCCGATGCCAACCATCTCTATAGCTTCAGCCACGACGCGGCGGTCATCTTCATGAAGAGTGCCCCAGAACCCGGTGTAAGGGCTTCGGCCCAGACCGATAAGGTCCTCCACACTCATGTTGCGGAGGTCTGTCTTTTCAGTCAGCACCACGCCGATAGCCTTGGCCAGCTCCTTGTCCGGGTAGTCCTTGAGGTCGCGTCCCATAATGGTGATAGAACCTTCAACAGGCGGCAGGAAAGCTGACAGGGTACGCAACAGTGTGGACTTGCCGGCACCGTTAGGGCCGAGCAGACATGTAAGCTCTCCTCCGTTAATGGTGGCGTTGATGTCATGGGCAACGATTGTTACGTTGTTCTTGCCACGGTATCCCGTGCTCAGGGACTCTATCTGAATGGTTGGCTGTTTCATATTATTCGGCAGTATCTTCTTTACGGCGACGGAACAGGACTGTTATCACTACAGGGGCACCCACAAGTGCTGTTACAGAGTTTACAGGCAGTGCGCCTTCAATTCCAGGCATACGTGCAATAAGGCTGCATGCAAGAGCAAACAGCGCGCCCATGAGAACGCAGGCTGGGGTCAGTATGCGGTGATCGGATGTACGGAACACCGCGCGGCACAGATGCGGAACGGCCAGTCCAAGAAAGTTTATGGGACCGCAGTAAGCGGTAACGACTGCCACCAGGATACCAGAGTAGCTTATTACCAGCAGGCGTGCCCGTTTTATGTTGAGCCCCAGGTTACGGGCGTACTGGTCGCCCAGCAGGAGCAGGTTAAGCGTCTTGACAAGCAGGAACGAGAGCGGCAGCAGGATGCACATCATAGTTACGAACAGTGACATCTGATTGCCCGATACGCGGCTGAAACTGCCTAATCCCCATACCACGTAAGCGCGAATGTCTTCCTCAACGCTGAAATACTTGAGTACGCCGATTATGGCATTGGCAACGTAACCGATCATAACTCCGATGATAAGCAGCGTGACATTGCCTTTGACTCGTTGTGACACATAAACTATGAGTGCCATTACCGCCAATGCACCAGCTATGGCACCCACTGTCATAGCCATATCGCCTGCAAATCCCATACGGCTCAGAGCCATGCCGCCGATGCTGCCCGACAGCAGCACAACGAACGCCACGCCCAGGCTGGCACCTGAGCAGATGCCCAGTACCGACGGTCCTGCCAGGGGGTTGCGGAAGACAGTCTGCATGTGCAGACCGCTGATGGCCAGACCTGCGCCGGCCACTATAGCCACAAGGGTTTGCGGAACCCTTGACTTGAGGATGATGTTGGCCCAGATGGGATCCTGGTCAGTTGCGCCCCAAAGGATGTGCCATGCCGCACGGGTAGGTATGCTCACCGAGCCAAGGGCCACATTGAGAAGGAACAGCACCATAATGAGTGCCGTGATGATCAGCATGTTCGGAACAACGGAGCGTTTCATCTCTTCTCTCTTTTCACTCTCTTTTCACCCTATTCCGGCCGGAATACATCTCATTCATTCTCTCCCGGAAGGTAATTACCATTGCAAAAATAGTCAATTATCTTGATGGGAACGGGTTTTCTATTTGAGCAATTCGTAATAGTGCGGAGTATAATCGGGCAGGAGCTCCGGATGGAACACCTTTATGAAATCGCTGAGCACAAGCTCCGGCTCCATGGGCATGCTCTCGTAGAACGGGGTGAGGCTCATGTTGCAATAGACCACGCCGTGATTGCGCCAGGCCTTGAAATCGGTGTAGCGGATGTCGTCATCGGCCAGGACCTGATATGAAAAATCGCCCTGATAGCTGTTGACTATGCGCCAGTAGTCGGCATTGGCCGCCTGGCTATAGACAACTTCATAATCCATGGTAAAACCGCCGGAGTGGGGGTCATCCTTCAGGAAATAGTCACCTCCGGCATCCTTGAATATCCGTGCCAGGAAGCTCTGGCCGCCTACGGCATACCAGTTGCCGCCCTGGAGCTCGCCGCTGAACACCACAGGCCGGTTTGTTACGTCCTTTGTTAGTGCGGTAAGTGCAAGATAGCGTTCCTCTATGCCCCGGAATATGCTGTCGGCCTTCTCCTCGCATCCTAACAGCATACCTGCGAACTTAATCCATTCGGCCTGTCCTAACGGTGTAGTCTCCTTGTAGCCCAGATGGGGTACAAGCGTTATATCTACATTCCTGAGAGCTTCGTAACCGCCACGCTTGAACGGGGAGATGAGTATGATGTCGGGATTGACAGCCATGATTACCTCGTTGTCGAAATTACCCTCAATTCCAATCTTGTGAGTACGTCCGTCTTCCAGACGACGGTTCATCTCCTCATTGAACAGGTGCCTGGTGCTTGTTATCCCTACAACTGCGTCCAGCTCATCCAGCTTTATGAAACTTGACAACTGGAGTGAAGTCATGCAGATAACCTTGCTGATGGGAACCTCGACAGGTGTGTAATCCTTTGGAATGCCGTCGGTCCCGGCTCCCTTGGGTACAAGTGCGTAATGGAATGACTCACTCTCCTCTTTCTGCGGGTCCTGCAGGTCTATAAGGCGTATGTCACCGCAGTATGTCAGGGTGAACCCCTGCGCATATCTGATTGTAGTGCTGTCGGCGGCAGCTTTACGGATGCCTGTCCGGGAACCGGACTGTCTGCCTCTGCAGCCTGTTATCAGCAGCATGACAGCAAGAATGAGTAGAGTGGTCTTTTTCATAAAACGTTGTTTTTCTTAAAAGCCAAATCCGTTACCCGGTGCGCTCCTATCATACGCACCGGATAACAGATCTGAAAAAAAGGAATCAATGTTAGAATCTGTTTTGATTTGTTCCGTGAAACTGATTCTTAATCCTCGGGGAACATGCTGTGGTAGTAGTCCTCAAGGGTCTCGGCAGCCTTGGTGTGCTCAACCCACACGTTGCGGATGGCCTCAACCTCAAGCAGACCTTTCATGATGAGGGTGCTCTCATTGCAGGTGTAGCCATTCTGGCTGAAATAGCACTTCCAGCTCAGGTCCTCAATCTCGCCCTCATCATTGTACTCGTAGTCAGCGGGTTTCATATCCTCACCGTCATCACCGCCCATATCGTTGTGAGCGTGGTCACCGGCGATTGACATCAGCGGGTGCAGATATACCTTACCTTTGGTGATTCCGGCTTCCTTCATACGCTCCAGCACCTGGACCTTATAGTTCTCGGGAGCATCGACAGTACCTACAAAGTAGTTGGGGCTGTATTTCTGAAGTTCCTCCTCAAGCTCGTTGTAACGTACGTTTGCCTTGTATGTGTCATAGCTGTCGGGGTTGCCGTGTCCCATGAATGCCACAACGCCTTCAGCTGCTACTGACTTGTACAGGTCATTGATAGTCTTGGCAACCTTCTTCACATCCTTTTCTTCGGCAAGCAGAGGCAAACCGAGCTTGATGGTAACCTTGCTCAGGTACTCGTCATCAATGTCACCCAGGCTGTTGTTGGCAAAGTCCTTGATATAGTTGATTACGCGTGTGAACTCCTCACCCGGGATGACCTGTAGGGACTGGACCACAATCTCCTTGTATTGGGCGGAACCGAATCCGTGGAGCCAGAAGTTGGGAGCGTAGTAGTTACGGACTTCGGCACCCTCGTTCTTGTGCTCACCGGCAGCTGCACGGTTGATGCAGATGGCCGAGCTGTAGCTTACATAAATGTCATAGCCGGGAAAAGCCTTCTGATAGGCAGCCTTGGTTGCATCGAAAGCATTGAAAGCCTGCTGCCATGTTGAACCGAAAGCGACCAGGAGAATAACCTTGTCATTCTTCTTGTCGTTCTTGATCTGAGAGTCAACGGCATCCTGATAACGGGTGTAGTTATTGGACTCATCTTTCTCTTTGTCACAGCTGATGAAGCTGAAACCTGCTACGGCAATCATTGCCGCCAGAATTACCCTGAATCTTTTCATCTTTGTTTTGTTTTAGAAAATAGGTTAAATATCAATTGATTAATCGTCATCATCCAGACTCCCGCGCTCCACGTCCCCGGTGTTCATCTTCCTGCCCTTGGAGAACTTCACGCTCACCGTACAGTAGAAAGTCCGGCCTGAAGTGGTGGTCCCGTAGTGCAGTCCGTGAGGGGTGGTCTCCTTGTAGTCCAGAATATTGTCTATTCCGGCTTCAACACGCCATCCCAATCCTTTCTTTCCGCGTCCCAGGTCATGTGTGGTGGTCAGCTTCCATATCTGATACGGTCTGCCGTTACCGTTGTTCTGATAGTACCGGGTGCTGCTGGCGCGTCCGTACAGACCGGCTCCTAAGCGGTATGCATCATTGAAGCGGTGCTGCCAGGTGCCGTTCACGTTGCCCTTATGGTGGGCCATTCCGTCAATGATCACTTCATTCAGCCGGTCATGCCTGGAATCATAGACATGAGCCTTGGTGTCAAGCCAGCTGTATGAGCCGCCCAAGGTGATGTCGGACGTGATCCGCCATGTGAACGAAGCGTCAACACCCATTGTGCGGGCATCCTCCATGTTCATGTACATGCGCGGTACGATGTCGGCGCTGCCATCGCCCATATATTCGGCCGTACCGTCGGGAATCTGGCTCAGAGGAACATTCACAAGTGTAATCATGTTATCCAGCATATTACGGTAACCGGTAACCGACGCCGAAAAACCACCGTGGCTGAATTCCAGACTGGCTGATATGTAATCGGATGTCTGGGCCTTAAGGTCAGGGTTGCCCATATAGAAGAATGTGGTGGCTCCCATAGTGCGCAGATAATGATACCCTTGTTCCTTGGGAGTGGGCGATTTGAATCCTTTGCTCCAACCTGTACGCAGACGGAAATCACCGGCCTTGAACATGGCGCTTACCTTTGGGGTGGCGTGGAATCCGAATGCCTTGTTTTCAATCAGTCTTATGCCTGCGGTTATGTTGAGCCACCCCGGACCTGTGAACTCGTCTTGCAGATACAGCGCAGCGGTCCAGTCATCGGCCTTGCCGTCCTTCACGCGCATAGGGGCGTTGAGATAGTCATAGCGGTATTCGGCACCTGCACTCAGCAGATTGTCCGACGGGAGGGTGAATATTCCCTTCAGTTCAGCCATAGTGCGCTGCTGGTCACTCTGCAGATGTTCCTGCCCCTCGAAATAGGGGAAATAGTGAGTGAATCTGCCGTTCGGGTCATAGCCGTCCTCAAGAGTTGTTGCCGTATAGTGATAGTAGTATGCGTGACGGTTCCAGTCAATATCGAATGTTATCTTGTCAGAACCTTCCAGACGGTATTCCGTGCCAAGTGATGCTCCTGCGTCGCGGTATTTCATGTCGAAGGTGTTCACGTCGCAGGAGGGGTAGCGGCCATTCACAGGCCGATAGATGCGCTTGCCGTACAAATAGCCGTCGGCAGCAAGTGAGAACCTGTCATTCACATCGTAGGTCAATCGCTGGCCCAGCTGGCCGTTCGTGTACATGTTGACGGTCTTGTTGCGCGAATCATAGATATGGAACTCCGTCTGTGCGGGGTCCTCCTCACCCGTGTTCTGCCAGCCGTCAGTATGCTGCATCTGGAAAGTGGTGAGTGAAGTGAACTTTCCGATGCTGAAACCTATGCTGTTGTGCTGGCGCAGGTCCATGTATGAACCGCCGCGCGTGGTATTCTCAAGATAGAGGGCCTGGTCGTCGTGACGGCGGGTGATGATGTTGATGACACCTGCCATCGCATCGCTGCCGTAGAGTGCGCTGCCGGCCCCTTTGACTATTTCAATATGGTCAATGTTATGAGGGTCTATGCGTCCCAGGTCATTCTCGCCGCCGTTGTCACCGTTCAGGCGCTTGCCGTCAATCATTATCAGGATATAGTTGTTACCCAGTCCGTTCAGGGTCATCTGGCTGCCCATGTCTCCGGCGTTGAAATCGAATCCGGAACTAAGCTGTGACAGGATGTCCTCGAATGTTGCCGCTCCCAGCTGCTCTATCTGCCTGCGTGATATGATTTCGGTCTGTACCGGAACGTTCTTGAGAGTGTGGGGGGTACCGGTAGCCGTAACGACAACCTCATCAAGCTGTTCTGACAGTATGGTCACGTTCTGCGCCGCAAGCGGTACGGAACATAGCGTTATAACAATTCCAATCCCTCTCTTTCTCATTTCTTTAGTCTTATGGCCAGGCTTGCATATACCGAGCGGCCGGGGTTGACGGTTGAGAAATTGGTGTTCCAGGGCCTGGTGTCACGCTCGTTGAATATATTCTCTATTCCTATGCCGGGCTCGATTATATAGTCCTCGATGAGGAATGTGTGTCTGGTGTTGAGGTCCCACTGGCTGTAACCGGGTGCATATCCGTATGTGCTGGAGTATCGCTCGCCCTGAATGTGGCCGTTAAGGCTTACGTTGAGGTGGTAGCCGCCCCAGTCATGGTCCCAGCGCAGTGTGGCGTTGCCGCTGTGCTTCACGCTCTTGTCAACCGGGGTCGTTTTTCCGTCGCTCTCAGCATGGGAGTCGGTATATACATAGCTGCCGGCCAGGTTGAATCCGCCGCCTACATATACATTGGCATTGAAACTGATGCTTTTGATGCGGGCATTGTCTATGTTGTCGCGCTGGCGTATCGTCTTGAATTCCGAATGGAGCCCGTCATATCCCAGGGCGGTGATTTCGGCATCCGACAGGACACGGTAGTTTATCATGTCGTCAATGTCATTGAGCACTCCGGTCACTGACAGTGAAAGCCTCTGTGTGGAATACTCGGCATTGAGCGATGCATACCGGCTCTTTTCGGGCTTGAGGTCACGGTTGCCCACCGTGGCGCGGCTGGCCGTCTTGGTCTGGTCGGTGGCAAATATCTGGCTCAGGGTGGGAGAGCGGTAGCCGGCAGCCCATGAACCCCTGAACCTGAAGTTGCCGGGTTTGTACATGAGGGAGAAATCAGGTGTGGCATGACTCCTGAAATTCTCGTTGTAGAGGTATCGGACTCCGGCTACAGCCTGAAGGTTTTCAGTTATGGACAACTCGTCCTGTACGAATGCGGCGGCTGTGAACATGCTCTCAAAGTTAATGTTGTCAGTCTCGCTGCGCAGCTGTTCGTCAATGTATTCGAACCCTACGGAGAGTTTGTTCATGTTGTCGGGCTTGAGTATTGCCTTTATGTTGCCGTCATAGTAATGGGTCTCCTTGCGTTTCTGCAGGTCACCTGGCATCAGGCTGCCGCTCTTGAGGAAATAGCGGTATGACGACGTAAAGTTGTCATTGTAGAAATCGGCCTCTATGTATGCCTTGGGGCTTATCATGTAGTCGGCACTTACGCCGTACAGCCAGGTTACGTGATTCAGGTCGTATGTGTATGCCTGGGTCTCCTTGTATATGTAGTTGCCGTCGGCATCCTTGTCGGATGTCTTCTTGAAATACTTGGCGGTCTGGGGACGGCGGGTGTCATAGACGTTGTAGTTGCCGCGAACCGATACGTCCAGCCTGTCACTGAACCTGTAGGTGAAACTCTGGCTGATGTTGTCCTGAGTATAACCTGCCGACATGGGGCGGCCGGTCTTGTAACCGTCCTCGTCAATGTCGTTGACCTGCCAGTTGCCGGCCTCCTTGCGCTGGTACGATGTGCTTGACGAGAACTTGCCGGTGTTGATGTCGGCGTCGATGCTCTCGGTAAACCGGCCGTGGCTTGTATAATGGGTGTAGTTGGTCACGCCTACACCGTTGTTGGAGTCGTCGGTTATTATGTTTATCACACCGCCTATGGCCTCGCTGCCGTACAGGGCCGATGCCGCACCGCTCTGTATCTCAATGCGTTTGATGTTTGATGAGCTGATGCGGTTCAGACGCTGGTCGCCTCCCAGACGGTGGCCGTTCTCCATGATAATCATGTAATCCTGGCCGGTACCGTTCAGGTTCAGGAAAGTACCCATGCCGTTGGTTACAGTCGTGATGTTGGGCATGAGCCGTGTCAGAGCCTCCTCGACCGATGTCACTCCGGCATTCTGTATATCCTTGGCGGTTATCACCTGGATAGGGACTGGAGAGTTTGACATGCGGCGGTGGGTTCCGGTTCCGGTAACCACTACCTGTCCCAGGTTGATGTAACTCTCCTGCATCTTGATTATTATGCCGTTGTCGGCCGATGTGGCGGTATAGTCGGCCGGCAGATACGACACATGGGTTACCCTGATGCGGTAATCGTCCTGCCGGGGCAGGTTTTGGAGTGAGAACTCCCCCTTGCTGTTGGTCGATGTCCCAGACAGGCTGTGGTCCACACGGATGTTGGCCCCCTGGATGGGCTTGCCGGTCCCTGAGTCAAGCACTATACCGCTGACTGTGACCTGGCTCCATGCAGGTGCAATTATACACATCAATACTGCAGAAAGAATGATCTTCTTTAGCATAACGGTTGATAAGCAATAATCTGAACAGGTTCTGTCCCGGGACCGATGTTCGTGAATTATGTAACCGATGCGGCAGGTTTCCTGACTTGGTCCTCCGCAGGGCCTTCCCACCTCGTTATGTAGGCAGTGGCGTTAGTGATTCCTGCGGAATTTTTGAGGACGTTACAGTAGCGGGCACTGTTCCGGTCTTGCACCGGATTCCCTTTCTGCCGTCACAGAGGGTGGCGGCATCACCGTATCGGCTGCAAAATTACACGAAAGAATTGTGAAATCTCCTTTATCGGACTAATTCTTTTATATAATGTGTGACTTTTTTAATTAAGTTTGCGGTTGATGAGCCGGAGGAGGCTGAAAACATCGGATTTATAATAAAAAAGAGCATATATGGAAGAAGAGAAGAAACCGGTTGAACTGCCGGAAAACGCGTATCGTGAACTTAAGGAAGGGGAGAAGTATGAACCTGTCATGAAACCCGGCAAGGTCTATCCCGAGGCCAATCTCTGGTCCGTGGGATGGGGACTGCTTATGGCGGTGCTTTTTTCGGCTGCAGCCGCATATCTGGGCCTGAAGGTGGGGCAGGTGTTCGAGGCTGCCATTCCCATAGCGATAATAGCCGTCGGCGTGTCAAGCGTGGCCAAGCGCAAGGGCGCCTTAGGTGAGAACGTGATCATACAGTCCATAGGTGCGTGCTCGGGCGTGATTGTGGCCGGTGCCATATTCACTCTGCCGGCTCTCTATATCCTGCAGGCCAAATATCCGGACATGACCGTGAATTTCATGCAGGTCTTCATCAGCTCGCTTTTAGGCGGTGTCCTCGGCATTCTGTTCCTGATACCGTTCCGCAAGTATTTTGTCAAGGATATGCACGGCAAGTATCCTTTCCCTGAGGCTACCGCTACCACTCAGGTGCTCATCTCCGGTGAGAAGGGTGCCGGACAGGCCAGACCGCTGGTCATTTCCGGTATCATCGGCGGCATCTATGACTTCATAGTCTCCACATTCGGACTCTGGACCGAAAACTTCACTACCAGGGTATGCGCCTGGGGGTCGGCTCTGGCAACCAAGGCCAAGCTGGTGTTCAGCATAAACACCGGTGCCGCCGTGCTCGGCCTGGGTTATATCGTAGGCCTCAAATACGCCTGCATCATTGCGGCTGGTTCGGCTCTTGTGTGGTTCGTGATCGTTCCCGTTCTGCCAATACTGGGTGATGCTTTCCTCCAGTCTCTCAATCCCGCCGTGACCGATGCCGTGGCTCAGATGGAGCCGGAGCAGATATTCTCCTCCTATGCCCGTCATATAGGAATAGGTGGCATTGCGATGGCCGGAATCATCGGTATCGTTAAGTCCTGGCCTGTAATCAAGGGTGCGGTAAGCCTGGCCGGCCGTGAACTCAAGGGCGGCAAGGGCACTCAGGATGTTCAGGTGGAACGCACGCAGCGTGACCTTCCCATGAAGATTGTCATTATCGGTATTGTCGTGGCGCTGGTTGCTGTGTTCGCATTCTTCTATCTTGGCGTGATGGACTTTAACCTGCTTCATGCCGTCGTCGGCATACTGGTGGTAGGTATTATAGCCTTCCTGTTTACTACGGTGGCCGCCAATGCCATTGCCATAGTGGGTACGAACCCCGTTTCGGGCATGACCCTGATGACACTGATCCTGGCATCGGTGATCATGGTTGCCGTGGGGCTTAAGGGGACTCCCGGCATCGTTTCCGCCCTGATTATGGGAGGCGTGGTCTGTACCGCTCTCTCCATGGCCGGTGGATTCATCACCGACCTTAAGATAGGTTACTGGTTAGGTTCCACACCCGCAGTCCAGCAGGGCTGGAAGTTCCTGGGCACACTCGTCTCGGCTTTGACTGTAGGCGGCGTGCTCATCATCCTGAACAAGACCTACGGGTTCGTGGGGGAGAACGCTCTGGTGGCCCCCCAGGCCAATGCCATGGCGGCTGTCATCGATCCGCTCATGTCAGGTACCGGCGCTCCCTGGTGGCTCTATGCAACCGGTGCCGTGATAGCCCTGATCCTCAACTTCTGCAAGATTCCGGCTCTGGCATTCGCGCTTGGCATGTTCATCCCGTTCCAGCTCAATATCCCGCTTGTAGTGGGCGGATTAATCAACTGGTACGTGGGCAGCCGCTCCATTGACCCGGCTGTCAACACAGCCCGTGTGGAGCATGGCACTCTGCTGGCATCCGGTTTCATTGCGGGCGGTGCGCTGATGGGTGTCGTAAGTGCCGCATTGAGGTTTGCAGGACTTGATCTCTTCATGGCTGATTCCTGGACCGGTTCACATGCCGCCGAGTGGCTTTCACTCGTCATGTACATACTGTTGATATGGTATTTCGTGCGCAGCGTGATGAAACGCAGGGAGAACTCCTGAGATTTCCCGGAAAGTGCCTGAAACTGAAAACTTAACTTGTGTATTGTGCTATGAGAAAGAGAGTCTTCCTAACCGCTCTGTCGTGTCTTACTGTGGCTTTCGTATGGGCCCAGGCACGCGGCAACCGTGATATTCCCGATCAGGATGTGTATGGATATCTGTACTGCCACATGTCGGACCACGGACAGTGGACTGCATACGCGCTGTCACAGGATGGCCTCCATTTCCATGACCTCCTGTGCGGCGATTCCATCTTCTCCGCGTCACAGATGGCCGGTATCGAGGGCGGAACACGTGACGCATACATCTGCCGCCGCCATGACGGAAGCGGATATCTGATGGTCACCACGGACATGAACAACCGTGCCACACGCCGTTTGGGCAAGCAGAGCGAGTGGGAGAACTACGGCATTGACCTTATGACGAGCCGGGACCTTATAAACTGGGAATCCGTGAGCTTTGATTTCCGTAAGGGTATCTCCATTTTCTCCGACAGCCATCAGTCATCGGTAAAACCGGTCTATCAGGACTGGTCCAAGGTGTGCAGGGTGTGGGCTCCGCAGGTTATCTGGGACGATGCATACGTTTGGCCGGACGGCACGGAAGGCGGTTACATGGTCTATTTCTCCATGCTGAACCGCGCTGAAGAGGGATATGACCGCATGTACTACTGTCATGCCGACGAGTCATTCACCCGTCTCACCCAGCCTCAGCTTCTTTTCGACTGGGGTTACGCCACTATCGATGCCGACATCAACTGGCTTGAGTCCGATTCGCTCTTCCATCTTATGATAAAGAAGGAGGGTGGGCAGCCGGGACTCTTCACATCGGCCTCTATGGAGCTGACAGGCCCCTGGCCGTTGCCGGATGAACAGGATTACGTGAGTTTTGAGGGAAACAGGAGTTGTGAAGGTGTGTCTGCATTCAAGGTGGCAGGAGAAGATGGCTGGCGTATAGGCTATATTGAGTATTCCAGCCGTCCGCACAACTACCGTATCTGCCGTGCTGACCGCTATATGCGCCGTTTTTCGCAGCCGCAGAACATTGAGGGTGTGGATGGACCGCAGCACGGATCGTTCCTCAGGCTGAACAGGAGTGAGTATGAACGGCTGCAGAGCTGGAGTGACCGACTGGAGCCGTTGCATCTCGAACCCGATGTCAACAACCCGGTGTTCCCCGGCCTTCATGCCGATCCGGAGGTACTCTACAGCAACCTTACCGGCAAGTACTACATCTATCCCACGACCGACGGCAGCTATCAGTGGCATAACCATGATTTCAGGTGCTTCTCATCCCCTGACCTGAAGCATTGGACCGATGAGGGCGTGATTCTGGACCTGCAGGACTTGGAGTGGGGCAAGGAGTATGCCTGGGCGCCGTGTATAATTGAAAGACCTGTCTATAGGAATCCCCGCCTGTTCCGGAAGATGCGCAAGCCTAATCTTACGGGATACCGCTATTATTACTATTTCGTGGCCAACAAGACTATAGGTGTGGCTGTGGCTGACAGGCCGGAAGGACCGTTCCGCGATGCCATAGGAGGCCCCCTTCTCACCCAGGAGGGGACCGGAGCCCCCAACCAGGTCATAGACCCTGATGTCTTCATGGACCCCAAGACCGGCAAATACTATATCTACTGGGGCAATTCATATCTCTGGATGGCGGAGCTGGCCGATGACATGATCTCCATTGTTCCCGGGACGATGCACGAGCTTATCCCGCGCTCCAGGATAGGGGAGTACCACTATCTTGAGGGCACATACGTGTTCGAACGCAACGGACTGTACTACTTCATGTGGTCCGAGAACATCACCCGGTCGGCCTATTACAGGATCCGGTACCTGATTTCCGATTCACCGACTGAGTTTGTCCGCAACGGGCAGCCGGCCAAGGTGGAGGAGCAGATTATCCTGCAGCAGGACCCTACGCTCCAGATATTCGGGACAGGGCACAATTCGGTAATCAACATTCCGGGTACGGACGACTGGTACATGGTCTATCACCGTTTCACCCGTCCGGAAGGCATAAAGATGGGTCTTTCAGGAGGCTATAACCGAGAGGTCTGCATAGATCCCATGTATTTCAATCCTGACGGCACTATAGTTCCTGTCAAACCTTCGCTTTAGACGCATTAATGATATATTCCGGAAGCCAGCCTGTTGAAGCAGGTTCCTGTCAGGGCCGTTCACTTGTTGTAGCTTTCCTGTGAGAACGGGACGTTGCGGAGGTTCCCCCAGATGTAATTCTCGAGACCGGGAAAGTCGATGAACGGATTGCGGTTCCTCTGTATCTCGTAAACCGCGTTGTTGCGCTGCACCTCCTTCTCGCTGACAGGGTCGGCCGCTGCCCATTTCATGAGCATCTCCAACTGCCATCCGGTGAGTCCGGGATAGGTTGTCCCGTCGATGGTCTGCCGGACTCCTCCCTTGTCCCCGTACTTGTTGAACCAGTCGGCAAGCTTCTCCTCGTAGCAGGTTACCATATAGAAATAGGTTCGGGCCAGATCCCCCTTGAATTCGTCGTTGGGTTCGAACACTATGCCGGAGTAACCGGGGTAGGTGCATCTGCCGAGCTTGCTGAAACCTTTTTCTGACTTGTACCTCTCGCCTTCGGTTTCGCCGAAGGGGTAGTTGGCGCGACGGTTGTTGACATATCCGTCCGTGGGATAGATGTGGTGCAGGTCTGTGTACATGGGCAGGACATTACCGCCGAACCAGCTGTTGGGGAAGGAGTGCTCACGGTTGTAACAGTCACCCTCCTTACTGTAGCTCTTGCCCTTGGTGACAGGCTCGTATGCCGTAATACCGGAGTAGATGTCCCATATCTTGCCGTCGCTGCGTATGTCGGTCTTCTTGAAATCGGACCAAAGCTCATTGTACTGCCGCTCCCTACGGTTGTAGATAATGGAACCCATGGCTGTCTTCAGTCCTGCCCCTTTCTTGCCTTCGGCGGCGCGGTAGTAGTCCTCTGTCTTTTCAGGACCGGAGGAGACTGTTGCAGCCGCAAACCGTGCCTTGACCGTGTTGCCGGATCTGCCTGCATTGCCCGAATGACCGCAACAGACCAGTATAAGAGTTGCACAAGAGATCAGAAACCTTTTTCCTTTGTTCATTTCCTGTCAGTCTTTGTGATTTTTGGATTTGGTTTGTGCAAACTTAATGAAAATTCTATTTTTGCAGAAATAATCAATTGCTAACGATTCAGACGACATGAAAAGAAGACTTCCTGTTATCATTGCGGTGGCACTGTCGGTGTCGCTCTCCACTGTATTCACTGCCTGCGGCTCTTCACGTGGTGGGAGCAATTCTGACCTTTTTGCAGGTCATGAGTACGGGATCCAGATGTACACGTTGCGTGCAATGATAGGCAATGCGCAGCTGTATGAGGCCAACCATGCGCGGGTGATAGACAGCCTCAGGGCATACGGTATCACAAAGGCCGAACTATATGGCTATGACAACGGCCTGATGTTCGGTACCCCGGCGGCGAAGGTTGCTTCAGACCTGAAAAATAGTGGCATAACCCCGGTCTCCAGCCATGTCCAGAACCCGCTCACTCCCCAGGAGATAGAGTCGGGCGATTTTTCCGGGAAGCTTGACTGGTGGAACGAGTGCATAGCCCTCCACAAGTCCATCGGTGTGAACACGATTGTATATGGCTGGTACGCTTTCCCTAATTCCATGCTTGAATTGCAGCGGATAGCAGAGTATCTGGATTGGGCCGGTGAACTGTGCCGCAGGCAGGGGATAGATTTCGGGTATCACAACCATGACCATGAGCTGCGTAGGATTGACCGTACGGTCGTACTTGACTATCTGATACGTAACACCAAGCCCGAGAACGTTTTCATTGAGATGGATGTCTATTGGACAGTCTATGGACACGGTAGCCCGGTGGAGTACTTCGAGCGTTATCCGGGCCGCTTCAGGATACTGCACATAAAGGACCAGTATGAGATCGGGCAGAGCGGAATGGTAGGGTTCGATGCCATCTTCCGCAACATAGAGAAATCGGGCGCCAGGCATCTGATTGTGGAACAGGAGACCACCCGGAAGGCCGACATGCTGGAAAGCCTCCGTATAAGCATGGATTATCTGCACGGTAATTGATTCATAAACAGCTGGTATGTATAAGACTAAAGGTTTGAAGAACAGCCGCATTGAGGTGGCTGATGCACTGCGTGGACTTGCAGTTGCGGGTATAATACTGTTCCACTCAGTGGAGCATTTCAACACTTTCGCAAGAGGTATCAGATTTACCCTTCCATGCGACGGGACTGTTTTCAAGGTGCTTCAGGCACTTCTTTCGGGCAAGATGTACGGCATCTTCGCCATACTGTTCGGCCTCAGTTTCTTCATCATGCGTGACAACCAGGAGCAGAAGGGGAAGGATTTCTCACTCAGGTTCGCGTGGCGCATGGTGCTGCTCTTCCTGTTCGGCGTGCTGAATGTCTGTTTCTATGACGGCGACATCCTGATAACATACGCAATACTTGGCCTGCTGCTCATCCCGGCCGGTTACCTGAACACCAGGTGGCTCTGGGCCATAACCATACTGCTGCTTGTACAGCCGTTGGAGATATATTCCCATGCAGTGGGTTGGCATCCCGATTCCGGTTGGGTCAACATGGGTTATTTCAAACTGATGCAGGGACACGACACGTTCTGGCACTCGGCAGCCACGAACTTGCGCTATGGTATCACCACCACACTGGGATGGTTCTGGTTCCACGGACGGATTACCCAGACTCTTGGCCTTTTCTATCTGGGCCTGCTCTTCGGCCGCATGCGTCTCTTCTATAACGAAGGGAATAATCTCCGGACCTGGCGCGTGATACTGGTTGTATCGGCAGTGCTGGTGGTCGCGGGGGCATTCACCAGCTTCGGCAGTTACGATGACCTTATCCATCCTATATGGAACCTGGCTATACTCATGCTTATCCTGGCGGCGGGCGTTCTCCTGTGGTATCGGTTCGATGGTTTCCGCAGCGTGTTCGGCAAGCTTGGGTTCTTCGGCCGCATGAGTCTGACCAACTATCTGCTGCAGTCCATACTGGGCAGTTTCATCTTCTATCAGTGGGGACTCAGTATGTACAATACCCTGGGCACCACATGGTCAGCTCTCGTGGGTATAGGAATGATTGCTTTCCAGTACTGGCTGCTCAGCATGTGGGCCAGGAAGCATGAACGTGGACCCCTGGAGGGACTCTGGCGCCGTCTTACATGGATAGGTTCAGGCAATTGACGGACAGCCTGAATACCGTGGAGTGGATTTACGGAAACGGATTCTAAAACAGGAACCTGACATACACCACGTATGCCGCGAACAGCAGGAATCCGGACAGACGTCCCAGACGGCCTGACTGTTTCCAAGGCTGCGTGAGTAGCACAAGAGCCACGGAGAAGAGAATCATCACTACGAAATCCCTCATGTATTGTCCAAACCCGAAACTGATGGGCTTGATGGATGCGGATATTCCCAAAACGCAGAGGATGTTGAAGATGTTGGAACCGATGATATTGCCGATGGATATATCCATCTCCTTTTTCAGTGCGGCCGCGACTGATGCCGCTAACTCCGGCAGACTTGTGCCGAAAGCCACTATCGTAAGGCCAATGACCTTGTCGCTCACTCCCATCGAAGAGGCAAGGGATGTGGCCCCGTCAACAAGAAAATCCGCTCCGAGAGGTAGCAGGACGCATGCAACGATTATGTAAAGCAGTGCCGCTGCCAAGGATAAGGACTTGACTTTGGCAGAGCCGGTCGCGGCATCCCCGCTGCCGCCTGTCCTGCCTTTGGCCACCGATATCACCGTGAAGATAACCAGTAAAGCGGCCAGCATGACTCCCTCTATCCTGGTAAGACCGTCCCTCAGTGAGAACAGCAGAAGGACTCCTGACATGGCTACCATAATCAGCCCGTTGGCGGCCACTTTACGGCCATGTGTGGCTATCGGGTATATGAGTGCTGTCAGACCAAGTATCAGCCCTATGTTGGCTATGTTGGAACCCAGGACATTACCCATCGCTATTCCCGAATTACCCTTTATGGCCGATGTCAGACTCACTATCAGTTCCGGAGCCGATGTTCCGAATGCCACTATCGTCAGGCCTATGACAAGCGGTGAGATCCTTAACCGGTGTGCCAATGCGACACTTCCATCCACCAGCCAGTTTCCTCCGAGGAAGAGCATGATGAAGCCAAATGTAATTTGGGCGGCGATAATAAGTCCATCGGGTATGTTCATGCCGCAAAATTAGCACAATTTGGAATATTTCGGATAATCTGAGGGAATATAAAGGGGTAATTAAGGGAATATAATTAGTATAGAAAAAAGGACCGTCTGTCTTCCCAGACAGACGGTCCCCCGGTAATGAATACCTCATCAAACTAATTCGGGAGTCAATACTAATATTTTGAATATCAATACATTGAAGGTGAAATATGCTGTTTGTCTCCAACTGTCGCGTATCTGTAACGTCCTATTTGCGTGACAAAAATACAGGCGGTTCCGGTGCGGTTGACAATATATTTGGACAAATCGGAGGCATTATGCCTTCATTCTTTGTAGGGAAAGAATCAAAAAGTATCCATTAATTCACTAAAGGATGAATTTTAGTTCCGATAGGGTTATTGGTAGGATAGTTTGACATTTTTTATGACCATTAATAATTATCTTTGCGAATCAAAATAACAATGAAAATGAGAGTCGTATCAGGACATATTGCACAGATTATCGGTCCGGTTGTCGATGTGGCGTTTGATGACGGGAATGATCTTCCTTCCATACATGACGCACTGGAGATTACACGCGATGACGGACGACGCCTCATCATAGAGGTGCAGCAGCATATCGGCGAGAACATGGTCCGTTGCGTGGCTATGGACTTGACCAGCGGTTTGCATCGCGGCATGGAGGTCCGGAACACAGGAGGTCCCATCACCATGCCTGTGGGTAAGCAGATCAAGGGTCGTATGATGAATGTGACAGGAGAGCCTATCGATGACCTCAAGCCTTTGGATAAGGAGGGGGCATTCCCGATTCACCGCCAGCCGCCAAAGTTTGAGGAGCTGTCAACCGTTGAGGAGGTGCTGTTTACCGGTATCAAGGTGATAGATCTTTTGGAACCTTACTGCAAGGGCGGTAAGATAGGTCTGTTCGGTGGTGCCGGTGTGGGCAAGACGGTGCTCATCATGGAGCTCATCAACAACATAGCCAAGAAGAACAACGGATTCTCGGTATTCGCCGGAGTGGGAGAGCGTACCCGTGAGGGTAACGACCTGCTGCGAGAGATGATTGAGTCCGGTGTCATAAAATATGGCGACGCTTTCAGGGAGAGCATGGCCAAGGGTGAGTGGGACCTGAGCAAGGTTGACTATGATGAGGTTGCCAAGTCACAGGCCACGCTGGTCTATGGACAGATGAATGAGCCTCCCGGGGCACGTTCATCGGTCGCACTGTCGGGTCTTACAGTGGCCGAGTCATTCCGTGACGGTGCCGGCAGTGACGGCGCTTACAGCGACATCCTGTTCTTTATCGACAACATATTCCGTTTCACTCAGGCTGGATCGGAGGTATCGGCCCTTCTAGGACGTATGCCGAGCGCCGTAGGATACCAGCCTACGCTGGCCAGTGAGATGGGTAAGATGCAGGAGCGTATCACATCGACCATACACGGATCCATCACATCGGTACAGGCAGTGTATGTACCGGCCGATGACCTTACCGACCCGGCACCTGCCACCACGTTCTCTCACTTGGATGCAACAACCGTGCTGAGCCGTAAGATTGCCGAGCTGGGTATCTATCCGGCCGTTGACCCGCTGGATTCCACATCGCGTATCCTTGACCCCAATATCGTGGGCAAGGCCCATTACGATACCGCTCAGCGCGTAAAACAGATACTGCAACGCTACAACGAACTCCAGGATATCATATCCATCCTCGGAATGGATGAGTTATCCGATGAAGACAAGCTGACAGTGGCCCGTGCACGCCGCGTACAGCGTTTCCTCTCACAGCCGTTCACTGTGGCCGAACAGTTTACAGGCGTCAAGGGCACAATGGTAAGCATTGAGGATACCATACGTGGATTCAACATGATCCTGGACGGTGAGGTGGATGACCTGCCCGAGCAGGTGTTCCTGAATGTGGGCACCATCGAGGAGGCCATCGGGAAGGCCAGGAAACTCCAGGAAGAAATGAAAAAATAAGCCCAAGCCAACAGCCAACGGCCAAAGTAAAAATGAAAATAAGGATCATAGCACCAGACAAGCTTATTTTTGAAGGGGATGTAGAAAGCGTCACCCTGCCAGGAACCATGGGCAGTTTCACTGTCCTCAATAACCATGCACCTATAATCTCTTCCTTGAATAGGGGAAGGATTGCATACAAGGATGCGAACGGGGTTGCGGAGGTGCTGATTGAGTCCGGATTCGCCGAAGTGAGGGACAACACCCTCTCAATATGTGTAGAACAATAAAAAGCCAAGCCAACAGCCAAAGTAGAAAAATGAAACCCCTGCTACAGACATACCTGATACTGCTCTCAGTGCTGACCATAGCAGCCGTACTGGTCCTGCGTATGATTTGGCCGGAGCATTATCCGTCCCTGCTGTTCCTGATACCGCTTTTCTATGCGGCTATGCTGGGTGTTATGGTATGGCTCAAGCGCTCGAACGAGAGAAAGGGCAGGGACCGCAGCATATTCTTCCTTACCTACAGGGTGGTCAAGATTCTGCTTTCCATAGTATTGCTGGTTGTCTATTTTACTGCGGTCGGCACTCAGTTGCTGCCGTTTGCGGTGGTATTCATGATTTATTACCTGTGCCTGTCGGCAGTTGAGACGGTGCTGTTTATTAAAGGAGAGAAGAAAAGTTGAAAAAGTTTATAGCCATATTGTCACTGTTGTTTCTGATAGCGGTTCCGGCCTTGGCGCAGGAGACCGCCCGGGATGAGACAGTCGATGTCAAAGGCATCATATTCGGTCATCTCAAGGACTCCTATCACTGGCATATAATAACAATAGGAGAAAAGGAAATCAGCCTGCACCTGCCGGTTATACTCTACAGCAAGGTGTCGGGTTGGCATTTCTTCTCATCCAGGGAACTGGAGCATACAGGCAGCCATGAAGGATTCCATATCACGGAGGAGGGCGCCCATGCCGGCAAACTGGTTGAGACACTGCCCGACGGCACTGAACTCAAGCCGCTTGACCTGTCGCTTACCAAGATAGCGCTGGCCGTTATGATAAACAGCCTGCTGCTTTGCGTGATAGTTATGTGCACCGCCCGCTGGTACAGGCGTCACAGCGCTACCGATCCTGCTCCGGGCGGTTTTGTCGGTCTAATGGAGTATGTCATCGCCATGATTGTGGATGACGTGATAAAACCGTCTGTAGGCAAGGATTACAAGCGATATACGCCGCTGCTGCTCACCATATTCTTCTTTATACTGCTGAGCAACATAATGGGTCTTATCCCGATATTCCCTGCCGGAGCCAATGTGACGGGCAATATTGCCATTACACTCACTCTGGCGCTGGTAACGTTCTTCACGGTTAACGTGTTCGGCAACCGCGAGTATTGGAAAGAGATACTCTGGCCCGATGTCCCCATATTCCTCAAGGCTCCGGTGCCGCTGCTGCCGTTCATCGAGATAGTGGGTATATTCACCAAGCCGTTTGCCCTGACTGTACGTCTGTTTGCTAATATCACCGCAGGTCATGCCATCATACTGTCGCTTACCTGTGTGATATTCATAACAGCGAGGATGGGACCGGTGATAGGTGCTCCCATGACAGTGCTTTCAGTCTTCTTCATGATATTCATGAACCTGCTGGAGTTACTTGTAGCTTATATCCAAGCTTATGTGTTCACCATGTTGAGCGCCGTCTTCATCGGCCTCAGCAGACCCGAACACCAAACAGAGAAAAAAGCCAAAGCCAACGCCATGGCCAACGGCCGACAGCCAACAGTGAAAGTAAAAGAAATTCATTAACAACTCAAATACAAAAACTATGATGTTAGCAACATTCTTGCAGGCTGCCGCAGGTGCAGCATTCGGAAATGCAGGTATCGCACTCGGTGCCGCTATCGCAGTTGTAGGTGCAGCTATGGGCCTGGGCCGTATCGGCCAGTCCGCAATGGAGTCTATCGCGCGTCAGCCTGAGGCAGCGGGCGATATCCGCAGCTCCATGATCCTGATTGGCGCCTTCATGGAAGGTGTGTCACTTCTTGCAGTAATCGTTTGTCTGTTGGCTCTTTACGCTAAGTAATGGATCTTCTCATTCCCGAGGTCGGAACAATCATCTGGATGCTCATTGCAGCCGGAATAGTCTTCTTCATACTGGTGAAATGGGGATTTCCCATGATTACCCGTATGGTTGACGAGCGCAATGAGTATATTGACAAGTCGCTCCTGGCAGCCAAGGAGGCTAACGAGCGGCTGGCAGGTATCCAGAATGAGTGTGATGAACTGCTCAAGGAGACCCGTGCCGAACAGTCGCGTATCCTTAAGGAGGCAGCCGACCGGCGTGATGAAATCATTGCTGAGGCAGAGGCTCGTGCCAAGGAGAACGGTGATAAGCTTATCTCCGATGCACGTGAACAGATCCGTTTGGAGAAGGAGGAGGCTCTGCGCAGCCTCAGGCGTCAGGTGGCGGAGATTTCGGTCCAGGTGGCCGAAAGGGTAGTCCGCAAGGAACTCTCCGCCGATGATGAACAGCTCTCCATGATTGACCGCATGATTGATGATGTGAAGACCGGCAAGTAACTAAAGGTATGAATACAGGTACCGTTTCAGTAAGATATGCCAAGGCTCTGCTTGCATACGCAATTGAGCAGGCTGACGACAGGCAGGTGTATGCTGAGATGCAGATTCTCACCGAACGGTTGCGTTCCGTTCATGCCATTCATGAGCGACTGGCCGATCCCACCGTCAGGGATGCAGACAAATGCCGTCTTCTTGAGACAGCTGTCACGGACGGGAAGGGGAGGTTGAGCGCATCGGCCTCCGCATTCTTCAGTCTTGTGGTAGGTGCCGGGCGCGGTGACTGTCTGCTGTTCATGGCCACGAGCTATCAGGACCTGTATCGCAGACGCAATGGAATAGTGCCGGTTCAGCTGATTACCGCTGCACCTGTGGGCGATGAACGCAGGGCACGGCTCAAGCAGCTGGTAGAGAACGTTGAGCACGGAAAGGTGGAGTGGACACACACCATCGACCCCTCGATTGAGGGAGGCTTCGTGCTGCTTGTTGACGGATACCGCCTGGATGCCAGCGTGGCCTGGCAGTTGCAGCGTATCCGCAAGGAACTGATTGAAAAGAATAACCGTATCATATAATGGCAAACGGGATAAAGGCAAGTGAGGTATCGGAGGTACTTCTGGAGCAGCTGAAAGGTATTGACACCAGTGTCCGCTTCCAGGAGGTCGGAACCGTGCTCCAGGTGAGTGACGGTGTGGTCCGCGTTTACGGGCTCAAGAATGCCGAGGCCGATGAGCTGATAGAGTTTGACAATGGCATACGTGCCATAGTGATGAACCTTGAGGAGGATAACGTGGGAGCCATACTGCTTGGCCCGACCGATCAGATCAGGGAGGATATGATTGTGCACCGTACAGGCCGTATCGCCTCCATAAACGTGAGCGAGAAAATGATCGGCCGTGTGGTCAATCCTTTGGGTCAGCCGCTTGACGGACTGCAGGAGATAGAGGGACCGTTCTTTGAGATGCCTCTGGAACGCAAGGCCCCGGGCGTGGTGTTCCGTGAGCCGGTGCATCAGCCGCTCCAGACAGGTCTCAGGGCAATCGATGCCATGATTCCCATAGGCCGTGGTCAGCGTGAGCTTATCATAGGTGACCGTCAGACCGGCAAGACCGCCATAGCCATTGATACCATCATCAATCAGCGTGCCAACTATGAGGCCGGTGACCCTGTCTATTGCATCTATGTGGCAGTAGGTCAGAAGGGTTCAACCGTGGCAACCATCGTGAATACCCTGCGTCAGCACGGTGCCCTTGATTATACCATCGTGGTGGCGGCCACCGCAGCCGATCCTGCCGCATTGCAGTTCTACGCTCCGCTGGCAGGTGCCGCCATAGGCGAGTATTTCCGTGATACCGGCCGTCATGCTTTGGTGGTCTATGACGACCTCTCCAAGCAGGCTGTGGCCTACCGTGAGGTCTCACTTATTTTGAAACGTCCATCGGGCCGTGAGGCATATCCGGGTGATATATTCTACCTGCACTCACGCCTTCTGGAGCGTGCAGCCAAGATAATCAGCCAGCAGGAGGTGGCCGAGAAGATGAATGACCTGCCGCCGTCGCTGGCGGGCCATGTCAAGGGAGGCGGATCGCTTACAGCCCTGCCTATCATCGAGACACAGGCCGGTGACGTATCGGCCTATATCCCCACCAACGTGATTTCCATCACCGACGGTCAGATCTATTTAGAGTCAAGCCTCTTCAACCAGGGATTCCGTCCCGCCATCAACGTGGGTATATCGGTATCGCGTGTGGGCGGCAACGCACAGATCAAGTCCATGAAGAAGGTGGCCGGTACGCTCAAGATCGACCAGGCACAGTACCGCGAACTGGAGGCGTTCAGCAAGTTCAGCAGCGACATGGACCCCGTGACCGCCATGGTGCTCGACAAGGGCCGCAAGAACAACCGTCTGCTTATCCAGCCTCAGTATTCACCTATGCCGGTAGGAGAGCAGATTGCAGTGCTCTACTGCGGCATCCACGGATTGCTCAGCAAGGTTCCGCTGGACCGTGTCATTGAGTTTGAGGACCGTTTTGTGGAGATTGTTCGTTCCAAATACAAGGAGAATATACTGGACATCTTATCCAAGGGCATTATGAACGATGAGGTGGGCAAGCTCATTGAGGAGGCAGCAGGCAAGACCATTCAGGAATTAGGTATCTGATAAGTAATGTCACTCAAGGAGATAAAGACCCGTATCCAGTCGGTCAGCAACACACGCAAGACCACATCGGCCATGAAGATGGTGTCGAGCGTGAAACTGCGCAAGGCTCAGCAGAGCATACAGTATGCATTGCCTTACGTGGAGCAGCTGAACCATATCCTTACCAGCCTTTCATCCATGCCGCAGGCTCAGAGCGTATCGCCGCTGGTGGTGGAGCGTGAGGTCAGGAACGTGGCTATAGTGTGCATGTCATCAGACTCCAGCCTGTGCGGCGGATTCAACTCAAACATGATACGTCACGCCAAGGCGCTCATTGAGGAGTGGCTCAGGATTGACGATGAGCCGCACATATATCCCATAGGTGCCAAGATAACCGATGCTCTTGCCAAGGAGGGCTACAAGATAAACCGCGCATTCTCCGGCCTGATGCAGAGCCGTGACTACAGCAAGGCGGCTGAGCTGGCCGATGACCTGATGGACCTGTTCACGTACGGTCACCTGGACAAGGTGATAATCACATATACCCATTTCCGCAGCGCGGGTTCACAGCAGATTGTGGATGAGGTGCTGCTGCCGGTAAGCGTACCCAAGTATGATACCGGTGGGCATGCTGCCGATTACATCCTGGAACCATCGGCAACAGAGCTTATTGCCAGTCTTCTGCCAAAGGTTATCAAGACCAGGCTTTACAGTGCCGTACTGGATTCGTTCGCCAGCGAGCAGGCTGCCCGCGTGATTGCCATGCAGGCCGCCACTGAGAATGCCGACAACCTTATTGGAGAGCTTACCCTACAGTACAACAAACTGCGCCAGCAGGCCATAACCAATGAGATCCTTGACCTTGCTGCCGGCGCCCAGATTAAGTGACAGCAGGCGAGAATGAGCAAGCAAAATTCAACATACTATATTTCAATAAGAAAAGCTGAACACTTGATAGACATTATTTATTTTGAAAACAATGGTTCGCGAATAATAGATGCTTTTTTTCCGCTTTTGAATATATAATCTCGCTTATTATTCGTACCTTGTCCCATATTTGGAAAACATAAAAATGTGTACATTGCATAAAACATATATTGGTGATGCGCGGGTGATGAACAGAACAGAATCTGATTCTGTAGATATTGTTGTGACCTCTCCTCCTTATCCTATGATTGAAATGTGGGATGAATGCTTTACGGCTCAAGACCCACAAATTGGGGAGTCAATCGAATCTGATCCTGATAAGGCCTTCGAATTGATGCACCAGCAAATGGATAAAGTTTGGAAGGAGTGTTATCGTGTGCTGAAGGATGGGGGCTTCATGTGTATAAATATTGGTGATGCGACTCGAACGATTAATGGAAAGTTCAAGCTGTATAACAATCATACTCGAATCTCTGATTTTTGCAACTCTTTAGGATTTACTACATTGCCCAATATTATCTGGCGAAAACAAACCAATGCCCCAAATAAATTCATGGGTAGTGGCATGCTTCCTTGTGGCGCATACGTAACTCTTGAACATGAGTGGATACTACTGTTTCGCAAAGGTGATAAAAGACAATATCGCACTCCGACTGAGAAACATGATCGAATGGATAGTTCGTTCTTTTGGGAGGAACGCAATGTTTGGTTCTCAGATGTTTGGGACGTAAAAGGGACTAAACAAAAAATGCAGCAATATGGCAGCAGGGAGCGAAGTGCTGCTTTCCCTTTCGAAATACCATACCGGCTTATCAATATGTTTTCGCAGAAGGGTGATGTCGTTTTAGATCCATTCCTTGGTACAGGTACAACGATGCAAGCAGCTTTGATGAGTGGACGCAATTCTGAGGGCTATGAACTTGATGGTGCTCTAAAAGGTCTCATTGATAATGGCTTAGCTTCAATGGATGTTGACGAATGTAACCATTTCATCAAGCAGCGCTTTGACCGCCATCAGTCTTTTGTGAGTGAGAGAAAAAAACAAGGAAAAGAAGTAAAACACTTCAATAAACATTTGGATTCTCCTGTTATGACAAAGCAGGAGGAAGAGATTTCTTTCAACTACATCACCTCTATTAGCAGAAACAAAGAGGGTTATTATGAAGCAGAATATGAAGATGTTTCAGATATGAGAATTGTTCCCTACCAGTTATTAATGAAGTTAGGTTAGCGATATGGAAAAATACTCAATGGATTTTGGCAAGAAAGAGCGTGTATTGAACTATGCGTGCCAATTGTATCAATTATCTCGTCCCAATAAAGTTGGAGCAGTTATGGCTTTGATTCGCGAATGCCAGCCTTCGTCGTTTGAAGAATGGAAGGAATGGTATTTTAAGAATGCTTACACCGATTCAAAGACTCCTGTTAAGTTGTCTAATGACAGTTTGACAGAGCTGGGAGAGCGTCTGTATGAAAAGATTCAGACTTTCGTAATCCCTGATTGGCAAGAAGTATTTAGCCAGTTGACTTTGCAAGATTGCATTGACTATATCTACAACTTGACCATCAATAGGACTTACGATGGCTATATACGTGAGAAATCAGTAGTCAATGATGGTTTGGCAAAGAAGTTCACTAACGTCATTTTCAAGGAGAGTGATCCGGAACTTGACCATGCAGGCGATATTGATTATGTTGCTGAAGTTGGCAACTACCAGTTTGGTATCCAAATAAAACCAGTAACTGCAAATGCTAATTTTGGTGGATACTCGCTAAGTGAGCGTATGAAGGCCAGTTTCCACGATTTCACAGAACAATACGGCGGCAAAGTGTTTGTTGTCTATAGTCAGAAAGGTGAAATAGCCAATAAGGAAGTAATAGACAATATTCGTGAAGAAATAGAACGTTTACGTCATCTGTAAAGAATGCCAACCCACCATATTCTTATCAATGGCGATAGTCGAAAAATGTCTCAGATTCAAGACGAATCCGTGGGACTTATTGTGACCTCACCTCCTTATTGGCAATTAAAAGATTATGGTGCAGATCGTCAAATTGGGTTCAATCAAAGTTATGAGGACTATATTAACCATTTGAATCTTGTCTGGTCAGAATGCTATCGTATCTTACAACCTGGCTGTCGTTTATGCATCAATATAGGTGATCAATTTGCTCGTACAGCCTATTATGGGCGGTACAAGATTGTTCCTATACATAGTGAAATCATACGCTTTTGTGAGACCGTTGGTTTTGACTATATGGGTACTATTATCTGGCAGAAGCAAACTACAATGCATACTACAGGAGGAGAGCGAGTAATGGGTAGCTATCCATATCCGAGAGGTGGTATTGTAAAAGTCGATTATGAAAACATTCTGTTATTCAAAAAACAAGGCAAAGCCCCATCGGTAGACAAATCAGCAAGAGAAACTTCTAAGCTGACCGATGAAGAATGGAATACCTTTTTTTCTTCACATTGGAATTTCCCTGGAGCCAAACAAACTGAGCACATTGCTGTATTCCCCGAAGAATTGCCAAATCGACTGATAAAAATGTATTCTTTTGTAGGCGATACCGTTTGTGACCCCTTCATGGGGAGTGGCACTACGGCATTGGCTGCGATGAAGTTGGAACGTAACTCTGTTGGGTATGAGATTAATAGCGAGTTCAGGCGCTATTATCACGAAAAGTTAACTAAGAATGGGAATAATGGCCATTTTGAGTTTTATGATGATAATAATTCTTTGAATACTGAGGCATTATTAGAGTCACTACCCTATAGATTTGTCGATGTACATCAAATAGAACGCCAAGTCGATGTCAAACAACGAACCTATGGCTCTAAATTTGAAATTGATGATAGTGAGAAAACTAAGAACAAAGATTTCTTGAATTCTGAGGGAACTGCCTCAACAGTAGAATCAACAGTTATGGTCAACCACGCCCGCCCAGACCTATACAAACGAATGATAGAGACGGGTATATGCTATCTTCGTGCTGGTGATTCAAAGGGATCATTGCTCGTTACTCCAGGTTTTGAACGGCTCAACTACGTTCTACTACATACCAACGGAGAGAATGCACAGCTCTTCAAATTGAAGACAAAGGGCCATTTTCAGATTTGGACGCGAGAAACGCTACAACAATATGGCTTTGAACCTCGGAGCGCAGCATACTATGTCGTGTTGCATTTTGATTCTTCAAAGACCATACCTATGATTCAACATCCAGACCTACATGAAGGTGTCTATACTTACTGTGCGAAAATTATGCCGCTTAGCGTTTTTATTAAATAAAGAAAAATAGGCAAACTCCCGAAAATAGAATATGTCAGAAATGAAGATAGAGAGCCTGGCGCTGCACTATGTGGGCAATCAGGCTAACGAGGAGCCTTTTGTATGCTCCAAGAAACTGTTTACGCTGAGCGAGGATATGAACACCCTGCTCACCGAGTACTTTGTGGGCTCGTTCAAGAGCGAGGAGCGTTTTGTGTTCCATGATGACATGGGGCTAGAAAACAACCGTGTCTATCGTCTTGTAAGTGATATCTTTGACAATCCGCACATGCTCTATGACTTCTCGGTGGATCTGGCTACTTATCTTTATGAGAATTGTCAGCACCCCAAGATCAAGGGCGGCGATTTTATAGTGGCCCACATAACAGGATTGGGAGTAGGCCGTGACATAAATGAGGCTATAGGCCTGTTCAAGATAGAGAACAAGGAGACTTTCATTACTGTTGAGCATGATGATGAAGGTTTTGACATATCACCCGTGGACGGCGTGAACCTGCGCCGTCTTGACAAGGGAGCGCTTTTAATGAACTACGAGCGCGAGAAAGGCTACATGGTGGCCGTGGTCGATAAGACCAACACCCAGGGTGCCAGCTATTGGATCGATGACTATCTGCATCTGATGCGCCGTCAGGACTCATATTTCCAGACACAGAACGTGATGGAACTGACCCGCAATTTTGTGGCTCAGGAGCTGCCCAAGCAGTTCAACGTGAACCGTGCCGACCAGGCTGACCTGCTGAGCCGCACCATGGGATTCT
>JAGCDE010000009.1 GCA_017651315.1 Bacteroidaceae bacterium
GGCAATTTCATAATCTGTAACCTTAGTTCCTACCCTTTCACAATAGGTTATTCCATCATATTCATGTTCAGCCGGAATACTTAATTTAAGAGGAGATTCTGATAAAACCCCACCGAAACCACCGGAACCACCAAAACCACCAAAACCTCCGAATCCTCCGAAGCTACCAGAACCTCCGAAACTAAGATGGGATTCTGAAAGTGACTTTTCGCCTGTAGCACCTGTTGCCTTTTCTAATGCCCCATATGTCATATTGGGATTGGCAGGTTCTGTTTTCTGTTCATAGGCCGTAACTCTCTCCATCATATCGGCCGTGATACTATCCAGCTCTTCTTTAGTCTTGTTATACCGGACTAACATTGAGTCAAGCTGTTGCCTGTAAGTGTCTTGATTAAAAGAAACGGTATCATTGGACATACGTACAGGAGTTGCTACAGAAGTCATTGCAACTTTATTTTTAACGGGTACCGGTTCTGCAATGATATCAATCACGCTATCAACGGGGTTGGATATGCTGTCTGTCGTGGCTTGCAGCTCCTCTTGTGGAGGCTCCGGATTGTTTTGTGCGGTCTGGCCGGCGGGAGTTCTGTTTATTGGCAGCAGGAACAGCAACAGCAGGACTGCGGCAGGGATAGATATGGCGGCAGCCAGGAACAGGCGGCGACGCTTTGCGGCAAGGTCATGCGCGGCCTTTCCGGAAAGGAAGTCATCCCAGTCTGACTGCGGGAGCTCTGCATTGAAGCCCTCCAGATAGTCAATCATTCTTTTGTCTCTCCAGTCCTTCATTGTCCTGTTGCTTTAAGGTAATCTGTAATGGCTTTTCTCACGCTGGCGCGGGCTTTGGCAAGAATGGATGTTGAACCGCCCTCCGTTATGTTCAATGCCCGTGCTATCTCCTTGTGGCTGAATCCGTCTATGTAGTACATATTGAACACCGCACGCCTTACGGGTGAAAGTGTGGCCATTATCTGTTTCAGTACGTCATCGGGTATCTCCCGCTCAGGCCCGGCATCAGAATCCGATGCATCCGGCATCTCATTATCGCTCACCTGCTCAAGAGGGACTTCCATGAACCTGCTGTTCTGCCTTAGCCGGTCAAATACCACGTTGACGGTTATCTTACGGAGCCATGAATAGAGCGAGCCGTCGGCTTCATTGCGGAAAGACCTGATGCTGTCCATAGCCTTTATCATGGAGTCATGCATAAGGTCACGGGACTCATCGCTGTCACCAATGTATCTGAGGCAGAGCGAATAGAGCCGGGCTGCAAATCGGACATATAACTCCTGCTGCGCATCCCTGTCCCTGCGGATGCACCCCTGCACAAGCTCTTTCTCCGAAAGAAAGGTTCTCCTCATCACTCTATTTTGCCTTTCCTGTAATAAGACGGCAATTTACGCAAAATGCGTCTCTTGAAAACAAACAATTATTGTGTCTATTCTTGGAAAACATTACTATCCTTTTTTTAGGTATAGCACTTGGATTATCATGGCCTCGGTTGAAAAGCCTTCTCGCCTTGGGTCTAAAGCAGGGTCGAGTAGGTTTTCTGGCGTTTGATGTAGTAGCGCCATAGCAGGCTGAAGTTTACGCGCTCCGGGATGGTATCGGTCAATGCCTCCTCCAAGTTCTCGCGGCGGCTGTCCGCAAACTCCGGCTTTAGATGGCGGAACTCACGGCGGGCACGCAGCACGGCCTTGAAATCACCCCAGTGGAACTTGGCAAGGAACATCAGTGCAGCGAGACCGTCCAACCAGAAACGTACACGCATAACCTTATTAAGCTCACTCTCCGGCAGGTTCTTGTAGAGCATTAGCAGGTTGTTGCGGAAATTGAGGAATGTCTTGTAAGGATTTGATTTGTTGAGTGTTGCGCCACCCACGTGATAGACTACACTCTCGGGAATGCATACGATGCCGCGACCTCGGCTGCGCATACGCCAGCACAGGTCTATCTCCTCCTGATGTGCAAAGAAACGGTCATCCAGTCCGCCTGCTGCCCAGTAATCGGCACTGCGGACCATCAGGCAGGCTCCTGTAGCCCAGAATACTGGTGCGATGGTATCATACTGACCATTGTCCTTCTCTATGCTGTCAAATACGCGGCCTCGGCAGAACATATACCCCCAGCGGTCCATATATCCGCCTGCACCACCGGCATACTCAAACTCATCCGGGTTATTAAGTGCACGCAGTTTAGGCTGACAGGCTGCAACCCCGGGATGTACATCCATATAGCTTACCAATGGCAGAAGCCAATCCTCGGTAACCTGGACATCCGAGTTGAGCAGTATATAATAATCAGCCTCGATCTGACGAAGAGCCATATTGTAACCCTTGGCGAAGCCCCAGTTCTTTTCAAGACGGATAAGCGGAACCTCAGGGAACTCGCGCTGCATCATCTCCATGGAGTCATCCTTGGAGTCATTATCGGCCACAATCACCTGCACGCCGTCCATGCGTGAGCACTTGAGCAGCGTAGGCATGTAGCGCCTCAGCATCCCGCTGCCGTTCCAGTTCAATATGACTATCGCAACCTTCATACTAATCCAATATTGTGGCGGTTAAAGCATCACCGGCAGAATTCAGTCTGCCCAGACGAACCCGTACCAGGCTGTTTTCCTGTACCTGGGCCGAATCCATCTCCACCCTTATATAATTGTCCGTAAACCCGTGGGCAGGCATTCCGCGACGCGGCCGCTCCACCAGGACAGTTGCCTCACGGCCGATATGTGCCTCATAGAACGCACGAGTCTTGCGGTCCGACAGTTCCAGCAGTCTCTGGCTACGCTCATGCTTGACCTGAGGCGACACCTTGTACGGGATTCTGAGTGCAGCCGTACCCGGACGCTCCGAATAGCTGAACACATGAAGCTGTGTAATATCCAGACTCTCAACAAACCGGTACGCATCCTCAAAGAGTTCATCGGTCTCACCGCGCATACCAACAATCACATCAACGCCGATGAACGCATCGGGCATAACGCTCTTGATGCTTGCCACCTTCTGTGCGAACAGTTCACGCTCGTAACGGCGGTGCATAAGTTTAAGCACCTCATTTGATCCGCTCTGCAGCGGAATATGGAAATGCGGCATAAACGCACGAGACTGAGCCACAAAGCCAATCACCTCATCGGTAAGCAGATTAGGCTCGATGGACGATATGCGGTAACGTGCAATACTCTCCACCCTGTCCAGCTCACGTATCAGGTCTATGAAACTGTCACCCGTGCTCTTGCCGAAATCACCTATGTTGACACCTGTAATGACAATCTCGCGGCCACCCTCTGCGGCAGCCTGACGGGCCTGCTCCACAAGACTCCCGATAGACGGGTTGCGGCTGTGTCCGCGTGCGTATGCAACTGTGCAGTATGTGCAATAGTAGTCACAGCCGTCCTGGACCTTGAGGAAAAACCTGGTGCGGTCACCGCGTGAACACGACGGTACAAAGTTCTTTATATCATTGGTACCCACGGTCTTGTAGATTCCGTGGTCACGCTTTTGCAATCCGTTCAGGTTCTCCAGGATATTGCCCTTCTGATCCTGTCCAAGCACAATATCAACACCGGGTATATCGGCCACCGTCCCGGGCTGCAGCTGTCCGTAGCAGCCGGTCACGACTATGTAGGCATCGGGATTCTCACGCACAATCTTGTGGATGGCCTGACGGCATTTCTTGTCGGCCACCTCGGTCACCGAGCAGGTGTTGATTAAGCAGATATCGGCCTTCTCGCCACGCACGGCCTTATGTGCACCGGCCTCAATAAGCTGGCGCATTATGGTCGATGTCTCCGAGAAGTTGAGTTTGCATCCCAGAGTGTAGAACGAGGCGCTGCGGCCCTCCAAAGTAAATTCCGCGTTACCCATAAATCTGTTGCGAATTTAGCAAAAAAAAGAGAATGTCCTCAAAGAACATCCTCTTCTTATCAGTGTGTTACAGAGTTCTATTATTCTGCAGCCTCAGGAACTACCTCAAAGGCAACCTCAGCCTTAACCTCCTTGTGGAGATTGATGGTAGCGGTATATTCGCCTACAGCCTTAACGGTCTCGGCAACGACAGCCTTGCGGTCAACCTCGAAGCCCTTAGCGGCCAGAGCCTCAGCAACCTGAGCTGCACCTACGCCACCAAAGATTGTACCGTCCTCGTTAACCTTAGCGCTGATGGTAACCTTAACGCCGTTCAGCTTAGCAGCCTGTGCCTCAGCATCGGCCTTGATCTTAGCCAGCTTATGAGCACGCTGACGCTCGTTCTCTGCCAGAACCTTCTTGGCTGACTCAGTAGCGATGACAGCCTTGCCCTGGGGAATCAGATAGTTGCGGCCATAGCCGTCCTTTACCTTTACTATATCGTTCTTGTATCCAAGACCTGCAATATCTTCTTTCAGTATAATCTCCATAGTCTTTCTGTTCTTTAAAGATTATTACTTCATCATATCGGTTACGTAAGGCAGAAGAGCCAAGTGACGTGCTCTCTTAACAGCC
>JAGCDE010000010.1 GCA_017651315.1 Bacteroidaceae bacterium
TTCAAGGACAACGGATTCCGTGATGGAGACAGCGTTACCATTAACGGTATCATACTGAACAGTGCCGTAAGTACCTGCAGCGTGTTGTATGATGATCTTTACGGAACGGACAGCTATCCCAGATTTGCAGGAACGGTGAATCCTGACGGCACATTCCATGTCAAGTTCCCGGTCAGGAACAGCCAGTCCATACGTCTTCAGGTTGAAGGAGGCTATTTTAGCCGCGGTTGCACTTTTGACATCCCTGTTGAACCGGCCGAGGAGTATTTCATCTATTGTGACCGCAGCCGTGGCCAGAAGATGGTCATGGGCCCCAATGCACGTGTAGTGAACGAGTATCTCTCATACGGCCACTATATCAGGTTTGAGTCCCTGATAGATATGGCACCGGACAAGACTGTTGATGCAGAGTCCTATCTGGAATACCTGGAGATGAGGAGATCACAGGGGGAGAGGATACTGGACAGCATCGCAGCCCTTCATCCCACACTGTCGCGTAAGTTCAGGGTTCTTGACAAGGTGTTCCTTAAATGGGAACTGGCGGCTGACCTGGGACAATCCAGGTTCCGTCTGGACAACCGTGGCGGAAACCCTGTGCTGCCCGCAAATCTTTCAGAATTCGCTCATCGGGAGATATGGAACTCAAATCCCATCTGTGTACCTCTGCCTCTGTTCAACATATCCCATTTCATGAGGGATTATCTACAGTCATGTGAGGGTGAGTGGAGTAGTTCGGATGACCTTGATATGATGGGTATTCTTAAGCTGGGCAGAGAACGCGGTAAGATCAGTATGACCGATGCCGAGCTGGATGCCGTATCATCTTATATGGATGCAGTTACCCGGATAGCTACTGAACTTGATTCCATACGCAGGGCCGATAATGTTCCTCTGGACAAGCTCAATGACCTGAGCCTTAGTCTGACGGAGAAGCATAAGGATGTCATTGAGAAGGGCAGTGAAGTAATAAAACGGTATGAGAATGAATTCAAGGCTTTCTCTGATGAACTGAGCGATGAGCAGAAGATAGAGGATTTCAAGACCCGGGTTGCCATTATTGATTCCTTGGGCGGGGATAGGCTTATGAGGCAGATTGCCATCACCAAGAGCTGCATGCAGATAATGGACTGGAGCAAGCATTCACTTGCAGCTCCAATCAAGGAGATTTTTGACCGTGAGGTAAAGATTGAGGCTGCCGTAAATGTTGTCAATGCAATGCATGACAAATATCTAGCGCTGGAGAACGTTGATATCGCCGCACTGGGAAGCATCCGTGACGCCAAGAATCTGGCGGGCATGAGTGACGGAGAGAAGATCCTTGCTGAGATAGTCAGGCCGTTTGAGGGAAAGATTGTCTGGATAGATGTATGGGGTTCATGGTGTCATCCTTGTCTGGAGAACCTTTCACATGCAGCCGAGGTGAGGAAAGCACTTGAGGACTATGATATAGTATATCTCTATCTTGCCAACAATACTACCGATGAAGCAATGAAGAGCATCATCGCTGAGTACGGCCTCTCGGGCGATAACATAGTGCACTACAATCTGCCCGCCATCCAGCAGAATGCCGTAGAGAACTACCTTAACGTAAGTGCATATCCGTCATACAGACTAATAAACCGCCACGGAGCCCTCCTTGACGTCCAAGCCAGTCCCCACGACCTTATGGCACTAAAAAAGGTATTGGATAAGCTCTAATGACCCAAAAGGGACAGTCCCCCTGTGCCATTTTTGAATGGCACAGGGGGACTGTCCCTTTTGGGTCACTTCAAGAACCTAACATCAAATATGCGAGGAGCCTGAGCCCCCTCAACCCCTCTGAACGTCACCCGAATCTTCTCCTTCCCCTGATAGAGTCCCACAGGAACATCATACTCCTTCCGGACAATCTCAGCCTGTCCGTTAACCGGGAACTCCCTCTCCGTAAAGAACGGCATATCCTCAATCAGGATCTCAAGAGCGCGGTTCTGATTGTTCTCGGCACCCCAATATCCTATGCAAAGGCTGAGGCCGGTGTTACCGTCAGGGGAGAGGTCATAGCTGAATGAGCCGCCACGGCGAACGGTACGGTAGGGCTTGTTGTCCTGGTTGCCGGTCATGGAGTTCAGGCTCTGTATCTTGTGGTCAGCCTCGGGCTGCTGCTCGCCGGGAACTATGGCATCGACCGTGCGGCGGTCCAGCTCAAGCGCTGCGGCCTCATCGGCCTTGATCTTGTCAAGCATCTTTGTGTAGTCTGCACTGCTGAGTGACAGGAAATAGATTGCGTAACGGCTGTCATGCAGGCTGTAGAAGGGCTCCAGCTCAACATCCGGGAAACGGCTGCTGTCAAACAAACCGGCTGCAGTGAAATGCAGGGGCTTGCCCGATACTGGCTTGAGGTCTGCCACCTTCTTTTCAAGCTCTGCGCGCGTACCTATCATAATAGGAGTCTCTGCTACGGGAACAAGTGATCCGTGGGCGATATGGCTCCAGCGGCCGTCATCTGCTACCAGACCGGCCAGATCCTGATTGCCTGTGCGGGCTGCCAGAACGATGGGGCCGTGCTTGATTGCCAGATACTGGGGCTCGTTGTCAAGCGCCTCAATGGTGTTCTGCATAGGTAGGGCAATCTCAACCACATCACCGTCCTTCCATTTGCGCTCAATTGCCACGTATGATGAAGGCTGTGCACCTACAGAAACCTCCTTTCCGTTAACCTTTATGCTGAATCCGCTTGTGGTCCACCCGGGGCAGCGAACCAGCATGCGGAACTTGCGTGCCTTCTTAAGGTTCACGGTAAGCTTTGAAGACTCGGAGTAGGGGAACTGGGTCTCCTGGGTTATGGTGGCGTTGTTTTCTGTCCAGTTAAGACGTGAAGCTATGAACAGGTTCACGCGCAGTTCCTGTGCACCGTCATGAGTGTAGATGAACTCACCGTACTTGCCGTGGTTCTCCATTCCGGTACCGATGCAACACCACATTCCGCTGTTCACCTGGGAGTAGACACGATAATGGGAAGGACGCATTGAGGTGAAGTAAACATAACCTCCGTGCTCGGGATGCTGGGTAGAGAGGATGTGGTTGTACATTGCCTTCTCATAATAGTCTGCATACTCTGCAAGCGGGTCTATGGAGAAGAGGAACTCAGTGAGTTTGAGCATATTGTGAGTGTTGCAGGACTCGGGGCCCTCGCGATGCTCCACAAAACTGAGGTAGTCGTCTGCGGCAGGGAAGTGCTCACTGCGGCTGTTACCACCGATAACCACTGAACGGTATTTTGTGACTCTGTCCCAGAAGAACCTGGCGGCTTCCTTTTGGGAAAGGTCGTTGTCTATCTTGGCTATCCTTGCGAAACCCACCACTTTGGGCACCTGGGTGTTGGCGTGCTTGTTATCCAGGTTGTCATTGTGGATGAGCATTGCGTCGAAGAGCTGGTGGTGGGTCCAGCGCTTTGCGGCGTCCATATATTTGCGGTCACCGCTTATCTGGTAGGCGTCTGCAAGCACCTCGTTCATTCCTCCGAACTCGGTGCCCAGCATATCTTCCATCTGTTCCGGAGTGAAGTCTTCTATGATGTAAAGGGCCCAGTCGCACATTTTGAGGAACATATCCCTGGCCTCCTGGCTTCCGGCATAGACCCAGGCGTCACGCAGTCCTGCATATAGCTTGTGGACGTTGTACCAGGGCACCCAGGCGCGGCGGATTACATCGAAGTTGCCTTTCTTTACTTCTGCCCAGAGATTCTTGCTGTCGGGGACGCCGCCTATGTAGCCGTTGCCGTTGGCATCCTGCGCGCGTTTCAACTCTGACAGCATATATTGCAGCCGCTCGTAGCACTCCTGGTTGCCGGTGGCGGCGTAATGTATGGCCAGGGCGGCTACGTAATGGCCTCCGATATGGCCGTCGAGGCCTTCCCAGTTGGGGAAGTACGGAGCTTTGGGCTCAAGGCCTGCTTCTTTCAGGAACGGGGCCAGGAGCCTGTCCATATCGTACTCCAGCAATACTTTGGTGTTGAGGTCAAGAGCGTGCCTGAAAGGTCCGTCCAGGAGCTCGACATCGCTCAGGCTGAATGTGTTGTTGTAAAGTCTGTCCTGGGCCTGGGAATGCAGACAGCAGAGGCTCAGCATCAGAATCAGAACGGCAGTGATGCGCTTCATAATTATGTGGCGGGTTATGTTATTTTATCAAGTTGAGGAATTCGTTGCGGGTGCGAGACGAACTGAGGAAGATTCCGCTGAAAGCGGATGTGGTTGTGATGGCGTTGGACTTTTGCACGCCTCGCAGCTGCATGCAGGTATGCATAGCCTCTATGACTACGGCAACTCCCATAGGGTGGAGGGCCTCCTGGATGCAGTCCCTGATCTGGACGGTGAGTCTCTCCTGGACCTGGAGCCTTCGGGCGTAGGTTTCCACCACGCGGGCAATCTTGGAAAGGCCGGTTATTCTCCCGTCAGGGATGTATGCGACGTGACACTTGCCTATGAAAGGCAGCATATGGTGTTCGCAGGTGGAGTACAGCTCAATGTCCTTTACCAGCACCATCTGGCGGTATTTCTCGTCAAACATAGCGCTTTGGATGATCTTGAGTCCGTCCTCTTCGTAACCCTTGGTCAGGAACTGAAGGGATTTGGCCACTCTTTCGGGAGTTTTGAGCAGGCCTTCACGGTCCTGGTCCTCGCCCAGGAGGCGGAGGATTTCCTTTATGTGGGCCGCAATTTCTTCAGTTACTGCCGGGCTGTAAGTTTCTTCATTTGTGTAAGCCATATTGCAAAAATATATAAAATATTTGCAGTATTGAATTTTTATCTATATTTGCGCCGAAAACCAAAATTTGATTCGCTATGTCATACTGGACCTTAGAACTTGCCAGCAGCCTGGACGATGCGCCATGGCCGGCAACCAAAGACGAATTGATAGATTACGCAAACCGTTCCGGAGCCCCCGAAGAGGTGATAGAGAACCTTACCGAGCTTGAGGACGACGGAGAGATTTACGAAAGCATAGAAGACATCTGGCCGGACTACCCGACCAAAGAAGACTTTTTCTTTAACGAGGAAGAGTATTAATTTGATTGACAAATAGTTAAACAAAAAGCCGGGGAATTCCCCGGCTTTTTGTTTCTTTATGTCAGAAGGTCTATTTCTTCCAGAGTTTAGGGAGGAATCCGTAATAGAGGAGATGTCTCCAGGTGGACCAGTCGTGGCCGGTTTCGCCTATGCAGAA
>JAGCDE010000011.1 GCA_017651315.1 Bacteroidaceae bacterium
AAGATTGAAATATTCAACTTCATGAGTTTGAGTTTTCCCCTCCATAGCACCATGTTGAGTGGTATTCGCAAATTTTGCGACTACCTCTTCGCCTTCCAGTTCCTCCTTAAGAGCATTATTGATATGCTTACTGATAGTTTTATAATTACGATTAAACAAATCAGCTAATTGCTGACGTGTCAGCCACACAGTCTCACCATCCAGCCGGACATCAATCTGAGTCTGTCCGTCCTCTGTCTCATAGATTACAATCTGATTTTTCTCTTCGTTTTTCATAATTAAAAAGTTTTGATGTTAGTAAATAGTGTCTTGGTATCAAAATTCAATACTGCAAACACATGGCTATTGCAAATATAAAAAATCCAAACAAATGTATCAAATGACGCAAAGCGAAACGATCATAATGCGTCATCGTTTTGCATCATCTGGCAAAAACATGAAATGGATAAATGGCAGGGCTTGTAAAATACGATAGTTTAACCTCAATTGTGTGACAAAAAATTTAAAATGGGGTACAAAAGTGGTACAAATTTGAATCTTTAAAAATAAATGTGCCCCAGAAATACTTCTGAGGCACATTTTCGTGATTCCGCCGGGATTCAAACCCGGAACCTTCTGATCCGTAGTCAGATGCTCTATTCAGTTAAGCTACGGAACCAATCCTTAAGCCAAACGAACAAAGAAAACTTGTTTTTCTTTGTATTCATTTGAAGCGACGGGAAAAAGGAACTCGTTCATTTTTCACGTTGATTCAAATGAATCAAGAGAGCTTGCTCTCTTTGTCGTGGCGTGGATTGGTCGGACGAAGTCCAACCATCCTTTTGATGTGGCTTTAATTTCTTAAAGCGGTGCAAAGGTACGTTTTTATTTCTACAATCGCACACTTCTTGACCTATTTTTTGCAAGAAATAACGTTTTTATTTCTGCAGCGTATCATTAAGAGCATCAAATGCCTGATTAGCATCACCAAACTCCTCCAGCAACTGCACAAACTTACTGCCGATTATGCATCCGGCGGCGTTTGCCTGAGCGCTCTCTAAGGTCTGCTTGTTGCTTATTCCGAATCCTATCATGCGCGGATGCCTGAGCCCCATCCCGTTCACATGGTTAAAGTACTCCTGTTTCTTAAGGTCAAACTCCTTCTGGGCGCCGGTTGTGGCGGCACTGCTCACCATATAGATGAATCCGTCGGTATTTTCATCTATGAATCGGATGCGCTCGTCGCTGGTCTCAGGTGTTATGAGCATGATGATACGCACGTCGTACTTATCGGCCACAGGTTTTACCTGGCTCAGATAGTCGTTGAACGGCAGGTCCGGAATAATCACGCCGTCTATCCCTACCTCGCTGCATTTCTTAAAGAACGCATCAAATCCATACTGGTAAATGGGATTAAGGTAGCCCATAAAGACCAGCGGCATCTTTACATCCTTACGTATGTCGGACAACTGCTCAAACAGCAGTCTGAGCGTCATTCCGTTGCGCAGGGCCTTGGTGGCTGCATCCTGGATTACGGGACCGTCGGCCATAGGATCGCTGAACGGGATTCCCACTTCAATCATATCGACTCCCTTACTCTCAAGGATGCGGATTATCTGCGCGGTACTGTCAAGCGTGGGGTGTCCGGCGCAGAAATAGAGTGAAAGTATGCCTTGTTTCTTCTCAGTGAACAACTTATTTATCCTGTTCATAATTACGTATGTTATTGATAAATACACTCAGTTTGTCAATCTCTTTAAGTCCGGGTTCCGTCTCAAAGCGGCTGTTCAGGTCGATGCCTGCGAACTGCGGGTGACCGATGCATGAAACGCTATCCTCCATACCCGGCCCTATTCCGCCTGCCAGCAGGAACGGTTTGCAGCCCTGATATCTGTCCAGAAGGCTCCAGTCAAAACTCCGGCCGCTGCCGCCCCATCCGCTGCATTTGGTGTCAAACAGGAACATATCCACGCCGTCGGCACGCTCAAATGCGCTGCAGACATCAAAATCCGATGCCGATGCCACATGGATGGCTTTCATTATGGGCAGTCCCGTGGCCTTATGGATGGCGCTGCAGAGCTCCGGCGTCTCGGTTCCGTGCAGCTGTATGCGGTTGAGCCCCAGTTCACGAACCTTTAGGACCACCTCATCGGCCATGGGATTGACAAAGACCCCCACTCTGCACACATCGGGCAGGTAACCGGGCCGGCCGCTCACGTAACGCTTGCTGCCGCTCCAGCACATAAACCCCATCATATCAGGGCGTATGCTCTCTACCTCCCTGATATTCTGAGCGTCACGCATTCCACAGACTTTGATGATCATATCGCTGCAATGAATTCGGCAAGAGCCTTACCCGGGTCATTATTCTTCATGAAACACTCTCCCATCAGGAATCCGCGGAATCCGGCTGCACGCAAAAGGCGCACAGTATCTGGATTGCTTATGCCGCTCTCGCTCACTTTTACGGCATCTGTATCAATTTTCTCTGCCAAACGGAATGAGTTTGCCACATCAGTCCTGAAAGTGCCTAAATTGCGGTTGTTTATGCCCGCCATATCTGGATCACATTCCAGATAGTCAAGTTCCTCCTCACTGTGCATCTCCAGCAGGACCTCAAGTTTAAGGTCATGTGCTGTACGGGTCAGTGTGCGGCACTCTTCGCGGCTCAGGTCAGCAGCTATCAGCAATACGGCATCGGCACCTGCCTCCCTGGCCTCAAACAGCTGATACTCATCTATTATGAACTCCTTACGCAGTATGGGTATTTCAACCGCATCACGCACCTGAGGTATGAAATCAAGCCTCCCTCCAAAATATTCATTGTCAGTAAGTATGCTCAGGGCCGATGCCCCACCCTCAGCGTACTTGGGCACCACATCCACAGGCAGGGCGTTTTCATGTATCCAGCCTTTGGATGGGCTCTTGCGCTTGAACTCCGCTATGATGCCGTATGGACTGGCGGCCAGCGCGCGGCTCATGCTTCGTTCTGCTATGCCATCGGCCATAAGACGCTCCACGCGGGCATAGAGCTCACGTGGCGGGACCAGCTGTTTCTGCCGCTCCAGCTCAACCCGCTTATAGGCTACTATCTCCTGCAGTATATCGGTCATTGGTTAATCTCTACGAATTTGCGGAAAGCCTTAAGCGCACGACCGCTGTTTATTGATTCACGCGCCATAGCCACACTGTCTTCTATGCTCATGTTACGGTCCATAATGCCTATTCCGCAGGCTGCGTTGGCTATTATCACGTTCTTCTGCGCATCAGTGGCCTTCCCCTCCAGCACGTTGTCGAATACGGTCTTTGCATCGGATATCGAGTAGCCTCCGAAAATATCTTCAGGCATTACATAATCCAGCCCCATATCCTTGGGAGTGAACACCTTCTCATAGTAATTGGTCACCACCTTGAATCCGCTTGTAAGTGAAATCTCGTCATAACCGTCATAACTCGTGATGACTCCGAAATTGTCACCTATACGCTGATGGATATTCACATAAAGCCTCAGCTGAGCTTGTGTGGCCGTTCCGTGCAGTGAGTTCCGGGGATGACACGGGTTCACGAGCGGACCCAGCAGATTGAAGCATGTGGGTATGCCCAAAGCCTTGCGGGTGGGCCCCACTGACTTCATCCCGTATGCGAATAGGGGCGCATGGAAATAGCATACGCCTGATTCGTCAAGTGAACGGCGCAGTTTGTCCTCATCATCAGTGAACTTCACTCCATGCTCCTGGAGTACATTACTGGCACCGCTCACGCTGCTGCTGCCGCTGTTCCCGTGCTTGGTAACCTTATATCCGGCACCTGCTATCACAAATGCTGAGCATGTGCTTATATTGAAGGTATTCTTGCCGTCACCGCCTGTACCCACTATGTCAAGGGTGTTTTCCGAATCCAGGTCAATATGCTTACCTGTCTCAAGCAGTCCCTGACGGAACCCCAACAGTTCATCCACAGTCACTCCTCTGGTCTGGATGGCCATCAGAAGAGCGGCTATCTGCTGTTCATTGTACTTGCCGTCAATAATTGTCAGCATAATGGCGTGCGCCTCATCCTGTGTCAGTGTGACACCGTCAATCAGTTTTAAAAGGTACTGTTTCATAGTTTTTTATGTTTTTATTTATTATTCAACCAGTTATTGATTATAGTCTTTCCCTGTGGAGTCAGTACGCTCTCAGGGTGATATTGTATTCCCCGTATATCATATTCACGGTGTCTGAGGGACATTATGTATCCGTCATCGCTGCGGCCGGTCACCTCTATGCATTCGGGCAGATCCTTGTCATTGACCACCCACGAGTGGTAACGCCCTACCTCAAACTCTGCCGGCAGGCCATTGAAAAGGTAATCCTGCGCCGTGACATGTACCGGCGTAGCCACTCCATGAACCACATTGCCTATGTTGAGCAGCCTGGCTCCGAAAGCCTCGCCAATGGCCTGATGCCCCAGACAGATGCCAAGAATGGGCTTGCGTCCGGCATACGCCATGATAACCTGAGGCATAAGTCCCGCCTCGCTCGGTATTCCGGGCCCCGGAGAGAGTACAATCCTGTCATACTGCTCCAGGTCCTCAATCCGGAACTTATCGTTACGTACTACAGTCACACCTGCTCCAAGCTCTTTCAAGAGATGGCTCAGATTGTATGTGAATGAGTCATAGTTGTCTATTATTACGGTCTTTATCATAACTGCTCTGCCATTAAGATAGCCTTGCGCAGTGCGCCCAGCTTGTTGTTAACCTCCTGTAATTCATATTCCACATCGCTCTTGGCCACTATTCCGCCGCCGGCCTGGAACCAGAGTTCACCGTTGCGGCTCACGAAAGTGCGTATGGTGATGGCCTGGTTCAGGTCACCGTTAAAGCCTATAAAGCCGATGCAGCCGCCGTAGGCACCGCGGTTGTGCGGCTCATACTCGCTGATAAGCTGCATGGCGCGTACCTTGGGGGCGCCACTCAGTGTGCCGGCCGGGAAAGTGTCAATGAATGCCCTTACAGGATCGGCATCACTGTCTAACTCTCCCGATACGCGGCTCACAAGGTGTATTACATGGCTGTAGTACTGCATATCCTTAAAGAAGTCAACATGTACGTCATGGCAGTTACGGCTCAGGTCGTTGCGGGCCAGGTCCACCAGCATAACGTGCTCGGCATTCTCCTTGGGGTCGTTCTTGAGGTAGAGGGCGTTCTCGCGGTCCTGCTCGGCATTACCGGTACGCTTAGTGGTTCCGGCTATGGGGTCTATGTATGCATGACGGCCCTGTATGCGGCAATGGGTCTCAGGGCTTGAGCCGAAAATCCTGAACCCTCCAAAGTCAAAATAGAACAGGTACGGACTGGGATTGATGCTCCTCAGGGCGCGGTACAGCTGGAAGTCATCACCGGAGTATGCCTGCCTGAAACGGCGTGACAGCACAATCTGGAACACATCTCCGCGCTTGCAGTGGGCTATTCCGCGGCGTATGTTCTCGCGGTGCCCGTCATCGGTCAGGGTACTTGTGCAATCGCCTACCGCACGGAATCCGAATGTGCGGAATGTATGGGAACTGAGGCTGTGCTCAAACCTGTCGAGCGAACCGGTCTCATTGTCAGCAAGCAGCTCGATAAGAGTCAGCTCGTTGCTGTAATGGTCAAATACCGCAATGCTCTTGAACAATGTATATTGCATATCGGCCGCATCATTCTCCTTCTGCGTCTCATCCTTGATCTCTATGTTCTCAAAGTAGCGTACGGCATTGAATGTGGTGAATCCGTACAGGCCGCAGTAGTTGCTGCCGTCACCCTCTATGCTGAAACGGCTCAGGAATTCATTTATGAGCCTCGCTGCGTCATAATCGGCATTAATGGCATGCTCCTGCATGGTTCCGTCAGGGAACAGCATGAATCCTGTCCCATGTGCTATGCTTACAGTCGCAACCGGGTTAATGGCGATGAATGACTTGGAGTTCTCAACACCGTGATAGTCTGAGCTCTCCATGAGTACGCTCTGTGAGTAAAGGTCTCGTACGTTGAGATATGCCGTCACTGGCGTAAGCAGGTCGCCGGCAACTTTCCGGCTTGCCGTATGGTAATTAAATTGCTTCATAGTCAATCTCATCTTTATGTTTGAGGTATGTGTTAAGGTCCTTGTCACCGCGCCCGCTTACCGTAAGCACCACTACATCATTCTTTTGGAACTTCATCCTGGGCAGCATGGCCAGCGCATGACTGCTTTCAAGTGCCGGGATGATACCTTCCAGTCTGGTCAGCTCAAAGGCGGCCTGAAGGGCCTCGCTGTCGTTCACGGCCATCACCTGTGCGCGTCCCGTCTTATAAAGGTTGCAGTGAATGGGGCCGGTGCCGGGATAATCCAGTCCTGCCGATATTGAATACGGTTCGATTATCTGGCCGTCAGGAGTCTGCATAACCATGATGCGGCTTCCGTGTAATATTCCCGGAGTCCCTATCTCCATCGATGCTGCAGTCTGAGGGGTATCCATACCCATTCCTCCGGCCTCGCCAAGCACCAGCTTGACGCGCTCGTCATCAATGTAATGATATATCGTCCCTGCAGCGTTGCTGCCACCGCCTACGCAGGCCATCAGGTAATCGGGATAATCACGGCCCTCTTTCTCCATAAGCTGCCCCTTAATTTCGGCCGATATCACGCTCTGCAGTCTGGCCACCATATCGGGATAAGGATGCGGACCTACCGTGCTTCCTATTATGTAGAATGTATCGGCAGGATGACAGCACCAGTCGCGTATAGCCTCGTTGGTGGCGTCCTTGAGTGTCTTGTTGCCGCTATAGACCGGCATCACCTCAGCCCCGAGCATCCGCATACGCTCCACATTCACCGCCTGACGCTCCACATCTAATGCACCCATATAAACCCTGCAGGGCATATTCATAAGCGCACATACGGTTGCTGTGGCTACACCGTGCTGCCCGGCACCGGTCTCGGCTATGATACGGGTCTTGCCCATCCGCTTGGCCAGCAGGATCTGCCCTATGGAGTTGTTTATCTTGTGGGCACCGGTGTGGTTCAGGTCCTCACGCTTCAGGTAGAGTTTGCAGCCGTACTTTTGGCTCATGCGTGATGCGTAATACAGCGGACTGGGACGGCCTACATAGTCGCGCAGCAGCGCATGGAACTCTTCCTGGAACTCACGGCTCTCAATGATGGGCAGGTAGCTCTCTTTCAGGGTCTCCACGGTCTTGTAGAGAATCTCGGGGATGTAGGCACCTCCAAACTCTCCATAGTAACCGTTACTGTCAATCTGATAAGTATTCATATTATGTTGTATGATTATTTGCACAAAAAAAAGGCCCTTCGTGAGTACCGAAAAGCCTATGTATTATGTTCATTTATGGATATATGGCCTCTACCTCACGATTTTATGTATCCTGAGTCCTGCCACCACCAGAATGAAACGTTCATTATCATGTCTCCGTCGTTTGTGCTGCAAATTTATGAACAAAAAGTCAATATGTAACAAACAAAAGGATGTTTTTTATCACGAATTTTTGTCCGAATGTAATAATTTGGTAAGAATTATTGACAATTGGTCAGCATTCCCCGGGAATACTATTCCCTTCATCCCCACGGCAATCGCGGCGCTGACATTATCAGTGCGGTCATCAATGAAAACACACTCCTCCGCATTTAGATTGAATTTGGACAACAACAGATTATAAACGGCCGGATCCGGTTTGACCAGTTTGACCGAACTGGAGACCACATAGCTGTCTATGCTGGCCAATGTCCTGAAACGGCGGCGGGCCTCGGCAAATGTAGCTGCGGGCCAGTTGGTCAGGCCATATACCCCCACTCCGTCACGTTTAAGCTCTTGGATAAGCTCGTACATGCCCGGGATATCTCCGCGGCACATATCGAACCAGCGGTCACGGAACAGCGCCACAGTATCGGCGTATTCAGGGAATACGGCCTGGAGTTCAGCCACACACTTGTCCATGCTCTCACCGCGGTCCATACGGGTGAACCATTCACGGTTACATACATTCTCAGTAAAGTACCGGCATCTCTCCGCATCGCCATTGAATACCGGCAGGAACAGGTATGCCGGGTTCCAGTCCACCAGAACGTTGCCGTAATCGAATATCACGTTTCTTATCATCCTTACTGCTGGCTGTTTATGGAATCCGCCGGATTGGCGGCCACAATAACGGTATCAGGAACGGACAGTCCCACCATCTTCATATATCCGCTCACCGCACCCAAATACCGAGGCATGTCCTCCGGCTTGATGGGTTCCACAGCGGGAAGATCCATACTGAGCGGGTCTATTGCGGTGCCGTCCTTGAACACGCGGTAGTCCAGATGCGGGCCTGTGGCCATTCCGGTGGCACCCACATAGCCTATCAGCTGGCCTTGTGACACATGCGTCCCCTGGTTTATGCCGCTGGCAAATCCGCGTAAGTGCATATACTCGGTGGTATATGTTGAGTTATGCTTTATCTTCAGATAGTTGCCGCCGCCTTTGCTGTCCCACCCCTTGGTTATGACCACACCGTCACCAACCGAATAGACGGGTGTGCCGGACGGAGCGGCGTAATCAACCCCATGATGCGCACGTACAACCTTGGTTATGGGATGCACCCGGGCGTTGGAAAACCTGGAACTTATGCGTGAATAGTTGAGCGGAGCCTTCAGGAACGCACGCCTGAGACTGTTGCCGTTCTCGTCAAAATACTCGCCCCGCTCATCCTCGTAGCGGTAACGGAACGCGTAGTGGCTGTTGCCCGATGTTATGAAATTACTGGCCAGGATATTACCTGTGGCCACTCTCACGCTATCGGAATATATCTCCTCGTAGCAGACACAGAAAGAGTCGTTTTTCTGTATCCCGAAGAAATCTATCGTCCATGAATAGACATCGGCCAGCATCCCGGCAAGACCGGGTTCGGCCCCCTGCTCCATCATCGCGTTCCAGAGCGAAGTCTGTATGCTGCCGCTTATGAAATTGAGGACAGTATCGGTCGGAATGGAGCCGAGATAGCTGTAGATACTGTCTGTCAGCGAATAGACCACATAGTCAGTCCTGTTTATGTCATATACGAAATAGCGGGCGGTGGCTATAGAATCCCTGTCACGGACAATGTGATACGGCTTTCCTGCCTGTATCTTGCGCACGCTCCATGTGCTGTCTGACCTCCTGTCCAGGAAATGGATTGTCTGAGCCGACACGCCGATGTCCGACAGTATGCCGGAAAGCATCTCATTGCGCCCTATCACTCCGTCAGTTATGTCAAGACTGTCAACGCAGATACCCCATCTGATGTCCGGTTCAGGCAGGACGGAGGGTTCGGTCTCGGCGACAGGCTCAACCCGGACATTCCTGCGGTTGCATGAGCAGACCGCAAGAACCGCCAGACCAACCAGAACCACCCGTAACTTCATAATATCCCGAATCCCCAAGAAGACCAGTTCCCTACAATCCCCCGGAAACCGGAACCATAATGTCCGGAAATACCGATACCCCTGATTCCTGATATCCGGAAAACCATAGATTCACAATCCCCTTATTCCATAATTCCTTCGAATCCTTCCAGAATCTCAGCATGCAGCGCCTCACTGACCGGGACAAGCGGCAGGCGCATCACATTCTCCAGCATCCCGCGGTCGGACATCAACGCCTTCACGCCGCATGGGCTTCCCTCCCTGAACAACAGTCCGTACAGCGGTGCGAGCCGCCTCTGGATAACCGCCGCCTCATCATAACGGCCCTCCATGGAGAGGTGCACCAGCTTGCCGTATGTGGCGGGTATGGCATTGCCGATGACCGATATCACCCCTGCACAGCCTTTCCTGACAGCCTCCATAGCCATGCTGTCATCGCCCACAATCACCTTGAATGTATCAGGAGCGCCTGCTATCAGCTGTTCAATCTGTTCCATCTTGCCCGATGCCTCCTTGACCCCGATCACATTCGGGAACTCACGCGCAATCCTCAGCATCGTCTCCACCGACATGTTCACGCCCGTACGCCCGGGTACATTATACAGGATTACCGGTTTGGACGAGGCCTTGGCAATCTCACGGAAATGACAGTAAATCCCTTCCTGGGAAGGTTTATTGTAGTATGGAACCACGCTCAGTATTCCGTCTATACCGTCCAGCTGGTACTTCCTGACCTGCTCCACAGCGGTAGCGGTACTGTTGCTGCCGCATCCTACCATGATGGGGATTCGACCGCCCACCGTCTTAATGACAAACTCGGTCACTGCCAGACGTTCATCGGATGTGAGCGTGGGAGTCTCGGCGGTAGTGCCGAGCACACACAGGAAATCCGTCCCGCCTGCTATCAGGTTTTCCACGATTCCGTCCAGAGCGTCATAATCCACCTGGCCGTCCTGCCGGAATGGCGTTACAAGTGCAACGCCCAATCCCTTAAAAGGGTAATGACAATTCATTGGATATTATTGTTGGTTTTTCATTAATCAATTCCAGAAACTCACTCTCGCTCATCAGCCTGATGCCAAGCTCCTGAGCCTTCTCACGCTTGGCAGGACCCATATTGTCACCCGCCAGCACGAACGATGTCCGGGCCGAGATGCTCCCGGCATTCTTCCCGCCGTGGCGTTCAATCAGCTCCTTGTACTCATCGCGCGAATGATGGTTGAACACCCCGCTTATCACTATGGTCTTTCCGGCCAGGATATCGCTGCCATCCTGCCCTTCCTGTTCCTCGACCTCCATCTGAAGGCCATACTCCCTGAGGCGTCTGACCAGTTCGCGGCTGCGCTCGTCCCGGAAGAACGCCACAATACTCTGCGCAATCTTCCCGCCAATCTCATTGACCGCCGTAAGTTCTTCGACAGTAGCGTTTTCCAGCGCCTCCATGGACTTGAACGCACGGGCCAGTATCTTGGCCACCGTCTCCCCGACAAAGCGTATTCCGATGGCGAACAGCACCCTCTCGAAGGGCACGCTGCGGGAATTCTCTATCCCGCGCACTATATTCACGGCCGATTTCTCGCCCAACCCCTCTAAACGGCATATATCTATGGCCTTGAGTGTATAAAGGTCGGCAATGTCCTTTATCAGCCCCGCCTGATAGAACTGGTCGATGGTCTCGGTGCCCAAACCGTCAATATTCATGGCCTTGCGGCCCACGAAATGCTCAATCCGGCCCTTTATCTGAGGCGGGCAGCTGATGCTGTTCGGACAGTAGTATGCGGCCTCCCCCTCAAACCTGACGAGCCTGGTCCCGCACTCGGGGCATACATCGGCGAAACGGACGGGATCCCCCATCAGCAGCGAACGTGAATCCATATCCACGCCCGTAATCTTGGGAATGATCTCACCGCCCTTCTCCACATAGACCATATCGCCTATATGCAGGTCCAACCCCTTGATTATGTCGGCGTTATGCAGAGTGGCCCGTTTAACCACCGTTCCCGACAGCTGCACCGGATCCAGGTTTGCCACCGGAGTCACGGCACCGGTACGCCCCACCTGGAACGACACGCTGTTCAGCCTCGTCAGCTGACGCTCTGCCTGGAACTTGTATGCGATCGCCCAACGGGGCGATTTGGCCTTGAACCCTAAGTTCCGCTGCTGCCTGAGGGAGTTGACCTTCAACACTATACCATCCGTTGCAACCGGAAGGTTCCGGCGTTCCGTGTCCCAATAGTCTATATAGTCCAGCACCTCCTCTATCGTGGTGCATTTCTTCATGTTGTCCGACACCTTGAAACCCCACTTGGCCGCCTCCATCATGTTCTCGTAATGGCCGTCACACGGCAGCTGCTCGCCAAGCAGATAGTAAAGATACGAATCCAGCTGCCGGCGGGCCACCTCCTGCGGGTTCAGCAGCTTGAGCGTGCCCGATGCCGCATTCCTCGGATTGGCAAACAGGGCCTCCTCCTGACGCTCCCTCTCCGCATTCAGTTTCTCGAACGATGTCCAGGGCATCAGCACCTCCCCGCGAATCTCGAAATTAGGCGGATAGCCGCCTTTCTGCAACACTAAGGGTATTGACTTGATTGTGCGTACATTATCCGTAACGATATCGCCCTTTACTCCGTCACCGCGGGTAACAGCCTGGACCAGCTTGCCATCCTCATAGACAAGTGAGATGGAAAGACCGTCATACTTGAGTTCGCAGCATATCTCGAACGGCTCGTTAAGCAACCCGCTCACGCGCTGGAAGAAATCACGGACCTCCTGCTCACTGTAGGTATTGTCCAGGGAAAGCATGGGATAACGGTGAGCCGCCTGCCTGAAACCCTTGCTCAGGTCGCTTCCCACACGCTGTGTGGGGGAATTGGGATCATACAGCTCAGGATGCCTTGACTCCAGGTCAATCAGCTCATGCATAAGCCCGTCAAACTCAATGTCGGAAATAACGGGGGAATTCTGCACATAGTACAGATTGTTGTACTTGTGGAGCAGTTCTCGCAGTTCAATTATCCGTTCTCCTTCACTCATTTTTGGGTATTGCCTGAAAGCTTCGTTTTCAGACCGCGAATTTACGCATAATTTTGTAATTTTGCAGTGGCGAAAGCCACATAATTATGCGAATATGCGAATAGATATTCTTACCGTATTCCCTGAGATGCTTGAAGGTTTCTTCAACTGCTCAATGATGGCAAGAGCCCGGAAGGCCGGCCTGGCTGAGATTCACCTTCATGACATAAGGGACTACACCACCGACAAGCACCATAAGACCGATGACTACCCTTTCGGCGGTTGTGCCGGCCTTGTCATGAAGATAGAGCCCATTGACCGCCTGATCACCGACCTCAAGTCACAGCGTGACTACGATGAGGTTATATACACCTCACCCGATGGCGAGCGGTTCTGCCAGAAGGCGGCCAACAGCCTGTCACTGCTTGAAAACGTCATTATCCTGTGTGGCCATTACAAAGGAATAGACTACCGTATCCGCGAACATTTAATCACCCGCGAGATAAGCATAGGGGATTACGTCCTCACCGGAGGAGAGCTTGCGGCAGCCGTGATAACAGACAGTGTTGTAAGATTAATTCCTGGTGTACTCTCCGATGAGCAGTCCGCCCTGTCCGACAGTTTCCAGGACAATCTCCTCGCCCCGCCGGTCTATACCCGTCCCGCCGAATACAAAGGCTGGAGAGTCCCCGACGTCCTCCTTTCCGGCAATCAGGCCCTGATAGACGACTGGCAGTTCCGGCAATCCCTGGAACGCACCAGAAGACTGAGACCGGACCTTATAGATGATTGACAATCAATCTGTATCCAGGATTCCTATAATATCCCGTACCGAAGAGAACCCGTGACAGGCAAGGTATTCTCCGATGCCGTCAATCACTTTCCCTGAAATTGACGGGTCGATGAAGTTTGCCGTGCCTATCTGAACGGCGCTTGCACCGGCAAGCAGGAACTCGATGGCATCGGTAGCTGAGCATATACCACCTAACCCAATGACAGGTATTTTTACCGCTTTGGCAGTCTGCCAGACCATGCGTAAGGCTATCGGCTTGACTGCCGGCCCACTCAAGCCGCCGGTTATGGTGGAGAGTATGGGTTTACGCTTCCCGGCATCAATAGCCATACCCAACAGAGTGTTTATAAGCGATATACTGTCAGCACCGGCCCCTTCGACGGCACGGGCAATCTCAGTGATATCGGTAACGTTAGGCGAAAGCTTAACAATCAAAGTCTTGTCATAAACCTTTCTGACGGCACCCACCACTTGGGCGGCGCTGTCCGGATTCACGCCGAAAGCCATTCCGCCCTGCTTGACATTGGGACAGGAGATATTCAGCTCTATGGCGGGAATGTCATCGAGAGTATTTATGATGCTCGCCGTCTGAACATAGTCATCAATACACGAGCCGGACACATTGACAATTATGGATGTCCGGATTTTTCGTACTTCAGGATAGATATGGTCCACGAAATGGTCCACCCCTTTGTTCTGAAGCCCGACAGCATTGAGCATCCCCGACGGAGTCTCCACCATACGCGGATAGGGATTTCCCTGGCGTGGATTGAGAGTGGTACCCTTGACTATTATGGCACCCAGACGGCTGATATCCATGAAATCGGAATATTCAGTGCCGTACCCGAATGTACCCGATGCAGTCATCACCGGGTTCTTGAGCTCAAGCGAGCCTATCTTTGTACTTAATGAAACCATTTCAGTCTGTCTATATTGAATACCGGACCTTCCTTGCACACACACACATTGCCGCTGTCGGCTGTGTCCTCCACACAGCACAGGCAGGCACCTATTCCGCAAGCCATGCGATGCTCCAGCGAAACCTCGCAAGCTGTATCATGCTCCCTGGCCCAATGCCCCACAGCCTTCAGCATGGGGGTGGGACCGCAGGCATAGACCCTGTCAAAAGACTCGCTGTCAAGCAGAAGACTATGGTCTGTAACAAACCCTCTCTCGCCTGCCGAGCCGTCCTCGGTTGTCATGAACAGGTTACCGTATTTCATGAACTCCTCCTTGCGCAGGATCAGCTCCCCGTTGCGTCCCCCGAACAGGAAAGTTGGAATGATTCCGTTCCCGGCCAGTTCCTGACCGAGAAAGAGCAGTGGAGCCACTCCCACTCCGCCTCCTATCAGCAGCGGACGGGCCACATGGGTGCTCCGGTAGCTGAAACCGTTGCCGAGCGGCAGCAGGACATTCACGCTGTCGCCCGCCCTGAGTGCGGCAAGCGCTGCCGTACCATCGCCCACTATCTGGATCAGGAATCCTATTGTATTCCTCTCCTTGTCAATGAAATGAATCGAAATGGGCCTGCGTAACAGGACTTTCGCCGATGGTACCAGAATCTCAGCGAACTGTCCTGCCACCATGTCCGGAAGTCCGTCCTCAGAACGCAGAGTGAGCAAAGTCACACCAGGACCAACCATACAGTTATCCTCCACCGCAAGGTCCAGCTGGAATTTCTTCATACTTAATGTATTTTGAATCTGTTTTGCGAAGGTAGTCTATAAAAATGAGAATTGACGCGCAGAACCCGCGGAAAAATCGGAAAAAACAAGGCCGTAAGAAAAACATGAAAAAAAATAAAGTCAGATTATAAGAATCGTGCGGAAACAAAGCCGTTTTCCGCACGATTCCAAATCCGTCTTCCCTCCGGTCAGGGACTCCCAAATACCGGATACAGGACGCTAATTCAGCCTTAAGGGGATAAAGCTGATGAAAGAGTCCTGCCCCCTCCGGATTCAAATCAGAATTCCACCATATTCCTGAACTCTCCCCATTCAAGACGACGCTTGTAATTGAAGAGCTGCCCCTTGGGGACATACACCTTGCAGTTCTGCTTGGTGGCATCCTCGAACACTGTGGGACAGTTATGTGGCGGGAAGATACCACGTGAGTTGATTGTGGTGAGCTTGTTGCAGCCGAAGAACGACTCCACACCGATAATCCTTACATTGCCGCCCAAGGTGACCTCCTCAAGAGCCGTGCAGTTCTTGAATGCATAGTCACTGATAGCCGTAACGAAATTACCAACGGTGAGTTTCCTCAGATATGCGCAGTCCTGGAAAGCCTCCGGACAGATGAATGAAACCTCCTCATTGATAATGTATTCCACAATGTTCCTCTTGGCAGGATACTTGATGAGCATCTTGTTGTCCTTGCTGAAAAGGATGCCGTCAACATCCATATACACAGGATTGTTCTTGTTGACGGAAATCCTGGTGAGCGACGAGCAACCGCTGAAAGCATTGTTCAGGATGCGGTTGATGCTGTAGGGGATATTGACCGAAGTGACATTAGTGCAACCCTTGAAAGCATTCTCGTCAATCTCCACAACCCTGAAAGTGAACTCGTCATGTGCGCCGGAAACCACGAACGAAGGGATGTCTATGTCGCCCTTGTAGGCACTGTAACCCTCATCGGACGATTTCCTGCCGCCGGTACGGTCCCATGTGAAAGCCACATTGCCGAAATTGTCCAGAATCCTATAATACAAGGTAGTACCGTTATCGTACTTGGCAGTAATGATATCATTGTCAACCTTTGCATCAAGCTGCTTGACAAGAATTGTCTGCCAAACCTCGTTCTGGATGTTATCTGTAGCGTTTTTGCTAGTTTTGCAGCCACTCAACACAATGAGTGACAAAGCAATTATTGAAAAATATCTTTTCATAAGTAAGATTTGTTTATTGTTTCTGGTAGCAAACTTAACTCCAATTCTTTAAAAAAACAAAAAAACAGTATTAATTTTTTAATGAATTTGAAGAAAATTTCTGGTATGTCCCATCCTCATAAAAAACCAGAATCTCCTTCACCCTCAAAGACTGCACTTGTGCGGCAGCGGTATTATCCTTGTCAACTGACTTGTTTTCAGTTCTTTTCCTTGTTTTTACAGGTCTGTCAACCGCCTCATGGCTTGAAAATTCGGGATTATTCCGGGGAACATTCGGGAATTCAGTATTCTCAACGTCCTTGAAGAGGGGGTAATCATCCGCCATACCTTTAGCTGGTTCACTCTTGAACGGCTTGCCGTTACCGGTCAGCAGCCAGTCCAGATCAACATCCGGCAGGGCAGCATGTATGCTCTTGAACACATTGAGGCTCGGTTCATTCCTTCCTCCGAGTATATGTTGCAGCGTAGAACGCTGAATTCCGATTGTCTGTGCGAACTGCGTGGGTGACATTCCCAACAGCACCATAAGCTCATCAATACGTTCTCTCATATCAACAAAAAAAATGGGTAAAAACAATTCTGTTACAAATGTAATATTTCATTTTGTGTAATCCAAACTCCAAATATGCAATCCAAATGTAAACAAACAAATGTAACACAACAAATCTGTACCCAACTGTAAATACAGGTACAGGGTTACGCCGAAAGAAGGAGAAAATCACCCTGGAAATAACTTTCCGTTTTTAAATCAAAAATCTGAATTAGAATTGATTATTGACTAAAATATATCAATTGGGACAAAAATCGAAGGTTTTGCATAACAACCCACAACCATTTAATCCACACGTTTATGTAATAGATTTTAAATGTACTGAAAAACAGATATTTATTGTATTAATGTCAAAATGTATAGAAAGTAAATACTATTGTATAATACGTATGGATCGGATTATTCCCCCATGCACAATTGGAAACAGAAACATCCATACTGATTTGTGATTTATATTGAATACAAATATAAAAATGGTATGAAAAGTACAATTGTAAAAGTTAATAAAAGCTAAAGCCGCTTTTTGGGGCGGCTTTATACTTAGAATCTTACTGATTCTTATTTATCCTGTGACCGGATCATGAACAGTTCATGACAAGTTTCACCCTAATCGCTGAGAATCGGATATTTCAGAGTGAATCCGGAATATGTACGGAATATCGGATTTTTGAAAAAATGGCAAATTCAGGAAAAAATCAGTGGAGAATGATGTAAAGCAGTTCGCGCAGCAACCCCTCACCTGTATTGCCGGTAGCATCCACACCCTTGGACTTGGCATCATATTTCCTGATGGCGCTGATGATGTTCATAGCCTGAGTCGCGGTATAGTTCTTCATCCCTATGACATAATCCTTAACCCCCCAGGTGGATTTCAGTCCAAGCTGGTCAGCAATACCGGCATCGGTCTTGTCAGGGGCATAGAAAGCCAGCATAAGGTTGGCGAAATACGGGAAAATGGCCGCCGTCACCAACTGAATGGGGTACATCTTGGGATTGCTCTCGTAATAGGCGGCTATCCTGTTGGCCTTCAGCACATCCTTTTTTATCAGTGAATCCCTGAACTCGAATATGTTGAAATCCTTGCTTATACCAACACGCTCCTCAATGAATTCCGGGGTGATTTCGGTCTCTCCCTGAGGCATGGCTGTCACAAGCTTGTTCATCTCGGAGTTCATCCTGCTCAGATCGGCACCCACAGCCTCTGTGAGCATGCCTATGCCTTTCGGTGATATTCTCATACCGTTCTCGTTCATGAACTCTGTCACAAACGACGGAAGAGCCTCCTCGCGTATCTTCCTGGACTCGAACAGGACACCCGCCTTCTCTATCTCCGCAGCCACCTTCTTACGGCGGTCCAGAGTCCCGTTCTTGTGACAGAACACGAGTATGGTGCTCATCTGGGGCTGACGCAGATAGGATGAGAGTATATCCGCCGGGGTAGCCGGACCGGAGCCGTCGCCCTCCTTCTTCATTATATGCTGAGCCTCCTTGACGATTATCACCTGCCTGTCGGCCCCCATCGGGTATGCCCTTGCCCTCTGCACCACCTCGCTCATAGTCGTGTCATTACCGTAAAGGACAAGCTGGTTGAAGTCACGTGCCTCCTCCGGAAGAGCATTCTCCCTTATGTAGTCCGATAATGAATCTATGAAAAAAGGTTCATCGCCCATCAGATAATATACAGGCTTGTAATTCCCTTTTTTCAGCTCAGCCAGAATCTGGCGATATGTTGTTCCCGATGTTGCCATTTCAATCCGATTGTTTACCTTTGCCTCTCAGTTCAGGTATTATGCAAAGATATAATGAATCCTTTGAAATTGCCTCCTTTTGATGCCAAAATATGCGAACGGTCCGGCAAACAGGTTATTTGGGACCCTGTTCGCAGCAAGTGGGTCCGGCTCACCCCCGAGGAGCATGTACGTCAGGCGTTCATCTCCTTCCTTGTGAATTACAAAGGTTTTCCACTGTCCCACATAGCCAATGAGCAGACCATCTCCCTGAACGGGATGAGCCGCCGATGCGATTCCGTTATCTATGACCGTAGCGGCACACCCCGCATGATCATCGAATACAAGGCTCCTGAGGTCACCGTCAGCCGGCAGGTTTTCAGCCAGATATCACGTTACAACCTGGTCCTGAAGGTTGATTGGCTGATAGTCACCAACGGGCTTTCCCACTACTGCATCCGTATGGACTACGGCTCACATTCCTGGTCTTTCTGCAAGGAGATGCCAGACTACGGGGCACTGTAAGGGATTTTCATCCGGACAGGACAATTGCCGTACGGGACTGTTTCCGTACGGTTACGGTACAATTATCCCGCCGCCGGAGTACGGCTGATACACTCCTCCGGATTATTCGGCATCGGCTGCGGCAGCCTTGCGGGTACGTCTCTTGGGAGTTGCCTCCGCCTGCTTGTGCTCCTCCTTTACACCTGCAAGCTCCGGGTCGATGATGATGCGTCCGCAGTACTCGCACACGATGATTTTCTTGCGCATGCGTATGTCGAGCTGACGCTGTGGCGGAATCTTGTTGAAGCAGCCGCCGCATGACTCACGCTGCACATAGACTATACCAAGGCCGTTGCGGGTGTTGTTACGGATGCGCTTGAACGACTGAAGCAGACGCGGCTCGATGGTCTGCTCAAGGCTCTTGCAGCGCTCACGCAGCTTCTCCTCCTCCTGGCGGGTCTCCTCGATTATCTCCTCAAGCTCGCTCTTCTTTATCTCCAGGTCCTGCTGCTTCTCGGCAATCAGCTCCTGGCTGCGCAGCTGCTCCTCGTTCTTTGCGGCCATGGAAGCCGTGTATTCGCGGATATGTTTCTCTGCCAGCTCGATATTCAGCGTCTCGTACTCAATCTCCTTGTTGAGGGAGTCGAACTCACGGTTGTTGCGCACGTTGTTCTGCTGCTCCGTGAACTTGGCTATAAGGCTCTTGGACTTCTCCATAGCCACCTTGTTCTCTGCAATGCCCTTGGTAAGCTGAGTCACCTCAATCTGTATCTTCTCTATTCTGGTGCTCAGTCCGGCCAGTTCGTCCTCCAGGTCCTGGACCTCAAGCGGAAGCTCTCCGCGCAGTGTCTTGATCTTGTCAATCTCACTCAGCATGGTCTGCAGCTGATAGAGTGATGTCAGTTTCTCCTCCACCGAAAACTCGGCCGGGTCTTTCTTTGTCTCTTTTGCCATAAATGTATGTATTTGTAATAGTTAGCCTTAATCTGTCCAAATCCGTTTCCACGAATCCGGACATATTCAATAATAATTAACCGGATTAGTCCTGAGGGCAGTCTTGAGCACCTTCAGTCCCGGGAATGACTCCTGCAGTATATCGGCCAGAAGATCCACAGTGAACTGCTCGCTCTCAAAATGCCCCGCCTCAATCAGCTTGATAGTGCCGTCATAGCCGAAGAAACGGTGATACCCTATCTCGCCCGTCATGAAAGCGTCGGCCCCCCGGGCTACAGCCTTGTCAGTCAGGAACGCACCTGCGCCTCCGCACACAGCCATACGCCGGATGGGACGACCCAGTTCCCCGTTATGTCTGATGCATGTCACACCGAACCTCTCCTTCACTATGGCAAGCAGCTCCTGCCCGGAAAGGGGTTCAGGGAATGTGCCTATGATTCCAGCCCCGTTACCGTCAGGGTGCTCGTCAAGCGGCCTCACATCCGTGAGTCCAAGGACCCGGGCAATCCGAAGGTTCACCCCGTTGGAGACATTGTCCAGGTTGGTATGGCAGGCGTAGATGGTGATCCCAGCCCTTACGGCATCCATCACGATGCTGCCGATACTGTCATCGGTCAGCCTTTTGAGCGGACGGAACAGCAGCGGATGATGCGACACAATAAGGTTACACCCGTTCCGAATGGCCTCATCCACAACCTGACGGGTCACGTCCAAACACAACAAAGCCCCCGAAACTTCCGTCTCTGTAGTTCCGACCTGCAAGCCTGAATTATCGTAGTCATCCTGCAGCGGCAGAGGCGCGAATCTCTCAAGGGCATCGATTATTTCCCTGATGTTCATCACCTTTTCCTTAAAGTGCACCGCAAAGGTAGTACAAAAAAATGAGAAAATCATGGAAACAGACCAAAACAGATTCCAAGTTCCGGATTTGGCACGATACAATATTATATCTAAATTCGCAGCATCAAAAAAATTATGGAAATGAAAGGAAAAAAATTCACTTTAAGTTCACTGGCATTACTTCTATGCTTTCTGTTAACAGGATGTGAAGGTATCAACAACGATATCATTGTTGACTGGAGTCCGGTGGATCTGTACATCTATGCTACCGGCAATGATGGAAAATCAATAATCCGGCCTGACATGCCGGGCATGACGCTGACCTTCAGGGGCGAGACCTACACGGTGAAAGACTGGAATGAGAGATACGACAGAATTGTCGGAAGCCATCGTTACCCTCATAACGACAGTATCATGACCACCAAAGCCTATCTTGCCGTCCTGTACGGACTGTTTGCCCAGCCTTACACGGAGGGAAACGATGAGCCTCAATACAGACTCTATTTCGGCGAGATAGACGGAGCCGAGGATATGGACGAGGATATCATCCTGAAATGGCCCGACGGCTCCACCGACACCATCCACTACCACTGCTCTGACCACAGGGAAGGCAAAAACCCCAAATGCGACCGGAGCTGGAAGCTGAACGGAAAGAAGCATCAGGGCAACATATTCAACTTCAGCGGCAAGGGACTGGGACCGGGCCTCTCAATCAGATAAGCCCGAGAATAACCTTGTAGCTGTGAACCTCGTCAGGATCCCCAAGCTCCTTGCCCGGAGTGTCGGACAGCTTGACGCAGCGATACACATGCTGGCGCGGGTTAACCTGGAAAGTCTTGAGCTTCATCACTATGTTGAGCGGCTTGACCGTGCCCACATCGTTGGTAAGGTTGGTGCCGATGCCGAACGACACCTTGATACGGCCCTCAAAGTACTTCTGGATAGCCAAGGCGCGGTCAAAGTCCAGGGCATCGCTGAACACGATGGATTTTGTCATCGGGTCGATATGGTATGACTCGTACTTGGCTATTATCTTGTCGCCGAACTCGAACGGGTCGCCGCTGTCATGCCGCACGCCGTCATACAGCTTGGCCATATCGAGCGAGAAGTTACGCAGGAACACGCGCGTGGTGAAGCAGTCCGGCAGCATCGTACCCATGGCGCCGCCGTAAATCTCCGCCCAGTGCCTCATCACGTAGTAGTTGGCCTCCTTCGGCCCCATGAAAGCGGCCGTGGCCATCATCAGCTCGTGCGCCATAGTGCCAATCGGCTTCAGGTCCGGCCGTATGGACTGGTACTTCATGGCGAAATAGACTGTCGATGAACCTATGAAATACTTGCAGTTACGGGCCAGATATTCGGTAACATGAGCCTCCACCTCATGCGAGTACCGCCGCCGCATCCCGAAGTTGGCAAACTTCAGGTGGTTCTCATTGGATATAGCCACCTTCTTCTCAAGCTGACTGTCAATGTAGTCCCAGTCAGGCTCAGTCTTCTCGTAAGTCTTGTAATAGACCTCGGACACAGTGCTCAGGATGGGTATCTCGTAGAGAGTCACCTTATAGATAAGGTCCGTGGCCTCGATATGCAGGTGCCCCTCCTCATCGAGCGATATCCGGATAATGTCAGGGTTGAACCTGAACCCCATCAGCCACTCGAAATAGCACTGCGGAATGAAGTAGATATTCTCATGGCACCAGTTGAACTCCTCCTCCGTGAGGGCCAGCGTGGATAGTTTCCTCAACTCGCTCTTAAGAAGCTCCACGAACTCAGGGGTGAACTTCTGGCCGTTGCGGTCAGTGAAACTGAACGTACCCACGCCCTCCGGGGTGGTACGCTGATAATAATATGACATGGAGAACTTGTAGAGGTCATTCTCCAGCATACTGATTACAGGGGTGCCATTATTCATAATATCCTTATTTATAAATCTTTATGTTATTCTCGTTCATGTAGCTCACAAGAGGCTCGTTACTCTCTATGCTTGCCACTCCCTCTAAATAGACAGAGAGCTCGAACCCTACCTCCTTGCTGAGGCGAACCAGGTTCTTAAGAGTCTCCAGAACGCAATACTCGGCAGCGATACCGCAAACCACCACCTTGTCGCCCTTCACGAACAGGTCCTGATCCTTGCCCTTAGTCTTCTCGAACTGGCCGTACTCCTCCCTGTCCTGGTCCTGCCCTTTGGGAAGGAACCGCACATTATTTATATCCAGATTATCCAGGATACCGTCAGGAAGCGCAGCCCCCACAGTGTAACGCACGCAGTGCTGCGGCCATATTCCGCCGTTCTCCTTGAACGAACAGTGATTCCACGGATGCCAGTCCAACGTGAAATATACCTTGTCGAACTTGGGCAGAACCCTCTTCACAGGCTCCACCACGCGGGTACCGTCGGTAGCGGGCAGGTTTCCGTCTATGAAATCCTTCTGCAGGTCCACCACCACCATAATGTTTGCAGGCTCACGATTTGTCATAACACTCTCTTTCCTGTTTCCGCCGCAAGCCGTAAGCACCACAGCCATAGCGGCAAAAATGATTCTGTTTAACTTCATTGCTTTTACAATCTTAGAATCTGTTTTGAATTGTTTCCATGATTTTCTCATAGTCTCTTTTACCCTCTGCTTTCATCGCTCCTCAGTCAGAATGGACCTCCATTATTCCCTCGGAAACGATAAAACCAGAGGATAATATAGCCCATAATCATCTTCATGGAACAAATTTAAACAGATTCTTATTCAAATTGCGAAGTTACTAATTTTAGAATCTGTTTTGATTTGTTTCCATGATTTTCTTATAGCCTCTTTTATTTCTCTGTTTACATTGCTTTTGAAATTATATCCGGAGGATGTAAAATCGGCAGATTTTATCTAAGTTTGCATTTTTTATTGTGTTTTCCGGAGGTTACAGGCTCCGGAGTATTGAGACACAGGAAAAACCCGGACAACATGCAGTGCATTATCAAACAGCAGTCTGAAATAGAAGCCGAAGCATGGAACAGCTTCGTAAGGGCAAACAGTATGGGATGGGCCTACTTCCTGTACGAGATGATAGGCATTGACCGGTACGCCTCGTACCGGAACCTCTCTTTTGCCATAGTCGATCGGGACAGCAGTGACGAGATACTCTTCATTATGCAGCTCCACCGGACCAGCCGATACGGCATCCTGACCAGACTCGGCCTGCCCTTCTGGAGGGAGCGTCTGATAAGCCGTTGGGGATACGTAATAAAAGATGGTCTGGTCAGGAAACACCAAAGGATGGTAAAAGAGTGTTATGAGCAATATATCGACAACCTCATCTCCACCCTCCCTGCCAAGCGCCTCTATATGGAACTGGCACCGCTCACACAAGACCGCATAAACAGTCATAATGCAATTAATCCGCTGATTTTCTTTAACTTCAGGCCATTGGTCAACTATACATGGGTAGTTGACCTCTCCAAGCCCGATGACCGTATGCTTGCCGACTGTGAGGAGACTACCCGTCAGGCAGTACGGAAGATAGAGGCATCAGGCCGTTATGTGTTCCTTGAGGCACAGCCATCCGCTGAGGACTGCCAGACCTACATCAGGCTTCACAAGGAGACCTATACCCGCACAGGTGCGGTACGGGACATCATTGCCGATGAATATCACCATAACATATTCTTCAACCTGATTCCAAAAGGCATCAGCCGGGTATTCTTCCTCAATGAAAAGGAGTCAGGCCAGACCGTAGCCACAGTGGCAGTCCTGATATACGGAAAAACCGCCTATTACTGGTGGGGCGACTCTAAAAACGACAAAGAGGTAGGTGTTAATAAATATCTGCTGTTCAAGGTAATATGCCTCATCCGTGAAAGCTTCGGTAAAACCGGATATTTCGAGACAGGCGGCGCTTACCCCTATCTGCGGAAAGGCAAGAATAAAGGCCTGAATGACTTCAAGAAATGCTTCGGAACCTTCCTCATGCCGATATTCGCGGGAGAGTATGTCAAGGTGAAACCCAAAACAAGATGAGTATTTTTGCGAATCAAAATATGCGAATCAATATATATGGACAAAACAACAATTATCCTATCCGCAATGGCAGTCATGTTAACTATGTCATGCAATAAGAAGAGTACAAACCCCTTCTTCGTGGAGAGCAAGGCCCCGTACGGTGCCGTAGAGTTCGACAAGATCAGTTCAACAGACTATATGCCCGCCTTCGAGGAGGGCTTCCGTCAGTTCAAGGCCAATATCGACAAATTAGCCGCCTGTGCCGATGACCCCACGTTCCAAAACACAATCGAGCCTCTGGAGTCGGCCGATGACCTGCTTGCCAGGGTAAGCAGCGTCTTCTACAATCTGATGGAGACCGATGCCGACGACATCATGAAAGAGACCGAGGAGAAGGTCATCCCCATGGAGACAGAAGCTGATTCATACCTTTATATGAATGATGCTATATTCAAAAGAATCAAGAAGTTAAATGACAATAAGGATAACTTGGGCCTTACCGCAGAGCAGATCAAGGTACTTGAGAAATACTATCGCCGTTTTGTAAACGGAGGTGCCCGTTTGGATGACAAGGCAAAAGCCCGTTTCGTGGAGATCCAGAACCGTCTCGGTGAACTCCGCATAAAGTTTGCCAACAACAATCTGGATGAGAGCAACAGTTACCTGCTCCATGTAACGGATATCAGAAGACTTGAAGGACTGCCTCAGGACCAGCTTGACGCTGCAGCCACACGTGCCAGGGAGAAAGGTCTGGACGGATGGGCGTTCAACGTACAGAAGCCCTGCTGGATACCGTTCCTGCAGAACTGCAAGGACCGTGACCTGCGCGAGCAGATGTACAAGGCCTATTACAGCCGCGGAAACAACAATAACCAGTATGACAACAAGGCCATAATCAAGGAGATGCTCACTCTGCGCCTGGAAATGGCCAATCTGCTTGGATATGAGACGTTTGCCGATTACAAACTGGAGGACCGCATGGCCAAGACGCCTGAGGCAGCCTATAACCTGCTTATGGAAATCTGGAAGTATGCCGTCCCTCAGGCCAAGCGCGAGCGTGACGAGATGCAGAAGATAATTGATGCCGAGGGAGGCAAGTTCAAACTGGCAGCCTGGGACTGGTGGTACTATGCCGAGAAGCTGCGCAAGCAGAAATATGACCTGGATGAGTCACAACTTATGCCCTACCTGAGCCTGGACAATGTCCGCAAGGGATCTTTCATGGTTGCCGAGACACTGTTCGGAATCAAGTTCCGTAAGGTTGACAACCTGCCGGTCTATCATCCGTCAGTTGAGACATGGGAGTGCCTGGATGCTGACGGCAGCCACCTGGCCTACTTCTACACGGATTGCTTTGTACGCCCCACCAAGCGTCAGGGTGCATGGATGAACGATATTACACCGCAGTTCAACTATGGCGGACGCAGCCAGCGCCCCACAATAATTAACGTATGCAACTTCTCAGTGCCCACCGATACCCTGCCCTGCCTGCTCTCTGTCGATGATGCCCGCACGGTATTCCACGAGTTCGGCCATGCCCTGCACGGAATGCTCACGCAGTGCCATTATCCCACTGTAAGCGGTACTGCCACACCCAATGACTTTGTCGAGATGTGCTCACAGATAATGGAGCACTGGGCCATTGACCCCTCTATAATGAAGCAGTATGCGCTCCACTACAGGACCGGCCAGCCCATCCCCGACGCACTGATTGAAAAGATGCAGAATGCCGGCCACTTCAACACCGGATTCGAGACTGTGGAGCTTGTCGGAGCCGCCCTGCTGGATATGGAGTACCACATGCTCAAGGATTACAGCGATTTCGATGACCAGAAGTTCGAGGATGCAATATCCGCCAAGCTTGGCATGATACCGGAGATAGAGTACCGCTATCGCGGCACTTTCTTTAACCACATATTCAACAATGACTACTGCGCAGGCTATTACAGCTATCTCTGGGCCGAAGTCCTGGACTGCGACGCATTCCAGTGCTTCCAGGAGGAGGGCCTGCTTAATAAAGAGACCGGAATGCGCTACCGCAGGAACATTCTGGAGAAAGGCGGCAGCGATGACCTTATGAAACTGTACCGCCAGTTCCGTGGCAGCGACCCCAAGACCGAGGCAATGTTACGCAATCGTGGACTTATTGATTAAAAGACTATAGACATGACATTTACAGGAATTCTGTTTCTGATCATTGCGACCATCCTGACCGCAATGTTCTCTATCGTATTCAAGATATTTCACCGCAAGGACATTGATGCAAACCAGGCAATATTCTTCAATTACCTGACAGCATTTGTGCTTGGTGTACTCTTCTCACTGCAAGGCGGAGTCGTTGTAAACCCCTTGAAAGCTGACTGGCTGATTGATGTCATCATTCTGGGATTCATTTTCATGGCCGGGATGGTGATGCTGTCGGCCTCCACACGCCGCGTTGGTGTGGCCATATCAACAGTATGCAGCCGTGCATCGATGGTGATTCCTATCATAGTATCATATCTGCTGATTGAGGGCAGCGCCAAGCCCAAATGGCTGCTGATATGCCTGGTACTTGTTGCCATGACCCTTACAATATGGACCGATAAGCCCGAGGGCGGCCACAAATACACTCTGCTGGATATTCTGGCACCTGTCACAGTGTTCCTTATGTTCGGCGCCAGCAACGCATACCTTAAGGTTCTGCAGCACCGTGTGACCGTAAACGATACCGCAGCCGGACTTTCCGAACAGGTAATCAACAGCGAGATATCACTTGTAACGGCATCGGTCTTCTTTGTGGCAATGCTGATGTGCATATATTCGTTCTTCAAGAAAGGAGCTGACGGTAAGCGCTCCCCCCTGCTTCTTAAGAACGTAACAGGAGGCGTGGTCCTGGGTTTTGTAAACTATTTCTGCACCTACACCCTGATGCTCTCCATGAAGACCATTGACTCATCATTGCTCTTCCCGGTACACAACATAGGAATAGTGGCAATAGGAGCCATAGTAGGTTGGCTTGCATTCAATGAAAGACTGAGACCGCACCAGGTACTCGGAATGGTACTCGCTGCGGTCTCAATCGCCTGGCTCTGCATATAGAACCTGTCCCGGCCTGTTTCGTCATAATTCCGGAACCAGGCGGAACAGGTTCCCGGAACAAATCAAAACATATTATCCTCACTCAAAAAGAATCCGGACCCCGACCTGCAGGTACCAGCAGTTAGCGGATGACTTCAGCGGTTCGAATGTCTTGGAAACAAGACCTTCGGCATTTGTGGCCATAGTGAAGACCGGATGTCCGCTCTCATCGGTACGCACATAGTTGAGCAGCTTGCCGTTGTTGCAGGCCGAAGGAGTCTGTGACACCCCCCACTTGCTGTTGATCAGGTTCGCGGCATTCATAAGGTCGGCCGACAGCTCAATCCAGTTGGCCTTGCCTCTTACCCCGAACACCTTGAACCGTTCCCCCACGTGCAGGTCAAAACGGTTCAGCCACGGCATCCGTGCCGCATTTGTCCCGGCATATACGCCCTTGTGCCTACTCAGATAAGCATCCTGGTTTACGAACGTCCAGAACGCCTCCTGTTGCTCTGCGGCAGTGATAGCGCCGTTATCGGCAAACAGGATCTCATCCTTGGCGGCCGGGACATAAATCAGGTCATTGTTCACCCCGTCCCCGTTCATGTCGTTGGAATAGACATAGCTGTACGTTCCTGCGGTATGGCCGGTGTAGAACACACCCGCACTGGTCTTCACATGGCGGCCGCTGAACGAGTACGTCAGGGCGGCGGTCACCTTGTCCGGTATCACATAACCCGAAATCCTCTCCACAGCCTCGTTCGGGCCGTTCACCGAGGCCGTGTTGCTCCATGTGGAATAGAGTGCCGAGCCCGTCATGTCCGATACCGAACGGGAATCTGCATGGATATATGACACCTCCGCATTCAGTCCCCTCAGCGGTTCCGCGGTGAGTGTCACTCCGGCCGTCCAGCTGTAGCCCTTGTCCGTGTTACGGATTATCATGGCTCCTCCCGACGGTGACACGCGGCCATCCACAAGAGGTGAACCGTTCAGGGTGCCATCGGCATTATGACGATAGTCGATACGGTTGTCCGCACCCCCGAAAAGGGCGAAGGACTCCCCGCTCCTGATATTCAGGTTCTCTGTATATACAGCATTGATATCCTTGTTCCAGATACCCTCCACCGTGATTGAGGCAGGGAACGGCAGCGGCAGCTTCAAGTCCGCGGCGAGGGATGCCTTCATAACCGACGGCAGCCTGAACTCCGGATCCACACCGCACACCGTGGCGTTGCTTATCACCGTTCCGGTGCCGGACTGCATGGGATACAGACGGTTGCCCGAAGCATCGGTCAGCCCTGAGATATAACTCCTCAGAGACTCCTCGTCATACCGGAAGCCATCGCCTGCAAGCCCTGAGAGCACTCCGTTCCTGTCATTGGTCACCATCACAGTGTTCTGCAGCATACCGCTGTAGTTGGGCACGCAGGTGAAGAAAACCAACGGAATCCGGCCCTTGAACACGCCTGCACCGCCGCGTACCACGGCATCGCCCGTCCCGGTCACATCCCAGTTGAACCCCACCCTTGGAGACCACTGTACGCGTGTTTCCGGCCATCGTCCTGTATCTATCCGTGGCGGGACATACCCCTCCGGCGCCGTTCCCGAAGCATAGTAGTGGTCCGTGAAATCCAGTGTCATGAACAGTTCGTTGGTCTCTATCCTCTCGTAATACTGCATCAGGTCAGCCCTTATGCCGTATGTCACTGACAGCCTGTCAAACAGCCGCGTCTCAGCCTGCAGGAAAGCCGCGCTCTGGCCGAATGAGGTCCGGGAGGCCGGGTCGTCCACCCCTTCGTAGTTGTATGTCATGCCGAAAGCCACTGGTGCAGTGCGGTTTATGAAATCATCAAGGGATGCATAGCGGTAATATCCCGTACCGTACATACGGTAGTTTGTGGCACCCTTCTGGTACTGGTAGCTCACACCTGCAGTGATTGTGCTGTGCCCCAGTACACTCCTTATATAGTCACTTGCGCTGTAAGTACGCACATAGTTGCCGGTACCGTTAGAGAAGAGCTCATATCCCGCGCTCATGAACTGGTCCCCGTCCCTCCATATATCTATGTGCGGGAACCAGGCCGATTCCGAACCGCGAAGGTTGCTCACGTCGGACACCGTCACGCTCAGGTTGTTGTCCATCCTGCGCCCTATCCTGCTGTTCAGCTCGGCCACCCCGGACCATGCCACATCCTCCACGGTGTAGCAGTTGTTGCGGAAAGCGTACGCATTCCGGGAAATCCTCTCCGACGCAGCCTTGGTCCCCACCGTGCTCCTCGCATTGGGCGTGTTCCACTGCGTATTGCCCGTCCAGTTGTACCGCAGCATCAGGTTGTGCCCCTCGGCAATGTTCCAGTCTATCCTGGCCAGTATCTTGTTGTTGGTCTGGTCACCCTTGGAGAGGTCCGTGCTTCCGGCATCATATCCGTAGGCGGCCAGAGCATCGCTGAACCGTTTCATGTCCTCCTGCGTCACACGGCTCACCATAGCACCGGCATCGTCCTTACCGTCCTTGGAAAGCCTCCACTCCGTTATAGGTCCGGGCGTCGATACCCGCTCCGCGTTCACGAACCAGAAGAGCCTGTCCTTCACTATCGGGCCGCCCATGGTCAGGCCGTAAGTGCTCCGGCTCTCGCCCGGACGCTCACCTAACCAGCTGCCATCCACGCTGTTGCCCCGCAGCTCCTCATTATAGAAATATGTATAGGCGCTTGCCTTGAAGCTGTTCGTGCCCGCCTTAGTCACCACGTTTATCCCGCCGCCGGTGAAATCGCTCTGCCGCACATCGTACGGTGCAATCACTATCTGGGCCTCATCCACCGCATCGATCGAGATGGGAGTCCCGTTGCCCGGGAGGGCCGATGACAGGCCGAAACTGTTGTTCAGCACAGCCCCGTCGATAGTCAGCATAGTGGTACGCCCGTCGCGCCCCGCCATGGTGTTGCCGGCACCGCTGTATGGCGAGAGCCGCGCATAGTCCAGCAGGCTGCGGTCCGCCGACGGCAGCAGCTCAATCCTCCTGCTGTCCACATTATACGTCTGTCCCGTCCGGGTCTCCGTGAAATGCGAGTTTGAAGCTGTGATATCCACCTCCCCAAGCACATTCTCGGATTCGCTCAGGATCACGTCAAGCTTGTACTGCTGCCCGGCCGACAGCACAATCTCAGAGTATTTCCCGGTCCTGTAACCTACAAAACTGACCATAACCTCATACTCGCCCGGCCTCAGTCCCGAAATGGAATAGAGCCCGTAGCGGTTGGTTATGGTCCCCCACCGTGCCCCGGTCGCCACATTGGTAACCTGCACGTTGGCAGCCTCCACAATGTTGGAGTAAATGTCACTGACCGACCCCGAAATACCGGCCGTAGTGGTGCTCTGTGCACTCACGCCCAAGCCATTCCACGATCCGTACCGGATGCAGGAACCGCAACCTGAACCTGTCCCGGCAATAAAGTCATGGAACAGGCTGCATAGACCTGACCCTGACAGCATCAGGAAAGCAAGTAAAACGACTCTGAACGGGAACTGTTTTCCACAGCCGGATTTCTCCGGTTTTGAATCACTCACGGATGAACCCTCCAGGCACCTGGCCGGAACGGTTCGTGAAGGCGCTTCAACGCCCCACAGGATAGTTTTCTTTTTCATAAAGCTCTTCTTCCATCCAGACTGTAACTGTCGGTACCGTAGTTGCAACGGTTCGGCCCTTTCGGGTTCGCGGACTATACCGCCGGTCGGGAATCACACCCTGCCCTGAAGATCATTTTCATTTCACGCCGCAAAGTTAAGAAAAAAGACATTGGGGACGGTTCCGTTCTACCCGTTTTTAACATTCGGGCCAAACGGTACCGTCCCCAATAATCCAAGAAAACCTGTTTTGATTCAGATTCTTAGATTCATAAACAGATTCTTAATCAAAGCCGTCCCTGCTCCCCAAGATAAGAGTCCTTGAAGCCAAGGAAATAGAGCACGCCGTCCAGCCCTATCGTATTGATACTCTGCTCAGCATTGGCCACTACGCGAGGCTTGGCGTGGAATGCAATGCCCAGACCCGCATCGGTAATCATCGGAAGGTCATTCGCGCCGTCACCCACAGCAATGGTCTGCGCCAGATTCACCTTCTCCACCTGGGCAATCAGCTTGAGCAGTTCCGACTTGCGCCGGCCATCCACAATCTCGCCCACATACCGGCCAGTCAGCTTGCCGTCATCGCCCACCTCCAATTGGTTAGCGTACACATAATCAATGCCGTACTTACGCTGCAGATACTCACCGAAATAGGTAAATCCGCCGCTCAGGATAGCAATCTTGTAACCGCAAGTCTTAAGCACCGACATCAGCCTGTCCACGCCCTCAGTCATGGGCAGATGCTCGGCAATATCCCGCATCACGCTCACATCCAGCCCCTTAAGCAGCGCCACCCTGCGCGTAAAACTCTCCTTGAAGTCAATCTCGCCCCGCATCGCGCTCTCGGTAATCGCCCGCACCTCGGCACCTACACCGTTCCGCTCGGCCATCTCATCGATGCACTCCGTCTGAATCAGCGTCGAGTCCATGTCAAAGCATATCAGCCTGCGCATCCGCCTGAACATATCATCCTTCTGGAACGAGAAATCAATCTCCAGAAGCGATGACAGCAGCATCAGTTTCTCCTGCATCTCACGCCGGTTTATCGGCTCACCGCGTAGCGAGAACTGAATGCAGGCACGCGTATGCTTATCCAGGTTCTTTATGCTCCTCCTGCCCGTCAGACGGACAATCGAGTCTATATTAAGTCCCTGATCGGCAATAATCCGCGTAGCCGCAGCAATCTGTCCGGCCTCCAGCTGCCGCCCCATGACCGTAAGGATATACCGGTTCTTGCCCTGATGCCCCACCCAATCCTCATACTCATCATCGCCGATGGGTGAGAATCCGATGTTCACGCCCAACTCCGTAGCCTTGAACAGCAGCTCCTTCATAGCCAGCCCTGATTTCATCTCATCGATTCTGAACAAAATGCCCAATGACAGCGTGTTATGAATATCCGCCTGACCGATGTCCAGGATGTAGGCATCATACCGGGCCAAAATCCCCATCACGGCCGCCGTCAGCCCTGGACGGTCCTGCCCCGTGATCCTAAGCAGTATCTGTTCCTCTTTCATACCTACAAAGATAAAATATTATCACCACCACCCGGGACGGGTGTAGTCGTATTGTCTGAGCTCCTCCATCCAAGGCTGGTTGACATATACCGTATCGGCCCTGTCAACATACAGGATGCCTTCCAGATGATCGCACTCATGCTGGAAAATTACGGCCGTGTAGCCTTCAATCTGTTCTTTGACTTTATTGCCCGATTCAAGGTCCGAATATGATATGACCACATTGTTGTTGCGTGTAACCATACCCTGATAGCCCGGCACCGAGAGGCAACCCTCCGGACCGCGTCTTGTATCACCGAACAGGCTGTCAATACGGATATTGACATAACACTCAAAAGGTTCATCCTCCTTGTCAAGACGCTGCACCCAGATAATGCGCCTGTTTATACCGACCTGAGGAGCCGCAATCCCCACTCCATCCTGCGAAGGATCCGTCACAGTACGCAACATCTTGGCCATAAGGGTCTTCAACTCCTCAGACTGAAACTCCTCCGGGGCAACATCAACGCTTGGCGTGCGCAACTGAACGCTGTCCTCATGCCATGTAGTGACAAACATCACTGAATCAGACCTGAAAATGACAGTCCGCTCCCGCTCCGTCCAGCCACCGCCCGAACAACCCTGCAACAGAGTAACTAAAAGAATCAGAGCAAATCCCTTACCTATATCCCTAATCCACATAATCCCGCAACTGTATCTTTCGCAAACTTAGAATCCAGCCTATTTTACGCCCCATGGCAAGAATCTAACCGAGCACCTGAGCGGCGGCGTTCCTGGTATCCACCTTCTCTATGATGCGCTCCAGGATGCCATCATCCGAGAAGATAAAAGTCCTGCGCAGGGTACCTACCACCGTCTTGCCGTACATCTTCTTCTCGCCCCAGGCACCAAACGCCTGCAGCATCCCGGTATCGGTATCGGCCAACAGGCGGAACGGGAGTCCGTACTTGGACCTGAAGCCCGAATGTGACCTGGCACTGTCCTTGCTCACCCCTACTACATTGTAACCGGCAGCCGTCAGAGCGGCATAATTATCACGGAACGAGCATGCCTCTGCAGTACACCCGGACGTATTGTCCTTAGGATAAAAGTAAATGACAGTCTTGCGGCCATGACCAATAAGATCCTCTGACCTCACTACAGTTCCGTCCTGATCCACCACCTCAAACGATGGCATCTTATCTCCAACTTTCAGCATAATTTCAGATTCTAAAAATCAACGGCCCCAAAGATAGCACATTACTCAAAAAAATCAAACAGACTCCAATTGCAAAACCGGAACACATTCGTTTGACAATAAGAATCTGTTTAAATTTGTCTCCATAAATATCTTATACCCTCTGCTTTCTTCGCTCCTCAGTCAAAAAGGATCTCATTCATCTGAATATAATCACCTTAACAAAATCCCTGACCACTCCACCGGCACCATGCTGAGAATCGGAGATCAGAATAAGCGACCGGCCACCATCCGGTACCAACGGCCCCAGGCACATCCCCTCATAGTCAGCAAACCTGCCCGATGCCGGTTTAGTGGAAAAACTGCACATCAGCGTCTTCCTCAATACTCCCGATGCGTCATCCGCCGGGTTCACCACGTACAGGTTCATCTGACTGAATGACTTACGTAACTTATCAATAGCATTCCCCTTAGGCACAAACACCTCACGTTCCAGCACAATCAGCCTCCCGTCATCAAGAGCCGCCATCGCAGGCACCCCAAACACGTACGATTCAGCCTCGGCAGCACTCTTTACAGGAGCATCCATCATATACAGATACCGGCCGGCAGGCTTCAGGTCCAAGCCGAAACTCTGCAGCCGCAACAGCCCCGGTGTATCAGCATCCGCAACCAGCACATCCTCGGCAGTAGTCCAGAACAACCCCGTAAACTCATTGAAAGTCAGCGCCTCAAAGCCCCTGTTACTCTTAATCCTACCCGATGCCATATCGTCCGGGACCGCCATCATCCGTCCCGTAGGCACTCCGTCCAGCCCATACTCCCGGATAGACTGGTCCGCCTCGGCACTCACGAACAGAGTTCCAAGCCCGGTACCATCGGCCAGATATGCCACCCCCTCATTGTCCCTATTGCTTAAATCCGATGTCGCCGTCCCCTCCGGAACAGTCACAGACACATCCCCGACCTTCCCCTTAAAGCTCACATCCATGTCAACCAGCAGGATGCCGCCACCGCTCTTCTTGTCATCCACCACCGCATACCGCGTCCCGCCTATGTACGTGATACCGGAGTAATCACCGCTCCCCAGCATGGATGTCACCTTCCTGACATCGGTCTCAATCACTGTCTTGAAACCGTACCCCTTAACCGAATCCGCCTCATTACTGTCCGGCGGCAGGATAAAAACCGATGTCAAAAGCAACGTCAGCAGCATACCATATTATTCCCCCCATATAGTGCAAGCCGATTGTATCATTTGTACCTGTTTTCTATCACATTCCAGTCCACGATCTGCCACAAAGCCTCAAGATGGGCAGCCCGGCGGTTCTGGAAATCCAGATAATAGGCGTGCTCCCAAACATCGAATGTAAGCAATGGCTTCAACCCCTGAGTGATGGGGTTCGATGCACCCGGCTCCTGGGTAATCACCAACTCTCCATCAGTCTTGGCCGATAACCACACCCATCCGCTGCCAAACAGCCCGACACCCTTGGCCACAAACTCCGTCCGGAATGCCTCTACGCTACCCCACTGCTTTATAATCTGAGCCTTAAGCGCACCATCGGACAACGCCTTACCGCCCTTGCAGAACTGAGTAAAGTAAAGATTATGATTCAAAATCTGGCCGGCATTATTAAACAATCCGCCCTGAGCCTTGCACACAATCTCCTCCAGCGGCAGCCCCTCCAGGCCGCTTCCAGGCAGCAGCTTATTAAGATTATCCACATACCCCTGCAAATGCTTCCCATGATGGAAACCAATCGTCTTCTCACTGATCACGGGCTCCAGACCGGCCACCCCGTACGGTAACTTAATCAATTCAAACATAACTCAAAATATTAATAATCTGTTTCTATTGACGGACGCCACAGAATAGGTAAAAATACATAATTCCGAAGATTTTCAATCAAAATTACCTAAGATTTTCAAAACGCACCTCCAATTATCGAATATTTTATGATATTTTGCCATTATTGTTGCACCGCGCGCGAGAAGTAGACACGAAAAGTTTTTTTTCGATAAGCGACCATGAAAGCATTAATAGCAAACAAAAAAACGCCCACAAGTATGCTGTCTTAAAAGACGTACTTGAAGGGCTGGCTTTTAAAAAAAAGTCAAGACGGCGCCTTAAAACGCCAGCTGACTACAGTAATTGCAAAAATCCTCAACAGTATCAAAACTTTCAGCATCAGCAATCTTTTCCTGGCTTGGCTTACCGTTCTGAGTCTGCTTAACAACTTCAAGCATCTTTACAAGGTCATCGGGCATGTTCTCAAACTTAATATCAACGCCGGCAACAGGTTTCTTGATAAACACATTATAGAATTCATCAACAAAACTGCGCGTAGCAAATTCAACCTTGCTAAAGTCAAGCACAACCTTCTTCTCGCCGCTATTCTGAATCAACAGCAGCAAGTCATGAACCGTTGACCTTGATCTTAGATCAACCGCAATAACATTAGTTATGTCAATCGTGCGTATCATAACATCGGCAAATATAATAATTTTATTACTCCCAATACCTATTCATTACAAAATTAGGATTATGGTACGGTATTCTCAATGCAACAACCGTGCCATTCAGTCTAACATACTCCGGGAAAGCAACAAGCCGATATCCGTTTCTGTTTTTAACATAAACGGCATTACCGGAAACCATCAAAAAACTGCCGCCCAGTCCTTCAATCAATGCTTTCTTAGAAGTATAGATTCCATATCCCCTATTCTCTGCATCAGGCAGATTTTTAGCAGAAATCTTCATGTTAGCAGCTTTCATAGCTTCCACATCCGAGTCTATCTCATTGTACTTCTCTGAACGTTTATAACTACCCAACAATGATATTCCATTGTCCGATATGCACAAATCCAAGTAACCCTTATTGGAATACGCTTGTGCCAAAACAAAAGCACGTTTGGATTCAGAATGCTCAGTAATGTTGTCAACCAACTCTGAGATAAAGTACTTCAAGCCTTCACTAACATTCTTCTCAATATGTAACTGGCGGATTATAATATTCTCAACTGTTGTCAGGACCGAGTTCTTTACATCCTCATCAACAACGGTAACTGGAAAATCAATAATAGGTATGTATCTCTTTCGGGAGAATCTCTCCATCACCGCAACAAACTCACTACTTCTGATCCGGTCCGGCTGTAATCCTTCAGAGAAACAAATCACATTCAAATAATCCGGAAGATTAACTAATGAAACCTCCTTATCTAATTCCCTTAAAGTAACTAGTAAAACCGATATGAATAACGGCGATACGAATTTTGCTCCCTGAAAATCCAGTACAATAACATTTTCACCAGACTGGCGTATTTGGGACACAACAACCAAAGCCTTACTTAGGCCATCCAACAAATCATCGTTTACATTAACTGCTATATGCATGGTTCAGATAATATTTGTACAAACAATACAAAAATACTAGTTCTTCCATAAAACACAATGAAAAACTCCCAAGTATTTAATTGTGTCAATATAGCATACCTACATAATCACCATCTTCTCCCCACCCAAAGCATCCGCAAGAATAGCCCGGACAAACCGCCACGCATCAACAGAATAAGTTTGCTCATTCTTTGTATATTCACGCTCAAACTTGATCTCATCTATCTTCATAAGCCCCCAATATTCATTTTTGACATATGCGTCCTCAAAACAATAAATACTGGTGTTATCGTCCGGGCGCTTATCAGGAGCATGTTTCTTAAGTTCCTCTATTGACAACAAAACACGGCCATCTGCATCTCTGATATTATCATCAACGGTACTCAATGGCAGATGGGTAGCATTTCTCCACTTTTCACTGTTCTGCACGCTATACATAGCAGTTCTCTCCCGATACATATTAATATCAAAGCCCCGCTTGGCAGCCCACTCTTCATTTATGAGAAAGAGACAATGAGTAACGTCAATTTGAAACTGCATATTTAGCTCTCCAATAATAGTCTCACCATCCCTGGGTGCCCTCAGTTCCTTAAGAGAGATTCCATAGAAATCAGCAAACTGTTGAGCCCCTTTCTGATAACCAACCGTAGTCACCATAATGCCTTTCACATTTCCCAGGTCCGATATCACTCCATAGAAGTCGCGCACCTTACCGATAGAAACACCGTAACTGTAGTTCTTACATTCTATTGCTACCCGATGCACTATCCCATCCTTGTTGTACTCCCAGTAAAATCAATCTGGTGATTCAGGCCTGACTTACCCCTCAGTTTTACGTTATGCACAGATGATGACTCAAGTCCTTTGTATAACGCCAATCGCTCACACAACTCACGTGTGAACTTCTCATACTCTGTATTGGTATTCATGATGCCGATTCTATCTCTCCAAAGCCCCCTCATCCATCAGGAACTCCTCAAGGCTCATAATCAGGATGCCGTTCTCGTCATTGTGCCTCATAACGTTGTCTCTGGTTACTATCACTTTACGGAAGCCATCGCCCACACTCACCAACGGCCGCTCTTCCGGAATATCTGGAATATATTACAGACGGCAAGCTTGCTCTGATTCTTAGTCAGGAATAGCCCGTCTGTGGCCCTCGGCGCAATTAGGATACTTTAATCTCCAGTTTATCCTTTAAAGTAGCAACAAGATTAATTGGCGGTAGTACTATACTTGCTAATACGGATTGATTGAGTTCGCATCTGGCATGTATTTCGCCTCTGGCTGCTCCTACATTGATTGTGGCCAAATATTGCATAAATTCGGGCTCAAGAGTAAATACACCGTCCTTAATCATGCCTTCAAATGCCTGTTGTTCCACTTCAAATGATGTTATTACATCTAACTTAATCAAGGCATTCTGTCCGCTCAAATAAGTATATGTACCTGTTATCCGCACTCTTTTTAACGGGAAACTCACACCAAACATAAACTGCGTATTAACGTCTATGTTTTGACCTTCTGTCAATGTTGCTGACTTTTCAAGATTGAAATTCTGAGTCAGCAACTCTACTATTCTAAATGGTATCGGATTACTCATTATGCTGCTTTTTCAACGATTGATTCACTCTGGGAATAAGTATATTCATACTCTTGTGGAGTATTAAATAACTTCCTGGTCATTATATATTGCTCCTCAATAATATCAACAAGGTTACTAACAGTTACATATAAATTCGGTGTAGCAGCCTTTATTATTTCAACATCTTCAGTAAAAGTAAAGTTCCTTTCTTCATCACAGAACAATGGAGCATTACTACCGTATTTTGCATTGAGTTCATCCTCAAACTTCATTGCATCAACGTTAAACTCATTACAATCATCTATCTTGCTGGATGGTGAGAATGATACCAGGTACACTCCATACTTTTTGCTCAACTCATACTTTATGGTCAACCAATTGAACTTTTCAACCATCTCTTTGCACCAAGGCAAAAGTATTTTTTCAATTTCTTTATTCATACCGCAATACGTGTATACCTCTTTATATCGTTGATTAATCCTTCGGCCTGTGCTCTACATTCCAAACTTTCTTCCTGAGAAAATATCATCTCTCCGTAATCTGCCAGAACTCGTTTTTGTTTTAGACTCCTTATATCCTGCTTAAAAACCCTCACGTTTTTATCACTAGTAATCATCCTGTTGGCTAGTTCATTGATAATATAATCATGAGAACCACCTTCTTGGCTGGTCTTTGCACGTTCTTCTTGTTCTGTATATGAAATAGCATGATCAACGTGAGCTAGTCTATGTTTCATAAACAACAAAACGGCATAGTAAAAACAATGGATACTTGAAGTATATGGACCGTTCTCAGATGGAGAACTTAATACCACACCTGCAGACATGTTTTCTAGGTATTTTCTTTCTATGTTATCCATAACATATTCGCTCATAGGATTGCAAATGTAGTTTTAATTACTCTTCCTATTGTTTTGTTTTGCAGGCTTTTTACTTCGTCTTTAAGAAGTTTTAACGAAGAATGAATTTTAGTTGGTATTTTCATCATTATTTCCACCGCTCCGGGCACAATTGGGCGTTGCCCAATAGAGCCCTCCTCTCCGCGCAGCAAAAGAACCGTGTATGACCTGCTGCGGCAGAAGATACTCTCCAGCGAGTACATCCAGGTTGACGAAAGTGTGATACCGGTGCTTGACGATGAGAAACACAAGGCAAAGAAAGGATACGAATGGTGTGTCAGGGACGGTCTGACAGGCGATGTCATGTTCTATTATGACCGTGGCAGCCGTGCCGGACGTGTCGCACGCGAACTGCTGGGCAGTTATCACGGCTTTGCCCAGACTGACGGATATGAAGTCTATGACGAATTTGAACAGCGTGAAGGCATCACGATGTGCGGATGCTGGGCGCATGCCAGGCGCAAGTTCGTTGACGCGTTGGACGAGAACAAGACACTGGCATCGGAAGGACTTTACTACATATCCCAGCTGTATGCCGTTGAGAGCAAAGCCGACGATGAAGACCTGACACCGGAAAAGCGTACGGAGCTAAGGAAGGAGAAGTCATACCCTATAATACTGACTTTTGAGAAATGGATGCAGACACGCTTCTCTCAAGTGTCGCCGCAGAGCCGCATGGGCAGGGCCATCGCCTACACGTATGCGCTTCTTCCCAGACTGTCCCGCTACGTGAATGACGGCAGAATCAGCATAGACAACAACCGTATAGAAAACGCAATAAGACCGCTTGCTCTGGGCCGGAAGAACTATTTGTTCTGCGGTAATGCTGCCACATAAATGGATAAGCAGACACCCCGAGGCAATCCTGAAAAAAGAGAAACAGGATAAGCAATAATACAACTACAACAAGACAACAACAGCAGTTACATATAAAGGTGCGATGTAACTGCTGTTGTTGCTACTATTAGGTACTAACACCTGTACTTTATCGAATGCTTACAAAACAAAAAGGCTGAACTCTTTTAATGAGTCCAGCCCTACCACCAAAAAATGCTACCAAACAGAACCGTCCCCAATGGCAGCATTTTTGAAAATGATGCCAAACGGAACCGTCCCCTTTGGTACGGAACCGTATCAATTGCTGTCTTATTTCTTCCAGCCTTTCAGTTGTCATTACATTTTTTCCTTACGGCCTCAACAAATTAATGGGAGCCACAAACACCCCGTCATCTCTTTTGTAAGCACCGCCCACGGCAGTCAGCACCAGCAGGAATGAAGGAGCCTTCTCGTCGCTCTTTTCCACAATCTTATCGCGTAGCTTCTTTAGCGACTCTGCACCATCATTTATCAGGTCATCGCCGCCTAACTTAATCTCAATACCACCCCAGCGGCCATCTTCCAAATGTAC
>JAGCDE010000012.1 GCA_017651315.1 Bacteroidaceae bacterium
CAGCTATTGTCAATGCTGCAACAATCCAAACTATCTTCTCTATTATTTTGAAAAACTTCACCATAATTTATGCGCTATACAAGAATGATTATAAATCCAAGCTGTCCTCTTTGAGTAAGAAGTCGAAAAGACCGATTGTGAGTATTCCCTCCTCGTTTCGACGAGGCATAATGTGGTCTTTCACAATAATCACCTTCTTGAAAGAATCATTAATGTTTGTAAGTGGGCGAGATTCCTGTATCTCTTTCTCCCTGTCAGGGATGGACAAGGCTGACTGCACATAATACTTCTTGCTGCCGAGGCTGGCAATAAAGTCCACTTCAAGTTGAATACGAACCCACTTGCCATCCTTGTCCTGCTTCTTTATTTCAACCATTCCGACATCAACACTGTAACCACGTACAAGTAATTCATTGTAGATGATATTCTCCATGATGTGCGTTTCCTCTTGTTGACGCATATCTAAGATGGCATTTCTCAGACCTATGTCAGAGAAATAGTATTTGGATAGCGTGTTGATGTATTTCTTACCTTTTATATCGTAACGTATAGCTTTGTTCAGCAGGAACGATTCGGACAGGAAGGTGAGGTAATTGGAAATCGTCTGACTGCCTATGCTTACATTCTTAACACTTTTGAAAGTATTCGACAATTTAGTCGGATTGCATGGAGCACCTATAGATGATGCCAAAATAAGCACCAACTCACGGAGTTCATTATCATTCTTGATTTTGTGTCTCTCAATAATGTCTGCCAAATATACAGTTTCAAACAAGTCCTTCAGATAGTTGATTTTCTTTTCTTCGGTCTCAAAAGACTGTATAAGTGGCAAACCTCCATAGGTGTAATATTCACGCCATGCATCCTGCTTGTCACCGCCAACGGCAGAATAAAACTCCGCAAAAGACAATGGGTTAACATGAATAGTCTCTCCTCGACCACGAAATTCCGTAGGAATGTCTGATGATAGGAAGTGAGAGTTACTGCCTGTCACGTATGTGTCAGCATTATCAATATGCCGGAAGCTGTTCAACACATCAACAAACTCATCCATCAATTGCACTTCATCAATAATGATGTAATACAGCTCCTTGTCCTTGATTTTGTCATGAACATAATGGAGCATTACGTCTGGATTTCTCAGTTCCTTGTTCATGCGGTCTTCAAGGTCAATGCGGATGATGTGGTCATCAGCCACTCCATTATCTAATAGGTAGTGATAGAACAAGACGTTCAGCAGATACGACTTGCCACATCTGCGGATTCCTGTTACAACTTTGATAAAGCCATTTTGACGGCTTTCAATTAGTTGTTTTAGATATCGATCTCTTTTAATCTCCATTGCCTGTATTAAATTTTTGCCAATTTTGGCATTTTTTTTCGGTGCAAAGGTGATGATTTAAATCCTATTGCACAAGGTTTACATTAAAAATCTGCCAATTATGGCGATTTTTTAATAAACCAGCGCAAATTTTGGCTTGCTATCACATATGTAAGATTGTGCTATAAGTCCAAAAATAATTGAGTTATAGCTCAATTTTGCCATGCACCTAATCCTTTATAACCCATATACCTTCTTTTTCGACCAGCTTCACGAGAAAGAATACTCATCTTTTTAATTTAAGTATTATAGAATGCTTACGATTCATCTGGTAACAGGTCATCCATGGTCACTTCGTTCTGTATCATGTTATTGTAGTTTTAGTAGGGATCACATCGTTGTGGGACACTTTGGCAAATTATTCGCTATATTTGCCAAAAACAGGACAGGTTATGAAAAGGATTTCAAAGTGGTTACTCACTCTCATGATTGTTGGCTTCAGTACAGTATCGACGCTGGCCCAGAAGGCTAAGGATATTGTGATTCTGTATGAGAATGATGTGCATTGCAGTATTGACGGATATACCAGGTTGGCCGGACTGCGCGATGCCATTGCCAGGGCCGATACGTGTTACGTGGGTATTGTGAGCTGCGGTGATTTTGCGGCCGGAGCCGATGTGGGTAAAAACTCGCAAGGTAAGTATATAGTGGATATTCTCCGTTCTGTGGGTTATGATGCCATCACGTTAGGCAACCATGAGTTAGACTATGGAGTACCCCATATCAAGGAACTGATGCAGCAGGCAGGTGCCCCGGTTGTATGCTCCAACCTGTTCGATATGGAAGGCAATCAGATTTTCCCGTCATACACAATACACCAGTACGGAAGCAAGCGTGTGGCGTTTGTGGGTGCACTTACGCCACAGGCCATGCAGATTGAAAGGAGTGCATTCTATGACGCCGGGCGCAACCAGCTTTATGACTTGAAGCGCGATGCAATCTATGACCTGGTTCAGCAAGCCGTGGATGAAGCTCATGCCAAAGGAGCTGATTATGTGATCATGCTCTCACACCTTGGTGAAAGACCTGCCAGCCACGTTGACTCCCATGAACTTATAGGCAAGACCAATGGTATTGATGCGTTGCTCGATGCCCACACCCATTCCACAGTACCCTGTGTTTATGTTGCGAACAAGGACGGCAAGCAAATCCCCATCACCCAGACCGGTATCCATTTTGCCAACATCGGCAAACTGGTAATAACAACAAGCGGCAAGGTAAGCGTCCAGCTCATGCCCGTAGAAGAAATCACCTACACCAGCCCCCGGGTAACCGCCACCACCGACAGCATAAAGTCTCTCCTCCCTTAAGGCAAGTTGCGGTAATACGCGGAAAATTTGCTAATTTTGCGGCGTAAAAACGCCCCATATGGAGAACATCCGCAACTTTTGCATTATTGCTCATATCGATCACGGTAAGTCAACTCTGGCTGACCGTCTGCTTGAATATACACATACCATAAACATTACCGAGGGCCAGATGCTCGATGACATGGACCTGGAGAAGGAGCGCGGCATCACAATCAAGAGCCACGCCATCCAGATGGAGTACGAGTATCAGGGGCAGAAGTATATCCTGAACCTTATTGACACTCCGGGACATGTGGATTTCTCATATGAGGTGAGCCGATCAATCGCCGCTTGCGAGGGCGCAATCCTGGTGGTTGATGCCACGCAGGGCGTGCAGGCGCAGACCATCAGCAACCTCTACATGGCCATAGAGCATGACTTAGAGATTATTCCGGTCATAAACAAGTGCGATATGCAGAGTGCCATGCCCGATGAGGTGGAGGATGAGATAATCGAACTTTTGGGATGCAGGCGTGACGAGATTATCCGCGCATCGGCCCGCACCGGAATGGGTGTGGAGGAGATACTGAAAGCCATTGTGGAGCGCATACCGCATCCGGAGGGTGACCCCGATGCCCCGCTGCAGGCGCTAATCTTTGACTCGGTATTCAACTCGTTCCGCGGAATCATAGCATATTTCAAGATTGAGAACGGCTCCATCCGCAAGGGTGACAAGGTCAAGTTCTTCAACACGGGCAAGGAGTATGACGCCGATGAGGTGGGGGTGCTCCGGATGGAGATGGTGCCGCGTGACGTGATGACCACGGGCGATGTGGGTTATATCATATCGGGCATCAAGACATCGACCGAGGTCAAGGTGGGCGATACCATCACCCATGTGGCCCGCCCGTGCAGCAGCGCGATTGCCGGATTCGAGGAGTCCAAGCCTATGGTGTTTGCCGGTGTTTATCCCATTGAGGCCGATGAGTTCGAGGACCTGCGTGCATCACTTGAGAAGTTGCAGCTGAACGATGCCTCACTGAGTTTCTTCCCCGAGTCATCGGCGGCGCTGGGATTCGGATTCCGCTGCGGATTCTTAGGACTGCTCCACATGGAGATTGTGCAGGAGCGTCTGGACCGCGAGTTCGACATGAGCGTGATCACTACCGTGCCCAACGTGTCGTACATGGTCTATGACAAGCAGGGCAACGCCACCGAGGTGCATAACCCGAGCGGAATGCCTGAACTTACGCTGATTGACCATATAGAGGAGCCGTATATAGACGCGTCAATCATAACCACGACCGATTACATAGGCCCCATAATGACGCTGTGCCTTGACAAGCGCGGTGAACTGGTCAAGCAGCAGTTCATAGCCGGTAACCGCGTGGAGATTTACTTCAAGCTGCCGCTCGGTGAGATTGTGATTGATTTCTATGACAAGCTCAAGAGCATATCCAAGGGCTATGCTTCGTTCGATTACCATCCGGCCGGCTACCGTCCTTCCAAACTCATCAAGTTAGACATACTGCTTAACGGTGAGCCGGTGGATGCGCTCTCCACTCTTACACATGTGGATAATGCTTACGACCTGGGCCGCCGCATGTGCGAGAAACTCAAGGAACTCATACCGCGTCAGCAGTTCGATATTGCGATACAGGCTGCCATAGGCTCCAAGATAATTGCCCGCGAGACCATCAAGCAGGTGCGCAAGGATGTGACGGCCAAGTGCTACGGCGGTGACGTGTCACGTAAGCGCAAGCTCCTGGAAAAGCAGAAGAAGGGCAAGAAGCGCATGAAACAGATTGGCAACGTGGAGGTGCCGCAAAAAGCCTTCCTCGCTGTGTTGAAGCTGGATTGAAAACCCTTTACGGAATAAAAACTTACGCTTTGGTTAGAGGTTTTTTCTAACCGAAGCGTAAGTTTTTGCCGTGAAGAGAGGTGGCCTGCCAAAGCTAAAGCCAAGGCCAAAGCCAAAGTCAAAGTCCGAAAGGGACCCTCTTACTTGAAAAGCATGGGAGCAAACGTGTAGAGGGCCAGACGCCATGTTTTCCATTCGTGACCGGCATCGGGGGTAACGAAGAAATGGGCGTTCATTCCGGATGCTTTCAGGGCTTCAGTATCCTGTCTGGCGGAAGGACGGTTCCTGATCTCCTCGCTTCCGTAGTTGATGAACAGGAGCTTGTTCTTTTCGCGGAAACCCTTCATGTTCTGTGATTCCTCCACGCTGACGGTTCCTCCGCTGAATATTCCCACATAGCAGAATGTGGTGGGGTAGGCGGTGATGGTGGCTTTGGTTTCCATGCCACCCATGGAGAGTCCGGCCAGAGCTGTGTTCTCGGGTCCTTTCTTGACCTTATAGTTCTTCTCTATGTACGGTTTTATGTCTTTCATCAGTTCGTCAGGGAACTGGTTTATGCCTATGCCGCCATCAGGCATCACAACGACCATCGGCGTTATTTTGCCTTCGGCCAGGAGATTGTCCAGAATGTCGCCGGCGCAGCCTATTCCGCTCCAGTCGGCATCGGTATCACCCATACCGTGAACAAGATAGAGAACCGGCAGCTCCTTCCCTGATGATATGTATCCCTCAGGAGTCCACACGTGCATCTGTCTGGTGCGTCCGGTTGTGGAGGATTTATAGTAGATAAGTGATACCGCTCCGTGCGGTACATCCCTGCGCGCCCAGAAGGGGTCACCGCCTTTGGTGAGTTTGAGAACGGGACGGCGGTCGTTGATACGTTCTGATTTGGGGTCATACACATTTACTCCATCCACCACAAAATGATATCTGTATGCGCTGGCTTGAAGGTTGTCAACTGTAGCTTTCCATACTCCGTTGTCTGATTTGGTGAAGGTGCCTTTGCCGCTCAGGTCACTTCCAAGCGATACATAGTGGGCGTCAGGGGCATAAATGCTGAATGTGACTGAGCCGTCGGGGTTGGTTACTACTGAACGTAATGTATCACCGGGGGTGATAGTCCGTTGCCTTTGGGCGGATACGGAATTAAGGACAAGCAGTCCTGTCAGGATTAATGCGATTTTTTTCATAAACATTATTTTTGGTCAGGCAAAAGTATATAACGGCCGGTAAAGGCGAAAACACAAATCAGACTAAATGGAATAATAATCGGACAGAGGTCCGTTTTGACTGGGGAACGATGGGGACAGAGGGGAAAACAGATTCTGGGAAACTTTATGGAAACGAGTCACGACAGATTCAAAAATCCCTGAATCCGGTCTGTTCGGTCTGAAACAGGACTGACTCAGGGATTAATCCTCATGTCCGTCAATAAGTCATAAGGGACTTTATGACGTTATTCATCTTTATGCCTCGACGGCGGGTTCTTCGGCTGCCGGCTGGGGATTAAGCTCCTCTTTGAGGTCACAATAGAAGGCGGCCTTTGTGGTCCTGAAATAAGGGGATATCCAGATGAACCCGATACCGAGAGAGAGGATTCCAAGCAGGAACCATCCAAGGAAACTCAGGTCAAGGCCGAACATCTTGCCTTTGCGTCCGCGCATCATCTCTATGCTCTTGAGACGTGCCTCATTGGGGCTGAGCTCAGGATTGTCAATCAGGATATAGGGAGTGAGTGCGTATGCATAGCTCTTTATTATGCCCGGTACTATGAACAGCAGTGTCCAGAGTGCAGTAAACAGTGACACCAGGAACATTCCTAAGACATTGCGCCAGTAGCGTCCGTTTGAGAATCCGTATTTGAACATGTTCTGGACAGTTCCCATGTCCGAATCCTTGTAGTATGATTTGAGTGAATTGGCAAATCCTGCACTAAGGGGGCCCGTTCCGAAAATGCTTCCAACAATTGTGACTGTACTTCCAAAGAGGCCAAGGCCTATGGCTACAGGGCCAAATGCAGGAATTCTGCTGAGAGATGAGAGTGAGTTGGGGGCTGCAACAATTCCAACTATTGCCCCATAAACGATGCATACCAGGATGGCCCATCCCCAGTGTTTGTCCATTGCCTTGAGTGCGGCATTCTTGAGTTCTCTGTTACTTTTCATTTTAGATAAGAATTAGATATTAATACAATTCAGTTTAAGGTTACATGTGTCAAAGATAAGAATAAAGTCATAGACTTCATTCTTTCTGATACAAAAATCGTTTGATGCTCTTTTTGGGCGTCTTCTCAAACTCCTCGTGATATATCCGTATCTGGGATATCTTCTCGTACGCGGGCAGCATGGCGTTCAGCTCTGTGCGGTTCTGCTCCATTACGGCTGCAATCTGCTCATCGGACATGCCTGACTTCATGGCTTCATCGAAATCCGGATAGACCAGAGCCACCAGCTTGTCGTTCTCGGAAATGACTACGGACTCATTTACCAGCTGCATGTTGTTCAGATGGTCCTCAATCTCCTCAGGGTAGATGTTCTGTCCCGACGGGCCCAGTATGAGACTCTTGCTGCGTCCCTTTATGAAGAGATTGCCCTCCTTGTCCATGATACCCAGGTCACCGGTGTACATCCAGCCGTCGGGGTCGATGGTCTCCTCCGTAAGTTTCTCGTTCTTGTAGTAGCCAAGCATCACGTTAGGCCCCCTGCATATTATCTCACCGGGGATGTTTTCGGGATCATTGCTCAATATCTTCACCTCCATGTTCGGAACAGCCTTGCCGCATGACCCCGGAACGAAGTTCTTCTTGTCCTCGTATGTAATGATGGGGGCGCACTCAGTGGCGCCGTACCCTACTGTATATGGGAAACGCAGTGATGCCAGGAATTTCTCCACCTCCTGGTTGAAGGCGGCACCGCCTATGATCACCTCGTAGAAATTGCCGCCGAAACCCTTGACCAGCTCGTCGCGCACCTTCTTCTTGATCTGGTCGTTGAGGATGGGTACCTTGAGCAGAAACTTCATCTGAGGTGTCTCTAACCTGGGGAGTATGTTCTTCTTTATGATTTTCTCAATCACGAGAGGTACTGAGACTATGATGGTGGGGCGGATCTCACTGAGAGCCTGGAAGATTATCTTGGGGCTCGGCAGACGGGTCAGGAAATAGACATGACAGCCCTTGACGAACTCATGGAAGAACTCGAATGCGAAACCGTACATGTGGGCCATGGGGAGCATGGAGATAACCTTGTCACCGGCCTTCATGGAATAGATGGCCTTCCTGGCGAACAGGTGGTTGCTTATCAGGGCGCGATAGGGGAGCATGACACCTTTGGAGAATCCTGTGGAGCCCGATGTGTAGTTTATCATGGCCAGATCATCGAAACCGACTTCGGGATACCTGACATCGGCCTTGGTGAACTCCTTGGGGTATTTGCGGCCGAAGAGCTCGTTCAGGTGCTCGCGGGCCTCGGAGAGCCTCTCGTCACGGGATATCACCACCTGGAAGTCATCAAGAGTGATGATGCCCTCCACACCGGGCATGGAGGCCTCGTTGAGGTTCTCCCATATCTGGTCACCGACAAAGAAGAGCCTTGTCTCGGAGTGGTTGATGATATGGTGTATGTTGTCGGCCTTGAACTCATGGAGGATGGGAACCACTACAGCACCGTAGGAGATGGCGGCCAGACAGGCGGTCCCCCAGTTGGAGCTGTTCTTGCCGCAAAGGGCTATACGGTCACCCGGCCTGATACCTGCCTCCCCGAACAGTATGTGAAGCTTGGCTATGCGGCGTGCCACATCGCGGTACAGGAGAGTGGCTCCTTTATAGTCGGTAAAGGCTTCACGGTCCCAGTTGCTTGTGATGGAACCGCTTATATACGCGTTGAGGTTCTTCTCAGTGAAGACACTGTCCGATCTGTCGTAATAATCAATCATGGTGGTAAAGTTATTCAATTATCTGTTTATGCCATAGAATCTCTCTCCGAAAATGGAACTGCCTATACGGACCATGTTGCTGCCGGCGCTGACGGCAAGCCTGTAGTCACCGCTCATGCCGGCCGAAATGGTGCTGAAATCCGGATAATCGCTGAAGAAACGCTCCTTATAGGTGTCAAACAGGGTCCGGAGCCGGTGAAACTCGTCTAAAACCTGGGCTTCATTACCGGTGTTGCTGGCCATTCCCATCACTCCTCCGATGGTTATGTGCTCCAGATTCTTCCATTCACCTTTTTCAAGCATGGCCGTGCACTCCTCCGGGGAGAAACCGAACTTGGTCTCCTCCTGCGCTATGTGCAGCTGGAGATAGCAGGTGATATGGCGTGAGAAGCGGGCGGCCTGACGGTCAATCTCGGCAAGCGACTCGTATGAATCGACACCCTGTATGACCGATACATACGGTGCCATGAGGTGTATCTTGTTACGCTGAACGTGACCGATGAAGTGCCATTCCACATCTTGGGGGAGCAGGCGGCTCTTGGCGGTCATCTCCTGCACCTTGTTCTCGCCGAACAGGCGCTGGCCGGCATCGTATGCCTCCTGCAACATCTCTGCGGGGTGGGTCTTCGATACCGCGACAAGCCTGACTCCCTCGGGAAGCTCTGACTTTATCCTGTCCAGGTTTTCCTTTATATCCATTTCATGAAGATTGCCGCAAAATTACACAGTGAAGCGGACTGAGTTTTTGCAGGCTCTTTTTATTTGTTCTATTTTGCACATTTCACGCTAACTTGTGCACGCTTCAGCCCTTCGGACTCGGCGGTGAGCGTGACTTTACCGCGTTTACCGTTGTTCTGCAGAACTACAAGACATTTGCCGTAGTATGCCTTGCGCTTGTCGTCCTTGAACCGTTCTAAGGAAATCGGACTGCCGTTATCCACACCTGCTATCATAGCTGCGCCCTTGAGGCTGAACTGCACCAGGTTCTCGGCGTTGGGGCACAGGTTGCCGTCCTTGTCCAGCACTTCCACTGTAACGAAACTCAGGTCCGTTCCGTCGGCATTGATGCGGCGGCGGTCTGGGGTCAGACGTATCTGTGCGGGCTCACCGGCAGTATGAATCTCCTGGCAGGCGGTTTCGCGGCCGTCTTTGCGGGCGACGACCTTTACCGTGCCGGGTTCAAAAGTCACGTTCCAGACCACATGCAGATGCTGGGCATCCTTGCGGCGGATTCCCTGTGATACACCGTTTACGTAAAGCTCCACCTCATCGGCGTTGTTGTAGTAGCACCATAAATCTATCTGCTGTCCTGGCTCCCAGTTCCAGTGGGGAAAAAGATGCAGCACGGGTGTGTCGGTCCATTCTGACTGATATAAGTAATAGACGTCCTTGGGGAATCCGGCCAGGTCCACTATTCCGAAATAGGAACTTCGGGCGGGCCATCCGTAGGGCGTGGGTTCGCCTATGTAGTCAAATCCGGTCCATATATACTGTCCGGCCACGAAAGGCTGACTGTTCAGGAAGATGAGGTTCTCTTCATGGTGGTTGCCCCAAGGGGTGCAGACATTGTCATACGCCGAACAGGAGAAGGTTTCGTTGAAGTAGGGACGGTCCCAGCGGGCGGGACGGGTCATCATCTGTTCCGATGGCATCTCATAGAATCCTCTGGTCATCAGTGCCGATACGCTCTCGGTGATGATGAAGGGTTTGCCCGGGAAGAGATTCGGCACACCCGGCACATTGGCGTTATGGTAGTTGAAGCCTATCACGTCAATGGCTCCGGAGCGGAACAGGTGGTTGCCGGGACTGGGCTCGTTGCAGCCTGCGGTAACGGGACGGGTGGGGTCAAGCTCCCTGATGATTCCTGCCAGACGGGCGGTAATCAGGGAGTTTACTGTCATCTCACCCTCGCCGGCAAGTTCATCGGCACTGTGTCCCATGTTCAGGATAAGGTTGGCCTGTTCCAGACTCAATGTGTCGGCGCGGGCATCGGACCACTGCTCCAGAACCTCATTGCCTATGCTCCAGAGTACTATGGATGGGTGGTTGCGGTCACGCACTACCATATCGGTCAGGTCACGCTCGTACCACTCGTCAAAGAAGCGGGCATAGTCGCGGTCGGTCTTGCGGCGGCGCCACATGTCGAAAGCCTCGTCCATGACTAAGAATCCCATGCGGTCGCACAGGTCAAGCAGTATGGGTGATGGCGGATTATGCGAGCAGCGTATGCCGTTGCAGCCCATCTCTTTGAGTATCTCCAGCTGGCGCTCAATGGCACGCTCGTTCACAGCTGCACCGAGGCAGCCAAGGTCATGGTGGTTGCATACACCGTTTATGCGCACGTTCTTGCCGTTGAGCCAGAACCCGCTGTCCGCACGGAACTCTATGGTACGTATGCCGAACGGGGTCTCGTAGCGGTCCACACTCTTGCCGTCCACCAGAATCTCGGTAACGAGGGTATAGAGGTAGGGGTTCTCTATGCTCCAGAGTATGGGGGAGCTTACCTTCAGATCCGACTCGGTACTGGCTCCGCCACTGGCATTGAGGCGCAGAGGTGTACTCTCACCGGTACTGATGTTCCTTCCTGTATCATCGGTTATGGTATGGCGTACTGTGGCAAGGAGGGTGGTGCCGCCCAGGTTACGGGCATCGGCCTCAACATGTACGGTTGCTGTTCCGTCGGGATTCACTGTGGATGTCACGTAGGTCCCCCATTGAGGTACATGCACCGGGTTGAGCTTTACAAGCCGCACGTCACGGTATATTCCGCAACCCGAGTACCAGCGGCTGTTGGGCTGGTCGGAGTTGTCAACCCTGACGGCAATGGTGTTGGAGCTATCCCACTTGATGTAGGGGGTAAGGTCATAACTGAACGAGATGTATCCGTAGGGGCGTGTGCCAAGCAGATGTCCGTTTATATAGACGCTGCTGTTCATATAGACACCGTCAAACTCTATCATGAAGATATTGTCTTGGTCCTTGGCGGAGACAGTGAACGTCTTGCGGTACCAGCCTATGCCTCCCGGCAGTGCTCCGCCGCCGGTACCGGAGGGGTTGTGCTGATCAAAATCACCCTCAATGGCCCAGTCATGCGGCAGGTCAAGTGTCCGCCAGCCACTGTCGTTAAAGCCCGGCTCCGCATTGGCTGGTGAATCGGAGTCAAGTGCGAACTTCCAGCCCTGGTTGAAGTTTACGCTCTCTCTTGCTGAGATGCCGGCCGTAAAGGTCATTGCCAAAACGGCCAAAATAAAATAAAGGTGTTTCATCATGTGGCGAAGATAATCATTTTAAACTATCTTCGCATCCGAAAACCGCATTATATGGAGAGATTTCTTGCAAAAAGACTTTACGGTCAGGAGGATGCGGCCAGGGGTGGCTCACGTCCTGCCATAATCATTGCAAAGGCAGGCATAGCTCTCGGATTGGCGGTCATGATAGTGGCCATGGCCGTGACGCGGGGATTCAAGGGTGAGATACGCGGCAAGGTTACCGATTTTTCCCAACATATAAGAGTTTCAAACTACAGGACGGGCAGCGGTGTGATAGAGATTCCTGTGACTTGCACGGACTCGGTTCTGGATGCGTTGCAGGAGTGCCCTGATATAGTGCATGTGCAGCGTTATATTGACAAGCCGTGCATAGTCCGTACGGACACTCTTTTCCAGGGTCTGATACTGAAAGGTATAGGCAGTGAGTATGACCGCAGTTTCTATGAGAAATATATGGTTATGGGGGGATTCCCGGAGCTTGCCGATTCAACGGACACCTGGATTGTCCTGTCACGGCCTCTCGCTCTCCGGCTCGGTCTCGATGTGGGTGACAGGGCCGATGTCTATTTCATGCAGGAGCGGATACGTATGCGACGCATGACCGTGACCGGAATTTTCGAGACGAATTTCTCGGACTATGACAACCATCACGGGATTGCCGACCGTACCCTGTTGCAGAGGCTGAACGGATGGAACGGGGATGAATGCAGCGGGATTGAGCTGAGGCTCGTCAAGGCCGATGATATGGAGCGTGCGTACCTCCATGTGACCAAGGTGATGAACAAGTGGGGGGAGGATATGGGCGAACAGTACCTGGTGCAGACCATGAATGACATGAACACGGGACTATTCGCATGGCTTGATGTCCTGGACCTCAATGTCTGGATAATCCTCGCCCTGATGTCAGGCATTGCAGGCTTCACTATGATTTCCGGCTTGCTGATAATCATATTCGAACGCACTTCGACCATAGGGATACTCAAGGCCATCGGCGCATCGGACGGGACCGTACGCAAGGTTTTCCTCAGACTCGCCTCGTTCATCATCATAAAGGGAATGGTTATCGGCAATCTTATCGGGATTGGCCTGTGTGTTATTCAGAAACTGTTCAGGATAGTGCCTCTTGATCCGGCGAACTACTATCTTGACTGCGTGCCGATACATATCGGAGTGGGGTGGCTTGTGCTCCTCAATGCGGTCATGTTCACGCTCTCCATGCTTATGATGCTTGTTCCGTGCATGGTTATTTCAAGAATTGTTCCTTCCAGGACGATACGGTTCGAATAAAAGCGTTAACTTAGCGCCGTCAACATAAATATGGGGTATTAGCTCAGTTGGTAGAGCACTTGGTTCGCAATCAAGCGGTCATCGGTTCGAATCCGATATGCTCCACAGGGGAAGGGCTGCATTGGCAGCCCTTCCCCTGTGGAGCATAAATGCTTCTTTTAGTTCGCTCCGCGAACGGGCGTCCTCCGTCCGCTCTCGCTCGTTTCCTCGCTCGCCCCAAATGGTCCGCAACGGCTCGTGGAGCATGAATGCTTCCTTTTTACAAAAGTGATGACAGGGCGGCACGGAACTCGGGCATGGGACATTTTGTGTCACGCTCCACTATAAGGGTCTTGAGTCCGGCGTATGGGCGTATCTCCTCGTCAATGTCACTGAGCGGGCGGTCATGACCGAAATAAGCCGGCGCGAAATTCCGCCAGAACTCTATGGCAAGGGACTTGGGCATGTGGAAGGTCTCCCTGATGAAACTTTCATCGCTCAGGCAGCAGCACAGATAGACCATTCCCACATCGAACAGGTTGAATCCGTAGCAGAAATCGCCAAGGTCTATGAAATAACGGTCTGTACCGCTGAAGATGGCGTTGCTGTACTGGAGGTCGCCGTGGATGGCTGTATCGGTGTCGGGGGCATCGGCGATGAAACGTGCCAGGCGGTCTTTCTGCGGAGTGCTGAAGAAAGGATTGTCGGCGAGCAGACGGTAGTAGCGGTCCTTGACGCACTCGAACTGTCCGGTATCCACGTGGATGGCGTGGAGCTTGAGGCATAATCCGGCGAATTCCTCGGCGTACTGTCCTACAAGTTCAGGATGGTCGCCGGTGGCGCGGGAATAGGATTTCTTTCCGCGGATGCGGTGGAAACGGATGCCGTAGCGGCCATCCTCAGTCACCACATAGTCACCCGGTTCCGGGGTGGGGATGCCCAGGTCATAGACCTTGCGTGCCAGGATCATCTCGTCAAGCGGCTGCTGTACCTTGCCCGGGAAATAGAGCTTGAGCATAATGTCCGGGTCGGTACGGTGATCATAGCTCTCGCCATTGGCTCCGCCTCCCGAAAGCACGTAGTCGCTGAGTGAAATCCTGACGGCGTTCATACCTTATTGACGAAAACCCTGTTAATGAGCCATTCGAACTCCTGAAAGGCGAAGGTGTCATCCAGTTCCCGGAGAGAGTCCGCCAGACCGCGGTAGTGCCATTCGTGCTCCTTGGGATCGTGCACACGGAATATGCTCCAGAGAGCATCGCCTTTGATGTAATGGTCTCTTGCTATGGCCCGCATGTTTGAGAGCTTGTCGCCCATGGCCACAATCTTGGCATCCCTCGGGACTTTTGCGAGCCTTTCTATCGCGGCCTGCTTGCGGTCATGCCAGCTCTCCTCCTCGGAACGGCCTTCGATGACTATGTCGGTCTCGAAAGAGACAAGCGAAGCCACCCTCTCACCGAACTCGGAACGAATCTGCTCTATGGTGATATCGGTGTCCTCGACTGTGTCATGCAGTGCGGCGGCAGCCAGTATCTCCTGGTCGGATGTTATGGTGGCTGCAATAGCGACAGCCTCCATGGGATGTACTATGTACGGGAATCCTTTGCCGCGCCTTTCGGTGCCGGTGTGGGCCTTGACAGCAAAGAGTATAGCCCTGTCTAAAAATGTGGTGTCAAGCGGAGCGTTTGCCATTTCTTCAGTTTGATGTGTTCATGAACGGAAGGTCCCTGGATTGCTCAAGGAGCATCTCTGCAATCATGTCGTTGCTCTCGGACTCACCGTTCAGGAGGTCGAACATATATTTGATTCCGGCCCTGCCGCCTCCGTTCTTCAGTATGTAGGCGATACACAGGTCCTGCGGTCCTATGGAGGACGAAATGATGTCAAGGTCGGTCAGGCCTATCTGGTAGCAGGCAATCTGGTAGGCTCCTTCGGAAAAGACCTTTATCAGGTTTGAGATATCGCCTAAGGTCTTGAATCCGATTCCCTTGAAGACCGCGAGATAGGGCATGAGGGAGACATCCTGTATCTCGGCCTGGTTCATGGATGCGATGCGCCTGTTGAGCTGGTTGAAGGGCCCAAGTTCCAGATAGCTGCGGAAAGTGTCACCGTCAATGGCCACCTCATCCAGATTGCCTGAACGCACCAGTGCCTGAACGCGGCGACGGTAGTCGGTGAGTTCTATGCGTATCTTGCTGAACTCGTCATCCACCAGCTCCAGCATACCGGCCAAACGGCTCATGTTGCGCATGTAACGCTTGGGAATCTCCACTCCCGACTTGTAGCCTGTGTCATGGTCCATATTGGCCCAGGCGTGCTGAAGGAGAGTACGCATCTGTATCTCAAAACGGTACGGGAAATCCGGCACCGAGCAGATATAGTGCAGAGAGAGATAGCCGAAACTGTCAATCTCGTGTATCTTGCGCTTGTCTATGGAGTTCTCCCAGTCTATGGTGAACAGGCGTTCTACAGCCGATGCCACCTTATCCACATCGTCAATGTAGAATGTTATGACACGGAGGCCAAGGATATCGGTCAGGTCGGCCAGACTCCTGTATTTATGGCCTTTCAGCTCAAGCTTGCCTGCCAGTGAGTCGTATGCCTTGACACGTGACTCAAGGGCGGCGACAAGCAGTCCTGCATCGGCAAAGGTTTTTCTCAGTCTCTCCTTTACCTCCTGTTCGACCTCACAGAACCGTGGCCGGTTGTCCTGATACTCCTGGAGTATGGCCTCGCAGTGCGGATCCAGATGTCTTGTCCTTGACATTGACACAAATTTTTTACTAGCAAACCGGACGTGTATCGCCTGTCAGTCCCGGATCTCGAACAGGTTCAGGAAACCGGTCATCATGAATACCGAGCGGATCTCGTTGTTGATGGCCTTGACTATCACATTGCCTCCCTTGGATGCGGCGGCCTTGCGAAGCGAGAGGAACAGACGGAGACCGGAACTGGATATGTACTCCAGCTCAGTGCAGTCAAGGATGACAGTGCCTGCGGCATAATTCATCAGATTGTCGAAATCACCGCTTATCTCCTGTGAGGCGGGGGTATCCAAACGTCCTATCAGCTGTGCTGTAGTGACTGTGTCCTGTGTGTTGATTTTTACTTCCATATTGTTTTGTTTAAGATTGTTCAGTCGTCGGTGTCTCCAAGCAGGATAACGAGCCGGTCACCTGTCATGAGCTTCATGCTGCCGTGAGGCACCAGGTATTTCGGACCGCGCCGCACCATTATCACACGGATGCCATGTGGCAGATGCAGGTCGCGTAGGGTCTCTCCACGGGTGAGGTCCTCATCGGAGACTATGTGGTCACGAAGTATCCCCATCTCCTCGGGAATCTCCATGCCGAATGTCTCCACATCGGGGTCGTCGTCTATGCTCATGTTGAGCAGATGAGCCATGGGGGAGAGCGTCATGCCCTGCAGCAGAAGGGACAGGAGCGTGATGAAGAACACTATGTTGAATATCTCGTTAGAGCCATCCACTCCTTCAATAACGGTGTAAAGGGCAAACAGGATAGGTCCCGCACCCTTGAGTCCCACCCATGATGCCAGGAGCTTGGCCCTGAACGACAGTCCTCTGAACGGCAGCAGGCTGAGCATGATGCCTGCAGGACGTGCTATCAGCATGATGAACAACCCAATGAGCAATGCGGGCCATATCACAAAGTGCATCTGCGACGGTCTGGCGAGGAGGCCCAGCAGAAGGAACATTATGAGTTGCGAGAGCCATGTTATACCGTCGAAGAACAACAGCACATCCTTCTTGCAGGGCAGGTCCTTTGTGTTACCTATGATTATGGCGGTTATGTAGAGTGCCAGCAGGCCGTTGCCTCCGATGTACGAAGCCGCTCCGTTGGAGAAGAGGGCTATGCTGAGGATCATGATGGAGTAGAGAGGGCTGTTCTGGAGCTTTATCTTGATAAGGAGCCATCTGGCCCCGTGTCCTATGGCCATACCGATACCGAAGCCCAGTGCTATCTGCTTGGTCAGTATCCAGCTTCCGGTAAGGATGATGTGCCACAGGCCGGACGCTTCCGGGGCGGTGTTAACCGTACCCATGATCTGGACGATGAAGATGGTAAGCACGTAAGCCATGGGGTCGTTGCTTCCCGATTCCAGCTCCAGCATAGGGCCGAGATTCTCGCGAAGGGAGAGACGGCGGGTCCGGAGTATGGAGAACACCGATGCCGAATCGGTGGATGACAGGACGGAAGCAAGGAGGAAACATCCCATAAGTGTCTTGCCTGCACCGCCTATCTTGTCGCCTAACACATAGAAAATGAAGAAACCGGTGACGATGATGGTGATGAAGACCCCCACTGTTGACATGGTAATACCTTTCTTTATAATGGGACGGGTATCGGCAAGCGATGTCTCGAGACCACCGGAAAGCAGGATGATGGTCATGGAGAGATGACCAAGGAATTCCGCCGCATGGAGATTCTCTATCTTGATACCTAATCCGTCCTCACCGGCCAGCATTCCGATTATCAGGAACAGCAGCATGGTGGGGACACCGAACCTGGTCCCTATCTTGGTCACAAGAATGGCGATGGACATGAGGATGGAGATCAGGAGGATGAGGTTTCCCGATGAGAGGTCTATGCTGAATATGGACAGTGGTGTAAGGATGGTCATCTCAGGATTCGGTTGTCATTTTCTTTATCAGTGTAAGAATGTTGTGGCCGTCGGCACGCTCATAGTTGACATGATCCATGATCTGGCGTATCAGATGTATGCCTAAGCCTCCTATCGAACGGTCTTCGGCGCTCAGAGTGATATCAACCTCAGCCTTGGCTGTTGGGTCGAAAGGCTTTCCGGTGTCGCTTATCACGAACGACACCTCCTTGCCGTTTGACTTGGCTTCGACAGTGATGTCGCCCTTGGTTCCGGCCGGATAGGCGTAGTTCATGACATTGACCACAGCCTCCTCGATGGCCAGGTTGATCTGCATTATGGATGCCATGTCGAATCCGTTGGCCTCGCATACCTCGTCAATGAAGGTATTCAGTCTTGGGACACGTTTGATATCGTTCGTCAGGGTCAGGCTGCGCTGGTAGGTTATATTCTCGTTATGCTTGGTATATTGTACGGCCAGCATGGTGAGGTCGTCGCTCTGGTCGGCTTCGCCTACGAAGGCATGGACTTCATCGGTCATGCGGTCGATTATGGTGAGGGGAGTGAATATGCGCTTGCCCTGCAGTTCAAGCGCAGTCTCCTTGATCCGTGACATTCCGAATTGCCTGTGCTCAATGTCTTCGGCCTCGGTCAGACCGTCTGTATAGAGGAATATTGTGGTGTCAGGGTCAATCATGGTCTCCTGGACGCTGAACTTCCATCCGGGCATGACTCCGACCGGAAGGTTGGAATCGACGGGAAGCATTCCGGCACCTGTGTTTCCTATCAGCATGGGTGCGTCATGACCGGCATTGGTGTAATGAAGCCGTCCGGTGGGAAGATCCAACGCACCGACGAACAGGGTTACGAACATGTTCGATTCGTTGTCCTCGGCCATGGCGTCATTGATTCTGGATATTATCCTGTCGGGAGAGGCTTCGTGGGCCGATATGGTCCTGAACTGTGCTTTGGTCACAGCCATGACGAGAGATGCGGGCACACCCTTGCCCGATACGTCGCCTATGCAGAAGAAGAGCTTTTCGTCGCGTATATAGAAGTCGAACAGGTCACCGCCGACCTCCTTGGCAGGGGTAAGGCGTCCGAATACGTCGATGTCATCCCGGTCAGGGAAGGGCGGGAAGATCTTGGGCAGCATGGAACGCTGTATGCCGCTCGCCACCGCAAGCTCTCCCTGGATGCGTCCTTTCTGCTCATTGGCCATCTTGAGTTCCTCCATCTGCCGGACGATGGACTGCTGCATGTTCCGGAAGGAGTTGTTCAATTGTCCTATCTCGTCATTATTCTCCGATTCAGGCAGCTCCTCGTCAAACTGTCCCGATGCAATGGTTTCCGCCTGGTAGGCAAGATTCTCGAGCGGTTCCAGCTGTTTTGTTATGATACTGCTGAATATCATAAGCATAAGCAGTAAACCGACCACCACTATCCCGAAGATGGAGTTTATCAGACGGTAGTAACCGCTGAAGATGTCTTTGGCAGGGCAGACTATGCCTACGCTCCAGCCTGTATCCTTGATAGGCTTGAAGAACACATAGCTGTCATTCCCGTCAACTTCAAGTTCGTGCACTCCCTCCTCCCCGGCCTGCATGGCGTGGCCGAGACTGATCATGGCTGTGTCAGGTTCCAGGAGTGACGGGGTGAATATGGTCTGATAGAAAAGCTTGGTTGAGTCGGGGTGGACGAAGAATGTACCTCCCTGACCGATCATTATGCTGTATGAGTTGGGATACGGTTTGACAGCTGATATGGTTTGGGACAGCCACCTCAGGGAGAGATCTACCGAGAAGGTGCCGATGAATGTCCCTTCATCATCCTTGAGAGGCTTACAATAGGAAATTATCATCTCCGGCGAGCAGATGTCATCGGGGTTGAAATCGGAAAATGGCTCGGTCCAGCATGGCCTGTCCAGAAGCTTGGGCAGCTGATACCAGTCCAGAGACCAGTACTGGTAATGGTCATTGCCCTCCTGGGTGGTAAGTATGGTGCCGTTGTCATTGAATGAATAGGCCGAGAAATACAATCCCTTATTCTTGAAGAAGTACGGTTCGAATGCGATGGAGCAGCCGTTCAGGTTGGGGTTGTTCTTGAGGATCTGGCGGCTATAGACCAGCATTGAGTCCGGGTCGTCCAGATGTCTTGAGACCAGCCAGTCCATGTTTTCAGCGGCAACTGTCACTTCGGTCATGATGGTGTTGATGTGCTGGATGGTGTTGTCGAGTATCAGAGAGGCGTTCTTTATGGCTTCTTTCTGTACGGCTAACCTTGATTCATTGAAGAACAGACCTAATGCGGCGAGGAAGATAAGTCCTGAAAACAAGACAATCCAGAGACTTATTTTAGTGGAGAGTGACTTCTGTTTCTTTTTTCCCATAATAGCCTTCGGATTATTTGTCAATTATCTCATCGTATGTCACTTGACGGCTGAGCATGCCGTTCTCATACATAAGCTGGCAGGCTTTTTCCACCATGTCGGGACGGAGACGGAATTCGTACTCCTTTGACTCCCTGTCAACCATCAGCCTGAGCACCTCCTCCAGCATAAGTTTCTGAAGCACCCTGTTGGTGGCGATATGCTCCCTTTCAACATAGTCCATGACTATCTCCAGGGTCTCGTCCTGGTTCTGCACCGCCCATTCCCAGCCCTTACGGCTTGCCTCGGCGAATCTGCGGGCCTGGTCCTTATGCTTCACGTAATACTCCTTTGTCATATAGACTCCGTCTTCCTGGATGTTGTAGCCGTGGTCACGGAACCGATAGACATTGTTTTCCTCTATTTCTATACCGGTCTGGAGCAACTGGTAATATTCGTTGTAACTCATGGCCAGTGTGGCGTCGATGGCACCCGAGATGAACAGGTTTATATTGGAGGCGAAAGGAACCCAGCGGTAGCCGAGATTGTCCTTGATGCTCATGCAGATTGCTATCTGGCTGAAGCCGGCGTTCCAGATCCCTACTTTCTCGCCGGTCTGTTCAAGCGGGTTCTTGTCTCTGCGGGAGACTATGACCATGGCGTTGTTCATGGATGTCTGTAGAATGTTTACGAGCGGAACGCCGTCATCGATTATCTCCATGGCTTGAGCAAGTGGAAGTGTGGTGGCATGGCTCTCATTGTTCTGGATGCGGTTGAGCGAAGACTGGGTGAGGGAAGGATGGACAATCTCCACATCCAGTCCTGCATCTTTATAGAACCCCTTCTCCTTGGCTACATAGTATCCTGCAAATTGTGCCTGGGCAGTCCACTGTGGCGTGAAAACCATCTTGTCCTGCGCCTGGCAGACTGTACAGATGACGGCGCACAATGCTACCGCTAAGGATTGTCTGTTCATAGAATTGTTGTCACAGGTTAATTTATCTGCAAAAATAATAAGAATCTGTTTAAAATTGTTTCCCAAAACTACTTAAAGCCCTTTTTTCCTTCTGTTTTTATCGCCCCGCATTCAAAAACAGGTTCTTGGAATCTGTTCTCACGATGGCCGGTATTGTGACAAATAGGGGTTTTCCTACCGTTTTTTAGGGATAAACCGTGGCGTGGGTGAAAATCCTCCATTATTTTTGCATCAAAATGCGTGAAAGATGAGAAACGTTTCTGTTTTAGTGCTGGTGTTTTTCTTTTCACTGTCGGCAGCCGCGAGGGAAAAGAGCAACATACAGGTCTGGGGTGAAGTCAATGCCGCAGCTGACGGCAACAGTTATCTGACAATGTACAAGAACTGTCCTGCCGAAGTGACCGTCCAGTTCCATTTCGTGTACAGGGACAAGTCGAACTCAGTGAAATATGAACTGGTGATGGCGGACACTGTCGCGGCGGTGCGGGATCCGGTGCCGGTTGAGAAACCTGTGAAGGAGGTGGTTGTCGATAAGGCTATATACAGCAGTGTGCGCGACAACGGTGAGATATACCGCACGGAGAACCCTGATGACCCGATATTGGCAATGCTGCTGGTGGACCTGTTCGACCTGTATCACGACATATTCTGGTTTGACGCCATGCACAGGGCGCATTATTATAAAGACCGTAGATATGAAAACTGGAATCCGGTTTCCGGCCGCTCCAGGCAGAACCGCGGCCAGTCCACCTCTCCGGATATTGACCTTGACAAACTGGATGACACCGCTCTGCTTGTGGGAGTGGCGGCTGTGGCGGTGGCATCGGCAGGTATGCTTGTCGCTGTCGCCGACAGGTGGAACATAAAGGACGGCCGTTTTCCCTATTTTTCGTTCTCCTCCCAGGTGCAGTTCTATTGCGAGACCGGCAATGTGCGCGATGTCGTTGAGTTCAGATACAGGGGAGGGAACTCGGGCGGTTTCTCATTGATGGGCGACTTGGGCTACTGTTCAGGCTCCCTTAACCGTCCCGACCTGTTTGACAGGCGTTTCACCTGGAGCGTGGGTGCCGGTCTGGATCTCGGGGCATTCTCCCTCCAGTTCCATTACAAGCCGTCAACCGGCATTCACACGGAGAACTTCATGAACGTCCAGTTGGGATATGATATCTTTGTCCTGAAGAATCTTGCCCTTGACTTGAGGGCCGGAGCGGGCGTCTTTGAATATGACGGCGACCTCTATGCCGACTATCCTCTTTCCGTAGGTTTGCTCTGGAAGTTCTGAAATTACGGCGGCTGCCGGTCAGAACTTCCCTGATACGGAAGGTGGGAGCGGGCGGCAGTTGTAGCAGGAACACATGGTCTCACCGTATGCCCCTGCCGACATGAGTGCAATCAGGTCACCTCGGTGTACCTCAGGCAACATTTCATCCCTGCCGAATATGTCCGATGACTCGCAGATGGGACCTACCACATCATATTTCATGAGAGGGCCGTCCGAGGTCAGGTTCACTATCTTGTGATGCGCGCCGTAAAGGGCAGGCCGGATAAGCTCGGTGAACCCGGCATCGACTATGGCGAACCTCTTGATGGTGCCCTGCTTAACATACAGGACCTTGGTGATGAGCCGTCCGCACTGTGCCACGATGGCGCGGCCGGGCTCGAAGTGGAGCTGTTGGCCGGGGCGGAGCCTGAGCTCCTCCCGGAAGATGTTGAACCAGCTGTCGAAATCAGGTACGGGGTTGCATTCGGGGTTCTCATAGTCAACTCCTAAACCTCCGCCTACGTTTATGCTGCCGATCCTGACTCCCTCTTCCTCCAGCATGTCCTGAAGTTCGTTCACCTTGCGGCAGAGCAGGCGGTAGGGCTCCATGTCCAGTATCTGTGAACCTATGTGGAAATGCAGTCCTTCAAACCTGAAACAGGGGTTCTGCTGTGCCTTGCGGATTATGTGCATGAGCATGGGTATCTCTATGCCGAACTTGTTCTCCGCCTTGCCGGTGGTGATGTTGGCATGGGTGTGCGCATCCACGTCGGGGTTCACGCGTAAGGCGATGCGTGCCGTGGTTCCGAGGGTGTTGCACCGCTCGGATATCACATCCATCTCGGCCTCCGACTCCACATTGAAGCAGTGTATGCCGGCCTTGAGAGCCAGGTCTATCTCCCAGTCGGCCTTGCCCACGCCTGCAAACACGATGGAGGATGCGGGGAACCCGTTGTCGAGAGCCGTCTGTATCTCGCCTCCGCTCACGCAGTCTATGCCTAAGCCATATCTGTTTATGAGCTTGAGCAGCAAAGGGTTGGCATTTGCCTTGATGGCATAGTGGACATGCCAGTCGGGATGTCCGGAGGTGTTCCTGCGTATGGCCTTGAGGGTCTCTTCGAGTATCCCGAGGTCATACTGGTAGTATGGTGTCCGCATTATTCCTTCCCGTTGAAGAGTACGTCACTGAGCCGTTGCAGGGCGGCTTTCTTGTCACTTTCCCTGATGAGGAAGGAGATATTGTAGTTGCTTCCTCCGTATGAGATCATGCGGACGGGGATGTCGGCAAGAGCGTCAAGGGCCCTGGACTCGAACCCGAGGTTCTCCCAGACCATGTCGCCCACCACACATACAATGCACATTCCCTTATCAACGGTGACGGTGCCGTATTTCTTGAGCTCGTTCACTATGTTGTCTAAGTTGCGGACATTGTCAATGGACATGGAGACTCCCACCTCCGATGTGCACACCATGTCGATGGATGTGTGCCATGTCTCGAACACCTCGAACACCTTCTTGAGGAAGCCGTGGGCCAGAAGCATGCGGCTGGACTTGATCTTGATGGCGGTGATGTTCTCCTTGGCGGCGACTGCGGCGATGCGGCCGGGCTCCGAACGGTTGTCAATCAGGGTGCCGGGGGCGGTGGGTTCCATTGTGTTCAGCAGGCGAACGGGTATGTTGGCCGCCTTGGCAGGCTGGATGCAGGTGGGATGCAGGATCTTGGCGCCGAAATAGGCGAGCTCCGCAGCCTCCTCGAAATGCAGGTGCCTCACGGGCTGGGTCCTGTCAACAACCCTCGGGTCGTTGTTGTGCATCCCGTCGATGTCGGTCCATATCTGTATCTCCTCGGCTTTGAGCACTGCGCCGAGAATGGAGGCGGTATAGTCGCTGCCTCCACGCTGCAGGTTGTCTATCCCGCCGTCGGCGTTACGGCAGATGAAGCCCTGTGTTATGTATATCTGCATGCCGGGCTGGCTGTCAAGCAGGGCAGCCACCTCCTTTCCGATGTAGTTCATGTCGGGCTCGGAGTCGGCATTGGTCTTCATGAAGTCAAGTGCGGGCAGGAGCGCGGTCCTGATGCCCTGCTCCTTGAGGTAGCTGGTCACCATGAATGTGGAGATGAGCTCTCCCTCGGCAAGTATGATTTTCTCCTCCTTCTCGCTGAAACCCTCCTTGGGGAAGGAGAGTAGGTAACGGAACGCGGCATCCAGGAATTCATAGAGTGATTTGCGGTTCTCTTCCACGGACAACAGTTCCGGCACGTGGGCGAAATACTTGGTCCGCAGGCGGTTGATTACGTCATCGGCTCCATCCTTGTTGCCGTTGTAGAGGTATTGGGATATCTCCACAAGGGAGTTGGTAGTGCCGGACATGGCCGAGAGCACTACAAGTTTCTGCTTTCCGTCCGCTGTGATAAGACGGCATACATCCTTCATCCTTTGCGGAGTACCTACCGATGTTCCGCCGAATTTCAAAACTTTCATGTCGTATGGCTGTTTTTCGGGTTATGCTATTATCATGTCTTCGTTTTCAGTTATGCGTACAGGTCCTTCCGCCTGGCCGGTCTCCTCCGGTGTGACGGTGTCGGGGGTGTAATCGTCCGTGAGTTCGGCATCGACGATGAGACGACGCCCCACGCACTGGAATATCCTGCCGGGAAACTCGCGCACCCACTGCAGGTTGTGGGTTATCATCACCACGGTAGTACCGTTCTCACCTACTTTACGGAGTATCTCCATGATCTGGCGGCCGGTCTCGGGGTCAAGATTTCCGGTAGGCTCGTCAGCCAGGATAAGCTTGGGGTCGTTAAGCAGCGCCCTGGCTATGCAGATGCGCTGTTGTTCTCCGCCTGACAGCTCGTGGGGCATCTTGTAGCCTTTCGTCTCCATTCCGACCATGTCCAGGACCTGGAATATTTTCTGGTGTATGAGTTTCTTGTCTTTCCAGCCGGTCGATTTCAGGACAAAGCTGAGATTGTCGAATACGTTCCTGTCCGTGAGCAGCTGGAAGTCCTGGAAGACGATTCCCATCTGACGGCGTAACTTGGGTATGTTCCTCTTCTTGAGGCTCTGAAGGCTGGTGTTGAGAACTATGGCATGACTGTCCGGCATGGGGCAGATAGCTTCCAGTTCTGCATAGATGGTCTTAAGCAGGCTGCTCTTGCCCGATCCTACCTTGCCTATCAGATAGACGAAATCACCTTCCCTGACGGTGAAGGAGATATCGCCCAGTACGAACATGTCCTCCTGACGGATTTCAACGTTATGGTAATCTATGATGTCCATGACTGTGCGGAAAGGCTTTATTCCTTGTGGCGTTTGCGGAGTTCAGCTGCAAGTTCCTCGAACCTGTGGCCCTTTGAGGTGAGCAATACAATAAGGTGATATATCAGGTCCGAAGCCTCGTAGATGAGCCTGTCATCGGATCCGTTGGTGGCCTCAATGACAGTCTCGACGGCCTCTTCACCCACTTTCTGTGCCATACGGTTCACTCCGCTGTTGAATAGGGAGGTCGTATAGGAGCCTTCCGGCATCTCCGTGTGGCGACGGTCAATGAAATCCTGCAGATAGGTCAGGAAGTTCAGGTCGGCGCGGTTCGTCTCGCCCCAGCAGGTGTCTTTCCCGGTGTGGCATACCGGACCGTCGGGGTGGACCTTGACGAGAAGGGTGTCACTGTCGCAGTCAACCAGTATCTTCTTGACGTGAAGGTAATTTCCGCTGGTCTCACCTTTGGTCCACAGACACTGTCTGGAACGGCTCCAGAAGGTGACGAGTCCTGAACTGACCGTCTTTTCGTAGGCCTCCTTGCTCATGTATCCCAACATGAGGACTTTGGCGGTCGCATTGTCCTGGATTATGGCAGGCACCAGACCTCCGTTTTTCTCGAAATCAATCTGCATTTCAGTATTCTTGTTATAATCTTATAGGAATATTCTGGCCGCAAAGGTACTGCTTTAATTCGGGAATCGGTATCTCTCCGAAGTGAAAAACACTGGCTGCCAGTGCGGCGTCGGCGTGGCCTTCGATGAATGCGTCGCGGAAATGCTCCTTGGTTCCCGCTCCTCCTGAAGCGATTACCGGAATGGAAAGCCCGTCGGAGAGCTTTCGCAGCGCATCATTTGCATAACCCTGTTTCACTCCGTCATGGTCCATGCTGGTGAACAGTATCTCTCCTGCGCCGCGCTCGTTGGCCTCATGCGCCCACTCAAAAAGCATCCGGTCCGTGGGGACGCGCCCGCCGTTGAGGAAGCAGCGCCAGCCTTCCGGTGTCCGCTTCCCGTCTATGGCAACCACGCATACCTGGGAACCGAAGTTGAGCGCTATCTCGTCAATCAGTTCCGGACGCTTCAAGGCTGCCGAGTTCACTGATACCTTGTCTGCGCCTGCCTTGAGCAGACGTTCCACATCCTTCAGTTCATGAATGCCTCCGCCCACGGTGAAAGGGATGGAGATGTTTGCGGCAATGCGCTCGACCAGGTCTGTAAAGGTTTTTCTTTCTTCAAAAGAGGCTGTGATGTCTAAGAACACCAGTTCGTCCGCTCCCTGGCCACTGTATAGTCTGCCCAACTCCACAGGGTCGCCGGCATCGCGCAGGTTGACAAAGTTGGTGCCTTTTACGGTGCGCCCCTTGTTTATGTCAAGGCAGGGTATGATTCTCTTTGCTAACATGGGTTACTCTTGGCTAAGTTGTGAAAGTTGCTCAAGCGTTATGCGTCCCTCATAATATGCTTTGCCCACTATGGCAGCCGGTAGTCCGGCCTCCTTCAGGTCAATCAGGTCCTGGATTGAACTTACGCCTCCGCTGGCAATCAGTCTTATGCCCGGAAACTCCTTTAACAGGCTTCGGTACAGTTCCACTGACGGGCCTTGCAGCATTCCGTCGCGGTTTATGTCAGTGCAAAGGACCTGGGTTATTCCTTTCTGCATATAGTCACGGATAAAGTCGTTGAGTGACAGCGTACTGTCCTCTTTCCATCCGTTGACCGATATCCTGCCGTCGCGGGTATCGGCTCCAAGTATTATGTGTTCTTGGCCGAAGTCCTCAATCCATCGGCCGATGAGTCCGGGGTCTGTTACGGCGGTACTGCCTACGGTTACCATTGCGGCTCCGCATCCCAAAGCGGTTTCCAGGTCTGATGTGGCTTTGATTCCGCCGCCGAAATCAACGGCAAGGTCGGTGTGTCCGGTGATTTTCTCAAGGGTGGGGTAGTTGACAATGTGCTTGCTGCGTGCTCCGTCCAGGTCAACCAAGTGCAAACGTCTTAATCCTGCGTCCTGAAAACGCAGCGCCATATCCAGAGGATTGTCGCTGTAGGTCTTGCAGGCGTTGTAGTCTCCCTTGGTAAGCCTCACGCATTTGCCGTCGATTATATCTATTGCGGGAATAATCTCCATGGTTTCTAAATGTCAAGAAAATTTTTAAGGATGCGTTCTCCGGTACCACCGCTTTTTTCCGGATGGAACTGAGTGGCGTAGAAGTTGTCTTTGTGCAGTGATGCGCTGAACGGAAGTATGTAGTCCGTTTTGGCTGCTGTCCATTCGCAGACCGGCACGTAGAAGCTGTGTACAAAATAAACGTATTCAGGCCCCGTGAATCCACGGAACAGCCCTTCACCTTTGGTCTCGATGGTGTTCCAGCCCATGTGCGGAACCTTGTCCTCATGTCTCTCAGGGATGAACTTGAGCACCGGTACGTCGAATATACCCAGGCAGTCAGCATCACCCTCCTCGCTGTGGCTGCACATGAGCTGCTGGCCCAGGCAGATACCCAGGACAGGCTGCTTAAGATCCTTGATCACGCGGTCCAGACAATGTGCCTTGAGATACTCCATTGTCGTGCTGGCCTCGCCAACACCCGGGAATATCACTTTGTCGGCACGGCGCAGTTCCTCTTCATTGTCAGTCAGCAGCGGACTGACGCCAAGCCTGTCCAGCGCGCCGATGACGGAACGGATGTTTCCGGCATTGTATTTGACTATTGCAATGTTCATTTGGACGGGTATCTGTTTCAAGCCGCGAAGTTACTAAAAATACATCCTTCGGGGCCGATTCTTAACGATAAAATGAGTAAATTTGCGGCAAATTACGGGTGAAGCATCCGTAAATATGTGATAAATCTCTTTATATCAGAAGGTTGTGATGAATAAGTTTGCTGAGCGTGGACAGTTGGACCTGTCGCAGGTCAACAAGGACGTATTGGAGGATTGGCTCAAGGAGGATCTTTTCAGACGCAGTGTAAAAGAGCGTGAAGGTCATCCGTCATTCGTATTCTATGAGGGACCTCCCTCGGCAAACGGAATGCCCGGCATCCACCACGTCATGGCACGTACCATCAAGGACACATTCTGCCGCTACAAGACCATGTGCGGCTATCAGGTAAACCGCAAGGCCGGTTGGGACACCCACGGACTGCCGGTTGAGCTTGGCGTGGAGAAGAAACTGGGTATAACCAAGGAGGATATAGGCAGGAAGATATCGGTCGATGACTACAACATGAACTGCCGTACCGAGGTTATGAAATACAAGGAGCACTGGAGTGACCTGACGCAGAAGATAGGTTACTGGGTCGATCTCGACAACCCGTACATCACTTACGACAACCGTTACATTGAGACCTTGTGGTGGCTGCTCAAGCAGCTCTACGGCAAGGGCTATCTCTATAAAGGTTACACCATCCAGCCCTATTCGCCCGCTGCCGGTACAGGCCTCTCCAGCCATGAGCTGAACCAGCCAGGATGCTACCGTGACGTAAAGGACACCACCGTGACCGCCCAGTTCACGATGACCGATCCAAAGCCGGAGATGACAGGGTGGGGCACACCCGTGTTCCTGGCATGGACCACAACGCCGTGGACTCTGCCTTCAAATACAGCCCTTTGTGTGGGTAAAAAGATAGACTATGTGGCTGTACGCACTTACAATTCCTATAACGGACAGCCTGTTACGGCAGTAATGGCAAAGGAGCGCCTGGCTGCCTATCTTGATCCCAAGGGCGCAGAACTGGCACTTGATTCATACAGGCAGGGCGATAAGGTTATTCCTTATCAGATTGTGGCAGAGTACAAGGGCGAGGATTTGCTGGGCATGCATTACAGGCAGCTCTTCCCCTGGGTAAAGCCCGTATTCAAGGATGAGGACGGCTCAATAAAGACTTCCGATGCCGGTTTCCGCGTAATCCCCGGTGACTACGTAACTACCGAGGATGGTACCGGTATAGTACATATCGCACCCACATTCGGTGCCGATGACGCATTCGTGGCCAAGGCCGCAGGCATACCGTCACTCTTTATGGTGAACCGCAAGATGGAGACCCGTCCTATGGTTGACTTTACGGGTAAGTACTGGCTGACGGATGAACTGGATCCGGACTTTGTAAAGAACTGCATAGACAAGGATCTCTACGCCGAGTATCAGGGTGCATACGTCAAGAACGCATACGATCCTAAGTTCAACGTGGGTGGCAAGTATGATGAGGCTGCCGCTTCCAAGGCGGAAGACCTGAACGTATATATCTGCATCCGCATGAAGCAGGCCGGTACTGCATTCAAGATAGAGAAGCACGTGCACAACTACCCGCACTGCTGGCGTACCGATAAGCCCGTCATCTACTATCCTCTTGACAGCTGGTTCATAAAGGCATCGGCCGCACGCGAGCGCATGATGGAACTTAACGACACCATCAAGTGGAAACCGGAATCAACCGGTACCGGCCGGTTCGGCAAGTGGCTTGAGAACCTGAATGACTGGAACCTGAGCCGCAGCCGCTACTGGGGTACTCCGCTGCCCATCTGGCGCAACGATGAGGGCGATGAACTTTGCATCGGCTCTGTTGAGGAACTCTATGATGAGATTGAAAAGGCTGTAAAGGCCGGCGTGATGAAGTCCAATCCGTTTAAGGAGAAGGGTTTCGTTCCTGGTCTATATACGGCCGATAACTACGGTAAGATTGACCTGCACCGTCCGTATGTTGATGATATCCTGCTGGTGTCGGAAGCAGGCCGCGTAATGAAGCGTGAGCTTGACCTGATAGACGTGTGGTTTGACAGCGGTGCCATGCCGTTTGCCCAGATGCACTATCCGTTCGAGAACAGGAAACTGATTGACAGCGGTACCGTATTCCCCGCCGATTTCATTGCCGAGGGTGTAGATCAGACACGCGGCTGGTTCTACACGCTGCATGCCATTGCAACGATGGTCAAGGACAGCGTATCATTCAAGACTGTAATATCAAACGGACTGGTTCTTGACAAGAACGGCAACAAGATGTCCAAGCGTCTCGGCAATGCCGTGGATCCCTTCCAGGCTATCGGTAAGTTCGGCAGTGACGCGCTGCGCTGGTACATGATTACCAACGCCCAGCCCTGGGATAACCTCAAGTTCGATGAGGAGGGCGTGAAGGATGTCACCCGCAAGTTCTTCGGCACCCTGCATAACACATACAAGTTCTTTGCGCAGTACGCCAATGTAGATGGATTTGACAATTCAGCCGCACAGGTTCCCGTTGTGGAGCGTCCCGTCATGGACCGCTGGATACTGAGTGAGCTCAACTCACTCACCCGTAATGTCCGTGAGAGCCTTGATGACTATGAGCCTACACGTGCAGGCCGTCTGATAACAAGCTTTGTGAACGACTACCTCTCCAACTGGTACGTACACCTGACCCGTGACCGCTACTGGGGCAGCAGCATGAGCCGGGATAAACTGGCCGCGTACCAGACTCTCTATACATGCCTTGAGACTGTCGCACGTCTGATGTCACCCATCGCTCCGTTCTATGCAGACCGTCTGTGGCGTGACCTTACTGCAGTTGCGCAGCCCGGGGCTGCCGTGTCAGTACATCTGGCCGACTATCCTGTGTGTGACGATGTCCTGGTTGACAAGGAGCTTGAGACCCGCATGGAGCTGGCGCAGAAACTCACATCGATGGTGCTGGCCCTGCGTAAGCGTGACGATGTGAAGATCAACGTACGCAAACCGTTGCAGAAGATACTCATTCCGGTGACTGCCGAACTCCGCTCACATCTGGAGCCAGTCAAGGATCTTGTGCGTGACCAGGTGAACGTGAAGGAGATAGAGTTCGTGGAGGGCGCTACTGATGTACTTGTAAAGAAGGTCAAGTGCAATTTCAAGATTCTTGGCAAGAAATTCGGCCCGCTCATGAAGGGGGTGGCAGCCGCCGTACAGGGCATGAGCCAGGAGGATGTGGCCGCACTGGAGCGGAACGGCAGCTTTACCTTTGACATAAACGGCACTCCCGCAACAGTCGATACCACTGAGGTCGAGATCTACAGCGAGGATATACCGGGCTGGGTAGTCGCCAATGAGGGTACTCTGACAGTAGCCCTCGACATCCAGCTTACCGATGAGCTCAGGCGCGAGGGTATCGCCCGTGAGCTCAAGAAACGCATCCAGGATTCGCGCAAGCAGAACGGTCTGGAGATTACCGACCGTATCCGTGTGCGCCTGAACTCGAATCCTGAGACGGATGCCGCTATCCGTGAATTTGATGAGTGGATCCGGAGTCAGGTGCTGGCCGATTCCATAGAACTTGTCCCAGGCCTGGAGCAGGGCGAAGATGTCTCGTTCGATGACTACACTTTCAGACTGCAGATAGAGAAGATTCGAATAAAACCTTAACCTATAACTAAATTTACCATTATGGCAGAGAAGAACCGTTATTCCGACGAGGAACTGGAGGAGTTTCGTCAGATTATCAATGAAAAGCTTGAGGTTGCTCAGAGAGATTACGATGCTCTGAAGGCATCGCTGATGAATGCTGACAACAATAGTACGGATGATACATCGCCTACCTATAAGGTGCTTGAGGAAGGAGCCAGTACACTGTCGAAGGAGGAGACCACCCGTCTTGCCCAGCGTCAGATGAAATTCATACAGTCCCTTCAGGCAGCTCTCGTCCGCATAGAGAACAAGACCTACGGGATTTGCCGCGAAACAGGAAAACTCATTCCAAAGGAACGTCTGCGTGCCGTACCTCATGCCACTCTCACTATCGAGGCCAAGCAGCACAAACATTGAATCCTGTTTATGGAAAATGAACTGAAGGAGTCCCGCCTCCGTTCCAGCCGTGGACTGGTTCCCGTTGCGGTCATTCTGTCTGTCCTGATAATAGACCAGATTATCAAGATCATGGTCAAGACCCAGATGGCCATTGGAGATGAGATTGTCATAACATCCTGGTTCAGGATATTGTTCGTGGAGAACAACGGTATGGCTTTCGGGCTGGAGCTTATAGGTAAACTCTTTCTTTCCCTGTTCCGTATCGCTGCCATCGGTTTTTTCTGCTGGTATCTGTACAAGATTGTCAGGAGAGGTTTTCCTACAGGCTATGTGATAACGGTTTCATTCATCATAGCAGGTGCTTTGGGAAATCTGATTGACTGCATGTTCTATGGCCTTGTGTTCAGTGAAAGCACTTCACTTCCCGACGGCGTGGCGCATTTCACCGCCTTTGGTGACGGCTATGCCCCGTTCCTGTACGGCAAGGTTGTTGACATGTTCTATTTCCCTCTGTTCAAGTGGCCGGAGTGGATGCCTTTGGTTGGCGGTGACATTTTTTTCAGCCCGATTTTCAATTTTGCCGACTCCTGCATCACCTGTGGGGTGATAGTGGTCATATTCTTCTATTCCCGGATTGTCAATATGGGGTTGAATTATACCGATGCCCCGACTGACGCTGAGGCCGGCAGCAGGGAGGAGATTCCAGTACCTGATGACGATGAGGAGGAGATTTGAGGTTTCATGTGCGCTGTTGCTCCTGCTGCTTCTCCTTGGCGGGTGCAGGTTGAGACGGCCGGATGGCGTCCTCCCTCCCAAGAAGATGGAAGCGGTCCTCTATGACTATCATCTGGCTCAGGCTGTGGTAATGGAGCTTCCAAGGGAGGAGCGATATACACGTGACGCCTATATGGACTGGTGTTTCGCGAAGAACGGTATAACCAGGGAGGACTTTGACAACTCGCTGGTCTGGTACACCCGTTACCCTAAGGAATTAGCTGAAATTTACCGGCGTCTCGGTGAAAGGTTGGACAAGGAGTATGACAAGGCTTCCAGGTCCTTGCAGCAGATGGAGAAGAACTCCACCTTCCTGGTCTCTTCGGGTGACAGTGTTGACTTGTGGTATCTTAACCGTGTCAATATCCTGAACACGTCGGTTTACATGAAAAGGCTCACTTTCTCTTTTCCGTCGGACACGACGTTCCATGTTTCCGACACATTGGTCTGGAGTATTGCCCATACGTTCGTCTCGCCCTTTGACAGCGTCCCTCAAAGCGCATATCTTGAACTCTCCATATATTATAATGACAGTGTCTCCGCGACAGATACTCTGCTGCTCGGCTCCGGAAGAACCATTCTCACCCTGACGACTGATTCCCTGATACCAATGACAAGGATCTCCGGGTCAGTCAACTACATGGATCCTTCTGACAACCGAAGCTCCATGCTTCTGCTTTCCGATGTGTCGCTCCTGAGGTATCACAGGAAAGAGGTGCTGTCAACTGCAGCGCCTGCGGAACTCGGCGCAGATGACGGCAGTGGCGGCGGCGACGTTGAGTGATTCCGAAGTTGCTCCGTCTGCCGGCCAGCTGGGTATGTACAGCCTCTCTTTTACCAAAGAACCTACGGAAGGTCTGATTCCGTTCCCTTCATTACCCATAACTATCACTCCGTTGGAGGTGAGGTCGCGCCTGTATATATCCTCTCCGTCTAAAAAAGTACCATATACCGGTGTTCCGGACGGCAGGGTGCTGATGGCTTCAGGCAGGTCAACATAGCGGAGCCTTACCCTTGCTATCGCTCCCATTGTGGACTGGATGGCTTTGGGCCCGTATATGTCGGCACAGTCCGGTGAGCAGAATACATTCCTGATTCCGAACCAGTCGGCTATCCTTACGATGGTGCCGAGGTTCCCCGGATCCTGGATGCCGTCCAATGCAAGGACCAGGTTACGGGAAGCTGCCGACAGCATTGTCATCCTGTTGTCGGGAATACGGAACACTGCCAGCACATCCTGTGGAGAACGGAGCAGGCTGGCACGTGCCAATTCATCGGGAGTGATTGTTTCTATGCGTTCAGCGGGTATGTCTCCGCGACTTCCGGTCCATTCCTTTGTGGCGGCCAGTAGGACACAGTCGAAGACGCCCAGCAGTTCGCCTGCCAGTTTGTGACCTTCGGCTACGAAAAGCTGTTTTTCATCACGGAACTTCTTCTTTTCCAGACTTTTGATGTTTTTTATGTCGTTCTTGCTGAGCATGGATGCGGTCTTGATGGAACAAATTTAAACAGATTCTAGTTATTTTTCAAATCTGCTCCTTGAAAGCGTATGTTTTATGTATCTTTAAGCTGCGCTTGAAGATAAACTGCGCCTCGGGATAATGAATCTGTTTTGATTTGTTCCCATGATTTTCTTACGGCCTCTTTTTTTCTCTACTTCCACCGCTTCTCGGTCATAATGGACCTCCATTACTCCCTCAAACCGGCGAAACCAGAGGAAAAAACAGACCATAATAAATTTCACGGAACAAATCAAAACAGATTCAAAAATGAGTAAACTCCTTTTTTCTCCTCTCGGCTTGTATTATCTTTAAGCTGCGCTTGAAGATAAACTGCGCCTCGGGATAAAAAATGAGTAAACTCCTTTTTTCTCCTCTCGGCTTGTATTATCTTTGTCTGATTTTGGGATATTTTTATGGGTAGGAGAATCATAGAATCGGTATTGGTGTTGGCCTCAGTTTCGTGGCTGGTCTCCTGCTCTGTATATAAGCATGTGCCGGAAGGGCGTTATCTGCTCGACAAGGTGGAGGTGGTGTCGGCTGAGGGCAAGGCTGAGACAGTCTCCAAATACAGGAACTACTCTTATCAGACCCCTAACTCCAAATGGCTCGGACTTGTCAGATTCCCGCTTAGGATTTACTCCATGTCAAGTGTACGGCATCCGGACAGATGGATAAGCAGGACGCTGCGCAGGTTGGGAGAGGAGCCTGTCCTGCTTGATGAAATGCTCTCCGAGGTATCGGCGGAGGATATGAAGCGTTCCATGATGAACTCAGGATACCTGAAGGCTAAGGTAAAAGCAGAGACTGAATATTCCAAAAAGCCCAAGGCTACGGTCCGTTACGAAATCAGCCCCGGCAACATGTATGTGGTGGATAACATCCGCTATACTTTCCAGGATACGATAATTGGATTGATAATCAATGACCACAAAAGGAATTCCCTCCTGCATGAAGGGATGAACCTTGAATCAGGGGTGCTTGACGCTGAACGTACCAGGATAACTGATCTTCTGCAGAAACAGGGGTACTGGGCTTTCAACAAGGATTACATCTCATTTGTGGCTGACACCGTGGCGGGAAGTGAGAAGGCCGGACTGAACATGATAGTGTCAGCTGACAGAAGTGATCAGGCAGGTTCTTCCAGACAGCACACCCAATACTATGTGTCCGACATAGATTATGTCCTAATGGACAATCCGAATTTCTCAGCTGTCAACTTTGACATGATGAATACCATCGGATATGACGGATTCCGCCTGCACTATCCGGCAGGTGATGAGAAGCCTATCCTGCGGCCATCAGTCATAGGCAGCCACTCTTTTCTGCGCGACGGGCTTCTGTTCAACACAGATTCTGTCTCAAAGACCTACTCGTCGCTCTCCCGGCTTGGGATTCTGAGTTATACTAATATCCGGTTCGAGCCTGTTGCGGGGACTGCGGACAGGCTCAGGGCCAATGTCTATCTGGTAAGCCAGCCCAAGCACTCGTTCAGTTTTGAAGTGGAGGGAACGAATACAGCCGGCGACCTGGGGGCGGCAGCATCGCTCTCATTCACCAACAGGAATCTCTTCAGGGGCTCTGAACAGCTTACACTGAAGCTTCGCGGTGCATACGAATCCATTACCAATCTTCCCGGTTATTCCGGTGACACCTATACAGAGTATGGCCTGGAGTCGAATCTGGACTTTCCTGAACTGCTGGTGCCGTTCGTCTCGCAGGCTCAGCAGCGTCGCAGCCAAGCTACATCAAGGTTCAGTCTCAAGATGAATACCCAGAACCGTCCTGAGTTCAACAAAACCATTTTCTCGGCAGGATGGAGTTATCTGTGGAGCGACGGCTGGAGGAAATCGCACCGTCTGGATGTAATAGACCTGAACTATCTGGTTCTGCCATGGATTTCGGACAATTTCCGTAAGGAGTATCTTAATCCCATATCGTCCAAGAATTCTATCCTGAAGTACAGCTATGAGAATCTGCTCATAACCAAGTTCGGTTACACATTCTACTACTCGAATGCCAGCCTTAAGTCATCCAGTCCGTTCCAGTACTCTGTCCGTATCGGGGCGGAGACATCGGGCAACGCGTTCTATGGCATCTCGAAACTGTTTGACAGGGAAAAGAACGCTGAGGGCCAGTACGAGGTCATGAATATTGCTTTCGCCCAATACGTGAAACATGATTTCTCTTTTACAGGCAACTGGAAAACCGACGCCTCAAGCAATTTCCTGCTTCATGTGGAATATGGAATAGCTTGTCCGTATAATAATTCCTCAAGTCTTCCGTTTGAAAAGAGGTACTTTGCCGGCGGTGCGAACAGCGTCCGGGGATGGTCGGTCAGGGAACTTGGACCGGGAACGTATGAGGGCGGTGACAAGAACATCGACTATATCAAACAGTCCGGAGACATTAAGCTCGGAGCCAGCATGGAGTATAGGACCAAACTGTTCTGGAAGCTCAACAGCGCGCTGTTTGTCGATGCCGGTAATATATGGACTATACGTGACTATGACGAGCAGCCCGGAGGATTGTTCAGTCTTGACTCTTTCTACAGGCAGATAGCCGTAGCCTACGGATTCGGAATCAGGATGGACCTGGGCTTTCTTGTACTGAGAGTCGATGTCGGCATGAAGGCGTATAATCCGGCGGGAGGCACTTCGTACCGGAAATTACCGTTGCTGCATCCTGATTTGGGCAGGGATTCCGCTTTCCATCTGGCTGTGGGCTATCCCTTCTGACAATCAAACCGTTACACACTATGAAAGGAATAAAACAACATAATAATGAGAATCCATTTTATGAGCCTGTCAAGCGGAAGCAGCGGGAACTGCTACTACCTTGGCACGGAAGAGTATGGGATCCTGATTGACGGAGGCATCCCCGTCAAACAAATCAAGGGATATCTGAAGGATGCCGGAATCCCGTTCGAGAGTGTTATGGCTGTCTTTATCACCCATGACCATGCGGACCATATCAAGTCGCTCGGAAATCTGGGCGAGAAGTGCGGTATCCCCGTGTATGCCACCAAGGATACCCATATAGGTATAAACAACAACTACTGCATGACCGAAAAGCTTACCAGCTGTGTCAGGTATATCGACAAGGAGGTTCCGTTCACATTCAGGGATTTCACCGTCACAGCCTTCGAGGTACCCCATGACGGTTCGGACAATGTGGGATACCATATAGAGGTTGACGGCAAGGTGTTCTGCTTTGTGACAGACCTGGGACACATTACAGAGACGGCGGCAAGCTATATTCTCAAGGCCCAGTATCTGATTATCGAGGCTAATTACGATGAGGATATGCTGCGGATGGGTAACTATCCCAAGTTCCTCAAGGAGCGGATAACCAGTCCGCGCGGCCATCTCAGCAACAAGACAACGGCAAAGTTTCTGGCGGGTAACATAACCCCTGAAACCAGATATATCTGGCTATGCCATCTGAGTGGTGAAAACAATCATCCTGAAATAGCATACAAGACGGTGGAGTACGAGCTTCGCGCTGTAGGTATCATCCCGGGTAAGGATGTCCAGTTATGTGCGCTGAAGCGTACCACTCCCAGCGAATTATATATCTTCGAGTAAGCGTATCGGGTCGGACCCGGAGTGTGAGAGCGGCCGGGGAGGCCGCCAAGTTCCCTAAGGGAGCGTTTTCGCGTAGCTAAATAACGTGAGTTCGACGAATTTGTTTTAGAACAAAGTTAGTTGATTGTCAGTCACTTTGATGATGTTGATACATGGTTTCTTCGGAAAGAAGCAGTATGATGCAATTGCCCCTAGCATGTTTACGACAAAATTCTGGAAAGA
>JAGCDE010000013.1 GCA_017651315.1 Bacteroidaceae bacterium
ATCAATCATTGCAAGCGGCCAGATGCTCATTGCCCTGATTGCACCTTACAGCGCTTACGGCCGTATGGTACAGTCAATAGTGGCAACAGCATCCGGTTCTGTTACATTGCCTCTGTTGCTTACCGGACTGCTTACTCTCATAATAATCTGCGTTTGTGCATGGATGTGGGGGCGTGAATACTGCAACACCATCTGTCCTGTAGGAACTCTCCTGAGTCTTGTAAGCAGGTTTTCACTGATGCGTCCCGTTATTGATGAGAGCAGAAACAGCATACGTTCAGCAAAGGTTCAGGGAGTTTAACGTCACGATGTTTGACGGCAGACTCCCTGAACCTCCTATATCCATTACCAACGCCAAGACCTATCTGGGTGTATGCGCGTTCCGCAAACATCGCAAATGGCACGGACGGCTGGAGTATTCGGACTTCAAAATACGCATAAGCCGGCGGTTTGATCTTCCTCAGAATGAGATTGATGACACCATCATCCACGAGATGATACATTATTACATAGGTCTTTTCAGTCCGGCCGATATGCCCGGTCACAGCGTTCTGTTCCGCCGGATGATGGCCGATATAAACACGCGTTACGGCCGGCACATAAGCGTATCGCACCGTCTCACCCCCGATCAGCAGGAGCAGGCAATCGATAATCGGCCCAAGAAACATATCGTGGCTAAGGTGGTGCTGAAAGACGGCCGCACCGGCATAAAAGTAATCCCCTGCATGGAGCGCCACATACGCCGTTACCACCGCGGAATGATGGCCAGCGGTAGAGTAAGTTCTATAGAGTTCTTCCAGACCACCGATCCCTTCTTCAACCGCTTTCCCAGCTCATCGGCCTTTACCGTCTACTTTCCGGACCCCGATGTCCTGGCGCAGCATCTCCCTGATTCCTCCAGAGAATAGTTTACTCGGTATCGGTGAAGAGTTTGTCCAGTTCAAAGTTGAAACAACCGTATTTGACGGCCATGAATCTGGGTGGCTCTTTCTTGAGTTGTTGGGTGATTATGATATTGCCGCCTCCGTATTTGTCGGGCTTGAAGTAGAGTATCAGTTCCTGGTCGTCGTCATTTATCTGATAGATAGTCTCAAACTCCTTCTCCTGGATTGTCAATACCACTGACTTTTGCAGTTCCTCTGTCATATCTGTTCCGTTATCCTGACGGGTGGCCGATACCATCTCAATGCCGGATATATGACTTACCAGGTACTCAGCATCGATTCCCTTGATCTTTGGTACTCCTCTATTCATGTTGGGATTACCACGGCTGACACCGGCTGTGTAGAAGTATTCAACTCCTTTTGAACGTGATATGCTCCCGAAAAAGCCTTTCTGGGCGCTTGCTCCGCCTGCCATCATGAGCATAAAGAGCATTATTATCAGTTTGTGTGTTATATGTTTCATATCTTATGTTCTTTTTCAGAATAAAAAATCAATTGCATCATCCGTATTCTGGGATCCCAGTTCGAAAGCATAGAACAGCAGATCCATGGCCTCGTCGGTTTTGCGGATATCATTATTGTGTTCCCTGATACCCAGAAGGACAACTGCGGCAAGGCATGCGGCTATTCCGGCAGCCGGTAAAATGCGACGCAGGACGATATTGTGTCTGCGGGCAGCTTTTTCCTGCTGCTCCCACATGTCAATCTGCATGGAAAGACGTTTCTCCAGATCCTTGGGTACGGGAATCTTTTCCAGTTCTTTGTAATCAATCTTATCCATTTGTATGTCCTTTTAATTTGTCTGTCAGTTTGTTCTTTGCTCTCATAACTATCTGCCTCAGGTAGTTTTGTTTCAGTCCGGTCTCCTGCTCAAGCTCCGTGTATGATTTACTGTCTATCACGTGCATGCTCAGAATCTTGCGCTCATTGGGCGGCAGTTCATCGATCGCCTTCATCACGCGCCGGTTCTCGCTGCTTTTTACAAGCATATCTTCAGGGTTGTCATCGTCTATGGGATGATCGGACACCTTGTCTATATCGGCCTTGATGTCAATCTGCGTTCTGCGTTGCCTGTCATAGAACAGGTTCTTGACAACGGTTATCAGGTATGCATCGGTCTCAGATTCCGGAGGCAGTATGTCGCGTTTCTGCCACAGCCTGAGGTAGGTGTCCTGCACAAGGTCCTCGGCGTCCTGAACGTTTTGGGTAAGTGACCAGGATATCCTGTACAGCAACTTATGCTGTTTCAGATAGCGTTTCTTAAACTCTGCAGAATCCATCTGTCTGATTATCAGAAGAAAATTCTAAACGGCCTGCGCCTAATATATACTATGCTCTGCAACTTGCGGTCTTCGGAGTAGAGGATAAAGGCAAAGCCGGGGCTGAGAGTGAATTTCTCATTTGTATAGTAGAATGACGCTCCTCCTTTTGACGGCAGCATGTTCAATATGAGTTTTGCCATCTCTTTATTCCTGCCGTCCAGCAAGACGGTATCGGCAATACTGTTTATTTCAAACTGACAGTAGGCATCACGCGACTTGTCAAGTTCTGCAGCGAAATCCTGTATCAGGGTATCGTACTGTACCAGCATCATTCCTTTTAACTTGCTTATCCGTTTTGAGGTAATCATGCCTTTCGGATTGGGAATCATTTTATTGATGCTGTCCTCCGATATACTGTCTCCATACGCCTCTAGAAGTTCCTTCTTGGCCTTCCTGGCGGATTTGTTATAGGTGCGCCAGGCTGTATTGCGGTTGGTGAGGTTTATATAGAATGTAAACTCTTTATCTCGATTCTCCTTAATCAGTCTGGCGGCTGTATTCTCCGCCATGATCAGGTTTGCTGGTGCAGCCAACAGTGTAATGAGTGCAAACAGAATTACTTTTTTCATAATTGTTTTAGTTGTTTTGGTTCATAACAATTGAAACGTTTCAAACAGGTAAACGGGACTATGACGTTTTCTGTTACAAGCAAAGTTACGTTTTTTATTTGCGAATTCGGATTTTTATGACTATCTATGTATCAGAAAAAGGATTATGGTATGCTACAATATGAGAAATTAAAAAAGAAGGATATCAAGGAGGCTTCAGAACTGGCCGCCAGAGCCTATTTTGATTATATCTACATAACTATCTTTTTCCCTGGCCTTAAGGAGCGGCAAAGGGGGTTGGCCCGATTCCTGGCGATTAACAGGAAAGGTAACTTTAAGGGCTCACATATGCTGACCGCACGTCTGGACGGCAGGATGGTGGCTGAGGCATCACTTGAGCCGCCAGGTTACAAACAGCCGTCGGTACTTAAGTTCATTCTGAGCGGTTACCTGAAGATGTACTTTCTTACCAATTGGAAGCACCTGCATGCTTTCCTGGCAAAGGATGAGGAGGCCGGCACCCCGTGTCATGATTATCAGAAGAACAATCCCGATGTATGGTACCTGAGTATGATTGAGGTTGATCCGCAGTTTCACAATCAGGGCATAGGCACTCAGTTCCTGTCTCATATAGAGGATTACGTATGCCAGCACGGAGGCAAGTCTATGGTGCTGTTCACCAACAACCGGGAGAACCTGAGTTTCTACACAAAACGTGGCTACGAGGTGTTCCATGAGTATGAAATTGCCCACAACGGTCAAACCATGGGTAACTGGAGTCTCAGGAAATCCCTGTGAGCCTTAGGCTCTTTTCGCCAAAGTGTCCCACATTCACCCTGTTTGGCGGAGTGCAAAATGCAACCCGGTTGCAAGCGCGCTCGTGTACCTTTGCAGCGGAAATCAAAAAAAGTACGCTATATGATACACGAACATCACCATCATCACGGGAATGAATGCTGCAATCACGAGCATCATCACGAGCACGAGCACCATCATGAGCATGAGCATGAGCATCATCACGAGCACGAGCACCATCATGAGCATGAGCATGAGCATCATCATGAGCACGAGCATCATCACCACCATAACGAGGAGGATGAGGATGAGGGCCGCGGCCGCATAATAAAGATCATCTCTGCAACAGTATTACTTATTGCTGCTGCAATCATTGAGCACAAGACCGATTGGGCCGATTGGCAGTATCTGCTGCTGTTCCTGGTGCCTTACCTGATTGTAGGCTGGGAGACACTTAAAGAGGCCGCCGAAGCCCTGTTTGAGGGCGAGCCGATGAGCGAAGACTTCCTTATGAGCATAGCCACAATCGGCGCACTTGCCATAGGATTCATGCCCGGAGCCGAAACGCAGTTTGCCGAGGCTGTCTTTGTGATGCTGTTCTTTCAGGTGGGCGAGATGTTTGAGGAGGTGGCCGAGGGCCGCAGCCGCAAATCGATTGAACACCTTATGGATATACGTCCCGATACCGCTCATGTAGAGCGTGGCGGCGAACTCTTAACCGTTAATCCTGAAACCGTCCGTCCGGGTGAGATAATCGTAATCCGTCCGGGAGAGAAAGTCCCCATGGACGGTGTCGTGACAGAGGGTACGTCAAGCCTTGACACCGTAGCGCTTACAGGTGAGAGCATGCCCCGCAGCGTAAACAAGGGCGATGAGATCCTGTCAGGTTGCGTGAATCTGAACGGCCTGCTCAAGGTACGCACCACAAAGGCATTTGCCGAATCCACGGTTTCCAGGATACTGGACCTGGTGGAGAACGCAGCCGGGAGCAAGAGCCGCAGCGAGAGTTTCATAACCCGTTTCGCACGTATATATACTCCTATCGTTGTGGGCCTTGCAGTGCTGGTTGCACTCATTCCCGGCCTGATAACCGGCGAGTGGGCCACATGGATATATCGCGGCCTGCTGTTCCTCGTGGTATCTTGCCCATGCGCTCTGGTGATATCGGTCCCGCTCACATTCTTTGGCGGACTGGGCGGAGCATCTCGCAAGGGTATCCTGATAAAAGGCTCCAACCTTATAGATAAGCTGGCAGGTGTAAAGACAGTAGTCTTCGATAAGACCGGAACGCTTACGGAGGGAGTGTTTGAAGTAACCGCCGTGCATCCGCAGGAGATTGACAACAATGAACTTCTGCACCTTGCCGCTCATGTGGAGCGTCACTCAACCCATCCCATTGCAATGGCCCTGCGAAACGCCTATCCCGATGAACAGGATGACTGCCTGATAACCGATGTGGAGGAGACCGCCGGCCACGGAGTCCTGGCAACCGTAAACGGAAGGCGCGTGGCCGTAGGCAACAGCAAACTGATGGAAAATGTCGGTGCCGGGTGGCGCCCTTGCCATCATGAGGGTACAATCATACACGTGGCGATAGACGGCGGATATGCTGGTCACATAGTGATATCGGACCGCATCAAGGAGGACTCAGCCCAGGCAATGGCTGACCTCAAGGATGCCGGCATAAACAGAACGGTGATGCTTACCGGCGATCAGGAGGCTGTAGCCGCCGCTGTGGCAGCTAAACTCAAGGTCGATGAATATCACGCCCAGCTGCTTCCTGCCGACAAGGTATCGGAAGTTGAGAGACTGCTTCCTGCCGGAACTCTGGCTTTTGTAGGTGACGGAATAAACGATGCCCCTGTGCTCACCCGCGCCGACATAGGCATAGCGATGGGGGCATTGGGATCGGATGCCGCCATAGAGGCCGCCGATGTGGTCCTGATGGACGACAAACCATCCAAGATAGCCCTTGCCGTCAGGATAGCCCGCCGCACCATCCGGATAGCCCGCCAGAACATCTGTCTTGCCATAGGGATCAAGATTGCCGTCCTGCTCCTGGCAATCCCCGGGTTCGCCACCATGTGGATGGCAGTGTTCGCCGATGTAGGCGTAACCGTGCTGGCCGTCCTCAACGCCATGCGCGCTCTCAGGACACGGTAGCTGACACAATGGCTTAATCGAGCTTGAGGTCGCCGGACCTGATCCAGCCTGCTTTGCGCATCAGCGGGCCGAGAATCATGGTCAGGATTGCAGGCAGCACAATGCTTGTCAGGATAAGGGCAGTCCAGTCGGCACCTGTTATGGATGCACGTGTACCGGCCACAATCTCCTGGGTCCATCCCGAATAGACTCCTATCGGACCGACAAGACCGCAGGTTCCCATGCCCGATGCAATGGCGGGGCCGTTCATCTCAAGTTTGAACAGACATGTGGCTATAGGGCCTGTTATGGCTGATACAAGGATCGGGACAATCCATATACGTGGGTTCCTGACGATATTGCCCATCTGGAGCATACTTGTGCCTATACCTTGCGAGATGATCCCGTTCCAGCGGTTCTCGCGGAAACTGAGCACGGCAAATCCAACCATCTGGGCGCAGCATCCGGCCAGGGCGGCACCTCCGGCCAGGCCTGTAAGGCTCAGTGCGGCACAGATGGCTGCTGAACTGATGGGCAGGGTGAGTGCCATACCTACAATGACGGACACCAGGATACCCATAAGGAAAGGCTGTTTGGTTGTAGCCCACATAATGACATTTCCAAGACTGCTGGCTGCGGTACCTATACCCGGTGCCCACCAGTATGAAAGACCGACGCCAACAGCGATGGTTACCAACGGGGTCACAAGGATATCAATCTTGGTTTCCTTGGAAACCGCCTTGCCGAATTCGGATGCGAATATGGTTACCACATAGACTGCAAGAGGTCCTCCTGCACCGCCCAGCTTGTTGGCGGCGGCACCCACAGCCAGCATGGAGAAGAGCACCAGGTTAGGCGTACCCAAGGCGTACGCTATGGAAGCGGCCATTGCTGGACCTGCCATGCTTTTGGCGAACCCGCCTATATCGACAAGCCACTGCAGGCCCGTCTGTTCTCCTATGGTTGCAATGATTGTACCTATCAACAGTGATGCAAACAGTCCCTGAGCCATAGCCCCCAGAGCGTCAACTCCGTACCTCTTACCGGATATAACGATGTTCTTTCTCTCCAAGAATGATTTAAACTTTCCCATAATGTCTGCAAAGGTAGAACAATTATAAAAAACTCCGACCTTGTATATAGGCCGGAGTCATGCTTGTTGTGGGAATAAGCTTTTTATGCTTTCTCCTCTGCGGCGGGAGCTGCCTCCTCAGCGGGAGTCTCAGCTGCTGCCTCCTGGGCTGCTGCCTCTGCAGCGGCTGCAGCGGCTGCCGCCTTTGCTTCGGCCTTCTTGGCTGCCACCTTCTCTGCGATAGCCTCGTTAACCTTCTTCTCAGCTTCCAGTTTCGCCTTGCCCTGTTCGCGCTTGGCCTGCTCAGCCTTGACGGTGATGGCCTTCAGTGAGCTTTCCTTAGCCTGCTTCCAGGCATCGAACTTGGCCTGGGCTGCGGCCTCGTCGAATGCGCCCTTCTTAACGCCGCCCTGGAGGTGCTTCATCAGATACACACCCTCGCGTGACAGGATGTTACGTGCGGTATCGGTGGGCTGTGCGCCTACGTTTACCCAGTACAGGGCTCTTTCGAAATTCAAATCTACTGTAGCGGGATCGGTGTTAGGATTGTAGGTACCGATCTTCTCAATAAACTTTCCATCACGTGGAGCTCTGGAGTCTGCAATTACGATTGAATAGAAGGCGTAACCTTTGTGGCCTCTTCTCTGCAATCTGATTTTTGCTGCCATAAGTTGTTGTTTTTATTGAATTTATAAATGA
>JAGCDE010000014.1 GCA_017651315.1 Bacteroidaceae bacterium
ATACATACAACCTGACGGGGGAATTTGTGACCCTGATACGCAGATCCTTATTGACTTTGTCGTCCTTGACCACGTAATTGCCGGCGGAAGATTTGACTTCTTTTTTGATGAGTTCGCCTTGAGCACCTTGAGCACCATATACTTTGGGTTGTGCTTCAGAGATTTTCATCGCATACATGCCACGGGCAAACTGCTGCTGACTGTCGCTGCATTGGTCATAATCCTTTCCGAATCTGCTCACACACAGTTCATCGCGCAGTTCATTATATGCTTTTTGCAGCTCATACCTTACATCACTCCAAACGCCAGCCGATGAACTGCGGTCATATTGTAATGAGAATACATGTTTTACAGTAGTCTTAACAATTCCATAACCTTCGATGTCATAATCTTCTATTACAGGGAGACGGGTGTCATTATCCGGATTCTGAATGAATTGCTTGGCAAGGTCCTTGAGTTCATCAATTGTTATAACCCTTTTAATCAGTCCGTTATTTACATATATCTCATTATTCTTGTTGATCTGTATTGTCATGACATTCCTTTGGCGAATAATCATTTCATCGGGTTTTCTATCCTCGTCACTTATCACTTCATCATCTCCTATAACCCTTATGTACTCGCCAACTGTTACAGCATCGTAAAAATCAGCAGGTATAGGTAACCTGAAAGTCATTTCAGCATTACTTTGCGTGAAACGTAGTTTATCATCCAGATTTACGGCCTTCTCTGTACGCGCAAACAGGACAGATGTCATTCCCAGCATGGGAATCAGGAGCAAGAGCCACATGAGGCGTCTCCTCCGGGTTTTGTTCTTGTTCATCATAATAATTCGCTTTTTAATGTTAAGGTTAAAGGAGCTGGCAAGCGCATAGGCCTCTGCGCCGACAGTTCTTAGGATAAGTAGTCTCTGATAGTCCTGCTCTTGGATGCCGTAACGGTTGATCACTTCGTCATCGGCCTCATATTCGTGGACTATCTTTATCTCCTGGAGTACCAGCCAGCACACGGGGTTTACTATGGTGCAGGCCAGCAATACAACAAGGTCTATCGAGTGTAAGAGTTTTACGTGCGAGTATTCGTGACGCAGGCTGGCGCGACGGGCAAATCCGTTCTCGGAGTCCGATATCACTATGTAGTTCATCCAGCTGAACGGGCCGTACTGCTCGCTGTGCGTGACCAGCCAGACGGTGCGGCTCAGACGGCGGCGGGGCTTGCCGTGCAGGAACCTGCGTGCCTTGATTATTCCTCGGCTCCACCCTATTATAAGGGTTAGCACATAGATTGCATACGTGCCGATGAGCATGACCGCCCAGAGGCTGGTCTTGCGTTCGGGCTGCGGGATATCAGTAGTTTCATCGGCCTGTATGGTAACTGGCTCAGCGGCAAACGTGAATGCCCCTGACAGCTCCCGGGCAAACCCGGTCTCCTCTATCGAGAGGCCGGCTGCCACAGGGGTGCTGTCAGTGATAGTCACGTGAACAAGGGGAAGAAGGGCCGAGAGCAATGTGGCTCCCAGCAGGTAAAACCGGTTGAAGCGGTGCAGAGTGGTTCCGCTGAACGCCGCCTTGTAGATGGCAAGCAGAACCAGCAGGGCAAACGCCCACTCTATTATGTAAAGTACTATACTACCCATAGTAGAATCTATTTTAGTTTGTTCCCAAAAATATCCTATTTCTTTTCTACCATTTTGATAAGCTCCTTGAGCTCTTCTACGCTCACCTCCTGCTGTTCAACCAGACAGGAGATAAACTCCATGTAGGATCCACCGAAGAAACGGTTCACGCTCTCCTTGTTGACCATCTCGGCGTATTTCTCGCGGCTCACTGCCGGCTCATACAGGAAAAAACGTGCACCCAGTTCACGGTGTGTAATCATACCGCTCTGTTCCAGACGACGAACGAACGTAGCCACAGTATTGAAGTGCGGCTTGGGCTCCGGCAAACGCTCCAGAATATCCCTCATGGACATTGCTCCACCGTCCCAGAGCACGTTCATGATTGCAATTTCCTTATCGGTAAGTTTTTTCATATAGCTGGTTTTGTAAAGTTTTAAACTAATCTCTGCTGCAAATAAACTACACTTTGTAATAACATCCAAACATTTTTACGTTTTTTTACTATTTTGTTGTAGTTATAAGCATTTCGAACATTATCAGGAATAAAAGGTTGACGATGAAACCTATTTCTTTTTTCCTCTATAAAAAGTTATGATTTATGTCTGGCGGGTGTAAAATCGGCAGATTTTATCTAAGTTTGCAGTTAGAGAAGAAAAGAGACGGTAAGGATTTTATGGAAATAAATTTAAACTGATTCTAATTATGGCTAAGATAAACAGTATCGGTGTATTGACATCGGGCGGCGATGCCCCTGGAATGAATGCCGCTATCCGTGCGGTAACACGTTCGGCTATATTTGCAGGCTGGAAGGTATTTGGTATCTATCGCGGCTGGGAGGGCCTGATAGACGGCGAGGTCAAGGAGTTCACCACCGAGAGCGTATCGGGCATAATATTTGAGGGCGGCACAATCCTGCGCACTGCCCGCAGCAAGAGGTTCCTGACAGTCGAGGGACGCGCCCAGGCGTACGAGACCATAAAGAAGTTCGGGATAGACGCCCTTATAGTAATAGGTGGTAACGGATCGCTCTCCGGCGCACAGGAGTTATCGGCCGAATATGACATTCCGGTCATCGGCCTGCCCGGCACCATTGATAATGACCTGTACGGGACCGATAACACCATCGGTTATGACACGGCGCTGAACACCATTGTGGAGTGCGTGGACAAGATTCACGATACCGCAAACTCGCATAACCGAATATTCTTTATAGAGGTGATGGGACGCGATGCCGGTTTCCTGGCCATGAACAGCGCCATAGCTGCCGGAGCCGAGGCCGCCATCATCCCCGAGAGATTTACCGATATTGACCAGCTGGCCGCCTACATCGAGCGCGGAATCCGCAAGTCCAAACGCAGTTCGATCGTAATTGTATCCGAGGCCGACGGAGGCGCCATGCACTACGCCGAGCGTATGCACAACGAGTATCCGCAGTTTGACGTGCGCGTATCGATACTGGGTTACGTGCAGCGCGGCGGACGTCCCAGCGCCCTGGACCGCATACTGGCAAGCCGCATGGGTGTAGCCGCCATCGAGGCACTAAAGGAGGGGCAGCGCAACATCATGATAGGCGTAGTCAACGACAAGATGGTCAACATCCCCATCGCCCAGGCCGTCAAGAAGGACAAGCCCATCGGCGAGGAACTTATCAACGTCCTGTCAGTCCTCTCAATCTGAAAAAAAGTACAAAAATGGCCTGACCCCAATTGTACTGTTTTCGGCTGAACTGTCCAAAAATTAGACACTTTTGGGCAAAAAAACACGTTTTTGCATTTTTTTCTTGGAGCGTGGTACGCGGTAATGCTAATTTTATGGAAAACATATAGCCCTATGTTCAGACATTACATAACCATTGCCCTGCGTAACATCAGGAAATACGCATTGCAGAACGCCGTTTGCTGCATCGGTATGGCAGCCGGACTTGTTTGCCTCAGTTTTTCCGCGCTGTGGATTCATTTTGAGGGGTCATTTGACACCTTTCACAAAGATTCGGACCGGATTTTCACTTTGCTTGAACACTCTCCCTACTCAAGTAACACTTCCATAGAAAAATTCAGTCCGGAATTATTATCCCCGTTACTTGAATTCAGTCAGGTTGAATCATACACCAAATGGAATTACAGGAATCATGGTGAGGTAAAGGAACTGATTGCCGATACCACATTTTTCAGTTTCTTTGATTTCAGTCTCCTCCAAGGAAACCGGTTGTTCCGGCAAGACACCAACTACGTAGCCCTGTCCCAAGACTATTCAAAAAAGCTGTTTCCCGATGGTAACGCAATAGGAAAAAAGTGCTATGGGAAAACCGTATGTGCGGTCATCGCACCTTTCCAAGGACCATCATGTCTGAGTTTTGACATATTGTGCATGCATATCTTTCCTGAAATCACATCAGGGGTAATCGCCGTAATGCCGGACCAGGATGAAAACGCTCCGTTAGCAATTACAATGGCCCCGGTTGTCTATTCCCATGAGGACAGATACCCCAATGGATTCTTCAAGATTCACAAAGGCACTGATACTAAATGGCTTTCGGACTCATTAAGCAAGGTAATAGATGGGAGCCGATATTATCTTGACGCTCCCAAATATGAATTGCTGCCAATAAGTGATGTTCACAAGCAGGAAGCGGCCGGCCAGATGTACATAGGCTACAAGCATGCCAGACTGTTTGCCTGGGCCAGCCTTCTGCTCACTCTTTGCAGTCTGGTGAATTTCCTGCTGTTCAGCCTTAACAGGACAAGAAACAGGGAACATGAGATGGCGCTCAGGATAGTTCATGGTGCAAACGGCAGTTCGATACTAAAGATGATGGCAACAGAGTCCGGTATCATACTGGGTACAGCATCACTTCTGGGATATCTTGCAATAATCCTGCTTAAGGACAGGTTCCGTGATATGGCCGATGCCGACATGACCGGAAGCTATGTGCTTTGGGGCGGTTTATCGGTCATAATCATTGCATTTGCCGTTTCCGTATTTATAAGCATTATATCGGTGGGTATAGTCAGGAACAGGACAATTCAGAGTTCCATCATCCATAAAACCGGCAAGAGGTTCCGTAACATAAGCATAGGAATCCAGCTGTTTGTCAGTATTCTGTTCCTGTTTGTCATTATCTGCATGCTCCATCAGTTCAGGTTCCTTAGAAACAACAACTGGGGAATCAGGATAAACGATATGGCGGTTCTTACCATCACCAATCCCGATCATAATGATATGTATGGTCTTCAAGGGCGCATGAGTTATTCACCCATAGATGAACCCATGCCTGATATCGAGAGCCCATCGGCCTTTATTAACCGCATAGACGGACAGTTCGGTATCACATCCCAACTGAACAGTCTGCCGTTTGTAGAGGGCGTTTACACCAATATAGGTGGATTTGGTGATATCTATGGGTCAGTCGATATGATCTGGAAACACCGTGGGACCTGGATTAACGGCGATGACAACATCAGGACCAACATATCGGGCATTATTGACACCTCCCTGCTTAAACTGCTCTCCTTGAATGTGATTGACGGAGCAATACCGACCGACAGGCCTCTCAGGGACGATGAGATTGTAATTACCAGGAATCTCCAGCGCGAACTGGGTCTTTGGGATATATCCCAAGGGCCCACCCTGACTATCAGAAGAGGGTATCGGACACCATCAAGATTTGAGTGGGTGGACGGACAACCTACAATCACAGGAGGAGAATATGCCGAAGTGACAAACATATTCCAGGTAGTAGCCGTAGTCAGTGACCTGTATCTGACTGATTTCAACAAGGAACCGGAGAGTTATATCCTATGTGCTCCCGATAACCGCAAGCTTTTGGGGCAGATGGGAGGCCAATGGTCCGAAACCCATGTCAGCATCACATACCAACCGGGAAACAGGAAAGAGCTCAGCAATAGAATCAATGAAATAATGGAGCCCACCGGACTTTCATACGAACTCAATTATTCCGAGGATTATTTCTATGAGAATCTCACCAAAGACCGCCATCTCTCACTGATAATTGAGATCCTGGGGATACTCTGCATGCTCATATCGCTGGCCGGCATATACTCCACAGTAGCATTGACCTGCCAGGAGAAGAAACGCGAGATTGCACTGCGCAAGGTACATGGAGCAAAGGTAAGGGACATACTGTCCATATTTACCCGTGACTATGGTATAATCCTTGCCCTGGCATCGGCCCTGGCATTCATTATCGGATATATAGTAATAGACCGATGGCAGCAGCATTTCCTATGCAAGGCTGATATCAGTTGGTGGATATACGCTTGTGTGTTTGCCTTTACGGCAACGGTGATTATTGCCACCGTGCTGAACCGCGTGCTCACGACCGCCCGCCGGAATCCCGCAGATGTAATCAAGTGCGAATGATACAAAAGGGGACTGTCACCTTTTGTACCTGTCCCCTTTTGTACCAAATGTCCGCTTTAACATACTTTATGTCTTGTTTTATTGTCGCAATGTAATCTATTGTTTACATTTGCAACATCAATAACCTATTAAAGTATCGTAATTATGAAAAAGTATCATTTGCTTGACCACAAGTGGCAGAAGATTGGGTTTGTCATGTTTGTTCTGGGAGTTGCCCTATTCCTTGTTTTTCTGCTGAATACAGTATTCACCTTCCGGCCCACTCAAATAGAAGGTATTGTAGAGAATTACAAAGTTGACCTCCTTAACAGAATAATGCAAGGCCCATTGGCTTTACTCACATTGATCTCGGCCATTGCTTTTGCCCTAATGGCACTTTCACAGGAGAAACAGGAGGATGAAAGGATTGTCGAGACACGTCACCAGGTCTTGCCCCGGATAGTAATCCTGTACATCATCGTTCTGTTAATCAGATTCATTGCCCTGTTTATTGTAGCAAGACTTGCTACACCATTATCATACGCGATAGTGAACCAGATTACAGGTTTATTTACAGGTGTGACCGCATTCATAGGATACTATGTACTGTTTTTCAAGTTATCTTTGTGGAAACAAAACAGGGAGTTGAACGATGAAGAATAACCTTAGGGTGGAACGCGCCCGCGTGCGCATGACGCAGCAGGAACTGGCCGACAAGACCGGCGTTACCCGCCAGACTATCGTGGCCATAGAGCAGGGCAAGTTCAATCCCTCAACCGTGCTTGCACTCAAGATGACCCGCGTGTTCGGCGTCACCATCGAGGCCCTGTTTGAACTTGAGGAGACTGATTAAATTAGCATTGATTCCGACAGGCGTTGAGCCATATCGTCAGCCATTGGCTGATGAAATGTCAGGTAGTACATGTAGGCCGATTTGATGGCGGCAAAAGGCAGGAGTTTGCGTATTATCGTTCCAATCTCCTTTGGAGCGATTCCATAATAGGCCGGACCAAAGATATTCCAGTGCTGCTGCATCTGCTCAGGTGTAAGATGGAACAGCTGGTCTGTGCGCGCCGGTTCTGCGATCTGACTGATACGCCAGCACAGGCTAATATCCCATTCGGGAGCTCCGTATGCTGCCTGGCCTATATCAATCCACAGGTTGCGGCGCCCGTCGGTAATTATATTACCTATCTGCATGTCACCATGCAGGCAATAGGGAGTATCAGGAATGGTATCCAGAATAGGCAGCACCTTGTCTCTTAGAAATACGGGCACAACACCATCCTTGTTATAGAAATCCTGCATCCTCTTTTTCATGGAGGGCAGTCTGGTGGTATCGGCCTTGACGGCATGGAGCTCACGGGCCACGCGGGCAAAGGTTAGGCTCACCTCTTCCATCCTGTCGGGCTCCTGCGATATGATACGGGCAAACGAGCGCTTGCCTTCAATCAGCTCATACTCGGCACCTACCCTCTCGCCATCGGTTACCAGCCTGTAGGGACGGGGCGTGGGGACTCCCAGATCATACATCGCCTGCGCTGCACCAAACTCCTCCACGGCTACATCGGCCTCAAAACCGGGATTGTACAACTTGGCAAGGCGCTTTTCGGTCTTGTGGGTATAAGCCACGCCCTGACCGCCCTCGCCGGTCTTTACATACTCTTCAAGATTTATCTTCTCGTAGTCCATAATTAATAAAAGTGACGCAAAGGGGTCGTTTAACAATGCGTCATTTTAAATCAAATATCTTTCACGGAGGGTGGCGATGTCGGTGTCAGAGAGGCCAAGCGGACCTTGGAGGTAGTTTTGCATTGAGCCGTACTGAGCGTCTATCAGGTCCAGTGTCTTGACAAAATTGCCGGTATTGGCGCCGATGAACGCCTGGACCACACTCAGTTCATCCTCGCGGCCGCCCCAGAAGCGCACGCGGCGGGACAGACGCTTTACATCCTTTGCATAAACTGCATTGGTTGCGTCAAAATCGGCAATAATCGTCTCCCTGTCCACCCCGAGAGCCGCCAGAATGTAGGCCGATGCCAGACCGGTGCGGTCCTTGCCCTGGGTGCAGTGAAAGAACACGGCTCCTCTGTCGGGGTTTTCGACCAGTATCCGCAGGAATCTGGCAAACCGCTTCTGACAGGATTCCAGAGTGGCCATATTAGGATAGAGGTCACGGGCCACCTGCTGCGCCTTCTTGTTGAAGGCAGCTATCATTATCAGTTTCCTGACATTGAACTGCTTTTGTTTCTTTATCCCCAAGGCCTCCTCATCATCCATTGCATTGCCGTTACTGTTTATGGGAATGCGCACATACTCAGCGCCGTCTATTATCCGGTCCTCACGTCCCTGAAGTTCAAAATCCTGCCTGAAATCAATGACCCTGGTAACCGGAACCTGCTGCAGATACCGGAGGTCGGCATCGGTGGCATCGGCCAAAGATGCGGCACGTATCAGTTTGCCGGAGCGCACCGTACGTCCATCGGCAGTAACATAACCGCCCAGGTCACGCGCATTGATTATTCCCTTTACAGGCAGAAACTGCTGAGTTTGAACTTCTTTTTGAAACAACATAGTCCTTTATTTACTGAATTCCTTGAGGAACGGCTTGAAATTATTGCTTGACGGTGAGTCTATGATTGCAAAAACAATCTTGCTGAACCTACCTTGGAACTCCTCCTCGTCCAGAACCTGATGGAACAGGCGCGCCATCTGGGCAGGCGGAGTGCAGAACGCCCCGCAACCCAATGCGCCCAGCACCAGGCTGTCATGCCCTTTCAGAATGCCGATGCGCAGTATGGTGCGTATCTTCTCTTTCAGCACGGGCTTATCGGCCTCCGGGATATTGCCGTTGGCATCCAATGAGTTGTGCCCGTGCTTGGGGTTGTAATTGAGTGATGCCACCGATATCACCGCAGCCTGGAACGGATTGTCCAGCAGAGCATAACCTTCATCCTTCGTGGCACGAAAAAAAGTGATGCCCGGACTGTAGATACCGCCGTAGGTATTGTCCATGGGATACCGCTCGGCACGCCGTTTGACGCCCACCATATCGGCTAAATCACCGTATCGGCCACCCGGCAGAGAGAACTGGTATAGCGATATTGCCAGCGTGCTGCGACGGCAAAGGTCCTCCTCCTGGGCACTGGAGCCCTGCAGCACCCCGCCTCCGGGATGATACAGGCTGGCCATATTGAGCAGAGCCGGATTGTACCCCTGCTCCACCAGATCCCGTGTTACCAGAATGCAATCCTGATTCAAAACGTCAAAATGATACCATTGGGGCCTGACCCCAATGGTATCATTTTTGAGTTTGATGGGCGCGGAGAACATCTCAGAGTCTTCCACGAACGCTCCGCTGACGGGAAGAGTGACAACGCGGTCTGTCTCAGTGCGGTAGGCTCCGTCACGGAAAATGTCGAGATTGTGCGTAAACACCTTGGCAAGCAACGCCCGCTTGGCATCACCACCGCGCGAGACCGATGCTTTCCACCACCCGCTGAGCCAGATCTGGCTGTTCCATTGCTGCGCCCTTAACATCAGCCTTTGTCTATGCTCTCCTCAACCAGTTTGAGCAGACCCTTTGAGTCCAGCTGACTGCGCAAGGTCTCGTCATGGAAATCAGTAAGGAACTTGATAAGGTAATCCACAATGCTGTCCGAGAACACGCCGCGTGACGTGTAGATGGCACGGTCTTTCTCCAGTTCCCTGGCAGCCTCAACGCAGCAGCCTGGCAGCTGCTCCAGAGCCTCCTGTACGGCGAGGTTCTTCTCATCGTGTATGTTCACACCAAGGCCCACGTAGGTCTTCTCGGCCACTGCCAGGGCATCGGGCATCTCGAATCCGTGACGGGCGGCGCAGCAGAGTGCGGCCATGAGCAGATAAGTGTCGGCAAAACCGTCGCTGGCCCGCCACTCAAATGTCTGCTTGTCACTGAAATCCTTCTCCTCGGCTTTCTCAAGCGGGTTGCACTTGGCGGCCATATCCATGCGCTTCAGCCAGCCAAGCGGTACGCGGACCAGTGCGCTCCGGTTGGAGAATGACCAGCAGAGCGATGTGGGAGCCTCCTGATGCGGAACCAGACGCATGAACGACAGCGGATGCGGGTTACCGAATGCCGGCAGCGAAGTACCGGCCACCATATATCCGGCAATAGCCTTGCGGCACTCATCGGTAAGTTCACCGTTTCTGGTCATAACCGACTGACCGTCACGGGTAAACTTGCAGTGGACGTGCATGCCCGATCCGGCCTTACCCACGGTAATCTTGGGAGCGAATGTCAGGGTTACGCCGTACTGGTAGGCAAGCTGACGCATCACCCACTTGGCCACCACCAACTGGTCGGCGGCATCCTCTATATCGGTAGGCAGGAACTCAATCTCATTCTGCTCATAAATCCTGCCGTCCTGGGTAAAGTTACCCACCTCGCTGTGACCGTATTTGATAAGACCTCCGCACTGGGCAATCAGCTTCATGGCCTCCGTGCGCAGGTCCTGGAACTTGCAGAAGGGGGCGCTCTCGTGGTAACCGCGCTGGTCGGGAGTGAGATACAGTTCCTCGGCATCGGAAATGACATAGTACTCAAGCTCGCCCATAGCCTGCATCTTAAGGCCGGTCACGGCAGTAAACTCTCTGTGAGCCTTGTGCAGGATGTACTGAGGGCTGCTTTCGAACTGGTTGCCCTCCCGGTCAAAATAGGAACAGAGCAGGTCAACCGTCGGAACCTCGGCAAAGGGGTTCACGAACGCGGTCTTGTAGCGGGGCAGAACGTACAGGTCACTCTTACCCGCCTCGATGAACGGGAACAGGCTGGAACCATCCACCCGCTCACCCGCCATCAGAATAGTCTCGAGATGGGCAGCGCTGTTAATGACAAAGTTCAAGGTCTTGAGCTTACCGTCCCATCCGCAGTAGTGGAAATTGATGAACTGTACCGCATTCTCACGGCAATAGCGGATAATGTCACCGCAGGTAAACTCACATGCCGGCTTGCCTAAATAGCGAACCAGAAGATTAGGATTCATTTCAATACTCTTGTCCATATAATCGATGCTTTTTTGATTCATTGACAGACTGCGCGAATATAACGCTTTTTCACGACATCACTAAGAATCGCACTTACCACTTATCAACCGGTTTCCAATCCCTGCCGTCATTCACTCCCATGCCAGGATGCAACCGGTACAGAAACATCTGTCAGAAAGAGACTGTCAGGCGGTCATGACACAGACAGAGTCCATATTGTGCAAACCGCTACAAACAACAGTTCGGAGAGGATGTTGATGCGGATGGCACGACGTGCGTCCTGTGTGGTGAGTTCACGGGGGTTCTCTCCGATGTAGGGCTTGTAGAATTCCTGACCGAAATAGGTGTGGGTTCCTCCAAAACGGCAGTCGAGGATACCTGCCAAAGCGGACTCAGGATAGCCGGAATTAGGACTGGCATGGTTACGGCCGTGCTTATGGACGAATCTGAGCAGGCCGGGACGGCCGGCGGCAAGTACCATAAGCAGAGCTGTAAGACGGGCAGGAATCCAGTTGGCTATATCATCCATGCGTGCCGCCCAGCACCCGAAATCCCTGTAACGGTCAGTCTTGTAGCCTATCATTGAATCCAGAGTGTTAATCATCTTGTATGCGGCCATGCCCGGCACTCCGAGAAGCATAAGCCAGAACAAAGGGGCAATCACTCCGTCGCTCAGGTTCTCGGCCAGAGTCTCGAGTGCGGCAGTACGTATCTCCTGGCCATCGAGGTTTGCGGTATCGCGGCCCACTATCCGCGACAACTGTCTGCGCCCCTTTTCCAAAGACTCGTCAACCGCCTTGAAAACCATCCTTACCTCCCTGATAAGGGTCTTGCCTGCAAGGAAATAGAATATGAATATAGCCGATACGCCCACGCCTGTCCATTGGTTTAACCCATAACAGAACAGTATGAGCCACCGGAACAGCAGGTAAGTTGAACCCGTCAGAAAAAGTGCGGTAACAGCGCCTTTGAGACGGCGACGGGAACCCTTGTTGAACCACCGCTCCGCCGTTGATATCAGCCATCCGAACTTGACCACCGGATGCGGCAGCCAGACGGGATCACCGGTCAGGGCATCCAGCACCACTCCTGCCAGGAGCGGAAGCAGCGATATCGTCAGATGTTGAATATCCATTCGCGGACAGCTTCAATCAGCAGATTATTCTCATCCGGACTCTGCACTGCAATGCGGAAACAGCCGTCATCAAGTCCGGAGAAGTTGGATGCGTCACGTATCAGTATGCCCTTCTCTCTTGCCAGGAACTCCTTGAGAGCCGATGCCCTACCCATCCTGAGTCTGGACAGTAGCATGTTTGAATCCGATGGCCAGCACTCAATCACCCCTGTTTCAGCAAACTCTGCCGCCACACGCTCACGCTCAGCAATCAGTTGTGCCGCATCAATGCGATACAGGTCACTGCTCATCAGCAGGAACTTGCCCGCCTCTATAGCCATCGCGTTCACCGACCAGGGCATAAGGAACAGTTTCAATTGCCTGACCAGTCCGGAATTGGCCGATACGCCACCTATCCTCAGCCCGGGCACACCAAACTGCTTGGTCATGGAGTGAAGCAACAGTACATTTGGCTGCCGGACCGCCCACCTGACATCGATCACCTTATCAAGCGTATATGGAGCGTATGACTGGTCAATGATGAACATACAACCGGGATTGGTCTCAATCAGTTCAGTCAGACGGTCACAGTCCCACACCTTTCCGGTCGGGTTGTTGGGGTTGCAGAGCCAGCACAATCCTCCTGCCGGAGCCTTTAAGGCCGATTCCGAATAGACTTCCGTAATTCTGTGACGGTTCAGACGGCAGGCATCGGCGTACTCGCTGAACGTGGGAACGAATATCGCGGAATGGCTCTCACGATAGACCTGCGCTATCAGATAGATTGCCTCAGTCGCACCGTTGGTTACACAAAGGCTGTCCGCCGGAATACCCAGATGATAAGCCCATGAAGCGGCCAGCGATCCGGCATCGGGCTCCGGGTACGAGCATATCAGAGGCATACTACTGTCAAGGTGCTCATATAACGCATCCAAATCAGTGCGACACACAATGTTTGAACTGAAATTGTGCCTTATCCCATCATAACTGAATATGTCGTCACCGTGCCCCTTAATCATCCTCACTCATTATTTTGTACAACAGCGGCATGTTCATATGGCTGCGCACGTGGTCGGCCAGCAGGTCATACTGCTGCTGTTTGAAATCATTGTAGCTGGTTGCCGAAGCATTGCTGTTATCAGCAAAAGGAGCCAGCAGACTGTCTATCACCTGCGGATTGTCCAAAATGCCGTGAATATATGTACCCATAGTACGGCTGTCCACATAACAGCCCTCTTTACTGCCGTCGCTGAAAGTATTGAGTGGACGGCATCGGGCAGATCGGACCACCTCCGTGCGCCCCATGTGAATCTCATAACCGGAACAATCGGCTTGTTCAGAATCAAGATATCTGAACGACACCTGACGAGTCACCTTGCTGTTCTCCATCACGGTATCTACAGGAAGCAACCCCAGTCCGGGAATCTGCCTGATGCCGCCTTCCACACCGTCAGGGTCGCTAACGCTCATGCCCATCATCTGATAACCTCCGCAGATTCCCATTACCGCAGTTCCGTCTCTGTGGGCGCGAAGCACCGCCTCGGCCACACCGTTCCTGCGGATCTCGTAGAGGTCATCGATAGTGCTCTTGGTACCCGGCATAATGATGATATCGGCCTTACCTATCTCATCAACGTTATTGGTGTAATAGAGATTCACTCTCGGGTCACGCTCCAGCATTCCGAAATCCGTAAAGTTGGAGATATGGCGCAGCAGGATGACCGCAACGTTCACCTTCCCTCTCACTGCATTGTGCTGCTTGCCTGCCAGTTCCATGGAATCCTCCTCCTCAATGTGGATATCCCTGAAATACGGGATTACACCAAGGACAGGAATATTGCATATATCCTCAAGTATCCTGACACCATCCTCAAACAGGCGCAAATCACCACGGAACTTATTGACTATTATTCCTTTAATAAGTTTCCTATCCTCCGGAGCCTGGAGCGCGACCGATCCGTATGCGCTCGCAAAAACCCCACCCCGGTCAATGTCGGCAACCAGAATGACCCGCGCCCCGGCATGACGGGCCATAGGCATATTCACCAGATCGGTATCACGGAGGTTTATCTCCGAAATGCTTCCGGCCCCTTCCATAACTATAGGGTTGTAACGGCTGCATAGACGGTCAAATGCCGCGTTAACCTCCTTACGGAGCACCTCACGGCCTTCATCGCGGCGGAAATAGTCATACGCGCCCATCTGGCCGACAGGCTTGCCGTTAAGCACCACCTGCGATGTATGGTCCGATCCGGGCTTGAGCAGTAACGGATTCATGTCGGTATGGCAAGGGATGCCGGCAGCTTCAGCCTGTACCGCCTGTGCCCGGCCTATCTCAAGGCCATCGGGAGTCGCGTATGAGTTGAGAGCCATATTCTGCGCCTTGAACGGAGCCGGGCTGTAGCCGTCCTGACGGAATATGCGGCAAAGAGCTGTAACTATTACGCTCTTACCCACATCGCTTCCTGTCCCGGCCAGCATCACCGGATGCAAATGTTTCCTTTCCATACCTTCTCTCTTCTTTCCCGCCTTTCCCGCCGCTTCATCCATCCGCCGGTAACGGCCCGTTATTTTTCGCTGTTCTTATACGCAAAACTCCTCCAGCGCTCCTCCGGCCAGTTCTGACGGTCAAGTTCATAACGGGCCATCACGAAGAAAAGGTCGCTCAGACGGTTTACGAACCGGAGAATCTCCCTTGGAAGCGGATCCTTGCGGTGCAATGTCCACATCCTGCGCTCCGCCCTACGAGCAACGGTGCGTGCATACTGGAGCTGCGCGGCAAGCGGAGTCCCGCCGGGAAGCAGGAAATAGCCGCTGTCCTGCAAGCCGGCTGTCATGCGGTCCATCCACCTCTCGCAGAAACGGTCCATTTCATCATCAAACACGTTAGGATTCCTATCCCGTCCGGCCGATGGCGTGGCAACAAGACTCATCACCGTCATCAGCCCTGTTTGGATGCGGCGCAATCCCTCATGCCACTCGTCCTGCGGAGGCAGCAGGCTGCGCACTATCCCTATCTGGGCATTCAGTTCATCTATACATCCGTTGGCGTCGATGCGTATGTCATCCTTAGGCACACGCTCACCGCCGTGTATCCCGGTAGTGCCGTCATCTCCTGTGCGTGTGTAAACTCTCTTCATACGGCAAACATACTCAAAATGGCCCGTATCACCTATTCCCAGAGGTCAAAAATATCATTCTCCCCCCAATACCAATGGGTATATCCGGCTATCACGTTACGGTAACGGTAAAGAGCCGTATCGGTCGGCACCCCCCTGGCGTTGGTCTGAACCACGGTATTCGGCAGAATATCAGGATTGACAATCCGCGAATAATGGAACTCATGTCCACGGAACACCTTTCCGCCATGTTCAATACTGCGGTAGCCCAAATGCAGACGCGCCCCATGCATGGTGCACTCAATGGGCAACACTCCGGCCATTGGCCATGCCTTCCCTTCCATGTCAGTTATGGAGCGCGAAAGGAACATCATGCCGCCGCATTCAGCCAAGATACGGCCACCCTTCTCTGCATATTCCGCAAGTTGTGAAGCGAGACTCCTGTTGAGCGACAGTTCCTGAGCGAACAGTTCCGGGTAACCTCCGGGCAGATAGACAAAATCAGCCTCAGGCAATCCTTCCCCGGCCAACGGACTGAAGAACCGTACATCGCCCATCTCCGCAAGACGGTCCAGATTCTCGCGGTAACAGAAATTGAACGCCCTGTCCATAGCAACTGCGGTTACGAAGGGACGGTCATCGGTTCCGAAAGGCCTTATTGCGCCGGAATCAACGACAGGGTCAGCCGATTCACGGACAGAGCATCCGGAACCGTCTCCCATGACCTCCTGCTCTCCCAGCGAAACGAGTCTGTCCACATCCACATGGGCTTCGATAAGGTCTGCCGCACGGTCAGCGAGAGCATCCAGTTCATTCTCCACCCCCAGAGTAAGTCCGAGGTGACGCGAAGGAACCTCAATCCCATCGGTATGCGGGATCCAGCCCAAACACTCCACACCGGCATCCGAAGCCGCCTCCTTGAGGAAAACATAGTGTGACTCCGACGACACATTATTGAATACCACAGCCGCTGTCCGCACATCGGGCCGGAAAGTCTTCATTCCATGCAGGAGAGCCGCTACGGAATAGGCTGCAGACCGGGCATTGAGCACCAGTAGGACAGGCACATCCAACAGTGAAGCAATCTCCGCACTGCTGCCGCGCATACGGTCATAACCGTCAAACAGCCCCATCACACCCTCCACGACAGCTGCATCCGCTCCGGCAGCATAATGCGAATAGACCGAGCGCACATGCTCCGCCGATGCCATCCAGGTATCAAGATTGACCGACTGCCGTCCCGATGCGATGGTGTGGAACTGTGTATCGATGTAATCGGGGCCGCACTTGAAAGGCTGCACCTTGAGGCCTCGCCGGGTGAGTGCACGCATCAACCCCATTGTGAATGTTGTCTTGCCGCTCCCGGATGCTGCCGCCCCCACCAGAATCTGAATCATACCGAATCAACTTCATGGAACAAAATTAAGCAGATTCTTAGAATCTGTTTTGTTACCTGATATTTTTTATGATCAATCGCTCATAACAAGTGAAAAACACGCCCTGTCCCATTGATTGGTCCAAGGCAGTATCGCTTCTCTCCTGCAGCCTGATTTGTGCGGAAGATCACCTGCCTTTCCTGCTTTGAAGATAGGCTTTGAAGAAGCGTCCCTGTGTGGTGGGGGTGAAGTTCCAGTCACTTATGAGCATGGGTGCCCAGCTTGTATCAAAACACCATACAGTGAACGAGATACCTTTCTTTTCGAAGTATCTGGTTATGTGCTCGCCATAAATGTCGGTTGACATGACGGGAACGTGGGCTCCGGGTTCATTCTCCAGACAGTAACCTATCTCGGTGCAGATTACGGGATACTTGTCGGCCACATACCCGTAATCCTTCTCCCACTGCTCCTCCCATGGCTGGTCGCGCTTCATAGGATATGGATGGGAGACGTATGCCACATTCGGACGGAGTATGGGTTCGTCGGCTACGGGAGTCAGGTCGTATGCCCAGTTGAACCCAGCGCAAAGGCAGAGTGCATCGGGGTTATATGCGCGTATGGTGTCTATGATCTGTTCCTGGAGCTGCTTCCACTCTGTCCACGTGCATGGACCGGTACCGTTGACCGTAGGCTCGTTGAACAGCTCGTAGAGGGCCACCTGCGGCTCATCCTTGTAGCGTTGCGCCACTGTTCGCCAGAACCTGAAGGTCTCCGCCTTGGTCGTGTTGTACATGGCCGATGTGTAACGCTCCTCCTTCAGGTTGCCTATGGAGTGCCAGTCCATGATTACGTACATGCCATACTTTTTTGCCCAGGCGATACCCTGGTCCATCGCCTGGAAAGTCTTTTCCCAGCCAAGTGAATTGAGGTTGGAGGGATGGACGGCGAAACGGACCACATTGGCGCCCCAGTCGGCCGCTTCGGCGAAATACCGCTCGTTCCATTGGTTCTCACGCACCAGTTTCACGGGATCGGAGAAACAGAGACCCCTGAAAACGATTTCATTCCCGTCAGGACCTATGAATTTGTTCCCTTCCACATGCACCCGGGCGTTACTGTCGGTGCAGGATGCCATCATTGCAGCAAGGAGTGCGGTGACGGCTAATACTGACTTGATCCTTTGCATAAAGATTATCCTGTTTTTAGAATCTGTTAATATTTTACGGTTATGTCCTGCAAACATAATTAAAAACAGCGATTAATCACTACTTTTGTCCAAAATCAGTGGTGCATGATATGAACCGGAGCTATCTCAGAAAAATCGCTTGCTTTGCAATGTGTCTTGCAGTCTGCTCTCTCCTGGCCGTGTCATGTTCCGAGGAAGAGCCCCTCAGATACCGCAAGGCTGATTTCAGCCACATGGAGACAGTCCGTTTCAGCCACAGGACAGGCAAGCGGGTTTCGCTTGACAGTATAGTTTCCGGTGTGAGTTTCGTGAGGCTGGAGACCAGACCCGGCAACGTGGTGGTCCATCCGGACATAGTGCGCGTGTTCGATGATGCCATCCTGTTCGCCGACAAGACCGCTACCAAGAAGGTCCTGCTGTTCAATACCGACGGCTCGCTAAGGTCACCTGTCTCAAGCAGCGGAATGGCCTTCCACCAGTATCTGAGCCTTGACCATGTGCTGATTACCCCACAGGGAGAGATAGGAATCCAGGAGAATGAGCGGGACAAGATAATGATTTATGACCATAACGGCCGATATCTGCGTATCATGGACAACATCATTGATTCAAGGAGTGTGGAGTTCATAGGCGAGAACCACCTTCTGCATTGCGTGAACGGCAAGCATACAGAGAGCCGTCCAAGATATGACAGCATATTCTTTCTTGTTACCGATGTCAGGACAAGGGATTGCTATGCTTTCGGCAAAAGGATGGAGATACGTAGGTTTCCTTTCGTCAGGGAGAGGAACACCTTCAGGTCAGGGGACAGGGCGATGGGGGTACTCGACTTCGAGAACATCATTTATGATTTCACTCCCGATGGGGTGGTCGCCCTGTACAAGATGGAGATCACGCCCGAGCTCCTGACAGCGGATCGCAGCTTCAATGTGAAGCCTGCCTATTTCTACCTGCTTGAGAACATGCCTTTCTTTGAAGGCAATTATGTTCAGATGAAGGAGTGTTCCGTATTCCAGTATGTCATGTCCGGGGGGCGGGTACAGACACTAATCTACCGTCTCAGCGACAAATCCACCTTCGGTCTGTCGGCGACCAATGAGAATCCGCTCTTCAATGTGCCGGCAACAGCCTCGACCGTCTTTAACGACTCCGTCCTTGTGCTCAGCTGCCAGCCTAATGATTTGCTGAAAAGACGTAGGGAGATACTCGGATTCTATGGCGAGGAATCCGAATGGGCATCTCTCTTTGACGGTCTCAAACCTTCCGACAACCCGGTACTGCTGCTTGTGACGCTTGATATAGACCGTATGTAGCTGTTCCTATCTGCAAAGCTGCTGTGCTGCCAGCACGAGGAACATGTAGTGTGATGAGCCTCCGCCGAGCACGTACTCGGTCTGCTGCCAGAGGAACGGCCAGGTGAGCAGTTCAGGGAAATCCGGGCGTATCATGGCGGTTCCGGAAATCACGCCGCCTGGAATATAACTCCAGTCGGCACGGTTGAGACCGTAGCCAACGGTGGCTGACTGCGCTCCCACTCCCGACGCAAACGATGCCTGGTTGCTGCCGGGATGGCATCCCAAGACGAAGTTCAGGGCACTGAGCATCGGCTTAATGTCGAAGATCTCAGGATAGGCCGATACCAGGAAGTACTGCTGGTAGCCGAATGACTGTATGTCCCAGCCGGCTCCCCAGATGGAGGGCTGGTAAGGAACGCCGTAAGGTGTGGCGGAAGACTGACGCTGTATGCCAGCAGGTACGTTCTTAAGGGCCTCCTCGAATGCCTCCTTCCATGCCTGGAGCTCACTGTCACGCCTGAAGGTTCCGAACTGTCTGGCAACACGGCAAAGATACCATCCATTACGCTGTATGCCGCGGATGATATTCTCACGGTTGTTTACAAGATAGTCCCTATATATTTTCTCACCTGTGGCAAGATAGAGCTCGGCTGCCAGCTGGGTCAGGTCGGTGGCCCTCATCCCGCGGCCGAGAGGCTGCGCCTGTTCCGCCACCTCATTATATATGGCCTTGGCGAAATCCAGGCAGTGCGCTGAAAGGGTGTCGTTGAATCCCTTCAATACCCTGTAGGATGCCGCCATTCCGGCTGCAGCGGATACCGCGCGACCAGGGTTGTCCTCGGTGAAGATCCAGCGGTCATCGTCATTGCCTGTTATTCCGTCGGTCATCGCCGAAGCGTCGCCAAGGAGAACATACTGACGCAGGCTGTTGCAGATGATTCCGCGATATGGCCGTCCCAGGGCAAGCCATGAGTTGATGACTGTCAGGGCTCCGTTCTCAACCTGCTGGAGGATATCGTTCTTCCCGTCGGGCTGATGAATCTCGCAAATCCGTTTGTCCTGGTCAATGGAGGTGACATCTATATCAGGATGGAAGGACTCGTATGCCAGAGCGAGAATATAGGACTCGCCGGCCTGGGATTCTATGCGCAGGTCGAAATCACCGGCATCGTGCCAACCGCCTATGTTGACTCCCTTCACCTTTTCCAGTGGGTTGAACCTGGAAAGACCCGGACGTTGGTCATAACCGTCGATATGACTGTAGGGAGGGGCCATAAGGGCATCGTCCATGTGGCAGGCATCGTGCCAGACCCTGTATTTCTCGTTCACACGCATGTGGCACATCTGGACGGGAAGGAAATACTCAATGACAGGCTGCCAGACTCCACGGTCATAGATGTTAGGGCCTATTCCGAAGACAGGGGATTCGCTGCCCTCATACCGGAGCTGGTAGAGCCCCTCCCCGGTCACATCGGAGAAATCGGCGTGGAGATAGTTGTACCGCAGGAAAGAGCCCCATACTGACGGAACTATATCCTTCACCTTGACGGGACCCTGGTCAGATATGCGGTAGAGTGTGCAGGTGCGTTTCTCAGCATCCTTAGCTCTAGCGTCGAGTTCAATCACTGCAATCTTGGGCTGTGCGGGCAGATAGCCCACCTGTGAGGTCTGGATGACCGGCCTGTACATCCAGTCCTCGGTGACCGCTGGCTTGATAAGCCACTTTACCGCACCCTTGGTGGCACCTTCAGGGACCTCGGAACGGAGGACGAACCAGCCGTTGTTGTGATTCATGCGGCCGTCGTAGAGTTTTAGTCCGGTCTCGCCGAGACTCTCCACAGTGAGGCGGCAGAGATTGTCATCGGGACGGGAGGTGAACTTGCGGCCCACGGCATACGGGGTTGATATTATGTCATCGGCCCTGATGGGATTGAAAACCGCGGCATCGCCAAGCAGATGTTCACGGTCAATCCTGGAACCGCGTCCGGTATGGAAATCGCCTATTTGCTCCAGATTACTTGCCGGTGTATCGACAGGGCCGTTTGGTTGCTGCGGATAGATACCGGCCTTGCCGTCCATGATCCAGGGCTTGCCGAAAAGTATGCCCGGGAAAAATTCGAAATTGAATCCCACCTTGCCGAGGAACTCCTTGGGAATAGGTTTGTCCAGATCTACCGTAACGAGAACGCCATCCTCAACACCCTCCACCCTTACGGAGTAGCTGAGCTGGAGGTCCGGGTAGAGCATGGGGTTGAAACCTGTCTCGTGTTTAGACGAATCGGGATAACTGAGCCATGTGGTGATGGCATTGCCATCTACAGTGCGGCGATTCTGTTTGGGCAGGGGCTGCCATTGGCCGGGAGTGGCCTCGAGACGCAGGTCGCCGTTAGTGGCGATGCGGGTTCCGTTCATGATAACGCATACTCCTGCCTGGTGTCCCTCAGGATAAGTGTCCTGGAACGCCATTACATTGATTCCTGCTTTTTCGAAATAGCCGCGTTCCCCTATCCTGAAAGTGTCGGCCTGTACCGTGAGATACGTTGTTATCGCCCCAAGGGCAACCAATAAGGCTTTTTTCATATTGCAGATTTTTTTATTAAGACGGATTCCTATTGCTCCACGAACTGCTTAGCCTTGGTCAGGGTGTCAATTGTGGCGGTCTGACCCTTCTCCAATGTGTAATATACCTTGATGAAGGCAGAGTCCTTGAGGAAATCCACATGACCTACCTCTATATTGTCTATCTTTATGCCTATACGCTTTTCAAGGTCAGCAATCAGCTCTTCCCTGCGCTCCGGGACAATCATGTCGATACGGTCATAAAGGACCAGCTTGGTCGATGTATGCTTGAGCATCCTCCCGCTCTCCAGTATGCAGATAAGCAGCACAACGAGCAGGTTTGAAAGCACGGTGATACCCACGTTGCCCCAGGAGAGCTCAAAATGGGGATTATCCGTCACCGCCCCCACCATCTTGTAGAGCGGGGCCAGTCCGTTCATGGCCGCCAGTGCGATAATGACGAACAGATAGGTCATCTCGCGGATAGGCACTGTCTCTGTACGGTATCTGATTACGCCGAATATGGCGAACAGGCCGAGCGTGAGTCCCACTCCCACCTCCACATTGCCCATGATGTAAAGCAGCATGAGCATGGCCGATGAAAAGACCATGAACGTGAAATAGTAGTCGCGGCGGCGACTCTTCCTGTAGTAGAAGAACTGCACCAGTATCCAGCAGACCAGCAGGTTCAGGAAGAACCTGATCATCAGTTCAACCATGCTTTGGGACGTGGACATCATTCCGTCGGTAATAGTCTGGACATCAAAGAAGTCCTCATCGGCGAGAGTATAGTCGCCAAGTTCCTGAAGTGAAATCATAAGACAGTTATTTTTTTGTTTATCGTTTTCTCAATCCTTCTGACCTTGGGCTTGAACCTGCCGCAACGTGCGTGAGGTTCGGTCAGGGTAACGGCAATACAGTACTTGCTCACTCTCACGGGCTTGATCCTGTGCTCCAGGAGGACTGTCTTCATCTGGCTGGAAGCCCGTCCGTCCTGCTTGAGTTCTATAATCACAGCATCCTTGAGTGAAGCCTCAACACCGCTTCTCCTGTTCCTGAAGACAAGGCAGGTGTCAATGGTAAGACGCTCCGTCATAGCCGGATTTACAAGAGTGATGCGGTCGAAAAGCGTTTCAAGGACAGGCGATATGACATCGGCCGTGAACGCGGAGTGGCGGGCCAGATAATCATCGGCTTCGGCATTCCCTCTGAAATCCCAGAAATCGGCGGACGGAATACCTATGCGCTTCTTCCTGGTACGTCCCTTGTTGTTCTTGCGCTTTATCTCCAGAAACGAGTTCCCTGTAGCGAGGTATGTCCTGGTACGGACCTTCTGCCTCGTGAGCCTGCGGTTATGATGGTCCTGGAACATTCTGAGCCCGTCAGTATCATAATAGAGCGTGTCATAAGGACTTATTCTGAGTCCATCGACCTCAAGGACCCTGTATCCCGCCGAAAACGCATCCTCCAGCAGCTCCAGAAGGACCTTTTCGCTGGTAAGGTATTTGGTGTCGATGCGGTTCATGAGCTTGACGGAGTCCATCTCCTCAAGAGTCACGGGAGGGAATCTCTCCAGCATCCCCTTGAACGGAATATGCTCAATCTCCGGCATCCTGAGTGATATATTCGTACACCTTCATCGACTTGAGCTTGCCTTTGGAGTCATACGTGTATTGGGTATGCTTCTTGCCAAACTCGTTATACTCATATTTCTTGTAGTTGTCAAGCACATTGCGCTCGTTATAGACAAGCTCACGCAACATCCGGCCGTCAGCGCCATACTCATAACGCTTACGCCATTTCTGACCGTCAAGACCGTACTCAATCTCCTCTATCTTCTTTCCGTCAGGATTATAGGTCGTCACGTGGTCAAGAATCTTTCTGTTGGTCTTGGCGTCGGTGTTCCACTCCTTGACCACCATGTTCATCTTGTTCAGCTTCTTGCTCTGAACAGTATCCTGAGCCATAGTCCACATGCCGCAGAATGACAACATGACCAATAAGGTGAATCTTTTCATATTGGCGAATATCAAAGTTTACTCATTGCAAAGATATGAAATAAAAAGACTTGTTAAATCCAGAATTGAAAATTTGGAGCAGCGGGAACCATCAAGCACGCCTGTTCAGCTCCCACTGCTCCAAAAAAATAAACCGGAAGAATCAGAATCTGTCTTTTATCTGTTCCGTAAAATTCTTACTTGTCATCCGCTACCTCCTCAGCCTGAGCATCCTCAGCCTTCTTCCTGGCAAGGTACTCCGGCAGGTTCAGGCCGGCCATGTTGAACAGGTCTGACATCGGGGGGACCGACTTGAGAAGTCCGCTCAGGAAATTGGCTGTAGAACCTTTTCCGTCGGCGCTGTTGCCTGAATCCCAAACGGTCACGTTGTCGAACTTGATACCCTTGATGGCCTCCACCTGAGTCTTGACCAGTTCCGGCATCTTCTCGGACATGAGCAGCATGAATGCCTTGGCGGCATCGCCACCGGCAGCCTGCACCATCTTGTCATAACCGGCAGCCTGCTTGGTCAGGATCTCGAAGTAACCCTTAGCCTCTGCCTCCATGCGGGCGAATATGGCATCGGCCTCACCCTTTGCGCTTACGCGCAGCTTCTCAGCCTCTGCCTCGGCGGCTATGATGATACGGTCCTTCTCAACCTGCTGTGCAACCAGGATATTAGCCTGCTGGGTGGAACGCTCACGCTCGGCACGGGCGTTCTCAGCGTCACGCTCGGCGATGTAGGCATCCTGCAGTGCCTTGGCCTGCTGCACCTTCTCGGCTGTCACAGCCAGACGGTTGGCCTCGGCCTCCTTCTCACGACGGAAAGCATCGGAATTTGCAATCTCGACCTTGGCGTTGTTCTCACCCTGTACGGCTACGGCGTTGGCCTGCGATGTACGGATACGGGTCTCCTTGACCGCCTCGGCCTTACCTATCTCACCGTTACGGTCCTGCTCTGCCACACTGACCTTAGCCTCGTTGATGGCCTTGGCGGCAGCCTCCTTACCGAGAGCCTGGATATAACCTGACTCATCCTTGATATCGGTCACGTTCACGTTGATAAGACGCAGGCCTATCTTCTTGAGCTCAACCTCAACATTCTTGGCAATCTTCTCGAGGAAGGTGTCACGGTCACTGTTTATCTCCTCAATCGTCATGGTGGCTATAACCAGACGCAGCTGACCGAACAGTATGTCACGTGCCAGCTCCTGAATCTCATCGGCTGTGAGTCCCAGCAGACGTTCAGCAGCGTTGTTCATGCTGTCAGGCTCAGTCGATATACCGACAGTGAACCGGCATGGTACATCCACGCGGATGTTCTGACGGCTAAGGGCGTTGGTCAGGTTCGCATCTATGGAAATAGGTGTCAGGCTCAGGTAAGCGTAATCCTGGATTACCGGCCATACGAACTTACCGCCGCCATGGATACACTTGGCGCTTCCGCCGCCTGTCTTACCATATACTACCAGAATCTTGTCCGAAGGGCAACGTCTGTACCTGCGGATGATTGTTGCAAACAGAATGAAAAGGAGCACTACTCCTATCACGACCAGAATTGAAATTTTATCCATCTTTTTGATATTAAGTTGTTAATTATTAATCCGAAAAATCACTCAACCAGAAGGAGGTCATCCCCAAGGACTCCGACGATCCTGACATGGTCACCGGTAGGGATCTCTGTCCCGCGGTCAGTCACAGCGTCTATCTCATGGATGGAACCTTTCACGCTCAACTGCACCTTGCCGCGTCCGGTACGGGAAGCCGGGATGCGCAGATAGACATCGGCCGTAAGCCCCACCGCCTCGGTCATCCTGAAACTGCCGTCATGCGAGAGTTTCATGAGCTGACGGAACATGAACACAAATGCCGCCACAAATGCGATGCCGACTGCAATGGCGACTATCTGCAAAAGCAGCCTGCTGCCGATGGAATCATGAAGCAGCACGCCCGCCCATCCGTAACCGAGCAGGAAATTGATCAGGTTGCGGAATGAGAACAGGCCGCTCAGACTGCCGTCCTCGACTGAATCACCGAGACCGTCTATGGAATCGGGACCTGCATCCACGTCCATATCGGTACCGAGACCGATAAATGTAATCACTGTCTGGATAACGAATACAAGCGAAGCCGCCAATGCGATTATCCAGAAAACCCTCTGCACTCCTTCCATCTCTGCAAGAAAGCTGCCGAAACTCAACATGTTCATCATACTTGAAACCAATATTAATAAGGTATAAGAATCATTTCATACAAAGTTAGCCATTATGCTGATACATTCCACAGGTAAAACAAAAAAAATTATTATCTTTTATTACCTTTGCGCTATGGATTCACCGATATTCGACACCTTGAAGCAACTTCCGCTGTTCCAGGGAATGGCTAACGACGACTTCAACACCCTACTGCAGAAAATCCGGCTGGATTTCGTGAAATATCCGCCGGGCAGTTTCATCTGCAGCGCCGGTGACAGATGCAGCCATTTCACCTTCCTTATCGGGGGAACGGCTGAGAGTTCAAGGAGGGGGGAATCAGACCGTTTCGTGTTTCACGAAAAGATCGGTTCACCCCACCTTATAGAACCCTACTCCATGTTCGGCGTCACCGGCAGCTACCGCAGGGACTATGAGGCTGTCGATACATGCAGCGTACTGAACGTGGACAAGCAGTACGTCTATACCGAAATCGGAAAGTATAACATCTGCAGGATGAATCTGCTGAACATTCTCAGCGGACGGGTCCAGCAGGCCGACCGGCATACGTGGGAAATCGATGAATTCAGCCTGCGCCACAGGATAGCAAGGCTCATCTATGGATTATCCGACATACCGTACGGCGAGAAACGCCTCTCCATAACGATGAATGACCTGGCCGCCCTGATGGACACCACGAGACTGAACGTGTCAAGGGAACTGAACGCCCTCTCCGCCGACGGACTCATAGTCCTCAGGCGCAAGGAGATTCACATTCCCGCATTGGAAAAGATAACCGGATGACAGCGCTGAAGCCCACCGGAAGGGAAACCATCCGGACAAAGCCGACGCCAACGCAAAAGTTAAACATGAACGAAGCCAGGAAAGCGGCCCTCGACTGCCGCTATGCAAGAATGGCCCTGATCTGGGCCGAGAACTCATACTGTGAGCGCCGCAAGGTGGGTGCTCTGGTGGTGAAGGACAACATGATAATCTCCGACGGGTACAACGGGACACCCACCGGGTTCGAGAATATATGCGAGGACGAGAACAATGTCTCCAAGCCCTACGTGCTCCATGCCGAGGCCAATGCTATCACCAAGCTCGCCAGATCGGCAAACAGCAGCGACGGAGCCACACTCTACGTCACCGCATCCCCATGTATAGAATGTGCGAAACTTATCATACAGTCAGGAATCAGGAAAGTGGTCTATACCGAACAGTACAGGCTTACTGACGGCATCGACCTTCTCAAACGCGCCGGAATAGAGGTGATATACCTGAATATCGGCAACTGACACCAAACCCATACAAAAAAACGCAATGAAGACACTCAAGAGGATTCTTCTGGGACTCACCATACTTATTGTGGGATTCATAATCGGGAGCCAAGTTGTGGTTCACCTCTGGAAAAGACAGAACAGCAATATAGAGAAGCTTATCCGCTACCGGCCTGACAACAAGGTCAGCGCACTGCTGCAGGCCATCGACAGCAAGTACGTGGATGTGATAGACATGGATTCGCTTATCGACAAGGCATTGCCGATACTGCTTGAGGAGCTGGACCCGCATTCCGCCTACTACCCCGCCGAGGAGACCCAGGACAGCAATGACGAGCTGCACGGCAGTTTCTCAGGAATAGGCATACAGTTCACCGTTCAGGATGACACAGTCAGGGTCAACAGCGTCATCCGGGGCGGCCCCTCGGAGAAGGTGGGCATAATAGCCGGTGACCGCATAGTGCTCATCAACGACTCCGTGTTTGCAGGAAAAGGCATATCCTCGAATGAGGTGGTCAAGAACCTGAAGGGCCCCAAGGGGACGGAAGTCAAAGTGGGTATAATGCGTACCGGAGAGCCGGGAATCATTGATTTCAACATTGAGCGCGGTGACATCCCTGTCAAGAGCGTTGACGCGGCATATATGATTTCGCCCTCGAAATCAATAGGCTATATCATGATAAACAAGTTCGGCGAGACCACATACAACGAGATGATGACCGGTCTGGCAGAGCTGAGCAGCAAGGGCATGAAGCGGCTGATTGTGGATCTGAGGGGCAATACGGGAGGCTATCTCGGAGCCGCCATCCAGATGGCCAACGAGTTCCTGCCCAAGAACGACCTGATAGTCTATACATCAGGGGCCCACAGCAGCATTGCACGGCAGTTCGCCAACGGCTACGGACACTACTCGTCCATCCCGCTTGCGGTACTTATAGACGAGTCATCGGCATCGGCATCCGAGATATTCTCCGGGGCCATCCAGGACAATGACCGCGGAACCATAATCGGACGCCGCTCGTTTGGCAAGGGACTGGTCCAGGAACCTCTGATGTTCCCGGACGGTTCCAGTATAAGGATAACTGTAGCCCGTTACTACACCCCGTCAGGCCGTTGCATACAGAAGCCCTACGGTGAGTCCGACGAGGATTATGCCATGGACATAATGAAAAGGTACGAGCACGGGGAGTTCTTCACCGCCGACAGCGTCCGTCAGAATGAGAGCGAGGTATTCACCACCAAAGGCGGAAGGACAGTCTATGGCGGTGGCGGCATCATGCCCGACATCTTCGTTCCGCAGGATACTGCCGGATATTCTGACTACTACTCTGAAGTGGTACGGAAGAGTCTTGTGAACAAGTTCGCATTCCGTTTTGTAGATAGTCGCCGCAACGAGATATCGGCACTCAAGAGCGCATCGGAGATAGAGAAATATTTAGACAGGAACAATGTGCTCGGCCAGTTCTATGACTTTGCCGCCCGAAACGGGGTCAAGAGCAGCCACAATCTTTCCGGACCTGCCCTCAAGCAGATGAGGACATCGCTCTACGGCAACATCATCTATGACTCGCTCGATATGGAGGACTACATTTCGTTCTTCAACGAGACCGATGCAACCGTCCAGCGTGCAGTAAGCATACTTTCGGAGAAATAACCTTTAACCGGCAAAGTTGAGACGGTTCAGCGCAGGACTATCTGTGTGATTACCTGTGCGCCCACATGACTGTTGAGACGTTTCACCAGATCGGTCCGGCGCATCATGAGCTCATTACGCACAACTGATGAGGAGACAGTAGCGAACAGCACCTGGTTATAGATACGCAGGTCCTTGGTGTAGGAGGATATGGAAGGTCCGAGCACCTCGCTCCAGGCCTTGATCAGACGGTGCTCGTTGAGCGGAGTCTCCAGCCCGTTCTCCCGCAGATATTGCTGTATCACATTGCCGAGATGCTCTGAGTCCTTGCGTTTCATATCACATTTCCGTACTCTATGGTGAACACTTTGTGGTCTATCCCGATACCCGCCAGGATCCTGTCAATGTGGTTCCTGTCAACATCGGTTATGAACACCTGTCCGAAACCGGGCTCCTCGGCCACGATACGCAGTATCCGCTCAACACGGCCTGCATCCAGCTTGTCAAAAATATCGTCCATAAGCAGGATAGGCCTCCTGCCGCATGACTCCGCCAGCAGGCTGTACTGTGCAAGCTTCAGGGCAGTGAGGAAGCTCTTGTTCTGTCCCTGGGAGCCCTCTCGCCTTATGGGGTAACCGCCCAGACACATCTCTATCTCATCCCTGTGAATGCCGTAAAGCGAATAGCCCACAATCCGCTCCTTAGACCTTCCGGACTCGAACATAGCCGCCAAATCCCCCCGTGAGGCATGTGAGCGGTAGTCCAGCGACACCTTCTCATTATTCTCACCAATCCTTGAATACATGTCGTCAAACAGACGTGCAAGTCTCTCAACAAGCTGATGCCGTTTTGCATATATGCGCCAACCCTTGTCTGCCATGATCATCTCCCACATGAGAAGTAGCTCGGCATCGGGTTCGGTCTCGTTCCTGAGCAGGACATTCCTCTGCGCAAGGGCCTTGTTGTAATCTATCAGGTCCTTCAGGTACTCCTGGTCATACTGGGAAATCACCATATCCATGAACCGGCGGCGCTCCTCGCTTCCCCCGGAAATCAGTCCGGAGTCCTGTGGCGACAGCAAAACCGTCGGAATGTAGCCTATATGGTCTGAGAAACGGCTGTACTCCTTCCTGTCACGCCTGAACTGCTTGCGTCCCTGCGGACGTGACATACATCCTATCACCGTCCTCTCCCCCGAAGGCATGGAATAAGTCCCCTGTATCTGGAAGCACTCCGCCCCGTGCCTCACTGTCTGGGAATCGGAAGGGTTAATGGAGCTCTTGCAGAAAGAGAGATAGTAAATGGCATCCAGAAGGTTGGTCTTTCCCATACCGTTATGGCCCACAAAGCAGTTCAGCCTATGGGAAAAATCCAGGTCTGCCTGTATGAGGTTCCGGTAATCCTGTACGAAAAGATGCTCAAGTATCATAACTCCCGGCAGCGATTGTTGCTTACCGGTTGCGAATATAACCCCATTTTTTCATTCATTTTGTAATACAAAACCAAAAAATGACTATTTTTGCACCCGCAAATAATAGAACTATGGCAAAGAAAGCTACAAAACCAGCTGCAGCAAAGCAGGAGCAGGGCGGACTTGAAGAGGCTCTGACCCGTTCTGAGCAGTTTTTTGAAAAGAACAAAAAGACAATCTACGCAATTGTAACCCTCATCATCGTCATCATTGCCGGCGGCATGCTTTACAACAGCAAGGTGGTCCAGCCGCGTGAGCTCAGGGCATCGGAAGCCATCTTCCCGGGTGAGACCTATTTCCTGAACGGTGATTTCAGGACCGCTTTACAGGGTGACACTTACGGCTATGAAGGATTCGAGGCTCTTGCCGATGAATACAGCCGCACCAAGGCAGGCAAGCTGGCAGCCGCCTACGCAGGTCTCTGCTGCGCACAGCTCGACAGTTTTGAGGTAGCTTCCAGATATCTTGACAAATTCAACGGCAAGGACAAGATGGCAAGTCCCTCCATAATGGGCGCTTTGGCCAATTGCTATGCCAATATGGACCAGCTTGACAAGGCTGTCGCAACATTCGAGAAGGCCGCAAAGAAGGCAGGCAACAACCTTCTCTCCCCTTACTACTACTTCCAGGCCGCTATCATCTACGAGTCACTTGACAAGCCAGAACAGGCACTGAAGCTCTACAAGATGATCAAGGTCAAGTATCCTGAGTCCGTGGAGGGTCAGGAGGCCGACAAGTATATAGCACGCCTCACCAGCAAGTGATCCTGTTGCCGGGCGGCTTACGGGTGAATTCCAGAGTGGCCAAATGGGGCAGACTGTAAATCTGCTGTCTCTCGACTTCGGTGGTTCGAATCCATCTTCACCCACACAGAAACGAACCAAGGCATCTTTCGGGATGCCTTGGTTCGTTTCTGTGTTCAATCATTTCACCGATACCTTCTCCACACGGCCGTCGAAACTGCGGTAAATCCGCCAACAAAAACGTGCAAGGAACATATTTATCCTGAAAATGTGTATTTTTGCGGGAGTATTATCAACCTGAAAATGCAATGATATGAAAATCACGATTATCGGCGCCGGAAATATGGGCGGCGCCATAGCAAGAGGGTTTGCTGCCCGTAAAGTGTTCGCAGCAAAGGACATCACATGCTGTGACCGTAGTGACGCTACACTTGAAACACTGGTGAAGGATGTGCCGGGAATAGGCATATCAAAGGATAATGCCCAAGCTGTGGAAGGCGCTGACATAGTGCTTTTTGCCGTCAAGCCGTGGATAATGCCTTCGGCTGTGGAAGAGGTAAGGGAGGCTATTGACTATAAGAAGCAGCTCATAATCTCGATTGCAGCAGGTGTGGGTACAGAGAAACTTGCCCAACTGTTCGATAAAGGCGGAGCGTTGCCTCAGATTGTGCATCTCATCCCCAACATAGCTGTGGAGGTCGGCGCGGGAGTGTTCTTCTACTGCACGGCCAACGCCTCTAAGAAGAGTCTGGACCTGGTGCAGGAACTGTTCAGCCAGGTGGGATTCGCCAAGCAGGTGGAGGAGAAGCAGATGTCCGCCGGAACAGCTCTTGCCTCATGCGGCATTGCCTACGTGTTCCGCTATATCCGCGCCAACGTGGAAGGCGGAGTGGAGATGGGCTTCTACCCCAAGGATGCGCAGGAGATAGTGTTAGGCACAATCAAAGGCGCTGTTGAGCTGTTGCAGGCGCACGGGACACATCCCGAGCAGGAGGTGGATAAGGTGACCACTCCCGGCGGAATAACCATCAAGGGACTGAACGCTATGGAAGAGGCCGGATTCACCAACGCAGTTATCAAGGGACTCAAGGCCGGGAAATAATGCGTCTCGTCTATTTCCACGGATTCATGTCATCGGGGGCAAGCGGGACTGTGGAGAGCCTGCGCCGCATGCTTCCGGAGTTAGAGGTGTGCGCCCCCGATATACCTGTTGATCCTGTCGATGCACTGCCCTACCTCCGTCAGTACTGCCAAGAGCACAAACCCGATATAATTGTGGGTACGTCCATGGGAGCCATGTATGCCCAGCAGATGTTCGGGTTCAGGAAGATATGCGTGAACCCCTCCTTCAACATGTCCACCATGTCCAAGGTGATGAAAGCGGGTACCACCTATCCCTTCCAGAACGGACGCAAGGACGGGCAGAAGGAGTTTAAAATAACCGGGCAGATAGTCAAGAACTTCAACGCTATGGAACGGCAGCAGTTCAAGGGGATAACCGATTTTGACCGCGAGAACACCTACGGTCTGTTCGGAACTCACGACACTACCGTTAACTGCTACGACCTGTTCCGCAGACACTACACCCACGCCCAGCGTTTTGAGGGCGAGCACCGCCTGAACGACAAATCCCTCAAGACCGCAGTAGTCCCTCTTGTCAAACAGATTCTTGATTTGGGTGTTTGACTTGGCTTTTTTCATTGTGATTTTACTATGTATAAAAATAATTCTTCTGTTATATGCTTGGTTACAACATTGCTATGTTCTTCAGTAGGCTTTGGGCAAACAAACAGTCATGATACGCTGTTGTTCTGCGGATTCGAGCAGGGAGAGTCGAACTACGTCATCAACAACACAGCCATCCGTCCAGACGGTTCAACGGATGAGGTCCGGGTCGTTACTGACGAAACAGGCAAATATGGCCATCGGGATATATCACAGGACACCCGATGGACTGGAACCTGTCAACGGACCGGGCATCTCACCGGACGGTTTCCTGGACTTTTGCTATCATATTGACTATATTAACCGGTACAGAGTGATGTTCATGAGCGGATCGGACTATGAAGACTGTTGCCTGCGTTTCTCGTTCCTGAGTCCGGGAGTGACGTATGAGATTGACAATATCGCTTTGCTTGAATCAGTGTCCTGCGATGTCAGTTACAATGGTGATATTGCCAAGATAAAGTTTACTCCAGGCAACAATCTCAGTGAGTTGGCAAGCCTTGCTCCTGAAGGTGCGATTGAAATACCGTCTGATTGCATTTCTTTGGAGGCTGAGTATGACGGTGAGCCTTACGGACTTGATGTGATGACAGCCGAGTATCACGATGACGGTTATCTTTATGTATGGCTTGACGATGACTCTTTCGAAGGTCTGGAGAAAATAAGCTTTAGTTTCCACAATCCGGTCGATGACCCGTCAATTGCCTTGAAGTATATCAAGGATATTGATACAGCCACGAATGATGCAGTATGGGCCTTGCTTCCTGACTTGATACAACAGCGTGCTTTCCATAATCCGGAAGTTTATGTCACTTCTCATGGAAAAATAAGCTGGCTTGTAACATCGAACCTGTTTGATTATAATCATACCGATGCTCCATCAGATCTGGACAGCATAACTATGACTTTCCGTTCAGCCTTGGCTCCGGACTTTGAGGAATCAATTACAGCACAATTAGTGAGTGCCGACGGTTGGAGTTACAGCGAGTCTTGGCACGTCTCTGACTATATCGTGGATGTTGACAATGATGATCATGAAACTTATACCGTAGTATTCAGACCTGATTCCTTGAACAACCAGGACAATAAGCAGTTGCCAGGTAAATACATCTTCAAGTTGGGCGATGTCAGATTCTGGTCAGCTTGTCAACACATTATGACGGATTACTCTGTTTCGGTATATTTCAGCGGGACCAACTCTATAGATAAGAAAGCCGAAGCGGAACCACAGAAGGAATTGAACCGGCACTACAGCCCTGACGGCCGCATGATTCCCTCCGACAGTCCCGGCATGCACATAATCCGCAGGGCTGACGGCCGTATGGAGAAGGTATTGGTGAAATGATTGAATACAGAAACGGACCAGGGCACCCCGAAGGATGCCCTGGTTCGTTGAATCTGTTACGCGGTCACTTGTACAGGAAGCGGCGGATGCTCTTCTTGGGAGTTTTCTCGAACGGCTCGGACCTGTACTCCATCTTGGAGAGCTGCGAATAAGTGGGCAGCTGCTCATTTATGGTCTTGCGGCTGTCATCCAGGAACTTCCTGACCTGCTCCTCGGTCAACCCGTCACTCTTGCCGGCCTCATAATCCGGGACTATCAGGGCGACAAGCTTGCGGCCACGGTCAACGACAAGTGATTCGGCCACATACTTTACATTATTAACTATATCCTCAATCTCCTCGGGATATATGTTCTGGCCAGAAGGCCCGAGAATCATATTCTTGCAGCGGCCTTTTATGAAAATGTTGCCCTGACGGTCAATAGTACCCATATCGCCGGTGTGGAACCAGCCCTCAGGGTCAATGACGTCACGTGTGGCGTTGGGGTTCTTATAGTATCCAAGCATGACATTGTCACCCTTGACTAAAAGTTCACCCACATTGTCCTTACGGTTATCGCTGAAGACATCCACCTGAGTTCCGGGAATGGCCACGCCGCAGGATCCGCGCTTATATTTCTCCCAGTCCACGTATGAAATGAGCGGAGCACATTCCGTGCTGCCGTAACCTACAGTATAGGGGAACTTTATCTTTCGGAGAATCTTTTCCACATCGGCATTGAGGGCTGCGCCGCCAACTATCAGGGAATCCACATTACCGCCGAATGCGGCCAAGACCTGGTTGCGAATCTTACCGCCTATCAGCTGTTTCAGTCCGGGGATGGCCATAGCAACCTTCATAAGAGGTTTCTCCATGACAGGCTGTACCTTTTGTTTGATGACCTTCTCTATTACAAGAGGAACGGTAATGATGAGTTTGGGCTTCTCCTCGGCAAACGCGGCAAAAAGAATCTTAGGAGTGGGCATCTTACCCAGATAACAGATGCTGCTGCCAAGCAGGAGCTCAAACATGAGCTGGAAGGAAAGGCCGAACATGTGAGCCATTGGCAGTATGGATACGACTGTCTCTTCCTCATTCAATGGCAGGACGCCACAGGCGAACTTCATGTTTATGAGCAATGCCCTGTAAGGAACCATCACGCCCTTAGGGTCACTTGTTGTGCCGGAGGTGTAGTTCAGGACCGCAAGATCCTCACCGGAATTCTCAGCTTCATATTCAATGCAATCCGCGCTGAAGCCATCGGGATATTTCTCGATGAAACGTTTTTCCAGATTAGCGAAGGCATTGTCAAGAGCCTTGGAACGGCTGAAAGGGCAAGACATATCGTTCATCAGGATAATGCCTTCTATATCGGGCATCTCCTCAGGAACTATTCCGGCCAGGACCACATCGCCGGCCATGAGCAGTTTGGCCTCCGAGTGGTTCACCAGTGTATGCACGTTCGCAGGTTTGAAATCGTTCAGGATGGGAACAGGAACTGCTCCGTATGTCAGGACACCGAAGAAAGAGACTCCCCAGGCCAGACAGTTCTTTCCGCAGAGGGCCACCTTGTCACCCTTGCCTATCCCTGCATCCTCAAGAAGCAGATGAACTCTGGCGACTCTTTCGGCCAGTTCACCGTAAGTTATAGTCTCGCCCTGAAAATCCGAAAGGGCCTTGTTCTTCCAATGACGACGGAAACTGTCCTCAAACATCTTGATGAGGCTGACAGCGTTCATGTCACAATCCGGAGTCCTGTAAATGATTCTTTTCATTTGCTGAATGAATGTTTGTTATGTACATAATCTGGCGCAAAATTAATATCACATGCGCATATACGCGCCTGTAATAACCATTAAGGGGTATTCGGAACCTCATTTGTGGCGAAATGCCACCGTTCCCGAAGATATCTCACCGGCCCAAAATAGAATCACATTTATTTTTTTCTCCCCATGGATTGAACTATCTTTGCACTCCTCACAACAGAAAACCACAAGTTATGACGGCTAAGATTCCCGATTATATTTTTTCAAGGAGATTCCTGTTCCTGACAGTTCCGTTCATTACACTGTTTTCCGTCCTGTTCCTCCTGCTTTATTCGCCTTTCTCATCCACATACTGGCTGACTCTCAGCACAAGCTACCTGCTTCTCGGAACAGCTGTACTGTACGCAGTGTCCGTGCTGTTCCTGCTTCTCAGCAAGTTCCTGCTCATTGAGATCAACAGGAAGCGCACGCTCGGTTTACCCGGAATCCTTGTATATTTCATATCAGAGGTACTCGTCATCTCGCTTTTCTATACTGTAATCAGCATTCTTGTCAACAAGTGTCAGGTCAATCCGTGGCTGCTCTTCATGAAATCATTCTTCTGTGTATTCCTTATCCTGGTGATACCATATACTATATGTATCCTGTACGGATATGTCCACGGCCTGAGGTTACAGCTTGACGGCAAGACCGACAAAACCGATGACAGCCACATAGTATCCATACACGACAACAACGGCAAGACAAAACTCTCCATTATGGTCAAGGATATCCTGTACGCAGTATCGGAGGACAATTACGTCAAGATATTCTATGAGCAGGACGGACAGGTCAGGAAATCGCTCATAAGGACCACTGCCAAGAACATTGAGGATGACCTGGAGGGAAGCATCACACGCTGCCACAGGTCATACCTCGTGAATATCAGGAAGGTACGTTTCTTCAACAACGACCGTGACAACCTCTACGTGCTGCTTGACAATGACTCCATCAACCCTATCCCGGTTTCACGCTCATACAGGGATGCAATAGCCAACATGCTATCCAGATGACATTCCGTTTCAGAAAACGCATAAAAAAAAAGAATTCACTCACGTGAACTCATTTTTTTAATCCCCTTGCAGGACATTTTCCTTTCGGGGGAGGACCTTACGGCTTTCACAAGCCTGAGGGTCCGAACCTAATTACTAACCTAATTACTAACCAATTAATGCTTATGAGAATTATCCTTTGTTTTCGACCGCAAAGGTCGGTACTTTTTCTTTACGTTGTTACTTAAAATATTAGAACTCGCGTGAAACAACGTTAAACAAACGGCTGTTTTTAGAACCTGACACTCTCTTTCAACAGATATCCTCCGTCCAGAGAGCACTGGAAACATCGCTCGGCATTGTCCATCCGCCACGGGGGGAGAGCGAGATACCGAAGACATCCGGACCGTCAGGCATACAGGAACGCTTGAACTGCTGACTGAAGAAACGCTTCAGAAAGAGCTTGAGCCAACGGTTTATCTCATCACGGCTGTACTCCCCGGCGAAAGCCCCTGCCGCAAGCTCACTTATTTCACGCGGAGAGCGGCACTCTCCCATAAAATGCCAGATAAAGAAATCATGCAGACGGTACGGGCCTATAATATCCTCGGTTTTCTGGGTCACAGTACCTCCGGGGAGCAGCTCCGGACTGATGGGAGTGTCTATGACATCAAACAGGAAAGGCTTGACCGATTCATTCAGTTCATTCTCCGCCACATACCTTATGATATGTTGTATAGCGGTCTTTGGAATGCCACCGTTGACGGCATACATGGACATGTGGTCACCGTTGTATGTGCACCAGCCTAATGCCAGCTCCGAAAGGTCGCCCGTACCCACAACCAGCGCTCCGGTCTCATTGGCCACATCCATCAGGATCTGAGTGCGTTCCCGGGCCTGGGCATTCTCATACGCCGAATCATGAACAGCCGGGTCATGACCTATGTCACGCAGATGAAGCAGACAGGCCTCCTTTATGTTGATCTCACGCCACTCTATCTCCAAAGCCTTCATCATGTTCACGGCATTGCTGTAAGTACGGTCCGTGGTACCGAATCCGGGCATAGTGATACCCACAAGATTCTTGCGCGGGAGCCCCATAGAGTCCAGAGTACGTGCGCAAGCCAGCAGTGCCAGCGTGGAGTCCAATCCACCGGAAACCCCTATGACGAGACGTCTGATTCCGGTATGCTCCAGTCTTGTCCTGAGGGCTCCGCACTGAATTGCAAACGCCTCACGCGCCTTACGCAAGGTATCACAGCACATGAAAGGGTCGGCGGATATGCCCTCTTCACCCATAGGAAGTGCTGGAGCGGCAGTGACGGGAACGGGGGCAGTACTGATTCCGCAAACCGCCAGACCGCAGAAAGGAGAGCTGCTGTATAATGAAAGACCGTTCTGGGCAACCACTGCGAATCCCGGGTACCAGTAATCGGTACTGGATTCACCCTTCCCCGCCGATGCCAGAACAGCGGTACACCGGCATCTGGAAGTAAGTCCGGCAAGCCCGGCTGTGACAGAGCCATGAGCACCTACCCTACCCTCAATCGCCTGAGGACAGAGCACTATTCCCTTGAAACGGGCTTTTTCATTCTCAAGTTCACCCGGAAAAGCTACGGATACAGGGAACCGCCTGCCCAGGCCGGAATCCACAACCTCCCTGACCTGACTGAAGCCCTTACCCTCGGAGAGCCCCGAAAACCATCTCTGAGAAGGATTAGGCTCGACCCTGTATCCCAACACGCGCCCCCCTTTTATGAAAGCCATGGCGTTGTAGAGTTTGCCGTCCTTCAGCAAAGGCAGGCCTACTACAGCAAGCGGAGTCAGTCCTGAAGTCCGTCGGGCGAGCCACTTGAGTGCCTCCGCCGACTTGTCTATCAGAAGAGCATTGCAGAGCAAATCACCTGCGGTATAACCCGTCAGCGTCAACAATGGAAAACAAATCACATTTACCGATCCGGCATGTGCCTCTCTGATAAGTTCAAGACACGCCTCGGCATTGGCCATCGGCTGAGCCAGACGGACCTGGGGAACTGCTGCTGCTACTTTAATCATTTCTGAATCCTGATTGTCTCTCAATAATCTGTTACCTGCAAATTAAAGTAAAAAAAACATGCCGTCTCTCCTGACGGCAAAAAAAATGCAGAGTTCCTAATGAACTCTGCATTTTCATTCCTTAGGTATGCAGGAATCAGATTCCGGCAGCCTCCTTCATCATCTCCTGGTTGGCAGTGATGTAGATCTCCACGCGACGGTTCTGGGCACGACCCTCTTCGGTGTCGTTGCTGGCCACCGGCATGTTGAATGACATACCCTTGGTGATGATGCGGTCCTTGCTCATGCCGCACTTCTTGAGATAGTCGGCAACTGCATCGGCACGACGGGCTGAAACCCTCTCGTTTGCCTGCTCTGTACCCACATTGTCAGTGTGACCGTAGATGGTGATGTCAGTCTGCTCCATATCCTTCATGGTCTCCACGAACTTGCTCAGGGTCTCCTTTGACTCATCGCTCAGGTTGGAGCTGTTGAAACCGAACAGGATACCGCTGTCAAATGTGACCCTCAGGCCTTCCAGACCGTTCACATCCTCAATTTTCTCAACCTTGGCTGCCTCAAGAGCCGCAAGCTCCTCGGCCTTCTTGTCCATACGGTTGCCGATGATGGCACCTGCGCCACCGCCTACACCTGCACCGAGAGCGGCACCTATGGCTGCACTCTCTGCGTCACCACCCAGAAGGACACCGATACCGGCACCGATTGCAGCGCCTGCGCCACTGCCGATAAGGCCTCCGTTAGCGGTCTTTGACCATGAAGAACAACCTGCAACAGAGAATATCAGGGTTGCAGCAAGAAGAATTGATAATACTTTTTTCATAATGAATGTTTGTTAAGTATCTATTGATTAATTTGAGTCGCAAATATAACTATTTTTTTGATTTGTTCAGATTCTAAAAAAATTATTGTGATATTTGTATCCGCTTTGACAGCTTAACAAGCCATAAACCAACAAATATCAATATGAAAATCATCAGATTAATTATTCTGTTATCAATCAGCGTCATGCTGGCTGTCTCCTGCAAGTGCAGGAACAACAGCAAATGTTGCTCGGGTGAGGAATGTCAGGAGTGCAACTGCACAGGGTGCAGCTGCTGCAATGACTGCCAGTCATGTTCAGACAACAGCACAGTCATCCCGAACGTACCACGTGGGGAGCAGGCTCCGCCTGCCAATCCCGGACAGAGGAACTTCGGCGGAATGATTCCTATGGGCGGCAACGCCAACCGTCCACGCACCCCGCGCCCACAGGGACAGGGTCAGGCTGCACAGCGTCCGCCACAGATGCCTCCAATGCAGCGTCCCACCCCTCAGGTCCGCACAGTATCGCTTAAGGAGCTCTCCATGAGTGACCCGTTCATCTATCCCGATCCCGAAACCAGGACATACTGGCTCACCGGCACAGGAGGCTCGCTCTACAAGAGTACTGACCTTGAGATGTGGACCGGCCCCTACAACGTTATAGACCTGTCAGGCACATGGATGCAGGGGCAGTTCGTGGCCGCCGCCGAGATTCACAAGTTCGGAGACAAGTTCTACTATGCAGGCACATGGAACAATCACGGTGTCTGCATCGAGCAGGTTCCGCGCCGTTATAATGTGCCCCTGAACCAGACTCAGCTGCTGGTATCGGACAAGGTTGACGGCCCCTATCTGCCGCTTGTAAAGGACTCCACATTCTGCCTTGGACCCACTACATGGGATATCATCGACGGAACTCTCTATGAAGAGAACGACACCATATATATGGTATTCGTACACGAGTGGACACAGCTCATTGACGGCACCATGGCATACATGCCACTGTCCAAGGACCTGACGCACCGTCTGGCCGAACCTACCACTATCTTCCGCGCATCCGAGGCCGCATGGTCTAAGGAGATGAACTCTATCGGCGAGGCCACATTCGGCATGAAGATGCCGGGGTGGGTAACCGATGGCCCACAGATGTTCCGCACCGGAACAGGCCGTCTGGGTATGCTCTGGTCCAGCTGGGGTGAGAACCGCTACGCAAACGGTATCGCATGGTCCGAGAGCGGCAGCATCAAGGGCCCGTGGATCCAGGAAGAGAAGGCTTTCAAGGGTGACAACTCCGGTCACGGCATGCTGTTCAAAACCTTTGAGGGTGAGCTGCTCTACTCGGTTCACCACGACGGAGGCACCGGCCGCAAGCCGGAAATCTGGACTGTCGATGCATCAGGCGACAACCTGATTCTCGGCAAACGGATCCATTAAGCCACTTCTTTAAAAAATATGCGCAAACCGTGGGTGTTAAGCCTGCGGTTTGTTGTATTTTTAAATAAGATACACTGCACCTCGGGATAAAAAACTAAACAAGTTTATTTTTTCTCCTCTCGGTTTGTTGTATTTTTTAATAAAATACACTGCACCTCGGGATAAAAAACTAAACAAGTTTATTTTTTTCTCCTCTCGGTTTGTTGTATTTTTGCATTTTAAACAGCAAACAGGACAAGAGAATACAATGAAAATCTCCAACCGCGCCGAAATCATGCCCAGCTCGCCCATCCGCAAGCTGTCCGGCATAGCACAGAAGATTGAGTCCGAGGGAATAAAGGTCTATCACCTGAACATAGGCCAGCCTGACCTGCCAACACCGCAGATCGGCCTTGACGCCCTCAAGAAAATTGACCGCAAGGTGCTGGAATACACCCCATCACAGGGATTCCTGAGTCTTCGGAAGAAACTGTGCGACTACTACGAGCAGTACCAGATAAAATTCAACCCTGACGACATTATCGTAACCAGCGGAGGAAGCGAGGCGGTTCTCTTCGCGTTCATGACCTGCCTGAACCCGGGGGATGAGATTATCGTGCCTGAGCCTGCCTACGCCAACTATATGGCGTTTGCGGTATCGGCCGGAGCTGTAATCAAGCCCATCGTTTCGACCATCGAGGACGGTTTCGCCCTGCCCCCGGTCGAAAAATTCGAGGAACTGATAACCGAGCGCACCAAAGGCATACTGATATGCAACCCCAACAACCCCACCGGCTATCTGTACACCCGCAAGGAGATGCTGCAGCTGCGCGACCTGGTCAAGAAATATGACCTCTATCTGTTCTCCGATGAAGTCTATCGTGAGTTCATTTATACCGGTTCCCCGTATATTTCGGCATGCCATCTGGAGGGTATAGAAAACAATGTTATACTTATTGACTCCGTATCCAAGCGCTACTCCGAGTGCGGAATCCGCATAGGCGCCATAGCCACCAAGAATCAGGAGGTCCGCAATGCAGTGATGAAGTTCTGCCAGGCGCGTCTTTGCCCGCCTCTGATAGGCCAGGTGATTGCCGAAGCCTCCATATCCGCCCCGCGCGAGTATATGACCAACACCTACGAGGAGTTCATAACACGCCGTAAGTATCTGATTGACGGCCTGAACAAGATTCCGGGAGTATATTCACCTATACCTATGGGTGCATTCTACACTACGGCCAAGCTCCCTATTGATGACTGCGAGAAGTTCTGCAAATGGTGCCTGACAGATTTCCGCCGTGACGGCAAGACTATCATGATGGCTCCAGGCACAGGTTTCTACTCCGATCCGCAATACGGCCGCGACCAGGTCCGCCTGGCATACGTGCTCAACATCGAGGACCTGAAGGATGCCCTGAAGCTTCTGGCCGAGGCTCTGGATGAATATAACAATCTGCCGAGGAAATGAAACGTCTCTCTACCCTGCTCCTGTCTCTTGCCTCAATACTGATATGCAGCGCCGCAGCCCCCAAACGTGAGTTCCGCGGAGCGTGGATACAGGCAGTGAACCATCAGTTTGAAGGCATTCCCGCCGCAGAACTCAAGGCCGAGCTCTCACGCCAGCTCGATTCACTGGCATCATGCGGAATAAACGCCATACTGTTCCAGGTACGTGTGGAGGCCGATGCCCTGTACAAATCCGACCTGGAACCCTGGAGCGCATTTCTGACAGGAGCACAGGGGAAGGCTCCTGATGAGAACTGGGACCCATTGGAGTTCATGATCAAAGAGTGTCACAACCGCTGCATGGAACTTCATGCATGGATAAACCCGTTCCGGGCCAAGACCGCCCCGACAAAGGAATTTGCATACAACCATCAGATGAGACAGCATCCGGAACGAATAATAAGGTACGGAGAGCTTGCTCTTTTCGATCCTGCCCTCAAGGAGAACCGGGACTGGATATGCCAAGTTGCCGCAGATATCATAAGGCGTTATGACATTGACGGTTTTCATATCGACGACTATTTCTATCCATACCCTGACGGCAATCTCAAATTCAATGACGACGCATCCTTCAGGCAGGACCCGCGGGGATTCACCAACAGGGATGACTGGCGGCGTGACAATGTGAACCTGTTCATAGAACAGCTGTACCACACCGTAAAGGACATCAAGCCATGGGTCAAGTTCGGAATATCGCCATTCGGCATATACAGGAACAAATCGGCCGCCTATCCCGAAGGCAGCGAGTCCTCCGGTTTCGAGAACTGGAGCGGGCTGTATGCCGACGTACTGCTTTGGATTGAGAAGGGTTGGATGGACTACTGCATCCCACAGGTCTATTGGAACACAGGCAATAAGGCGGCTGACTACTCCATACTTACCCAATGGTGGTCCGACCACGCAGGAGGATGCCTGATGTACATTGGCCAGGATGTGGAACGTACCGTGCAAGGCAAAGACCCGAACCACCCCGAAAGCCATCAGCTGCGTCACAAACTGAATCTTCAGCGTATCCTGCACGGCCTTCAGGGCAACTGCTTCTGGCCGGCCAAGTCACTGGTCGATAACCCTAAGGACTACAGGACCATACTGAAGGCTGAATACTACAGCACCCCAGCCCTTCAACCCCTGAGCGACAATATGCCTAAGAACATTCCCAGTAAGGTGCGCAAGCTCATGCCGGTTGAGACCAAGGACGGTCCGGTCCTTTTCTGGACCGCCCCAAAGGCCCGAAAAGAGATGGACCGTGCCGTTCAGTATGTGGTGTACCGTTTCAAACGAGGCGAGACAATCAACATTGACAATCCGCAGCACATTGTGGCAGTAACCCGCCACACATTTCTGAACCTTCCATACCGCGACGGAGTGAACCAATATACCTATGTAGTCACCGCCCTGAACCGAATCCAGCGCGAATCCGTTCCCGTCAAGTGCAAGGTGAACCTGTGATTGTCATTGATTGTTTATAATCTCCTCTGCAATCTTCTCCGCCTGTTTCAGTACGGTTTCTGTTGCTAACTGTTGCATATCAGGTGGGTATCCGTAACGGCGAAGCAAACGTTTGACTGCCACTTTCATCTTGACGCGTACATTTTCCTTAATAGTCCAGTCTATTGTAGAGTTTTTGCGGATGGTTTCTGTCAGGACCACGGCAAGTTCACGCAGTTTGTCCTTGCCCATAAGTTCCCTTGCACTCTCGTTGTCAGCAACGGCCGAATAGAATGCATATTCAAAGGTGGTAAGCCCCATTTTTGATGCATCCTCATCCTTTTCTACAATAGTCTTGCTGAGTTTAATCAGTTCGTCTATTACCTCGGTGGCAGTTATTATCTTGTTGTGATAGCGTGTAATTGTACCATCCAACATCTCCATTAGTGTGCGGCCTTCAACCACATTGAACTTGGCTCTTGCCTTGATTTCACCCTCTAACAGTTTTTTTAGGACCTCAAGTGCAATGTTCTTATGCTCCATCCCTTTGAGTTCCAGCAGAAACTCCTCGGATAGAACGGAAATATCAGGTTTCTTTATTCCGGCGGCATCAAACAGGTCAATCACTTTATCTGATACAAGTGCTTTGTCAATAACCTGACGAATGGTGGTCTCAACGTCTTCATCAGTCTTTCCCGTACCGGTTTGATCGAATTTGCAGAGACGGGCCTTAACAGCCTGGAAGAATGCAACTTCATCCTTAACATCCATAGCCTCATCCAGAGGAATGGCTAAAGCAAAGGCTTTACCCAAAGCTGTCACCTCATTAACATAACGTTTCTTGCCGTCCTCCAGACCAAGGATAAAGTCCTCGGCTTTAAGTATGCATGATAGCTTTCCTGCAGTGTCTGTTGTAAAATACTGCTTGTAGTCAAAACCGTAAAACATCTGTTCTACAACCTCAAGCTTCTCCTGCATAAGAGCTACCGCCTGTGACTGTTGTTGTGTGGGATCTCCCTTGCCTCCTGAATCGGAGTAGAAAGACAGAGCTTTCTTCAAGTCCGATGCAATACCCAGATAATCTACCACCAGACCACCGGGCTTGTCTTTATAAACCCTGTTTACACGGGCTATGGCCTGCATCAGGTTATGCCCCTGCATGGGCTTGTCTATGTAAAGAGTATGCAGGCAGGGTACATCAAATCCTGTGAGCCACATATCGCGTACAATCACCATCTTGAGTTCATCATCAGGGTCTTTCATGCGCTCGGCCAGTGCTCTGCGTTGCTCTTTTGTGGTATGGAGCCGGGCAATGTTTGCGCCGTCTGAGGCTGATGATGTCATTACCACCTTGATTGCGCCTTTATCCAGATTATCGGAGTGCCATTCGGGGCGTAGCCTGATTATCTCATCATAAAGCTCTGCTGCTATACGGCGGCTCATAGCCACAACCATGGCTTTACCTTCAAACACCTTCTGTCGTTCCTCAAAGTGAGTTACAATATCCTTGGCAATGTTCCTTATTCGGTTAGGACTACCTATGAGTGCTTCCAGTTGCGTCCATTTGACTTTGGCTTTCTGTACATCATTCATATCCTCTGTTTCAAGTTCCTTGTCAAGGTCCTGAACCAGCTGGCGGCCTTCATCACTAAGCTCCACCTTGGCCAGACGGCTTTCATAGAATATGCGTACAGTAGCGCCATCCTCTACAGCCTGAGCTATGTCATATACATCAATGTAGTTACCAAAAACTGCAGGCGTATTTATATCGGTTGATTCTATAGGTGTACCTGTAAAGCCAAGATATGTGGCGTTAGGCAGGGCGTCACGTAGATATTTGGCAAATCCGTATTTGATTTCTGAGCCAATAACTTCATCAGCTTCATTACGAATATCTACGGTCTTTGCCTTAAATCCGTATTGAGTGCGGTGGGCCTCATCGGCAATCACAATTACGTTGCTCCTGTCTGTTAACCGGTCATACACATTGCCGTTCTCAGGCTGGAATTTCTGTATAGTAGTAAATATTACTCCACCAGACTGTACTTTAAGCAAGCTCTTAAGATGCTCACGGTCCTGTGCCTGAACGGGAGTCTGGCGCAGCAATTGTCTGGCACCTGTAAATGTGTCAAAGAGCTGATCGTCAAGGTCATTACGGTCTGTTATTACAACTATGGTAGGATTATTCAGGCATTGTACAATCTTGCCGGTATAGAAAACCATAGTAAGTGACTTGCCACTGCCTTGTGTGTGCCATACCACACCTGCGCGATGGTCACCAGGCTGCTGCTCCTGAACTGTCTTGAAACCGTAATTGGCTGGAGATTCAGCTATGCCTTTATTCATTCCCGATGCCCTCAATGTTGAATCAACTGCCTTGTTGACGGCATAGTATTGGTGATAAGCGGCTATCTTTTTTACAGTCTTGACTGTAGTCAGACCTGTCTTGAAGTCTTCTTGTTTCTGTTTCTCAAATACGGAGAACGAGCGTATCAGGTCAGGCAGTGTATCTTTGCCCAACATGCCATTTACAAGAACTTCCAGTTCACTTACCAGATGTGATGCTATGTTCTCTCCATCAGAACTTTTCCATGCTGTATAGCGGCTGAATCCAGCTGACAGTGAGCCGGCGCGTGCCTCCAACCCATCAGATATAACAATAAGTGCATTATAAGTGAATAATGATGGAATCTGTTGTTTGTAAGTCTCAATTTGACGATAGGCACTTTGAAGTGTCGCGTTCTCATCGGCAGCATTCTTCAACTCAAATATTACCAGAGGCAGACCATTTACAAACAGAATAACATCGGGGCGGCGGTTGTGACCGTTCTCTATTATAGTGAATTGGTTGACAACAGTGAACTCGTTATTCCAGGGGTTATTAAAGTCCACAAGCCATACTCTTTCGCCTCGTTCCATGCCGTTCTTGGTTATTGTAACCGGAATGCCTTCGGTTAACATGCGGTGGAATGTCTCGTTGTTTACAAGCATATCGGTTGATTCCAGACGCATGACAATCTTCGCGGCCTCATCCTGCACCAGCCAAGGCAATGACGGGTTAAGGCGCTTCACAGCGCTTTCCAGCTTGTCCCGCAACACCACCTCATCAAATCTGGAACGCATAGGATACTCTCCGTCTGGTGCAATGTCCGGGCCATAGAGATAGTCATATTTCTTGGCCTTCAACAGGTCAATCAACATCTGCTCTATGTCTGATTCGTGGAGTTTTGTCATTTTTTCTTATTTGAAATATGTAAAGATACATATTCATAATGAACATTTATTTTTTACATACTCAAGAACATTATCTTGAATGAAAATTCTATTTCTAATAGACACTATTGTTTTACAATCATTCTCTATGTTTATGTTATCGGTAATCTTACATAATTGTTCGTTTAAATACTTTATGATATCTTCATCTGTCTTATTAGAATAATCAGAAATATCCCATGTGGAGTTATTTAATAACTCGCTCATTTTTTTTAATATTCCTCTGTATTCTTCATTAGTGATAGTCTTAATATCGGTATTTTCTTTTAAATAATAATTGGAATTTTCTTTGTTTATAGTTTCTAACATTCTTTTTATCGCATTTCTCTTTTCGTAATCATCTTTAATGTATGACGGCATTTGAATACTTTGAATTACAGAATAAGCCCAATCCATACTTAATAACAAATTGTCAATGCGATAAGTCAACATAGAATAATTTGAAAGTTGTAGTTCAAAGTCAATACTGTGGTTTTCAAATTCTTTTCTTACTCTTTTGAAATCATCTATTCGACTTTGATAATAGTTTCTTTCTTTATCATCAACAATAGCGATGATACCTATGCTTAAGTCATAATAAAACAAATTGCATATTCTATATATGTCTTTTGTGCATACGTATAAATCACGATAAATTTGATTTAGCGCTATTTTGTTTTGTCTTTCCTGTAGATCATTTTGTCTGTCACCAATCTTCTTGGTAGTTCTCCATATTAAGAATGAGAACAATCCGGTTAAGAGTACTCCAATAAGTGCAATACAATCACTTATATCAATTTTAGATATAAAACAGCATAATGTCAGCATAGTCCCTTTTTCGATATGGTTGTTAATTTAGAAAGGTAAATCTATTATTTCTTCTTGGCTGATGATCTCTATAGGAGGATACTTCAACTTATAGAATGAGTTCAAAAACTTCCCAATTGTACATATGGCATTTATTACCATATATACATACAATTCATCTTTTACAATGTAATCGTCGCTGATATGTCCATGAAAGTTCGTTTTATCGCTTCTTAGATTCTCAATGGCTTGACATGATTTTAATAACCCAGATCCTATCGCTTTTATTTCATCGGGCATATCGGAATCAGGGAACATTTTAAAGATTTTGAGCAGGTCCGTTGCTAGTTTGTAAAGTGTATCGCCTTTCTTGTTTTCAATATGGATCCGTTCATCTTTCAGTATTTCTTTAATAATACTTTCAAAGGCAGAATTGGCCAATCCGATAGCTGTGTCTGGCTCACTATCAATCTTTTTATAAGCTTGTTCAAACATTGCACTAGCCGACGGATATTCAGCCTTTATTTCGTTTCGAAATATCGGAATTGATGGTATGAAATCCGGAGTTTCAATACCCATGTCAATGGCAATCTTAATTAATGTTTCACCATCCAATTCATTCAATGTTCTTCGTAAATCTATAGTTGTAGAGTTTTCCCCTTTATGAAAAATGAAAAAGTTCTTTCTGAATGCATCTATGTCATACTGCCATTTTTGCATATAGAATTCAACGTTTTCATATGATCCGAATTCATTAAAAATAGCATCATTGACTTGTTTTATTAAGTTTATATGATAGCGCGGGGACATTATCTCCATATTTTATAGTTTGATTTCGTTTGACATCAATTTTGGTAACAACACATCGCGAGTTTGGTTGAGAGTCCGTATTTGTATTTCATTTGTTCTGATCTTCTCAAAATATGGCACAACTACACTAATGAATTTTGCAACTTCTTCTTTTGAAGGTATTGTAATATCAAGAGACTTGAATGCTGATTTGCTTATCTCCATAAATGTTGATCCATTGGAATAACTATGAATCAAATCCATGTTTGCCTTAAGCCATAAATAGATAAATTCTTTTGGGTAACCTTTATTATCAAGTATAGCAATGTAGCCTTGGTTTATCGCCAATGGAATTTCGGCAAAAGCCAATACTCCAACTGGGGCGCGTGATGACATTAATAATGTTCCTGCTGGCAACACCCCGGAACTTATCTGTAGAAGTCCTTTTTGTGTAATTTTCTTTTCCGTTTCAAATAGATACAGTCCGTTCAAATTTGTGACATCTCTCGGAGACGACCATGCAATATTGCCATTCCAGAAACAAGATTCTTTTGTGCTTGGAGTTGTGCCTCCTTTTACTGTAAGTATCTCTTCCAACTTTGCCTCAACCCATTCTTCTTTTGCATTTTCCACAAACCAATTCCTGAACAGAGTCTCGGCCATTTGCTCTAAGGTGATGTTTTCGCGGCGTAAGAGGCCTATTTTATCAAATATGGATGAAAGGATGGAAGCGATATGGTGCTGGTCAGATAATGGTGGTAAGTGAATGGTAATGTCTTTTAGTATGGCAGTGTTTATAGAAGGCATTGTAGCACCAACTGCAATTCTTCTTATTGTTTCTTTAAAGTCTTCAAGACCAAAATAATAAGAAAGAAATTTTGCATCTACCTGTTGTGACGGTCTTACCCTTAAACAACGTCCGGAAAATAACCAGCCATCTTCTTGAGAACTTACATATGCGCGCCTATCAACGGATCCGACTCTGCTGAAAACAATATCTCCTTCTGTCAATACATACTTTTTCAATCGATCCTTATCATCGTCTCCCACTAAAGGTAGATTGTTATGAATTATTCTGTTATCGCCCAAGTGCTCAACTGTGATAATTGGTGTGCCCTCATTTTGATAGTCACTCATATGTAGTTGACTGCCAAAAGGTCCAGTCTGAACATCTGCGATTTCTCCCAACTTATATTCTTTCCACTCGCTCATAACTCAAAGGAATATGCAAAAAGACATTTAAAACTAACATTTGTTTTTATAGTTGTTTTTATAGTTGTTTTTATAGTTGTTTTTATAGTTGTTTTTATAGTTGTTTTTACTATAAAACAAAAGCAACATACTTATATTCAGCGATTTAAGTCTTGCTCTTTTCTCTTCTTATTCAGAAATCTCTTGTTTTCTGCCACCTTTTGAAGAAAAAGATTCATTAGGTAAGTTGTATTTCCTATACTTCCTTCCGCCAATGGGGATTATCTCTTTTTCTTTGGCCATTTTCCAGACCATCTTTTCCAATTGTGAGTAATCGACATCTGGCAGACGACTTGATATTTCAGGCAAAGTGCTATTGGGATGATATCTTAAATCTTCATGTATGAGTGCTTTTAATCTGTAAGGTTCAATAGTCTTTAATGTTGTCTCAAATTGTATTCTTGATTTTGATACAAAACTGGGGTTGATACTGTACTTAACCCCTTTTCCGCGCCCTTGCGAATCTACGATGTGGTTATTGACAAGTGCATCGACATAAGAACGTAGCCGGCCATCTTCTGTTATCTGTAATTCACGGGATAAGTCACTTGCAGAAATAGTCTTGTTCTGTAATATGATTCCTAATGCAATATATGATTTCTGACTAAGGCGCGGATAGTTGTTCTCGATATAGTCACAGATACGCGAACTCTCCTTATTTATTATTTTCCTATAGACGGTAACTTCTACATAGTCATCTCCTTCATAAACAATCGGTTTGGCTTTTCCTGCAGTTAACAATGTTTCATAAATCAAATCATATCCAGAACCTTCGGCTTCCATTAAATGCAAATCATAGAAGATCTTAGCCAGGTGGATGTTGCGTTTTTCTGTTTTTTGCAGTATGTTGTTTACTGTTACACCAACAGGAAGGACTCCTGGATTGGTAATAACCATTTTGTCTGGATATAATTTAATAAATATGTCACCTCGGGTAGTATATGGCCTGTGTACAAGGGCATTGCAAAGCAATTCACGTACTATTTTTTCATCATAAGCTGGGATTTCCTTTCTCCACAAACCTTCTGATACTTCATATTTCTCTTTCCAATCAGGAACGGATTCAACAATTGATTTCATAAGTTCCTGAGGATTCATCCGATAGTCGTCCCATACAATCTTATCAACCTTGTTTTCTTCGGCGTCATATTTGATATATTGTACTACGGGTGAATATAGAAGTCGTGCCCTCTGTTCTGTTTTCCCAATCCAGAATATACCAAGATTGGTTAGAAATCCCTCGTCATTTATCATTTGATAATATGCCAAGACTTCTTCGGCGGTTTTTTCTTTAATAAAAGAAGAGACTCTGTCTGACTGGTTTATGTCTGATATGAATTTGTCCAGTTTAATATGATCAGCATTTTGCCAAGGTATCTTTGTTGATACTTTTGTTTCCCAGCAATAGGCTGGTTTATCTGCAATAAGCCTACTTAATTCATCGGGTCTTAGTGCTCGGCTTGAATCATGATCTCTAATCAGGAATAAGCCTTTTGTTGTACTGGCAATTGATGATTGTGAGGGATAGATATGTAGTTTTAAATATTGTCCACCATTTTGAGATGTTATAATCTCTGGAAACAGTGATACGTTAATGGTCAGTTCATTTATGCGTTTTACCACCTTCTCCGGTAATAATTCAGGTATTACTTGATTGGGAGCTGGTAGTTCGGCTCCATCCTCTATTCCAATAGCCAAGTAACCACCATGACTATTTGCGAACGCAACACAATCTTTGGCAAGTTCTCCAAAGTTTTCGGTTTTTCCTGTTATGTAACGCAAGGATTTTTTATCAAATCTTTTATTCTCTTCCATGATGATTTTGCTTGGCTGATTAGAATTTTATATTGTTCAGGTTGTCAAGAATTAGCTTGTTTAGGCGTTCCTCTTCTTTCAGTTGCTGTTCAAACTCGGCTTTAAGGGCGGTGAAACGCTCGGCAAAGTTAAAGTCATCTTCCTCTTCGGGCAGACCTACATATCGGCCGGGCGTGAGAACATAGTCTAATTCAGCCACTTTGCTTACTTGAACTGAGGCACAGAAGCCTGCTACATCTTGATATTTCACTGATTCATCGCGCCAAATGTGATAGGTATGTGCTATCTCTTTAATGTCATCGTCCGATAGCTCACGTGTGCGGCGGTTTATGAGATGGCCTTTGTTACGTGCGTCAATAAACAGGATCTCACCTGTGTGTTTGGTGCGGTTGCGTGTCACGAACCACAGGCAGGCTGGTATCTGTGTGTTAAGGAACAGTTTAGCTGGCAAATTCACTATGCAGGCAATGAGCCCTTTGTCTATGAGAGCTTTGCGGATTTCGCCCTCACCGCCCGTCTTGGAAGTAAGGGAGCCTTTAGCAAGTACAAATCCCGCTTGCCCGGACGGTGCAAGGTGGTAGATAAAATGCTGAATCCATGCAAAATTAGCGTTGCCTGTGGGCGGTACTCCGTATTTCCAGCGGGCATCACTGCGCAGTTGGTCTCCGCTCCAGTCACTATCATTAAATGGTGGATTCGCCATAACGAAGTCTGCCTTTACATCACGATGTGCATCGTTCAGGAAGGAACCCTCTGTGTTCCATTTTACTTGTGAGGCATCTATTCCACGTATCGCCAGATTCATTTTGCAAAGTCTCCATGTGGTCTGGTTGCTCTCCTGACCATATATGGATATGTTTTCTATGCGTCCCTGATGTTCTTTTACAAACTTTTCACTCTGTACAAACATTCCGCCAGAGCCACAACAGGGGTCAAGCACACGACCTTTGTAAGGCTCTAACATATTGACCAGAAGTTCCACAACACTTCGTGGCGTGTAGAACTGTCCTCCTTTCTTGCCTTCAGCCAGCGCAAACTCACCCAGAAAATACTCAAATACGTGTCCTAAAAGATCTGCGCTGTTGGTGCTGGTGTTCTTTAGGGTAGAATTGCCAATAAGGTCAATTAGCTCTCCTAAACTGGTGGGGTCAAGGTTGGGACGTGCAAACACCTTGGGTAAAACGCCTTTCAGTGACTTGTTCTCACGCTCTATGACATCCATTGCGTCATCTATATATTTGCCTATCTGTGGATTCTTGGCTTTTGAAACCAAATATGACCATCGTGCATTGGCAGGCACATAGAACACATTCTCCGCTGCATATTCCTCGCGATCCTCAGGGTCGGCACCATCGGCCTGCTGGTTAACCAATTCTTTGTATAGTTCCTCAAATGATGCAGAAATATATCGTAAGAATATCAATCCCAACACTACATGCTTGTATTCGGCCGCATCAATATTCTTGCGCAGCTTATCGGCAGCTTGCCAAAGCTGCTTCTCCAACGGTTCGTTGTTCTGTTCAGTTTTCTTTGCCATATTCTGATGACGCTATTAAAGCAATGTTTTCAATTTATAAAGATATGGTTTTTTACTTGATTTGATGGGATACATACTCTTTTTTTCTACATATAGCACATAAACAAATATAAGCATCTCCCTTTTAACTTCATCTAATATTATTACTATTACATGCGAATGACAAGAAAAAGACAGTTTCGAGAATCTTAGAAACTGGGGTTAGCTATTTCTGACTTAATCTATAAAACAACAAGTTAAAACTATCAGACGAAGCCAGCGGTTAATAATATTAATCGCTGATTATGTTTTTATTAACAACACTATTTGTTTTAGATATTTGTTAAATATTTTGTTAACAAAGGATAAATAATTAACTTTCAAACTTAACTTCCGGGCACTTTCCGACTCTTAACTACGGAAGCCGCAAGAAAGCGGCCACGCAAAAACAAAACGGACAAATAACAAAAACAAAAAAAAATAAGCATTATGAAAAAGATTTTCTTCGCTGCCGTTGCAGCACTGTTCATCGGAACATCAGTAAACGCTCAGAGTGTTAACGGGAATGAGGCTACCGTAGCCGACATAGTTGCAGAACTCAGCCAGGCCGACGCCCTCCAGTTCATCCCCATGTATCAAAAGATGCTCACCGACATTGAGAATGTATGCCGCACCGAGAACCTGAACGAGGACAAGAAGACCGCAAAAATAGAGGACATCAAGGACGCCTACACTGACAAGTTCAGCGAGATCCTGGTCACTGCACAGAACGAGGTCGCCATCAACAGCATTCCGATGGAGTACATCAACGCCCGGGTTGCAAAGTAAAAAGTAAACAGGACAAATCACATAAGAGAGTTCATAAGATTAGGGTTAGTAAAAGCGTAAGAGCCGGGCTGTGAAGTCCGGCTCTTACGCTTCCGTTCATCTCTTGGAATCTGCCAGAAAACAGAATCCTGATCAAAGGCTGATGCTGTACAGGGTTATGGAATAGGGTTCCACATCAAGCGTAGCCTTGCTCTTGAGCTTTACATCCTCTGTCACGGGAGCAACAGGCTGTGCGTCAAAACCGTTCTCATCGTTGGGCTGGCCTGCGATTGTGGTCCTGGTCACACTCTTGAATCCGCCGAAACGGGAGAGGTTTATATTGGCCTTTGCAGCATTCTCGCCGGCATTGCAAACCTTGAGGTAAAGCTTACGTGACTGGGTGTCAAGCACTACGGACTGGCCGAGCAGGTTGTCATCGGCACGGTCAAACGATACGCAGTCACCATAGTACCAGTCACCGCTGGACTGGCCGAACATCTGCTGCACATAGTAGCTGCATGTCAGGTATGGACGCTCATTGTCAAAATAGATAAGGTCCGGGTTCCAGTTGTTGGTGTTCTTTCGGGCAAACAGGGGAGCGTATGATGTCATAACCACGATATCGGCGTTACGCTCCACATGCAGCAGGTAGAGACCCTCGGCAAGAGCGTCAATGAGCTTCTTGTCCTTTGAAGCATACTCACCAAGATAGACCTTGGTCTTGCGGTCGCGCGGATAGCTGTCATACTGACGGCTGGTCAGGAAGTAGTTGCGCTGCTCATAATAGTGCTCGTCAAGGATGGGCACCTCAAGCTGGGTGGCGAACTTCCAGCCCTCCTCATAGTCACCGTTGCCGGGATGCGAGCCGGGACCTGCAGTACCTACGATGATTATCTCGGGATATTTCTCACGGACGCGGTCATATATATACTTGAAACGCTCCTCGAACTCAGGAGTTATCTTCTCCTCGTTACCCAGGCCCAGATACTTGAGATTGAAGGGTTCCGGATGACCGGCATCGGCACGCACCTTACCCCACTTTGAAGTGGCAGGACCGTTGGCCCACTCTATCAGGTCAAGAGCTTCATCGACCCACTCCTGCATCTCGCTCATGGGAACCACATCCTGTGCCTGTGTACGCATGTTCCAACCGCCGTTGGTACCCTGGCAGCTGACACCGCAAGGCAGAATGGGAAGCGGCTCCATGCCTACATCCTCGCAGAACTGGAAATACTCAAAATAACCCATCTCCATACTCTGATGGTAACCCCAAGGATTCTTGACACCCTTGCGCTGTTCACGGGGACCTACGGTGTTCTTCCAACGGTAGGTAGCCCAGAATCCGTCCCCACCGCCATGCACCACGCAGCCGCCGGGGAAGCGCATGAACTTGGGATTCAGGTCAGCAAGAGCCTGAGCCAGGTCCTTACGCAAGCCATGACCCTTATAGGTATCCTGCGGATAGAGTGATACCATATCTATATCCATAACACCTGTAGTAAGGGAGAGCAGTTGCAGTGAAGCACGCTCGCAGTCCTCACTTGCGGTGAAGGTACACTCGTATTTCTTCCAGTTACGACCGGAAACCATGATGGTGGTGTCGGCGATGGCACGGGCCTGGCTGCGGAATCCCTGTCCGGGAGCCGTAAGCACCACGCGCACCTCCTTGTCCTTGCCGTCAGGATTACGCAGGAACACCGAAAAATCATACTTGTCACCACCTTTGAGCAGGATACCGTCATATCCGTCATTCTGAATACCCACACCGGTCCAGCCGTTGTAGTCATAGTAATGCCCCACGCGCTCTATGTTCAGACGCATATAGTTGGGATTATTCGGATGGATGGGATCCTGCTGCCGGGGCTCTATATAACCCAGAGAATGGCCGGGTCGCACCGAACGCCATGCGGTTCCGGCGCCCCAACCGTCACGTTCGGCAGGACTGAACTCGAAAGAGCCGTTCTGTATGAGTTCAGCGCAAAGGCCGCCGTCGGCCGCCATACTGATATCCTCAAAGAAGATTCCTATAAGTTCATTACTGATTTTCTTGCCGCCGGAAGGTGCCTTGACGGGCTTGGCTGCGGTGGCACCCAGGGCAAGGGATGCAATCACCGACATCGCGATAAGTTTTCTTTTCATACTCAATTCAGTTGGTTTGTGTCACAAAAATAGGAATAAATGGGATAAATACACCTATTCTCAATTCACTTTCTTGCCCCACCATGTGGCATTGAGAGTCTTTTCAGTTCCGGCATAGACAAGAGTGACCTTGCGGGGATTCGCCTCCCAGTCCAGTTCCCGCTCCACACAGACGACGACAGAGCCTAAAGTCAGCCGCCTGGAAGATTCGTCAAAACTCCATTTTCCGGTCAAAGCGCCGCTCATGGTGCCGTCGGGTTTAAGTATGAGGTCCTGAGATGTATCCTGCCGGCCATAGTTGTATGAAAGATTGATATGTTCCCAGGTTCCTATAAGGTCACCCGATGTAATCTTACTGTCAGGTACGGCAGCGTATCGTTCAGGAAGAGCTATCGGCCACAGGTTATCAGGTTCGGAAGCTGATGCCGGACACCATACTATCCTGCGCACATGCCCCATCATGATGGCGTTGCTGTAAGGATTTCCTCCGACATTTACCGGCAGACGGCCCTGCGAGCAATAGAACCATTCATCAGTACCCTCTTTTTTGAACACGGCGCAATGTGATATGCCGACCCAGCCATAGCTTCCATTGAACTTGTAAGGGTGTGTCACTATAGGAAAGCAGTCACCGCCTCCATTGGTAAAGTTACGTCCGGTTATGTCATGATAGGGGCCCTCAATCCTGTCGCTGCGGACCACACGGGTGTTGTAAGGCACATCAAGTCCGTCATACGCCATGAACAGATAGTAATAGCCGTCCTTGTATATCACTTCCGGAGCCTCACTGCCCTGCCAGCGTGACGATGACGTCCGGGTACCCACTCTCCGGCCGTAACGGGCAGTAAGGTCCTGCACATTGTCCGCCCACGGATTTCCCATCGGCGCATTGACAGGCTTGCCGCTGACGGCATCCACTTCAAGCAGGGCGAATCCGCTGTGCCATGAGCCGTGAATGAGGTAATGCCTGCCTTCGGGTGTTACAATATAAGTGGGGTCGATGGCGTTGTAGTAGAAATAGCCGTCCCAGTTTCCGGCCACACGCGACCATCCGTCACGTCCCTTGTCTGTAGAGGAACATGTCACGAAACCTTTGTCCACCCAGACGGAATTAGCCGGATCAGTACTCTCGCACATACCGATGAATGCACGTTCACTCCAGCTGCCGTCAAATGAAGCCGACGTAGGATTGCCACTCCTGATATAATTGTCTATGACTATACAGTAATACATGCGGAGGACATCCTTGCCTTCCACGTTCACAGTCCTGACAACAGGAGCCCAATATCCGTAGGAGATACGTTTGCTGTCTATCGAAGCCAGGCCCATCCTGGAACGGATGGAGTTGAGAGAGTCCGCCACCCACGACGGCGCGTCATTCATGGGACCCGCCACGTATGTCCAGTTGACCAGGTCTTTAGAGCGCTTGCCTTGGAAATGTCGTCCTTTGACAGCCTTCTCATGTTCGTTCCCGTACGACGCATCGGTGCAGTACATGTAATAATAACCGTCATAAAAGGCTATCGATGGGTCATGCACATTGGCCAGGTTCCATTTGTTGTGGTTATCCCATGAGGAAATTGACGAATAGTCATCGGCATAGTCGGGAGCGGCAAAAGTGACATCGGCGCCGTTTCCGCCAGTTGAGGTGTTAATGCCGGTGGGGTCACCCGGATCAGTGCAGGAGAACAAGCCCAGTACCGCGGCAAGCGGCAACAGCCTCAAAAATACAATTATATTTCTACTCATTCCGCAAAATTAAAAAAGTGACGGAAAACAGCAGGTGCTTTCCGTCACAATTGTCATAAATATCACTTGGCTATCGGGCGCACGCTCCACTTCCGGAGGTATTCCACGCCATTGTCAATATTCTTGTTTGCCGAATTGCCGGTAAGATTGGGATTCGAATTCAGAGTATTCTGGAAGATGGGGAAATATTCATGCCCCTTCTGGTAATATCTGTATGAATAGTCATCGGCAGTGGCCAGGGTGAGCTCCTCTGTCGATGCGGTACCATTACGCATATAGGCGCTGTGCTGGCTTATCTGGGCCAGACGAGCCTCATCGTAGAAGAATCCCCAACGTATAAGGTCTATTCCACGGCCGTTCTCGCAACCGAACTCCTTGGGACGCTCCACGTTGGCAATCTGTTCAAACAGTTTGTCGGCAGTGGGGAAATCGGAAAGCCTGAGGTCCTTGAGAGCAACGCGGCGACGCACCTCATTGATATAGTCAATGGCCTTCTGTGTGGGGCCGTTTATTTCATTCTCACACTCGGCGGCACGGAGCAGCACGTCACTGTAGCGCATCAGGCGCAGGTTGACACCGCAATGCAGACCTGTCACGATAGTGGAATATATATTGTTACGGGCGTTGGTGAACTTAGCTATGGAAATGCCACCCTGGGTATTGTTGGAGAGAGGGGTTGCGGTTATCTCAGCCTGATAAACGATATTGGAACGGGGATCCCCGCCGGGATATGCTGCGGTTGCAACGCCGGTATAGGTGCTGTACTCAGGTTCGTATGTGACAGCAGTCCAGTAAAGACGCGGGTCCAAAGTTCCGTCTGTGCACTTTTCGGCTTTGAAGAGGTTATAGAGCCACGGTGACATTGCCAGGTCACCCCAACTGCCCAGCTGCTGTGAGCCATAGTTGCTCTCCACAGCATGGCCCTGTGTGGCGTTTGAACTGATATTCACTGGAGTCCACTCCTCATCGGTGCCACCCTGTCCATAGTCCAGGAACTGTATCTCGAAGAGACTCTCCCTGTTATTCTCAAACTCGGCGCCCTCCTTGAAATTGTCGCCGTAGTCGGCAACGAGACCGTATGTCCCATAGTCACCGGCGATTATTTTCTTAAGGTAGTCATACGCCTCCTCATACTTGTGACGGAACATAAGCGAACGGGCCAGATAACCGGCAGCGGCGCCAGAAGTGGCACGTCCCTTGGCCCATTCACCGCCCTTGTCCTTTGAAGGGAGCAGTCTCACAGCCTCTTTCAGATCCTCGTCAATCTGGTCAAACACCTCATCCTGAGTGGCATTTGATGCATACATGCTCTCAAGTGACGAATACTGCCTGTAGTCGGTATAGAGAGGTACAGTCTGGTAATACGTGGCAAGCTCATAGTATGCCAACGCCCTGAGGAACAGGGCCTGTCCCTTGATCTCATCATAGGACTGCGCTCTGAGATTAGCCCCGTCCACCTTGGAGAGTACATAATTGCAGCGATTGACTATGTGGAAACAGTCACGCCATATCCACTGGTCGCCGATATCAATAGTACCGGGTGAATTGAGGTTGTCATAATCGAGATACCACTGCTGTGAAGAGTTCCAGACCTCGTCACCACGCACAGCATCCATAGTATAGCCAACACGGGCGAAAGATCCCTCCAGACGGGTGCGGTTATAGCAAGCTATAAGGGCCTCCTGAAGATCCGATTCATTGTTTCCGAAATCATAAGTGGTCTGATTGTTCGGATTGGTCACATCAAGCTCTTTGTCGCAAGAAACAAGAGCCGTGGCAAAAACCGCTGTCAGTATGATATTTATCTTTTTCATATTCATGTCTCAATTAAGTTTATCAGAAAGAAAGACGTACACCGCCCATAAATGACATAGGAGTGGGATATGAGCAATAGTTGAAGCCCGGAGTGAACGTACCGCCGGCAAAGTCAACGTTATAACCTCTGTACCTGGTCAGAGCCGCAAGGTTCTGGGCCGACACGTATGCACGTGCACCGCTTATGAACTTACCTAATGCACCTTCATTGAAATTATAGCCAAGCTCGACATTGGCAATCTTCCAGTATGCACCGTTCTGGAGGAAACGCGAGCTGAACATATCGTTGGTGATGGATCCGCTGCTCTTGTAATAGACTGCAGGAACGCTGCTGCTTGGGTTCTCGGCTGTCCATGCATCAAGCAGGTCGGTGCTCTTGTTTGTTATACCGTATGAATTGTGCAGGACCATGTCAACATAATCCAGCACCTTGTATCCGGCTGCACCGTAGGTTGAGATATTCAGATCAAACCGTTTGTAGTCAAAGTGCAGGTTCAGGCCGAACTGGACCTTGGCCATACCGCTGCCCAGATACTCCTGGTCCTCATTTGTTATCTCACCATCATTGTTCAGGTCCTTGTAAGCCACATCACCAGGCTGTGCACCGTTCTGGTTCACGTGATTGCCCAGACCGTTCACGCGGTTATCAATCTCACTCTGGTTCTGGAAAATTCCTTCATAGACATATCCGTAGAAGCGACCGACTTCGCCACCCACCTCCGTACGGCAGAATCCGTCAGTACGCGGCTCATTGGTCATGCCAAGTGACTTGACCTCATTCTTGGGCAGAGTCATGTTGGCGCTGATCTCATACTTGAAGGCATTATCATGATTGCGGTATGTGGCGGCAAGTTCCAGACCCGTATTGAGCATGGTGGCGGCATTCATAGTCACCGTCTCGTTGGTCGCGCCTGCCTCAGCCGGCACAGCCACGCTATAGAGCAGGTCCTCTGACATTGCATGATACCAGTCCGCATTCAGTTCAAACCTGTTATCCCAGAGAGAGAGGTCAAAACCTATATCCATAGTCTTTTTCTTTTCCCAGCGTATGCCTGTATTCACATAGTTGGATATAGCTGAACCTGTTACCTTCTGTCCGCCGAAACTGTAGGTGTAATTGCCGCGCGCCATCACATCCATGTACTGGTACTCACCGATATTCTCGTTTCCGAGGATACCGTAGCTGGCACGTATCTTAAACAGTTCAACAGCATCGACATTGAAGAAGTTCTCTCTGTCAATACGCCATCCGGCTGAGAATGAAGGGAACCAGTCCCAATGGTCATCGCTCGAGAGGCGGCTGGAACCGTCACGACGTACGGTGGCCTGCAGCAGGTACTTGCCATCATAATCATAAGAGACACGGCCCAGATACGATGCCAGGACATGCTCGCTCTCATAGCTGCTGCCGTTGCGCTCCTCAGCATTGCTCACCTGCAGATAGTAGGGCTCGGGCATACTGTTGCCTATGGCCGATGCCGTCTGATAGGTCTCACGCTCAAATGTCTGTCCTGCCACCACATTCAGATGATGACGCCCCATGGTTCCCTCATAAGTAAGGAAATTCTCCACCAGTGCATCGGTATAGCTGCGGTATCCCTTGTTCAGAGACTCATTGCTCTTGGCGAGATAGTTTGTCGTACTCTGTATGAAAGAGGGGATGAATGTAAAGTCCGTTGCAAATGTCCGGCTGTATGAAAGGTTAAGGTTGTATGACAGCTTATGGTTGTCATTCTTGTGGCCAATCATGTCCAGGAGGTCCACATTGGCTGTTCCTGTAGCCACAATCCTGTCAACGGTTGTGTTCCTTTCAACCAGATTGTTGGTGAGCAGCGGGTTGGTCATACGGATATCACCATGCTGATTGTCATAGTATGTACCATATCCGTATGAGTCGTATGAATACTCTGACGCTGCTGCCAGCTTGTCGTCGAGCACCCAGGTGGAAGGATCATAAGCCTTGATGCTGGGAGGCATGAGCAGAGCCGATGCCATCACCGGATACTGCTGGCCGTAGAGACCCTGCACATACTCGTTGGCATTGCTGAGCGACATGTTGTTCTGCTTGCTGTGGCTATATACCACGCCGGTCTTGAATTTGATGAACTTGACATCCATGTTGTTGTTGATACGTGCAGTGAAGCGGTCGTAGTCAGGACCGGTGCCCTCAAGAGTCCCTTTCTGGCTGAAATAGTCAAGAGCTATATTGTAAGTGTTGTTCTGTCCTCCGCCAGACATGTTGACATTATGGTTCTGGCGTATTCCGGTCTTGAACATCGCATCAAACCAGTCGGTATCAATCTGTGCGGGATCCAGATAGAGAGGACTGTTCTTATCGTACCCGGCAGGAACATCCATTCCGTTGTTGGCGAAGGCAACATTCACATAATCACCGTACTCCCGTGCATTCATCACGTCATATACCCCTTTACGGATCTTATCCACGCCAAAGTAACCGGAATAATCGACCTTCATGGGCTGGTCTTTCTGACCGCTTTTGGTTGTGATTATGATCACGCCGTTTGCAGCACGCGAGCCGTAGATAGCCGCAGCCGAAGCATCCTTGAGAACCTGAATGGTCTCTATGTCATTCGGTGAGAAATCACGGATCGAGGTTCCCATCGGCACACCGTCAATTACATATAGCGGGTTAGTGCTGCCGAAACTGCCAAGTCCACGGATGCGTACTGCAGGGTCGGCACCCGGCTGTCCGTCCGTAGTGATGTGCACACCGGCCACCTTACCCTCAAGCATGGTTGAGATATTGCTGTTTGACACACGCTTCAGGTCTTCGGCCTCGACTACAGCCACTGAACCTGTCAGATCTGCCTTCTTCTGTGTGCCGTATCCGATAACAACCACCTGCTCAAGGAACTGCGATTCCTCATTAATGGTGATTACTCCAAGATTGGTCTTGCCGTTTACAGCCACCTCTTTAGACTCGTAACCGAGAGACTGGATCTGTAGCGTAGCTCCGGCGGGGACTGACAACTCGAAATTTCCGTCCAGATCAGATGCTGTACCTATACTGGTCTGTCCCTTGACAACAACAGCAGCCCCTATGACCGGCTCGCCGGTCTCGTCTATCAGTTGTCCTCTGACCGTAATCCTGTCTGACTGCTGGGCATCGGCAGGAGCGGCGGTAACATAGCTGTCCATAACGCCGGGAAGAGCCAGCAGACAGCAGAGTGCTATAGAAAGATTTAGTTTTTTCATATATTTCCTGATTATCCTGTTATTCATAAATTACCAGATAAGATTCTTCTGTCACGATTGCTGTCTGAAGGTCAGCGCTGTCAACGGGAATACCTGTATAATACTGATGGTGTACTTCACCGTTGGCATAAACCACATCATACTTTATGTCGGCCGTGCCGTCACCGGCATTTGTAACGGTAAGGGTGACCGTTGAATAGCAGATATTACCCCTGAAAGCATCCCAGTTCCAGTCGGAATCCTTGACCGAAGCATCATAACTGCCGCCCCAACCGAAGTTGTCCATACGAGCCACCATATACTCCTGAAGAATATCGGAAGACTTGCGCAGGATCACACAGGGAGAATGCCAGTTTTCCAGGTTGTCGGAATAGACCATCATCCTGAAGACCTTGCTCTCACCCGGCGCCAGATTACAGTTGTCGGAGAAGGTTGTCCACCAACCGTTTGTATAGTTTGAGGCACCTACCTCCGCAACACCCTTAACGACATTGACATCGAATGATGTTGAAACGGTTGCATTGACACCTTCGTAATAAACCTTCACCTGTGCAGTTCCGGATGCCGTAGCGAATACAGAGTCAAACCTTAGGGCTCCGTTGTCAATCACTCCCTGAGTGTCATCGGCATAAGTCGCAGTAACTTCAATACCCGCCAGATTGGGTGCGATCGGCTGGTTAAATATATAATAGGTATCGAATGAAGGCACCCTGGTAACGGTCAGGGACTTGACCGGATTGACAATATTGAGTTTATAGTAGCCGGCTACAGGAGTCCCGTAGTTTCCGAGTTTTGTCTTGCTGTATGAGAACAGGACTGTCGTTTCGCCGACGGTGTTCAGGTCGGGAATAACCTGGAATGTGATGTCGGCAGTATCGGCCGTAATGAAGGAACCGTCAGCAAATGTGACCGTAGCCGTAGCATTCCCCCAGAAATCAGTCTGACCGACCTCAAGGGTATTGGGGTAACCTGAAACAGATATCGAAACAGCTGCCTGGTCATCGACTGACTGTACCTTGGATGTTACCGTATATGCATTCTTTACTTCAAACCAGCTGGCATCGCACACCAGTGCAGCATAGATATCGGCAGTAGCAGATACCGGCTGCTCGTAAGTCTCGACCAGTATGCTGCCGTCCGGTACGGTCTGGGTTACCGTCACATACACATTGCCGGTCTTGGAATGGTCTATCTCCATTGAAACGACGGCTCCTTCCATAACAGAGCGGAAATATTCCCACATATCCCCTACACCATGGGCGGTAGCAACTTCGCCATAGTTATTCCTGAGCATTGCCATGTTGAAGTCGGCATTACCCCAGCCGTACGCATCCGAACGGATTACGAACAGTTCCGAATAACCTTCAGCATCACCGCCCGGAGCTGTTGCCAACCTGAGATTCCAGTTGTTCCAGTTGTTCGCCTCAGAACCGTGGTTGATGAAATCTACGTGAAGCAATCTGTTTGAAGGGACCTTGAACCACTGTGAAAGTGCTTTATCCCAACCTGTAGAATAATCCTCAGCACCGGCTACCGCGGTAGTGATTGTCACATACGTGGTATCACCGGTGTTCTTTTTTGCCTTTTCCCGGGCAATCGAATCAATTTTCTGCTGCAGGTCTTCCGGAGCGTCAATCGAGAACTGTTCGATGTCGCTGCAGCCTGTCAACTGTGGCACTATATAAAATAAGGTGCCGATGGATAGTAGAATCAGTCTTGCTTTTCTCATATCAATAGCGTTTGTTTATGATTTTTTAGGCTGATACAAAATTATCTTACAAAAAATCACAAGAAGTGTAAAAACAAACGCAAAAGGTGGATTTTTGAACCTACTATTGATAATGCTCAAACCAGGGCACTTGGAGCCATTCCGAACTCCTTTGCAAAACAACGGCTGAAATATTTAGGGTCGTTGAACCCGCAATCATAAGCAATCTCCGATATGTTCATCGTTCCCGTAGCATGATTGCTCATGATCATTTCACGGGCCACATTAAGCCTATACGACCTGATAAGGCTCACTACCGAATGCCCCAGGGTCTCCTGCAATCGTTTATTAAGCATGGTTTTGCTCATGCCCATAGCCTGACAGAAAGCAGCCACATCCAGATCCGGGTCATTATACAGACTTCGGATAGTATCCATCACCTTCACCTTGAAGCCCTCCTCCTTAGGATTCTCCAAAGCGCTGGCATCCTGGGCTATGATCAGACGGTTTCCGGCCAGCTCCTCAACCTGACGCTTGAGCACCGCATTCTGACGGTCAAGCTCCTCGGCTTTCTGTTCAATCAGGATTCGCTGGTTGTTTATTTCGCGGGTCCTTTCCTCAACAGTACGCTGCAGCAGCTCCTTCTGCCTTACAAGAAACATGGTGCGACGCTTATGCCATATCAATATTACGCCCCAGACAAAAAGCAGCAACAGAAGCTTAGCCAGGATGGTGTGTCTGAAATACGGTTTGACATGAATAGGCAGGCTGATCATATCGGCAGTTGTGCCGGGAGCTCCCGTAGCCTTGACCTGAAGAGTATAGTCACCGGCCGGCAGCGAAGGGTAAACGACTGTGTTGTCAGACCTGTTCACCTTATACCATTTGGAATCCAGGCCGTCAATGCGGTAATGATAACTGAAGCGCGAATTTGTGGCATAGTTGAGTGTGGAGAACGAGAACAGGATGGAGCGGTCACGCTCGTGCAGAGTCAGGGAACCCTGGTATGGGCTGTAGTTGACGACACCGTCTATAGCCGTTTTGGTAAGATGCAGATTCAAAGGCGGATACTGATAGCTGCTGCGTGCCGGGTCAATTACGGACAATCCGTCAACGGTACCGAAACAGAGCGTTCCGTCACTGCACGCACAGGATGCATTCAGATAAAACTGCGATGACTGCAGTCCATGTTCCACAGAATAATTCAGGAACTGCATGTCTTCGGGAGACAGCATAGACAGGCCGTTGACCGTAGAAATCCAGATATTACCCTGTTCATCTTCTTCAATACATCTTACTGCATTGTTTATCAACCCGTCACGCATACTGATATTCCTGAAGCCCATATCACCGGACAGACCCACCTCCGTTTTGTAGATACCATTTCCGTTACTGCCAAGCCATATAGTCCCGTCCCTCGCCTGTATGACCGAAACTATCTTTTCCGGCACTCCCGAACCTGGCTCATCAAGCTTGTCGCGCAGATTCATGAAGTTGAAATCCAGCCGGTCCCCATTCCGGCGTGCGCTTTTAAGGTCAATCACATGCACTCCGTTCTGACTGCCCATCCACAACTGCCCGTTATTGTCGATGCATGAGCCTATGCACCCTGCAGGCTGCTCTTCCAACGCGGGATACACTTTATAAGTAACGGGGTCACAATAATATATGCCGGTATTGCAACCTATCCACATGACATTGTTGACAGAGTCAAACTCCAACGCGCCCACATGGTCTATCCGGTCCGCCGGCACCCCTTCCCACACAGGTTTTGCCTTTCTGTAATATGGGGCTGTTCCGGACAACACATCCACACCGCCTCCCCATGTCCCTATCCACAGGTCTCCATTCCCGTCACCGGTTATGGCACTCACCGAATTATGACTCAAACCTCCGTTTCCGGCAGTAATATGCCGCATCCCCTCACCCGGATTTTCAGCATAGTTCAATCCGCCTTCTACGGTTCCTGTCCACAGCATTCCGTCGGGAGCCTGATAGATGGCATTGACAGGATTAGGGGCTATGGAAGCAGGCACAGACTCATCATGATGAAAGTTTGTGACAGCCAGTTTTTTCTCTTTTAGCTGTATGAGCCCTGCACTCTCAGTTCCGAACCACACATCATCACCCCTGACACAGACACAGTTCAGGAAATTACTGCTCAAATTGCAACCGTCGGAACCCGATTCAATTGACAGACGTTCAAAACAATCGCCTATAGGCTGGAAAAAATTGGCCCCCTTAAGCGAGATGGCCACAAGTGTCTTGTCCGACGTCAATGCCAGACCACTGATATAGTTCTGCGACAATGAGGTTTCATCCTCAGGGTCTGTAACATAAATCTTCCGGAGACCGGTAGGCAGATTATATCTTATCAGCCCGTCTATCGTTGCTATCCACACATCCTGGTCCTTGACTATGAAATCTGTGACGAGGGTCTCAGGATTATAGCTGAATCCCGGCAAGGCCGGCATAAGCTCCAGCCCCTTACCGTCTCTGGGATACACCCTGTTGACCACACCGTTCACGCCTATCCACACTGTCCCGTTCTGTTCTACATCCTTGAAAACCAGTCCTGGAGACTCAATATGCGGATCATCCAGACTGTCAACATGCAGGACGTTCCCATTATCATCAAATTCCATTCGGATGAGGGTAGGACCTGTCTTTGCCCACACACATCCTTTTGAGTCAAGAGTCATATAAGAACAGGAGCCTCCCTGGAACAAATCAAACGCTGTACCTTCCGTACCGCTGACCTGAACCATCTGTGAATTCATCAGGTCAAAGACCTCAATCCCCCACTCTGACCCTATCCAAAGCCTGTGGAAACGGTCCTCTACAACATTGCGTACAAAATTACTTTTGAGTTCCATCTCCATACCGGTGGCCATCACATTGAACTCATAGCCGTCATAACGGCACAGACCTCCACCGGATGTGGCAATCCACATGAACCCTGCCTGGTCAAACATTATGTCATCGACAAAATTGGAAGGCAGCCCCTCGGATATTCCGATAAACCGGGAGAGGTGAGACTGTGAGAACGCCCCCTTCGCAGCACAGACGGAGTCATAAAAGAACAAAACCGACAGGAGCAGGCCGACCGAAGCTATTTTTCCACCTATAGTTTTCATTTTTCCACCTATTTGCACACAAAAATAGATATTTTTGCCTTTCAAAGAAGCGACACAAACAAGCAGTCAATTAAATATGAAACGAATTTGTCTTTTTAACGCGACATTTGCCCTGATGACGGCTTTATCGGTCAATGCTGCCGATAACAGTTTCGACATCAACCTCAAGAAAACGGGTGCGCCCATACAGGCCACCATGTACGGAATATTCTTTGAGGATATTAATTACGCCGCCGATGGCGGACTCTATGCCGAATTGGTCAAGAACCGCTCTTTTGAATTCCCGAACGCACTTCAGGGCTGGAAAACATTCGGTAACGTCCAGGTGATGAATGACGGTCCGTTTGAACGCAATCCGCATTATGTCCGTCTTTCCGATCCCGGACATGCCCACAAGCACACCGGCCTGGATAACGAAGGGTTCTTCGGAATAGGCATTAAAAGAGGTGAGAGTTACAGGTTCTCGGTATGGGCCCGGGCCGACCGTCCCGTCACCCTGAGGGTGGAGCTGGTCAACACTGCCTCAATGGGAGAGAACCATTTCGTATGCCAGCAGAACCTTACGGTAAACGGAAAGGAATGGAAAAAATATCAGGTCACTTTACGTCCGTCAGAAACATTAGACAAGGCCACGCTGCGTATTTTCATGGAGACCCGAGATGGTGCCAGTGTGGATCTGGAACATGTTTCACTTTTCCCGACGGACACATGGAAGGGACGTGAAGGTGGCCTGCGCAAGGACCTGGCTCAGGCACTGGCGGATCTGCACCCCGGAATATTCCGCTTCCCCGGCGGCTGCATAGTTGAGGGGACTGACCTGGACACCCGTTACAACTGGAAGAATACCATAGGCCCGGTAGAGAACCGCCCACTCAACGAAAACCGTTGGGAATATACATTCCCTCACCGTTTTTACCCAGACTATTATCAAAGTTACGGGCTGGGGTTCTTTGAGTTCTTCCAGTTGAGCGAAGATATCGGCGCAGAACCTCTGCCTATTCTCAGCTGCGGCCTTGCCTGCCAGTTCCAGAACGATGACATAAACGCACATGTGCCTGTCGATCAGCTTGACCCCTACATTCAGGATGCTCTGGACCTCATCGAGTTTGCCAACGGTCCTGCCGATTCAAAGTGGGGTAAGGTACGCGCCGACATGGGTCACCCCGAGCCTTTTAACCTTAAATATATAGGTATTGGAAACGAGCAGTGGGACGCCCTCTATCCGGAACGGCTGGATCCTTTCATCAAAGCTATCCGCAAGGCTTATCCCAACATTAAGATTGTTGGTTCATCGGGCCCCAACTCCGAGGGAGACCAGTTTGACTACCTCTGGCCCGAGATGAAACGTCTGGGTGCAGACCTGGTGGATGAACATTTCTACCGTCCCTACGAGTGGTTCCTGAGTCAGGGTACACGCTACGACAACTATGACCGCAAAGGCCCCAAGGTGTTTGCAGGAGAATATGCCTGCCATGCCACTGGGAAGAAGTGGAACCACTACTATGCCTCCCTGCTTGAAGCCGCTTTCATGACTGACCTGGAACGCAACGCCGACATAGTCCACATGGCCACCTACGCACCTCTGTTCGCACACGTGGAGGGCTGGCAGTGGCGCCCGGACCTTATCTGGTATGACAACCTGAACTCTTTCAGAACAGTGAGCTGGCACGTTCAGCAGCTTTACAGCCAGTACAAGGGAAAGAACGTGGTCACCCTTACCATGGGAGGAAAGCCGGTAGCCGGTCAGGACGGACAGAACGGTCTGTTTGCAAGCGCTGTACGTGACGGCAACCAGATATATATAAAGGTAGCCAACACATCGGAGCAGGCTCAGGACATCTGTCTCAACTTTACGGGTCTCAATAAGAAGGAGAACGTGAAGGGAGTAAAACGCATAAGTCTGAACAGCGACAAACTCTATGAGGACAACTCCATAGAGGCTCCGGATAACATAGTTCCCGTGGAACTGTCGTTTGGCGGCGAAGGCAAATCCCTGGATTGCACCATAGAACCGCTGAGTTTCAGCATTTATATATTATCCGTAGAATAAAATGAAAGCAAAAGGCATCATAGCCGGTCTGCTGCTGGCAGTAACGCCCGGCAATCCGGCCGTATCCGCCCAAAGACCACTCTCTCCCGAATACACCCCGGTACACGATCCGGTCGTGGCATACTGTGAAGGGCGTTACTACATATTCTCAACCGGTATGGGTATCAGTGTCATGTCATCGGAAGATATGAAGAACTGGCGTTTTGAGAAACAGGTGCTGGACCCTATCCCCGAATGGGCTGTCAAGGCGGTACCGGGTTATAACGGACATACATGGGCTCCGGACATCATCTACAGGAACGGGCTTTGGTATCTGTACTATTCCTGTTCAACTTTTGCCAGCAACGGTTCATGTATTGGAGTAGCCACAAACAAGACACTCAACCCCGAATCACCTGATTTCAAATGGACGGACCACGGAAAGATAATCCAGTCCGTCCCCAACCGCGACAAGTGGAACGCCATCGACCCCAATATAATCATTGATGACGAAGGAACACCATGGATGGCCTTCGGCTCATTCTGGGACGGACTCAAGATTACCCGTCTTGATGATAGCATGCTCAAGCTTTCCGAGCCACAGGAGTGGCACCCTCTATGGCACAGGCCTGAACTTATGTCAGGAAAAATGGATCTCAAATCAGACCCCGGCAATGGAGCTGTTGAAGCACCCTTCATATTCCGTCATGACGGATGGTACTATCTGTTTGCATCGCTTGATCTGTGCTGCAGAGGTGAAAACAGCAATTATAAGGTGGCTGTAGGACGCAGCAAAAGCGTAACAGGCCCATATATAGACCGCGACGGCAGACTTGTAACCGAAGGCGGCGGCACGGTCATAGCCCAGAGCAATGACAGATACGTAGGTGTAGGCCACTGTGCTGTCGTGGATTTTGACGGTAAGGATTACATATTCATGCACGGATATGACAAGACCCGCCGTTACAACAGCATGCTTATAATTCGTCCGATAATATGGGACAATGACGGCTGGCCAACCGTAAATCTGTAAATTCAGGCGGAGCCTAGAATCTGTTTTGATTTGTTCCGTGAAATTTAGAATCTGTTTTAAGCTATGCTTGAATATAGGCTATAAGAAAATCATGGAAACAATTCAAAACAGATTCTTAAAACACGTCAGTTACATGCTTCATAAAGTCAGCATGTAATAAACGCAGTCCGAGTCCCGGTAAAACTCAACGGCACCCCAGCGCTGCCAGTAGGAATGAGTCTTCAAGCGGTGCAGGACCGGGATAAATAAAAAATCATAACCAGCTTTCAATTCCGGCATTATTTCTGTAAGCATATCGTAGTTGAGACGTGTGCCGCGCCAGTCCTCACGCACTATGAATGAGAACACCGCCGTGTAGCGCAAACTATTGAGTCTGGCCAGCAACTCCGGATTGTCCTGCCTGATACGGGCCGTCTCCTCCTCAATACGGTAGTCACTCATATTGAGCAGACCTATCACATCACCGTTATCATCTACCGCCTTGACGCTGAGCGGCCAGTTGAACTTAAGGTTCCCAACCCACTCCTCCACGTCACGGCGGTCAAAGCCATACTGCCGCGTCATCCAATCAACGGTGAGCGGGGCATCGGCCGATGTCATTCTGTGCAGGGTGTAAGCCATCGGCGTTCAGGAATTGAATGTTACCACATTATATGTAAGGAGTATCTCCGGGTGATATGACAGCTTGGCCTTGCGCAACCCGGGAAGACCCATATCCTCCTCACGGTTCACATAGATGAATTGTTCGGGCAGATGGGTGCAGAACTGCTGGTTGATGATGCTGAACGCCCCCTCAACGTTGCGGTCGGCTTTCTCCACGCAGACATCGAACGTATCATCGGTCACGGCCGATCCGTAGGTAAACGCAACCATCCTGCCATCCACATAAATGCTGCCACCTATCATACCCAACTCATCCCAGTGCCTGAATATTGTCTCCATAACCTGATGCTCGGCCTCAATGGTATCTCCGTATGACGGATTATCGTGCTCCTTCTCATTGTTCCAGAGGGAAAGCACCTTTCGGCAGTCATCGAAAAACACAGGTGAAAGGGGCCGGTATTCATAATCCGGATATAACGTGAGGAAACGGTTCACATGATTGCGCTTACCTTTGAGCTTTCCACCCTGAAGGGCAGCCAGAGCGGCACGTCTGTAAATGTAATCATATTGGTCACGCACGGACTCCACGCCTATATCTATTCCCCTGCAGCAAGCATTCTTCTGTAACTGTTGCGCAGCCTCATCCTCCAGCCCCAAAAGTATGAGCTTGCCGGCACTGTCTTCACAAAGAGACTGCAGCAGCTCACATGTCGGCACCCCCTGCTTGCAGAGCATATAGGCACGCTCCCCGTCAAGGCTGAACCGCAGTACAACCGCATCGGCCAGGACACAGACCTCAGTCCCGAACCTCGCCTGCCACCCCACCAGATTGGCAAAATTAAAGTTACAGTTGCGCCGTCCGGCCCGCAGGCTCACCGCCTGCACCCTCTCACGGTCATTAATTGAAAGAGAATGAAAATCAAGTGTCATGAATCTATAATTATAATTGCTCCTCTCAGATAGCGGCATCCCTGATGACAAGGCTGGCCAGCATAAAGCCGAAGATTGCAGTGATGTGAACTACGGTTCCGCAAGCGGTTTCATCCTTAGCGTCTGAAATCAGTTCATCGCTATACACGCACTGGAACTTGCGCTTGGGATACTCTCCTATATGCTTGAACCTCTTTCTGAGCGCACGTGCCAGCGGGTCACCCTTAACCTTCCAGAATTCGGTAATCCCAATGCGTGCAGGATCAAGCTTAAGCGCGGCACCCATAGATGAGAAGAACTTAGCCTTAGTCCTCGTAGCCATCAGGATAAGCAATGACTTATCCTTGAGTGAATCTATAGCATCAATGATATAGTCGTAGCCATCAAGTTCAAACTCACTGGCCGTATCCTCATTAAAGACCTTTTGTAAAGCTGTAATTTCAGCCGACGGATTGATGCTGAGCAAACGTTCTTTCAAGACATCCACCTTGGTCTGCCCTACACTCTTTGTGGTGGCCATAAGCTGACGGTTGATATTGCTGGTGCAGACGCAGTCGCTGTCCACTATAGTCAGATGACATATCCCGCTGCGCACCAGACTCTCGGCACACCAGGAGCCCACACCGCCCACACCAAACAGAATCACGCGCTTATGCCCGATACGCGCCACGGCATCTCCGCCCACGAGCAGTTCAAACCTGCCGAATATCTTTTCCTCTATTGCCATTCTTTCAAATAATTACATATAATCAAATGATCCCCCCGGACTCAAACCGGTAGAGAATATCCGCTTTTGCACATTTTACACCAGCGAGTAGAAGACTCCGCCAAACAGACCTGCCAGGAGGATGACCTTGATAGGACCTATCTTCCAGAAACAGGTGGCAATGAATGCCAGGATAAAGAGGCCGATGCTTACGTAGAGTTGCAGATTATCCCTCTGGAATGCACCCAGATTCTCCTCATTAAGAAGCAGCATTACGGCGGCTACAAGCATGCCAACCACCACCGGGCGCAGCCACCGGAGTACGGTCTGGACCGACAGGTGATCCTTGTAGCGCATAAAGAAGGCGCTGATAAGAAGCATCAGTATGAACGACGGCAGCATGACCGAGAATGATGCCAGCAACGATGCGCAGACGGATGCCGTTCGTGACATACCGGCGTTCTCCATAGCCTTGTAGCCCACGTAGGTGGCCGAGTTTATGCCTATCGGCCCCGGAGTCATCTGGCTTACGGCCACGATATCGGTAAATTCGGTGTTTGATATCCAGTGCTGTTTCTCAACCACGTCATTATGGATGAGTGACAGCATGCCGTACCCGCCACCGAACCCGAACAGACCTATCTTGAAGAAGGTCCAGAACAGTTTGAGCCATATTACCATTCCGCTCATGCCTTCCTCAGTTTAAAGATGTAATAAAGGATTGCGCCCGCAATGGCACCCAGGATTATCCACACGGGTGATACTCCAAGCCACCACACGGCAAGAGCCGTTGCCACCGGAACCCACCAGTTCCATCTGTTCAGGCCGGCTTTTGATGCCAGACGTATGGAAGGGGTGAGAATAAGCGCGATGACCGCCGGACGTATGCCCTTGAACACGTTCTCGACTATGGGATTGTCACGATAGCCGCCCGCAAACAGTGCTATGGCCAGAATGATGATTATGGATGGCATAGCGGCACCCATGGCGCAGGCCACGCTGCCTCTCTTTCCACGCATACGGTAGCCCACAAATATGGACATGTTTACAACAAAGACTCCCGGAGCTGACTGGGCAATCGCCATCAGATCCAGGAAGTCCTGATCATTCAACCAGCCCTTACGTTCCACAACCTCACGCTGCAACAGCGGAATCATGGCATATCCGCCGCCTATGGTGAACAGCCCTATCTTAAAGAAGGTCAGGAACAGGTCAAAGAGCATCAGCCGTATTACTTTTGTGTCTCAACCCACTTGCGGGCATTAACGAATGCCTCAATCCACGGGGTGATCTCATCATCCTGACGGTCGGCGGGATAGTATCCGCACTGCCACGGGAATATGGCGCGCTCAGGATGCGGCATCATAGCCACGTGACGGCCGTCGGCACTTGCAATACCTGCCACGTTGTAGTCCGATCCGTTAGGATTAGCGGGATAATCGGCGTAGGTGTATTTGGCTATTACGTTGTACTTGTCCTCGGGGTAAGGCAGTGAGAACTTGCCCTCACCGTGAGCCACCCAGACGCCCAGACGGCTTCCGCCCAAGGTCTTGAACATGACACTCTCGTTCTGCGGGATGGTCAGTCCCAGGAACGCCGACTCAAACTTGTGAGAGTCATTATGCAACATGTGAGCCTGCTTCTCATAGTCGGGGTTGATGAGACCCAGCTCAATCATCAGCTGGCAACCGTTACAGATACCAAGTGACAGGGTGTCCTTGCGGGCATAGAAGCGGTCAAGTGTCTCCTTGGCCTTGGGGTTGAACAGGAATGCACCGGCCCAGCCCTTGGCCGAACCTAAAACGTCCGAGTTGGAGAATCCGCCGCAGAACACAATCATGTTGATGTCATCCAGAGTCTCGCGGCCGCTTACCAGGTCGGTCATTGTAACGTCCTTGACATCGAATCCGGCCAGCCACAGAGTGTAAGCCATCTCGCGCTCTCCGTTGGTACCCTTCTCCCGGATTATGGCAGCCTTGATGCCGCTCGGTGTGCGGCGGTCAGGATCCAGACCGTACCGCTTGAGCTTACCACTGAAGTTATAGGCAAACTTAAGGTCCATGGGAACCTTTGAGTAGTTCTTGTAACGCTTGTCGGCACAGCCGTTCATGGACTGCTTGCGGTCAAGCAGATATGAGGTCTTGTACCAGAGGTCGCGCATCTTGTCTATATCGATTGTAAGATCCTTCCTGCCGCGACGGATATAGAGTGTACGTGCATCGGCGGGACGGCCTATCACGGCGTAGCCCACGCCTGCCTCATCAAGCAGAGCACCAACTGCATCCAGCTTCTTGCTCTCCACCTGGAGCACTACGCCCGGGTTCTCGGCAAACAGCATGCTGGTAAGATCCTTGCCATCCAGCTTGTCTAAACTTACCTCTAAACCGCCCTGAGGATTGGCAAAGCACATCTCCAGCAGGGTTACCACAAGACCGCCGGCAGAGATATCGTGACCGGCCAGAACCATACGCTTTTCAATTAGAGCCTGGACTGCGTTGAATGCATCGGCAAAATACTCGGGGTTCTTTACGGTGGGAACGTCGCTGCCAATGCGGTCAAGTGACTGAGCCAGTGCAGAACCGCCCAGTTTCTGAGAGTCAAAACTGAAATCGATATGCAGCAGCACGCTGTCCTTGCGGTCGGCAAGCACAGGTGATACCACCTTACGTATATCCGATACCTCACCGCCCGATGAAACGATAACGGTACCCGGGCTTATCACCTTGCTGCCGTCGGGGTACTTCTGGGTCATGGAGAGTGAGTCCTTACCGGTGGGAACGTTAATTCCCAGCTCAAGGCAGAAGTCCGACAGGGCCTTGACGCCGCTGTACAGACGCGCATCCTCACCTTTCTGTGAGCGGCAGGGCCACATCCAGTTGGCAGAGAGCGATACGGTCTTGAGCCCCTCGGTAAGCGGGGCGAACACTATGTTGGTGAGTGATTCGGCAACAGAGAGTACAGAGCCTGCGGCAGGATCGGCCAGACCGGCCTGCGGGGCATGACCTATGGCGGTAGCGATACCCTTGCGTCCACGGTAGTCAAGTGCAACCACACCGCAGTCAGAGAGCGGCAGCTGCAGCTTACCCTGACACTGCTGGCGGGCTATCTTACCGGTAACGGAGCGGTCCACCTTGTTGGTGAGCCAGTCCTTACAGGCCACAGCCTCAAGCTGCAGCACGTTACCCAGATACTCCTGAATCTTATCGTCACCGTATGTTACGTTCTCATACTTACGCTCAACCGTCTCATCCACCATATAGGTCTTGGGCGATGAACCGAACATCTGGCTCACTGCCAGGTCAAACGGACGTACGCCGTCGGCCTGCTCAAAGGCAAAACGGGCATCGCCGGTAGTCTCACCAACCACGTACATCGGGGCGCGCTCACGCTCGGCAATCTTGCGTACATGCTCAATGTGCTTCTCATCAATGAGCAGGCCCATACGCTCCTGTGACTCGTTGGCTATGATTTCCTTCGATGACAGGGTCTTGTCACCAACCGGCAGCTTGCTCATGTCAATCAGACCGCCGCACTCCTCAACCAGTTCGGACAGGCAGTTCACGTGTCCGGCCGATCCGTGGTCGTGGATTGAAACTATGGGGTTGGTATCCTCCTCGCAGAGGGCGCGTGTCACGTTGTAGGCACGTTTCTGCATCTCGGCGTTGGCACGCTGTACGGCGTTCAGCTCAATACCCGATGAGTAACGTCCGGTCTCAACCGATGAAACTGATCCGCCGCCCAGACCGATGCGGTAGTTGTCACCTCCCAGCACCACAATCTTGTTGCCTTTTTTGGGAGTGCCCTTGATGCAGTCACGCTTGGTGCCGTAGCCCACGCCGCCGGCCAGCATGATTACCTTGTCAAAACCATACTGCTCGCCGTTCTCCTGATGCTCAAAGGTAAGCAGTGAACCGCAGATAAGCGGCTGTCCGAACTTGTTGCCAAAGTCCGATGCACCGTTGGATGCCTTGATAAGTATCTGCTCAGGGGTCTGATAGAGCCACTTGCGCTCTTTCATCGGCTTCTCCCATGAACGGCTCTCATCATTGCGGGGATATGATGTCATATAGACTGCAGTACCTGCTATAGGCCATGAACCTGTACCGCCACCCATACGGTCGCGTATCTCACCGCCCGTTCCGGTCGATGCGCCGTTGAACGGCTCAACCGTGGTGGGGAAGTTATGTGTCTCGGCCTTGAGTGATATTACGGTCTCTATATTCTTGATTATGAACCAGTCGGATGTAGAGTGATCGGCCGGAGCGAACTGCTCTACTACCGGGCCCTGTGCAAATGCCACGTTGTCCTTGTATGCCGAAAGAATGCGGTTGGGGTTTTCCTGTGTGGTTTTCTTGATCAGACTAAAGAGTGATGACTCCATCTCCTTGCCGTCAATGATGAACTTTCCTCCGAATATCTTGTGGCGGCAGTGCTCCGAGTTGATCTGGGCAAATCCGAACACTTCGCTGTCGGTCAGCTTGCGGCCTAACTCACCCTCCACCTTGTGCAGGTAATCGATCTCCTCTCTGGAGAGTGCCAGACCCTCCTGCTCGTTGTAAGAGTCCAGGTCATCAATAAACAGGATGGGCTGCGGCTTGATATCAACTGTAAATATCTTCTGGTCAAGTCCTTTGTACAGGCGCTGCAGCATGGGGTCGTAGTCGGCATCGGCACTGGCTACGGGGAAATACTCCTCAATACGGCTTATGCCCTTAAGTCCCATGTTCTGGGTTATCTCAACGGCGTTTGTGCTCCAAGGGGTAATCATCTCACGGCGAGGTCCCACAAAGAAACCTTCCAGTGATTCCTGATCCAGAGCGGTGGCATTTCCATAAAGCCAGCTCAGTTTCTTAACATCCTCTGCCTGCAGTTTTGAAGCAGTCTCAGTGGCAACAATCGTGCCCGTAGGGTTCTTGAAAAAGATAATCATTTCAGTTACAAAATTTTGATGTGCAAAAATAGTCATTTCCCTACACTTTTCAGTCACCCTCCTCTTCTATTTATCAACATATTTGGAAGCACCGCCGGACTATGGGATTGGGGAGACAACGCTCCGAGGCTACTCCGCCTCCCTTCCGGACCCTAAACGGCAAACTCCTCCATCATAGCCACCTACGGTGTCTATTCGTCGTCAGACAAGTGCCGTTCTTAACGGGATCCTCCAGGGGGCTCCGCTCACGCCTCTCCACGATGCTCCCCAATCCCATAGTCCGGCTCCTGCAACTTGAAAAGTATAGTTCCCTTCTTTATTTAGCCTCCATTATTTATTCAATGATGTATTTGCCGATGTAAGACTGGCCGGTGGAGATTGTAAACTTCTGATAATACTCCAGGGGAATCTGAGGCTGTAATGGCCAGGCTGTTGGTGCAGGTGGCATTACTACAGACCTAAGCGCCAGCGCAGCGGGTGACATTAGCGTCTGCGTTTCGGCGTTTCAGCGTTTTACTTTAATATGATGGATATAAAAAGGTCAAAATATAACTCTATATTAAATATAGAAAATTATTTGAGGTATTATTGGTATGATTTTTGGGTGAAACGCTGAAACGCGAAACGCTTGCGTGCATTTTTTTTTACAAAATAGTTTGCCGGTTATTCAAAAACCGCAATTGGCCGGTTATATCTTTGTATCGTCAATGAGGATGAAAAATCAGCGTTCCTTAAGGGGAGAAAAATTTTCCCTTAAGGAGAGAAAAAAACTCCTTAACGGGCGCCGGAATTCAAGACCTGATTGATGGCTTCAAGGATAGGTGAGACGTCGGCCTGATACCGGGAGTCTGTGAGAAATATTTTTACATTAACCCTTAAAATCCGTAAGCACCCGGTAAACCACGTATTGCAAATCTCGTAATCTCGTTCCCAAGTTGGTACAAGTTGCACCAAGTTGTTTCAAGTTGTTTGTTGTTGATTGACGATTTCGGAGCATTGCCACCCGGTTCAGGGTGCGGGATTCGGATTATATCCGCTCACTCTTTCCTCTTTACCCACTCGCGAGGCAGCAGATCTGACATATCCTTGCCGTCACGCTCATAGTACGGTATCTGGCGGAGCACATCCTCCATCCACAGGCGCGGTTCCACGCCGGCAGCCTTGCAGGTGCCTATAAGCGTATAGACTATGGCCGCACGGTATGCCGATGCGTCGTTGCCGCAGAAAAGGTAGTTCTTGCGGCCCAGGGCAAGCGGCCTGACGGCGTTCTCTATGAGGTTGTTGTCTATGTGCGTATTTCAATGATGACCACCCAGGCATTTCAGCGATAACCACCCACTTGAGTTAACGTTTTCAAGCCTGGCGAGGCAAAGATAGTTATTTTCTCATACTTTCTCCTTTCAGTTCA
>JAGCDE010000015.1 GCA_017651315.1 Bacteroidaceae bacterium
ACCATATTATCCATAATTACATCCGATCGGATGCAAATATATGCAATAAAAACAAAATTACATCATATCGGATGTAAAAATTCAGAATAAGCGGTAATTACATCCGATGGGATATAATTTAAGAAGGATGTGGAAATAAATGGCGGAACTCATCGGCTATAGATGGGTCATTGGGGTTCTTGAGGATCTTCTTACGGAGCGTAGAGACGTTGAAGGCTCAAACGCCTACGTTGAACACGAAGCTGACGAGAGCATCGAACTGCTCTTGGGTTAGTTCAACATCCATTTGGTTGATGCTGTGTTCGGCATTACGGATGTCTTGCTCAAAACTCTACTTTTTGGGCTTTGAAAAAATAAAACCGCTTCAGGTGATATTCTGAAGCGGTTTTGACGTGATCGCTCGGGGTTATCACCAAATCCGTACTGATAAATCAGTCCGTATTTGTATGATGACCCCTGGCCCTGCCACGGGCCATCATACAACAAAAAAAGATTCTGAACTCCCTTGAAAGCAAGCTTTCAGATGATTTCAGAATCTTTTTTTGTTGGTGATCCGCTCGGGGTTCGAACCCGAGACCCCATCCTTAAAAGGGATGTGCTCTACCTGCTGAGCTAGCGGATCTACCTCTAAATTGCGTTAAGCGGGTGCAAAGATAGTCTCTTTTGCGGTAACCGGCAAATTTTTTCCTTCATTTATTTATTCGGAGAGGCCGTACATTATCAATCCTCCGGTCTGATTCAGCGAACCTTTTACGCTCAATGCATTCGTGCTGTTTTTGGTGGAGTAGGCGTAAACAGAACCTCCAGACATGCTCAAAGATTGCGTATCGAGTGAACGGCTGCGTATTGCGATACCGTCGGCTGAGTAGTCGGTACCTTCCGTAACGACGGCAATAGCCCCGCCTGTAATGACGGTGGCCGACTCCGTGTTTATCCCCTTGCCTCCTATACCGGTGTTGAGCAGAGACAGCTTGCCTCCGCTTACGGAGAGGTTCTTTCTGGACCTTATGCAGGCAGTGGAAGAGTAATCGTTCTCCTCTTCGTCATACATGGGTTCTCCGGATGCCTTCAGAATGGCATTTCCGCCTTTGATGCTGACATCGCCCCAGACATTGAGGCATTTTGATGCATTCCCGGTTACGGTGGCGGAAACGGCTCCTCCTGTCATGGTCATATCGCCGGTTGTAGTTATGGCATGACCTTTGCTTCCGGTCGTGGATATCTTGGCATAGCCTCCTTCAATGTTGACGTATGCTGTGTCGGCATCAGGATAATCGGATACAATCCCGTCATCGGCGCATGTCATGTCAAGAGAGCCTCCGTAAAGGCTGAACTCTCCCCTGCGGACAGAGATTCCGTCCTTGGAGGATTTGATGGTGACGTTTCCGCCGTACATGATGAACTTGTCCTTGGTGTTGATACCGTCCTTGAGGGATGTGATGTTTATCGTTCCGGTGTTGGCACGCAGGCGGATGTAGTCATCGCTGCATATTCCGTGACCTCCGAGCGAAGTGATATTCAGGGTTCCTGAACCGCTTACAAGGAGCTGTCCTTCGCTGAAGATTGTTCCTTTCTGGTCCTCCGAGGCCGATGATGAGTATGTCGCGCCGTCACAGAGGGTGTTGACGGTATTCTTGTTCAGGAGCAGATATACCGATTTCCCGGACTGGATGTTGATGGCGGGGCCGTTCGGGTTGGTGATGCTCACCCCGTTCAGTGTCAGGCAGAATTTCTTGTTGTCGGCATCGCCGTCCTCGGTTATAACCTTGAAGGAACCGTTACTTGAGCTGCCCTCAAGAAGATATCTCATCTTGCCCTTGGTGGAGAGAACTGTCACGTGCGCCCCTGAGGTTCTCACAGTTACTCCGTTGACGGAACCGGATACTGTTACGCTGTTTCCGTTGAAAGTGAACTTGATGGTGTTCCTGACAGTGAAGTTTTCAATGAAGTCGCTGTCATCGGTTGCAGGTTTCGGTTCCTCTACATTACTGTACTCCGGATCCGCGGCATTGATGATACTTTTCTTGAAGTCCGAAGCTGTGGGGAAAGCCGATGCACCCTGGACTGCCTGGTTGAAAGTGATGCTGTCAAGCATTCCCAAACCGTAGGAGGCGGAGCGCTTGTCTCCAAAATGGAAACTGACTGCCGTCCGGTCCCTGTTGAATCCGATGCTGTCTATCGCGACTGTGTTGCTGATGCGTGTAATGCCGTCATTCTGATGGAAATAGACGCTCTTGTGCTGGGCGCTCGCCAGGATGGGGAGCGCAACGGCGGCAGATAACAGAATTGTACGGCGCATCATTTTATTATCTTGATTGTTTTACCGCCAGTGCGCAGCAGATATATCCCCTTGGGCAGATCACCTATCACGGATTCCGTGGAGGCCGATGAGTCGTTCACTATGACTCTGCCGCTCAGGTCATAGACTGAAACCGGCAGGACTGCATCGGCGATGATACCCTCCACGGCAGTGTTGTCGGAGAACAGCATCTTGCTGATGGATGAGAGGATATAGCTCGTGGCTGACCCGTCGTTGAGAGTGGCTACGAGATTCCCCTTTTCGAAGGTCAGCTTGCGCAGATTGTCAAGATTGAGGCTCTGTTCCTTCCCCTCCTTGTCACGGATGAGAAGGTCCTGGCTGAATGCAGGCATCGCCAGAAAAGCAGCCAGTAGGATGAGTAGCGTTTTTTTCATATATCTGTTTTTTATTCTTTCAGAAACTGTACTTGTAGCTTATGCTTACAACCGATCCGGCGGGTTCATCGTCGTCATTGCGGTCCTGTCGTATATAGGCAGCCTGGAAATAGTGGGCCTTGGCGATGTTGAACTCTATCCCGGCGGTAAGCCGGGTCTTGGCAAGAGTCCATTCCTTGTCAATCCTGTTGAAATACTCCACCGAAACGAACGGGTCGAATTTCCAGTGCGGGATGTTATACTCGACACCAATCCTTGAACGGAGCACTTGCTTGGCGGCTCCGCCTTTCCATACCGTCACCATGTTGTCAGTGTCAGGTTCCTTAACCTGCACGAAATCCTCGGCCTCCGGGTCATATTTCTCCACGACTCCCCCGAAACGGTAAACCCGCCTGTCAGCCTGAACGCTGTCGGAGCAGGTGAACTGGTAGCTCTCCCTTAGTGAGAACTTGAACCTGGAAACCTCGCAGGAAGCCTGAAGGGAGGCCGTGAAACGGTGCCTGTCCTCGTAATATGAATAAGTGTGGTTGAAGTCATGGCCGCCGTCCAGATAGTATTGCAGATCCAGTCCGTCCTCAATATCAAGGGAATCGCCCTTGTATTTTATGGATTCGGGATTCAGCACCCTTATGAACTTGTATCCTGCGGCCGCCTTGACATTGAATGACTTGTCTCTGGTGCGGAACAGGCGCGTGCTCAGTGACAACCCCGCGCTCCATCGGTCAAAATCCCTGAAATTGTCAGTGAGACGATATTCCGCTTCAACATCCAGGTCGGTACCCTTGACAATCTTCTTTTCTATTCCTGCGCTGACCCAAAGCCCTGTCCCGTCCTGACCGGAAACGTTCTGGGAGAGTGTCAGGACGGCTGCCAGGATGACCGTAATGAAATAACGATACTTTTTCATAGGAGGTCTGAAGATTGGAGTATTCAGGTTTCGGAAGCAAAAATAGTAATAAAAATGATGTAGTTTGCTGAAAACATATCAAAATAGCTTATCTTTGCTTTTACAGAACAAAAACAGCAGTACATATATGTTTGATGTAAACAAATGCCTCAGTGAGGCGGAAGAGCAGATGGAGATGGCCATCCTGCATCTGGAAGATGAGTTTGCCCACATTCGCGCCGGCAAGGCAAACGTGCGCATCCTGGATGATATCCGTGTGGATTCATACGGTTCCATGGTCGCCCTGAACAATGTGGCTGCCCTCTCCACTCCGGATGCCCGCACCATAGCCATACGTCCATGGGACAAGAACATGCTCAAGGTGATAGAGAAGGCGATAATCGATTCATCGGTAGGAATAATGCCAACGAACAACGGAGAGATAATCCGTCTGGCCATCCCGCCACTTACCGAGGAACGTCGCCGCGACCTGGTCAAGCAGAGCGGAAAGGTCACCGAGAGCACTAAGGTTTCTGTGCGTAACGCCCGTCGTGAAACTATCGATACCCTCAAGAAGGCCCAGAAGGAGGGACTGCCTGAGGATGCCGAGAAGGATGCCGAGGAGAAACTGCAGAAACTTCATGACAAGTATATCAGGAAGGCCGACGAACTCTTTGCCGAGAAGGAAAAGGAGATCATGACCGTATAGAATGGATTTGCTTTTGTTCCGGATAAAAGTAGGCAGATCCTGATATGCGCGGATTGGTCGTTCGTAATACCGGCAGCAGCTATCTGGTGCGTACCGATGACGGGCGTGACCAGGAGTGCCGCATCAAGGGGACATTCCGCATAAAAGGCATAAAAAGCACCAACCCCATAGCCGTAGGCGACTATGTGGAGTTTGCTCCGGCACGTGAAGGCGAGCCGGCATACATCACGGACATAGAGGAGCGCAGGAACTACATAATCCGGCGTTCCTCTAATCTTTCCAAACAGTCTCATATCCTGGCCTCCAACCTTGACCAGTGCCTGCTGGTGGTCACCGTGAACCACCCCGTCACATCGCCTGTGTTCATTGACCGGTTCCTGGCGTCGGCCTGGGCTTACCGCGTGCCTGTGGTGCTTGTGTTCAACAAGGCGGACCTCCTTTCGGCTGAGGACAGGGCAACTGCCGATGAGTTCACCACGCTCTACCGCGCCATCGGTTATGTGTGCATAGAGTGTGATGCCCTGCATGGCGAGGGCATTGATGCCTTGAGAGCGATTCTCAAGGATAAAGTTTCACTGATTGCCGGCAATTCCGGAGTGGGGAAGAGCACCTTGGTGAACACCATCCTGCCGGAGCTGAACCAGCGCACATCGGAGATATCCGAAAAGCATGATACCGGTATGCACACCACCACTTTCTCCGAGATGTTCCCTCTGCCCGAGGGCGGCTGGATAATAGACACTCCGGGAATAAAAGGGTTCGGCACATTCGATATGGAGCATGAGGAGATCAGTCACTATTTCCCCGAGATTTTCAAATGTTCCTCAGGTTGCCGCTACGGCAACTGCACCCACACCTGTGAGCCCGAATGTGCAGTGAAGCGGGCCGTGGAGACCGGTTCCATCCATCTGTCACGTTACAACAGCTATCTGAGTATGCTGGAGGATGAGGACGAGGGCAAGTACAGGAAGGAGTATTAAGAATCTGTTTTGATTCGTTCCGTGAAATATATCTGGTCTATCTTTTCTTCCTGAAGAAATCCTGAACTATCTGAGCGCATTCATCAGCCATGACTCCTGCGGTGACCTGTGTCTTGGGATGCAGTGCTCCCGGGGCGAAAACGGTGAATCCGCGTCTCGGGTCACTCGCGCCATAGACTAAACGTTGCAGCTGGGACCAGCCTATTGCCCCGGCGCACATTACGCAGGGCTCAAGCGTTACATAGAGTGTGCATTGGTCCAGATACTTGCCTCCTAAGTATGATGCTGCGGCTGTGATTGCCTGCATCTCGGCGTGGGCGGTGACATCGGTGAGTGTCTCTGTCAGGTTATGGGCACGGGCAATGACTGTTCCGTTGCAGACCACTATCGCGCCTACGGGAATCTCTCCCTGAACTGCCGCTGCCCGGGCTTCGTCAAGAGCGGTTTTCATGAATCTCCGGTCCTGGGAGTCTGTATCAGCGCCGCATGTCATGCTCATTGAACAGTGTGGGGTAGTCCTGGTCCAGTTTCTTGATGATGAAGGTAATCAGGGTCTCCCGTATCCAACGGCTGCGGTTGTTTATCTTGTACTTCCGCAAGTAGCTGTCTATCATGCGTTTCTCCTCCTCGTTGGCAAGGAATGTGAATCGCTCCTTCCTGACTGATTTCCTTGATTTCTGCATAATCCAGTACGAAGATATTCATTTTAAAAACAATTATCGGTTTTTTGTGACTATTTTTGCATGACACTGAAAAAAATGGCTAAACACAACATTCTGGGTAAGGAAGGCGAGGAGATGGCTGCCGGCTATCTGGAACAGGAAGGCTATACCGTACTGGACCGTAACTGGCGATGCGGACACAAGGAGCTGGACCTGGTGGTGACCAGGGACGATACCATAGTGTTCGTGGAGGTCAAGACGCGTACGGGTACTGAGTGGGGTGATCCTGAGGATGCTGTGACCGACCGCAAGATACGCCGTATCGTGAACTCGGCCGATGCCTACATACGTCTTAACCGGATTGACATGGATGCCAGGTTTGATATAATATCCATAGTGCTGGAAGGTGGAGAATTCAAGGTTGAACATATCGAACAGGCTTTCCTTCCTCCGGTTGAGTAATTGAAATGAGGTTGTGATGAGTAAGATAAAATGGCACAGAAGCGACAGTATAGGTTCCACCAACACCTGGCTGCGTGAGCTTGACGGGGGAGACCCGGATTATGATTATGAGGTGGCGGTGGCCGATTTCCAGACAGCCGGGCGCGGCCAGAAGGGCAACAGCTGGGAGTCAGAACCAGGAAAGAACCTGTTGTTCAGCATACTGGCCCATCCCCGGAACCTGAAGGTCAGGGAGCAGTTCTATATATCCGAGGCGATAGCGCTTGCCGTTTCGGACAGTGTCATAGCTGCATTGGGGCCGGAGTATGCCGACGGAGTGTCGGTCAAATGGTCCAATGATGTCTATTGGAATGACTTCAAGATGGCCGGTATCCTGATTGAGAACACCCTGCTGGGAGAATGCATTCCGGATACAGTTGCAGGCGTGGGTCTGGACGTGAACCAGGAGCTCTTCCTGAGTGATGCACCCAATCCCGTTTCACTCAGGAACATCGCCGGGCGTGAGTTTGACCGCGAAGTCCTCCTGAATGATATTGTGGAGCGGTTCATCGGATATATGGAACGTTCGCCGGGAATAGAGAGGGCTGAGGTGGACCGTCTCTACCGTGCACGTCTTTACCGCCGTGAGGGGTGGCATCCGTTCCGCGATGCCGAAGGAGAGTTCGAGGCTTGCATAGAGGGCATACGTCCGGATGGATGCCTGATGCTCCTGACCCGCGACGGCGGACATCGGGTCTATGAATTCAAGCAGGTTCAGTTTATCCTGCCGGGAAAATGATTATATTCGCACAATAAACCAATAAAGATATGGCAAGATTCAAAAGGATATTGCTCAAGCTCAGCGGCGAGAGCCTGATGGGTGAGCAGGGTTACGGGATTGACGAGAAGCGTCTGAGTGAGTATGCGCAGCAGATCAGGGAGATTCACGACTTGGGAGTGGAGATCGGTATCGTTATTGGCGGCGGCAACATATTCCGCGGCCTTAAGGGCGCAGGCAAGGGCTTCGATCGTGTCAAGGGTGACCAGATGGGTATGCTGGCCACAGTGATAAACGGCTTAGGCCTGAGCTCCGCACTTACATCGGCCGACTGTCCGAACATCGTCCTGACAGCCATACGCATGGAACCCATAGGTGAGCTGTACTCCAAGTGGAAGGCCATAGGAGCAATGAAGGAGGGCAAGGTTGCCATTCTGGTCGGAGGCACCGGCAACCCCTATTTCACGACCGATACCGGCTCTTCCCTGCGCGGGATAGAGATCGAGGCCGACGTGATGCTCAAGGGAACCCGCGTAGATGGCGTCTATACCGCCGATCCCGAGATGGATCCCACTGCCGTCAAGTTCGATGAGATAACCTTCGACGAGATATACAACCGTAACCTCAAGGTGATGGACCTGACCGCCACCACAATGTGCAAGGAGAACAATCTGCCCATCTACGTGTTCAACATGGACAAGCCCGGCAATCTGCGCAAGGTCATCGACGGCGACCCCATAGGAACACTGGTCCACAAATAATTATCTGATTTTACCGTTATGAAACCTGAAACAAGGAAGAACCTCTACATGATCGGCATCATCATGCTGCTCGTGAGTATAATAATATTCCTGATCAGCCTTATCTTCCATAAGGCAGGAGTCGTGGCAAAGGATTGTGCTATCATGGCACTTGCAAGCATTCTCTGGATGGTTATCTGCCGTCCGAAAGACAAGAAAAAGGAGTAGCGGACTCCTTGACCCTCCTTCCCTCGTGAGATGTACATTTATCTGCTGTTTCCATTTTGCAGTAGCCGTGCCTATGGGTTGGGGAGCATCATCAGACTGCGTTAAGCGGAAAGCTTTGGAGACACCGTTAGGAACGGCGCGTGTCTGAGGCATGTTAGACACCGCAGGTGGCTAAAAATGCCGAGTTCGCCGTTCAGGTGTCGGAAAAGCTTGGAGTAGCAGTCTGGTGTTGTCTCCCCAACCCATAGGTACGGCGGTGCATAAACCGGTACAGCAGTATAAACTCCGGTACAGCAGTATAAACTCCGGTACAGCAGTATAAACTCCGGTACGGCGTTGTATAAACTCCGGTACGGCGTTGTAAACACAGGAGTAGTAGTATAAAAAACAAAACCGAAACGCCAGATAAATATAAAAAGAGAGAGGATTACTTCTTGACCTCCTCGAAATCGACGTATTCGCCGTCAGTATCGGCAAAGACTTTCTTTTTGGTGCGGGGGCGTTTGCGGATGGTCTGGCGGCCCTCGGTGTCTTTCCTCTTCTTGCGGTCACTCTTGCGGAACAGCCCTACTATGGCATCCAGAATGGACGCCAGCAGGTCACGTGCGAATGTGAGTACCGCGAGCAGTACGAATCCCAGGATGAACAGTATTATAAGTCCAATCGCTATCATCGGTTGTCATTTATTCAGTTAAGGGCAAATATCATGCCTTGTACTCAGTGCTGACCTTTTGTCAGGATTGAGAGAATGATATACCATCCTATCACAGCCGACAACCCTTTCTCGCGGAGCAGGGCAAGGATCACGACTGAAACTATGAGGAAGATGAAGCGGACTTTGTTGTCTGCCCATCTCAGACTCTTGAACTTGAGCGAGAACATGGGAATCCGGCTTACCATGAGTCCTGCGAACAGCAGAACCAGAACTCCGATAATCCAGGGTGCGGCAGGAAGTGAATTCAAGTCTGTCTGGAAGAGACCGCACCAGAATAGGGCGTTGGCGGGAACCGCCAGGCCGAGAAAAGAGGTGGTCTGCCGCTCATCGGTATTGAACTTGGCAAGACGCAGGGCTGCGGACACCACCAGAATCAGTGCGATGAAGGGGTAAAGAGTCCTGAGCGTCGTGTCATCAGGGACGCAGAGCTCCCGGAGAGTCATAAGGCATAGTGTGGTAGGCGCCAGGCCGAAAGTGACAAGGTCGGCCAGTGAGTCAAGTTCCTTGCCTATGAGTGAATATGCCTTGAGCAGACGCGATGCCATACCGTCGCAGAAATCAAAGAGGGAACCTGCGACAACCCACAGGAGAGTATGCCACGCATCGGAATTGAATGCAGCCATCACTGCCATGCAGCCGCAGAGCAGGTTGCAGCATGTGATAGCGTTAGGGATATGTCTCGTTATGCGGTTTGCCATGTGTGGAATGTCATGAAAGTTTTGCCAGAATAGTCTGGTCACCGGTTACTTTCTGGTTCAGCTTGATGCAGACCAGGGAATCGACGGGCAGATAGACGTCAACGCGAGAACCGAATTTGATGAAACCCAGATGGCTGTCTATGCGGCTCTCGTCACCGGGCTTGCAGTATGTGACCACCCTGCGGGCCACCGCGCCTGCAATCTGCCGGAGCATGACTTCATGTCCGTCGGCGGTCTCTATGACCACAAGGGAACGCTCGTTCTCCGTGCTTGCCTTGGGTTTGAAGGCTGCATGGAAATTGCCGGACTGATGCGTGGACATCTTCACTGTCCCGTTGACAGGGAACCAGTTGGCGTGCACGCTATAAACGCTCATGAATATTGAAATCACTATCCTGCGGTCCCTGAAATAGTCCGGTTCATCCACCTCTTCAATGGCAACTATCGTCCCGTCGGCAGGCGATACCACGACTTTCTCCGTATCATCGGAAGGGAAATGGCGTTCCGGGTTGCGGAAAAAGTAAAGCAGGAACAGGATTATGAAAAGCGAGGCTGCCAGCACGATGAACGACCACCATCCGTATGCCGGTGTCACGAACAGGATCACGTTGACGGCAAGAAGTATGGAGGATACCAGCAGAAGAGTGCCCCTGCCTTCGGAATTGACAATAGATTTCTTTACGGTTCCTTCCATAAGGTTTGTTATAGTTTTGCAAAGATACTCTTTTTTTGTAAGAATCCGCTTTGATTTGTTTGCATGAATTTCCTGGAATCTGTTTTGATTTGTTTCCGTGATTTTCTTACAGCCTCTTTTTCCATCTGTTTCCATCGTCCCCCGGTCATAATGTATCTCCGTTCAGGATTGGCATGATTCTTGTTGAAAACTTTTTGGGTTGCTTCCTATTGCGGGAGCGGACAATCGGAAGTACCTTTGAACAGATGAAGGATGCCCGTTTTGACTGAGGAACAATGAGGACAGAGGAAAGAGACTATATCTATTTTGTTGTTGTTTAACAGCTTCTTAAACCCATGCAGGAATTTGTCCATTTACATGTGCATACACAGTACTCGCTGCTTGACGGCCAGACCAATGTGAAGAAACTGGTTGACAAGGCGGTGGCCGACGGTATGCGCGGCGTGGCCGTGACGGATCATGGTAACATGATGGGCATTAAGGAGTTCAAGAACTACTGTGACAAGGTAAATGGCAAGCTGGGGGAAACCGGCAGGCATTTCAAGCCTATAATAGGCTGTGAGGTCTATGTGGCGCCCCGACATAAGGAACAGCGCGAGAGCAAGGAGCTGGACGGAGCCAATTACCACCTTATATTATTGGCCAAAAACGAAACAGGCTACCATAACCTCATCAAGATAGTGTCGAGGGCGTGGACCGACGGCTTCTATTCCCATCCGCGTACCGACAAGTATGACCTGGAGAAATATCATGAGGGTATCATCTGCTGCTCGGCATGTCTCGGCGGCGAGATTCCCAGACTGATAACGTCAGACCGTATGGAGGAGGCGGAGCAGGTCGTCCGGTGGTACCATAACCTGTTCGGCGATGACTTCTATCTGGAGCTTCAGCGTCACAAGGCCACCGTCCCCAATGCCAACCATGAGACCTATCCCCTTCAGGTCAAGGTGAATGCCTGTCTCAAGGAGATGTCGCGGAAGTTCGGGATAAAGACCGTATGCTCTAACGACGTACACTTCCTCGACGAGGAGAACGCCGATGCGCACGAGCTGCTGATATGTCTCTCCACAGGCCGAACCCCCGACGACCCCAGTCTGATGCGTTATTCCAAGCAGGAGTGGTTCAAGACGACCGAGGAGATGAACCTCGTGTTCGGGGATGACCCGGAGTCTCTTGCCAACACCGTGGAGATATTAGACAAGGTGGAGGACTATTCCATAGACCATGCCCCCATCATGCCGAACTTTGCCATACCGGAGGAGTTCGGAACGGAGGAGGAGTACCGCAGTCGTCTCACGGACGAGGACCTGTTCAGGGAATTCACCTGCAATGAGCACGGCGAGACAGTGATGCCGCGTGAGGAGGCCGAAAAGAAGATAAAGAAGTTAGGCGGCTATGACAAGCTGTACCGTATAAAACTGGAGGCTGATTATCTGGCAGAGCTCACATTCCGGGGCGCAAAAGTCCGTTATGGCGATCCTATTCCCGAAAACGTGATGGAGCAGCTTAAGTTTGAACTGCACATAATGAAAACCATGGGTTTCCCGGGATACTTCCTCATCGTGCAGGATTTCATCAACGCAGCCCGCAACGAGCTGGGTGTGTCTGTAGGTCCGGGCCGCGGTTCGGCCGCCGGCTCGGCTGTGGCTTACTGCCTGGGCATCACTCAGATTGACCCCATCAAGTATGACCTGCTGTTTGAAAGGTTCCTCAATCCGGACCGTATCTCATTGCCCGATATCGACGTGGATTTTGACGATGACGGCCGCGGCCGCGTGCTCCAGTGGGTGACTGACAAGTACGGGAAGGAGAAGGTGGCGCATATCATCACGTATGGCTCCATGCAGACCAAAATGGCCATAAAGGATGTGGCCCGGGTGCTGGAGGTGCCGCTCGATGTGTCGAACAGCCTGTGCAAGGCCATACCGGACCGCCTTCCCGACAATCCTGACGGCAGTTCCCGTAAGATTAATTTCAAGAATGTGCTCGAGTGTGTGCCGGAGATACAGCATGCCGCGACATCGGAGAACGAGAAGCTGCGCAAGACCATACAGTTTGCCCAGATGCTTGAAGGTAATGTTCGCGGCACCGGTGTCCACGCTTGCGGTACCATAATATGCCGGGATGACATAACTGATTGGGTTCCTGTCTCTTGGGCAACTGACAAGGAGACAGGTGAGCGTCTGCTCGTTACACAGTATGAAGGGAGCGTGATTGAGGACACCGGCCTCATCAAGATGGATTTCCTGGGACTCAAGACCCTCTCCATCATCAAGGAGGCGGTGGAGAACATTAAGAACAGTCTTGGTGTCGATGTGGATATCGACTCGATTCCCATTGATGACAGGAAGACTTTCCAGCTCTATTGTGAAGGCCGCACCATCGGTACCTTCCAGTTTGAGTCTCCGGGTATGCAGAAATACTTGCGCGAGCTCCAGCCTGGAGTGTTCGAGGACCTGATAGCAATGAACGCGCTTTACCGGCCCGGTCCCATGGAGTATATCCCTGATTTCATTGACCGTAAGCTGGGCCGCAAACCCATTGAGTACGATATCCCGGTCATGGAGAAGTACTTGAAGGACACTTACGGCATCACTGTATATCAGGAACAGGTCATGCTTCTGTCACGCCTGCTGGCCAATTTCACCCGAGGCGAGAGCGATACCCTGCGTAAGGCTATGGGCAAAAAGCTCAGGGACAAGCTGGACCACCTCAAGCCCAAGTTCATCGAGGGCGGGACGGCCAACGGCTATGACCCCAAGGTGCTTGAAAAAATCTGGTCCGACTGGGAGAAGTTCGCTTCCTACGCGTTCAACAAGTCACATGCCACCTGCTATTCATGGGTGGCGTACCAGACCGCATGGCTCAAGGCCAACTATCCCTCGCAGTATATGGCGGCGGTACTGAGCCGCAGCGGCGACATAACCGATGTCACCAAGTTCATGGACGAGTGCCGTGCCATGGGTATCAACGTGCTTGGCCCCGACGTAAACGAGAGCGTGGCACGGTTCGGCGTGAATTCGAGGGGCGACATACGTTTCGGTATGGCGTCGATAAAGGGCGTTGGCGAGAAAGCCGTGGATGCCATAGTGAGCGAACGCAAGGCGGGAGGACCGTTCAGGAACATATTCGACTTTGTGGAAAGGGTCAACCTTAGTTCATGTAACCGCAAGAATATAGAATGTCTTGCCCTGGCCGGTGCCTTCGACTGCTTCAGGGATATCAGGCGCGAACAGTTCCTGCAGCCCTGCGGCAGGAACGAGACCTTTGCCGACGTGCTCGTGCGTTACGGGACGAAATATCAGGCTGACCGTATGGAGTCCCGCTTCTCGCTCTTCGGCGATATGGGTGAGGCGATACAGATTGCCACCCCATCTCTGCCCGAAGCGCCGGAATGGTCGGTGCTGGAGAGACTTAACCGGGAAAAGGAGCTGGTGGGGATATACATTTCAGCCCATCCGCTTGACGAGTACAGGGTCATACTTGAACATGTGTGTAATGTGAGGATGTCCCAGCTCGAGAACCGTCCGGCCCTGCTCAACAGGGAGCTGGTCCTCGGCGGAGTGGTGACCGAAGTGCGTGAGTCACGGACGAAGAACGACAAGCCATGCGGATTCACGCGCATCGAGGATTTCTCGGGTTCGGCCCAGATTGCGCTTTTCGGAGAGCCCTGGCTTAAATGGAGCAACATGATGAAGGTTGACAACTATCTCTTCATCAGGGCCCGGTATGTTCAGAACAAGTATATTCCGGAAAGGATAGATATCGTGCTGAATTCGGTGGAGCTGCTTCAGGATGTCAAGGACAATGTCATACAGAGTCTTGTAATAGAGGCTCCTGTGACATCGGTGGACAAGGAGCTCATAAGTGACCTGGACACCTTGACATCCAAGCCCGGAAACACCACCCTGAAGTTCCTGATTTCCGATATGGCGTCCGGGGACAAGGCCAGCCTTGTGTCGGGCGGCAGGAAGATATCAGTGACAGGTGACCTTATGAACTATATTGACAGGAGGGAAGACATATCTTATGCATTTAACCAATAAAAACAGATAATTATGGAACAAGAGATTACAGAGAAGAATTTTGATGCAGTGACAGGACAGGGAAAGCCGGTCATGATTGATTTCTGGGCAACATGGTGCGGTCCGTGCAGACGTCTGGCACCGGTTGTTGAGGAACTTGCAGCCGAGTATGACGGTAAGGTGATAGTAGGCAAGTGTGACATTGAGGAGAACACTGACCTGACGGACAGGTTCGGAATCATGAATGTCCCCACGATTGTTTTCATCAAGGACGGCAAGGAGGTGGACCGTGTAGTTGGCGCCGCCGCCAAGAGTGTCTTCCAGGAGAAACTGAACGCGCTGATCTGAATATGGCCGGAAATGATGAATTCATGGAGGAGGATCTGGACGATTCCAAGACCGTAGCATACATAAGGAACTCCCTGCCTCAGGAACTCAAGGAGAAGTATCCGGATGACATCCTGTATTATATACTCGATGTTATCAACGACTGGTTTGCCACGAGCGGTGTCCTGGACCAGGAGCCTGACAAGGACGGCTTCATCGATATTGACAATGACGCTCTGGTGGAGTATATCATCAGGGAGGCCCGCCATGACAAGATGGGCAGTTTCCCGGCCGACGAGATTATCCTCATCGTGGAGGCCGAGGCCGAATACGTCGATTCCTTAGATGATAAAGAGTGAAGGCAGGTATATACCTCTCCTTCACCTCTATAATTCTATTGTACGTGAACCATCACTGTTTTCGGTGATGGTTATTTTTCTTGCGTCCGATGGAAGCAGCTCCTCTATGAGTTCCGGCCACTCTATGAAACAGAGCGCCCCGCTGTAGAAATAGTCTTCGTAGCCCAGGTCATAGACCTCCTCCAGTTTCTTTATGCGGTAAAAGTCAAAGTGGTAGATGAGTTCTGCCGTGGTTTGGGAGCGGTATTCGTTTATGATGGCAAAGGTAGGGGAGTTGACCTCATCCTCTACGCCCAGCAGTTTGCAGAGTGCCTTAATGAATGTGGTCTTGCCGGCTCCCATCTTGCCGTAGAATGCAAATACGGTATCATCGCCCATCCTGCCGATAAACTCGCGGGCTGCATCCTCTATATGGTCAAGGTCTTTTATTGTTATGTTCATTTCTTCTTGGGGTTAAGGATTATGAAGGGTATTATCATCTCCTCAAGCGATACGCCTCCGTGCTGGAAGGTCTCCTTGTAGTACGATGCATAGTTATTGAAGTTGTTCTGATAGACAAAATAGTCCGCCTCGGTGCAGAAGATATAGGAGGCCGATATCCCGGGCGACGGCAGGTTGGCTTTGGCAGGCTCCGCTATCTCGAACACCTCCTTGGGGTTGAAGCCCAGGTTCTTGCCCACCTTGTAGCGGAGGTTTGTGTTGGTGGTCCTGTCACCGGCAATCCTGATGGCATGGTTGACCGAAATGCTGCCGTGGTCCGTGGTAATCATGACTTTCTGTCCGGTGGCGGCTATGGCCCGGAACAGTTCGCGTATGGAGGAGTGCCGGAACCATGAAAGGACGAGGCTGCGGTAGGCCGCATCGTCGTTGGCCAGCTCGCGCATCATGCGGGAGTCGGTCTTGGAGTGGGAGAGTATGTCGGTGAAATTCACCACTATCACGTTCAGGTCGTTTGCGGTGAGATTGTTGATCTGCCCCAACAGCTTGTCGGCGGCGGCGGAATCGTTCACCTTGTTGTAGGAGAACCTGTTCCTGCGGCGGTAACGGTCGAGATGGGTCTGTATCAGGGGGGCCTCGTTGAGGTTCTTGCCCTCCTCGGAATCCTCGTCAACCCAGAGATCAGGGAACATCCTGCTTATCTGGTCCGGCATCAGACCTGAGAATATGGCATTCCTGGAATATTGTGTGGCGGTTGGCAGGATACTGTAGTAGAGCTCCTCCTCCCCGATGGTGAAATATTCGGACAGCTCCGTGCCCAGCATACGCCACTGGTCATAGCGCAGGTTGTCCATTACTATGAAAAAAACCTTTTCACCGTTATCAAGAGCCGGGAAAACCCATTTACGGAACAGGTCGGGGCTCATGACCGGTGATTTGCTCCGGTCTTTCATCCATGAGAGATAGTTGCGGCTTATGAACTTCCCGAAGGCGGCGTTGGCATCGGCTTTCTGCATGGTGAGTATCTCATGCATGGAACTGTCGGCCTCCTTGAGCTCAAGCTCCCAATACACAAGCTGACGATAGACACCGGTCCAGTCATCGGCTGTCATGGAGTCGTTGATGCTGGCGCTCAGCCGCGCGAAGTTCTCGCGGTAGCTGCGGTCGGTCTCCGCCGTCACTATGTCGCGCTTGTGTATGTTCTTCTTGAGCGAGAGCAGGATCTGGTTGGGATGGACAGGCTTGATGAGATAGTCGGCAATCTTGGATCCTATGGCCTGGTCCATGATGTTCTCCTCCTCGCTCTTGGTGACCATGACCACGGGCAGGTTAGGGTCTGTCTCCTTGATGTGCGAGAGTGTCTCCAGACCGCTCATCCCCATCATGTGCTCATCGAGCAGGATCAGGTCGTAACTCTTGTTCCTGCAGCTCTCTATCGCGTCGAGTCCGTTCGTCACGGTGTCAACCTCATAACCCTTGTTCTCAAGGAACAGTATGTGTGCCCTGAGAAGGTCTATCTCGTCATCGACCCAAAGCAGTGTGCCGTTCTTATTCATCGTCGTCATACTCTTCAAAAAGTGTTGCACCGTCTATCTCGAACTCGGGGATGTTCAGGAAGTGCTCCCTGTAGAACTCCTCGTATTCGTCAAAGCTGTAGTGGCTGAACAGCAGTTTCAGGTTATCCTCGGTTATGACAAGGGACTTGAAACCTTCAAGCCTGCCGGCCATGGAGGTGTCGGAATAGAGACTGCGGCTGTAGTAGTAAGCCTCGTCAAAGTTCAGGAATTCACTCACTTTTAGCATCTCTATACCCTGTTCTGCCGTGAAGCCGATGTCAAAGTTGCGCATCATGTAGTTGCTGAAATTGTATCGTGCCACCTCGAACAGCAGCTGGTTGCGGTCCGCCTCGCCTTCAGGCCATGCAAGCAGGAAGATGAAAGGCTGGTACCGGTCTTCACTGAACTGGGGCCGCAGGGTGTCGGCCTGCAGGGAATCCGCTCCCGTATCGTTGCGCCGTGACCAGATTGAGCCGAAGGAGGTCGATTTGAGAATCTTTCCGTCCTGCATCCCTTGGGCTATGAGCCCGGCCAGCTGGCTTATCTCATTGTCCGGGAAACTGTTCACAATGTTTTTCATCCCCTCAAGGAACGCGTTGATATCCCCGTCCTTCAGCCTGACAGCCGATTCTAAGAACATGAATTTGGCCCTGTGGGCTCCGAGCGGATATTTAGATGCTGATATTGCGCAGTTCCTGAACACAAGCGCGGTGTCGCCCTGCTGATATGCCAGGTAGGTCTCGGCATAGATGGAGTCCTCCCTGTGCCGTCCGTACCTTGCGTTGTCCATGTAGTCGGGGTCGCAGACCATCAGTGTCAGCGGACTCTCCGGCTGCATCCTACGCATCATGCCGCGGATGCTGTCGGCCATATCCGGCATGTCCTGGAGCGAATACATCAGGAACAGGTTGTACAGGGCGTCATCGGTCTCTTCGGAACCGGGATACTCTCTTATTATCCTGTTGAAACTGCCTTCGGCCCTGGAATATTCCGTCAGACGGTCCTTATAGACTATTCCCGCCCCGAGGAGAGCTTCCGATATAAGCCGGTCGGACTCTTCCTTCTCCTCCGGGGTGTAGGGTATCTGCTGCAGATAATACTCCGGCTTGTGCGGGTCGGTCTCGGTGATAACCTGAAGCAGGGAATCGGAGGATGTGCCTAAGGAATCGGTAAGCAGGCCGCTCATGTTCACGCCCTCCTCTTCCTCGTCATGTGCTCCGGAAGCAGCCAGTACTGTCTTGTTCGAGCGGCGCCAGTCATCCTCTAACTTGCGCTCTCCCCACTTCTGCCTGAAGGTCTTACGGCCGCTGGCCACAGCCTGTTCGTTATAGAAATACCACTCGCTCCCTCCATCCTGGTTGCCCGTGCCGGCGGTGTTGCGTTCAGCGTTCCGTTCGGCCCTCTCGGCCTCCTTCTCCATCCGGAGCTGCTCCTCCTCTTCACGTTTCTCCTGTTCCTCAAGCTCTCTGATTATATGCTCCACTATGTCCAGGACCTGCTCGTCCGGCAACAGCGACAGACGCTGCAGACTGTCCTGGAGCGCTATGGTCTCGGTGTAGCCGGAGAGTTCATCCAGCACCTCGGAACGCAGTTTTATGATGTCAAACCTTTTATGGCTGCTGTCAATCAGTCCCACGGCCTTGGAATAGCATTCGCCGGCACGTGTGTAGTCACCTCTCTCCCAATACAGGTCGGCCATTGTGAGCAGCAGTACACCTTTCTCGGGCGTATCCTTTGTGCTTTCACTGATACCGGTCTCGTACATCTCAAGCGCCTTTACGGTGTCCTGCCGTGAGAGGAACAGGTTGCCCTTGGCATAGTATATCTGGTCGGTCTTCTCCTTGTTGTTCGGGTCCTTCTCCATCCGGTCCAGTTTCTTCAGAAGCCTGCCGACATCATTCCCGTCGGCCAGGGTTTCAGTCTGCTGGATGCGCGCCTGGAACTCCGTGTCGTAGGGAGGGCTCATCCGGATAACCTTGCCGAACATATCGTATGCCATGCTGTTCTGGCCGGTGGCCTTGTAGAGCTGGGCGAGAAGATAGCGTTCGCGTATTCTCTGTGTCCTGCTCACCCCTTTGCGGCTGATGGCCTGCTCAAGCAGGGGGATGCTCTCCTCGAGGCGTTCCTGGTGCAGGAGGTGGGCGGCTTTCCTGGCGTTGTAGTCACGTTGGCGGGACAGGCTCAGCTTAGTCTGCGAGGAGCGCTGGAACAGCTCGTCGGATTCGTAGAACCAGCCCTCCTCGGAGTAGCACTGGGCCATCTTGTACTGTGCCTCTGCCACTATTTCAGGCTCGTCAAAATAGATTGAGCAGATATATGAATAGGTGCTTGCCGCCTCAATGAAGTCACCTTTCTGCATCTGCGCATCGGCCATCAGGAGCCACGCCCGCCACAGGAACGGGTTGTACTCCTTCTTGCTCTGCCAGCGCTTGTCGGATTCCGAGAGTGTCCCCTGCTTTTTCTTGGGCTTTGCGCTTATGGAGTGCAGCTTGATTGATTTCTGGGCTTTCTCAATGGCAAGTTCATAGTCCGATGAGCCAAGCTGACGGGCCTTCTTGTCGCTGAATGGATACATGGTGAGCGGTTCGCCCAGATTATCCTTGATACCCTTCTCTTGAGCGTCCTGGGCCTTGAGGAATGCTTCATGCCCGTTGAACCAGACATTGTATCTGGTCACCGTGCCCTGGTAGAAGCGTGACATGGCTGTGTTCTTTGTGGTGGAGCAAGAGGACACGGCCATCAGTGCCGACAGGAGCGCCGGCAATGAAAGCATTCGTATCCATCCCTTTCCTTTCATCCTTTCACAGAGTCTCGTTCATCATGCAGAAAGCCTCCTCCTTGAGCTGGTCAGGCAGTTCCACATCTCTCGCCTCAAGGCACTCCACCCACTCGCGGACTTCCTCCTGGCGCATTGTGTAGAGTACATAGCGGAACTCCTCAACCTCCTTGTCATCATATCCGTCGGAGCTGCGTCCCTTGAAACGGTCCAGTTCCTCATCGTCAAAATAACGTGCGGAACGGAGCCGCGCCTCGGCCAGTTTCTGTTTCTCACACACCAGATGCTTGCCGCAGCACTCTCCCTGCGGAACAGCCGGCTTAGACAGCTGCTCCGGTGAGCTCCTGCGCATCCTCAGGATGAACAGGAGCAGGAGAATAATGCCGAATACAATATATACAGTATTCATAACGGAAATAATGTTTCTAAATTGTGGCACAAGAGGGACGGTTCCCGCTGTGTCATCGCTTGTAGGGTAAGTTCCTACGGACAGACAGGCCGGACAGACTGGCCACTTAAGCGGTTTCCGAAGGCTGACCCAAAATTGGTTGACCAGAAGGAGATAATCCGCGAATCGGTCAAATTGGTCATTGAACTGGAAAGGTAATGGCCATTTTCGTTCTGATTTTTGAGTTCCGTATCTTCGTAATATCCGGCAGCCGGAAGGAAGATTGAACGGTCTGTGTAACCGGGCTTGTTACTCGTTATACGATATCCTTTGATGTCATCTATCTTTGTCCAGGTCCAGGTGCACTCTGTTATCAACTCTTCTATCTCTTCGCTGGTTGGCATACGCCAGTCACCGCCCCATACTACATGGGCTGCGTCATCCTCAGGTTCAAGGGTGCTCCTGTTGTCGGTGAATCCTTCGTAGCCCGATTCGCTCCATTTACAGTATTTTGTCAGATAATGGTTTTTACTCCATTTGTAGGTGTCCCAGCTGTAATCACTCTTGGTTTCAGTCTCACCCCAGGCATAGTGATTGCCGTATTCCTCTGGCTTGGAGGCACCGATATTGCAAGTGCCCCATTTTACGCTAAGGCCCAGATCAACGTACTCATGCCCATTGTAGTCAGGTTCTCTCACGTTAATATCGAACACGTAATTCTTGTCGTAACATGATACTATGATTTTGGTTGAACCGATGGATATGCCTGTAACCATACCGTTCTCATCGACGGTGGCTATGGATGGATCGACCGATGACCAGTCCACTTTACCCTCTATTACATCGTCACCATGTTTTAAAGTTGTTTTGATGGTATATGTGCCGCCCAATGGAATTGTCTGGGAGCTGATTTCGAAAATGACCTTCACATCTTTCAGCCATTGTTTCGACGGGCAGACAGGCCGCACGGATCGGCCGTAACCACGGCTGTTGGCGCCTATGTTGTAGTTGCCGGAATCATCGAATATGAGATAGTACGCGTAGGACGTGTTGTCCGTGTTGAGCGTGCTGGACCAATAGTAGCCGAATGAGCCCACATCAAAATGGCTCTTGTTGCTGTAGTAACCGCCAGCCTGGAGGAAGATGGATTTTCCGGTATAGCCTGATATGTTGCTGGTTACACGGAAACCGTTTATGCCGTTGATTGTCACCCATTCCCAGGTGCAGTTGTCTTTCAGCTCGTTCCACTCTTTCTGGGTCGGCATACGCCATTCCCCGCCCCATTCCACGTGAGCTACATCGTCCTCGGGGTCAAGGGTGGTCTTGTCGTCAACGGTTCCCTTTGCTTTGTCAGTGTTGTATTTGGTGAATCTGGCATAACTGCCTGTGCCGTTGGCGAACTTGTAACTTGACAGGGCATAGTTGGTCTTGGTTGCGGTCTCACCCCATGCGTACAAGTCACCATATTCCCCGGGGGTCAGTGCTCCTACATTACAGGTGGCCCAGTTGACGCTCAACCCTAAGTCAACATACTCGTATGTGGGGGTTGATGTGGTGATGATGACCGTACAGGTGGCGGTCTTGCCGTAGCATGTCGCGGTTATCTTGGTAGAACCGACTGACAAGCCGGTGACTGTACCGTTGTCGCTGACAGTTGCAATGGACGGATCGTCCGATGACCAGGTCACGATGCAATCCACCACTTCATCGTTATGTTTCACTATGGCTTTGAGAGTATATGTGCTGCCCAATCCGATTGAAGGATAGTCTTCGTCTATGGCAATGGATAAACCGCTCAACCATTTTACCGACGGGCGGACGGGACGGACGGAGAAACCCACGTTGCGGCCTCCGGTGTCATCCGGAACCGGTTTTTTGGATTTCATGAAGACAAGGGTGTGGGCGGTATTAAATGGTATTAAGGCCGTGTTTTCTGACTTGAACCTCGTGTAGAGCGAGCTGGACCTGTAGTAACCTACGGAGTCAACGTCCTCTTTGATTGTGCCGCTACCGTACCCGGCGGCAGGGAGGAAAATGGAATTGCCATTCCTTGATACACGGTAACCATAGACCGTGTCCCCATTGTTCAACTCGTAGGTCCACATCCAGCTGCAATTCACGCAAAGCTCGTTCAGCTCTTCCCTTGTGGGCATACGCCAGTCACCACCCCATTTGACATGGGCCACATCATCTTCGGGGTCAAGGATTGTATCGTTATCGATAGTGCCGAAACTGCTCCAGATGTTGTATTTTGTCATGATGTTACTTGTGCCGTCACACCATTTGTAGGTGCCCCAGTCGTAATAACCCTTGGGCTCGGTCTCACCCCATGCGTAGAGGCTGCCGTACTCCTCAGGCCTGGAGGCTCCAACATTGAAGGTGCCCCAGTTGACGCTTAGCCCAAGATCCACCTCCTCATAGTATTCTTCCTGGCCCGAAAAATAGATGTTCTCGATCTCCGAAACCGGGTATTTTGCGTTGTCACCATGCTTGAGCACTATGTTCATATAGTACTGGGCCGATGCTGACACCGTGCCCAAAACAAGCAGAATGGCTGCGGTAAGGCAGCGTGTGAGCGTTGGTTTTATTGCTGAGTGTTTCATTTCTTCATGATTTTACAGGTCAGGTTCTCCGAGTTGATTATATAAATGCCGTCCGGCAGGTCCGCTATGCTGAATGTGACGCTGCCTTCCTCATCGGTCTTGTAGGTGCCCAGGACCTTGCCGTCAGAGCCGGTAACCGTGACTTTTATGCCGGCCTTGGCGCCTGTTATGCTGATGACATGGTTGTCAAGGGTCAGGACAGGCTTCAATGAATCATCTTTTTTAACAGTGTTCACACTGGTCTCGGGATCCGTGAAAGTGAATCCGGAGAGTGATGCCAGGGGAAACCGGACCTCGGTCCTGGTGGTGTTGAGAACCAGGTCGTTGTCCACGTAAGTGATTACAGGCTTTTCATCTAACCCGTAAGAGAACTGCTGCCCGTCCTTCAGATGGAAGGTGAGGGTGCTCTGCGCCATGACGGGCACCGCAAGGAAAGCCAGGCCGAAAAAAACAGAAAGAATCTTCTTCATAAGTCTGAATATTGTTTGTTCTTATATCCGATAATTGTTTGTTCTCACAAAAGTAGGAAATTTAGGAATCAAAAAGCGGTGGAAGCAAAGGAAAATGGCTCGTTGACGGAGCCGGACCATACTTCCCGTTCGCGGCAAACCGTATCAAATAACACTTGGAATCGCAAAAAAAAACGGACAATGAATTGTTTTCTGTGAGAAAGTAGGTAATTTTGGGCTTTAAAGTTTCCTAAATTAAATAAATATGGTACAGAACGACAAAAAAAGAAGGTATGAAGCCCCCACGACTCAGGTTGTGAAGCTTAGAACTGAAAGTATAATTTGCGCCAGTAAGCAAAACTATACTCCAACATCCTGGTAAGAATCATTTTAAGCATTAGCGTCATGAAAAAAAATGTTTATATAGCCTTCGCTGCTTTAGGCCTTTGCGCCTGCAATAATGAGATAATCCAGAAGATGGATTATAACGAAGTTCCTGCCGTTTATCACCTGAATATCCAGGCCGGTTTTGACCCCCTGACTAAGGCTGTCACCTTCGGCGATGACGGTGTAACAATCACAACAGGGTTTGAGGTAACAGACTGCATTTATGTCTATAACGAGACAAAACAGGCCTTTGCCCGGGCTGGGTCAGGCGATTATATCGTTCTTCATCCCTCGTTTATTTCCGATTCCGGCACGTCCTGCACGTTGTCGGGCGATTTGTCATTCTATACATGGGATGAAACTGAAACTCAATGGGCGAATGTTTTGGTGGAAGAAACGGACACATACGCTTTATACTATCAGCTCAATCTTCCCGGTTCGGGATATTCCATGGTTCCCGTTTTTTATTATGACGACCAGGATGGTGGCATTGCGTCTGTTTCCGGTTTAGACTTCGCGGAAGCGACCGGCGTTTCCATGACCCTGTCTGGCAGCACGCTTACCGTCGCAGATGGTGTCCGGCTTGAAAATCTGCAGTCAATGTTCCGTCAGCACCTGTCGTTCACCAAAGACGGTGTGGCCATTGATCCCGGTACTCTCACTTCTATTGAGGTCAGCACAGAAAACGGCACGCTCATTGATATGTATAGCCCCACTGATTTGTCGGATCCCTATAGTTTTGGCTCTATATTCTTGGTGTCTCCTGTCCTGTCTGCTGATAATGATGTTTACCTTTCTCTGGCTTTCCATTATGATGAGGGTCAGTCCGCTGTTGGAGACAAGTTGATCCTAAAGGCCACGGACGGGAACGGAAATATCTATCAATGTTCAAAATCTGTCCCGACGAGTGGATTCGTTCCCAGCATGTACTACTATGGGTCGATGACCTTGGCTTGGACGGGCCAGGACATTAAGCCCACTGTAACCCGCGGCGATGGGGGCAGCGATATAGTGCCGGGCGTGGATGGCGAATATGTATTTAATTATTCCTCTGAACCCGATCCCACCGTTTTTACAATTTCCGGTAATAGCGCAGGTTATTATTTCTACGTGGGCAGAGATGCCATAATTACATTGGCTGGTGATGGCACCGCTGGAAATGTTCCCGATAATAGTAACGATAGTTTCCTTTACGATGAAATGGGTGGCTTTCGTATCATTCTCGCCAGTGACTATACGATTGACTGCAAAAACCTCAAAACAGCCATTTGGGCGGACTGGGGCGATTTAACCCTTGAGACAAACACGGGCAGTGCACAGACGCTGACTGTCATTGCAAATGATCCGGATTACAGGGGGCTTTATGGAGAAAATTATTATGATAATACAGTTGATCCGGGCGAACTCGCTGCTGATGATTTCAAGGTTGAACTGACCAGTACCACTCCCGGTCCGGATGAAGATTCTAATGGAGAGCCGGATTATTTCACATGGGTTTATACAGTAACCCCCGTCGAGTGATAAAAGATTGCTCATACCCGGCATAATAGCCGTATTATCCCTAAAAACCGTAAGCAGGTGGCAATTACCCCTGCTTACGGTTTTTTGCTCCGTCTTGAACTGCAACAACTGCAACTCAACAAAATACCTTGTCTTTTTAGCACATAAATGGAATCTCAAATATAAAAAACAGGTAACTATCTTGTGATAATTACCTGTCATTTTCAGTCGGGGTGACTGGATTCGAACCAGCGACCACACGCCCCCCAGACGCGTACTCTAAACCGGGCTGAGCTACACCCCGCTGTGGCGTCGGCCTGCGTCAGGCCTTCAAAACCGGCGCGAAGGTACATGATTTTGCGGGATTATCCAATAATTCCGTGTTTTTTTTGGGATCTGTTTGACTTTTTTCTGTTGGTGCTGACAGACCCTTATCTTTTTTTGTACTCTCTGATCCTCGGCTTTACCGGCGATTTCCTGACAGGAGCGTTTATGACCGGCTGCAGGAGCATAAATGATTTCAGCGGCTTGGGATTTATCTGTCCCATCGGGATGGTGTGACCGTCCTCATCGTATTCGAATCCCACGAAATACAGGTTGTACGCTTCCAGTCGTTCTGTCGGGAAGACAGTGGTTATGACATATTCCTTGCCTGGTTTCAGCTTGTTCTTGCGGCTGACAAGAACCTGATGGCTCTCTTCACGGTTGAATAGCCTGAGGTAGAGAGGGCCGGTATAGACGCTTTCGCCTTCATTCCTGACGCGGTAGGAGATATAGGCTTCATCGCCCACTGCAAGTCCTTCAAGACCCAATACAGGCTCTATGGTAAGTTTGAGGTCTTTACCGAACTGTGGGAAGTTCATCAACTGGGCACTGCATACTGCCGTCAGAAGGGAAGCATAGAGTAGAGTTATAAGTTTTTTCATATTCCTAACAATTTTTATGCTATACAAACATAGTAAAAAGAATTGATAAACAACTATCCCGGGCATTTTTTTTATCCTTCACGGCAGAAATCCAGTGCCTCGACAAGCAGTTCTCCGGTTATTACAGCTTCTCCGGGACTGTTATCCCCGGCGGGCACAATTGCTGTAACTGTTTTTCCCTGTTCAAGACATACCTGTTTCATCAGGTCATACCACTTACAGTCCATGATGATGGGACCGAATGTCTCCTTTGTGTCGTATTGTATTGACCTTAACTCTGTTACCGGGAATCCGCAGAGGACATATCCTATGTAGGCGGCTCCTGTGGCGGCCCAGGCGGCGGCGGCCTCCGGAGCATAATGGAGTCCATGGGCCCGGGCGGCCTCTTTGAGTGCGAATGACAGTATCTCGGAAAACTCTTTCATTGGAATCGCGGTTTCAGGAACAAATTTAAGCAGATTCTTAAACCTTTCACGCGTATTCGAGTCAAAAAGCGTAGCGGGACCGAAATACGGTCTCCACTTTTTATCCGCATGATGAAGAAAGTCTTCCCGATACTGGCCATTCTGTTGGCGTTTGTTGGAACGGTGACCGCTCAGGAGAAGTCTGAAACCAAGTTCAAGCTTGATGGTAGGGCTAATGTGAACGGTCATTTGATTGACGGTTCCACCACAGAGAACATGCCCCAGGTTACAGTCCAGCTGTTCCAGATTCCGGATTCCACATTCCTGTACGGAACTATTACTGACAATGAGGGCTGGTTCAACATCAAGAAAGTTCCTGTAGGAGAGTATTACCTGCAATACTCTTTCATAGGTTATAAGACACAGACTTTCGATCTGAAAATCATAAAGGAGGACAGGGAACGCGCATTGGGTGTGTTCAAGATGTATGACGAGAGTATCATGCTCAGCGAGGCCGTGATTGAAGAGGCACTTCCTCCCACACAGGTGGTGGAGGATACCCTTATGTTCAACGTAAGTGCATTCCGTGTTCCGGAGGGTTCGGTGCTTGAAGAGCTTATCAAGCGTCTTCCCGGAGTTGAGGTGGATGAGAACGGAGGGATAACGGTGAACGGTAAGACGGTCTCCAGAATCCTCGTTGACGGACAGGAGTATTTCGGCAATGACCGTCAGATGGCCACCAAGAATCTGCCCGTTAATATTATCCACAGGATCAAGACCTACCAGCGCAAGAGTGACCTTGCACGTATCACAGGAGTGGATGACGGTGAGGAGGAGACGGTCATGGACCTCCAGATAAAACCTAACATGCGCAACGGCTGGCTCCACAATATGGACGGAGGAATAGGCTTCCCTGTAGGTCATAATGATTACGGTGACTGGCTGAAGTTCCTCTATTCCGGACGATACACCCTGAACCGCTTTCAGGCCAACACACAGTTCTCCGTCAATGCCAACACGCAGAATTCAGGACGTGGCAACGGCGTGAGCCATACCACTCAGGTTGGTGTGAATTTCGCCAAGAACATAGGTGAGCAGTTCCCGAGGCGTCGGAATGAGTTCCCGTTGGTGATAGGCGGCAATATCCGATGGAACGGGTCTGATTCCAGGTCCTTGAATGAATCCGAGTCGGAGACTTTCACCACTTCATATACATCGGCTTCATTCCGTAACAACCGTTCCAACAGCAGCAACGGCAACGGGAGCGTGAACGGTGAGTTCCGCATGGAATGGCGTCCGGATACTTCATTGAACATAATATTCCGGCCCAGTTTCCAGATCAGCCGTAACCACAGTAATTCTGAAAGCAGTTCGGTCACTTTCAATACTGATCCGTATATCGCTACTGACATGACGGATATCCTTGACGAGTACCGGTTCCTTCCCCAAAATATGCTTGACTCAATAGGTGTAAACTCCCAGACGAGTTCAAATCACAGCGAGGGTGGAAACAACCAGCTGAACGGCGAGTTCCAGTTCAACAAGAGGTTCAATGACCAGGGACGCAACTTCACTGTAAGGTTCACGTTCGGCAGCACCAAGGGAACGAATGACAGCTATTCGCATAACAAGCAGATCTATTACCAGATGCACTCCCGTGATACCATCATGAACCGATACAATGTGAGTCCTACCGACAACAGCAACTGGTCAGGCCGGGTAATGTGGAGTGAACCGATTGACTCCGGACGCGGCAATCTGCAGTTGAGCTATCAGATTCAGGTCAGTAACCGTAATACCAACAGGGAGACTTATGTGCTCTGGGGGCCGGACTTTGAGGATTGGGAGGATTCATGGTATATTCCGTATGAGCTTGAGCAATACAGGAACTCCACGCTCAGCCGTACTGCCACTAATGTTTCCCGAAATCACACTCTTGCACTGCAGTTCAGGTATAATACTGAAAACTCAAACTTTAACATAGGCGTGAATTTCATGCCTCAATATACGGGAATGGACAATTTCCAGTATATGGGCAAGATAATAGGTGACACCTCAAGAGTTGTATATAACTGGAGTCCGACACTGAACTACAGGTACAGGTTCTCAAGACAGAAGAGTGTTCAGATGACACTGCGCAGCAACACCAGTCAGCCGAACATGGAGGACATGATGGATATTACCGATGACAGCAACCCCCTTAATATCCGGAAAGGTAATCCGGGATTGTTGCCTTCACTGAGCAACACCCTAAGTTTCGAGTTCCAGAACTATATCCAGGAGACGAGCAAGACATTCACTTTCAATGCTTCGCTGTCGAATTCCTTGAGAAATGTGGCTCAAAGGACGGATTATGATCCAACCACCGGTGTCTCCATAACACAACCGCAGAACATGACCGGTTTCTGGACTAACTGGAACGCAAGCTCTAATGTAAATTTTAACCAGACCATTCCCAACAGCAAGTGGCGCTATTCCACGAGTTCTAACGCCTCCTACAGACATCAGGAGAGTTACATGCGTACGGGTAGCATAGGCAATTACAATGCCAGCTCGGGAAGCGGTGGAAGTGCGGTGCTGAGTACTACCAAGAGTATCGGTGCAGGACAGAATGCTTCGGTAACCTACCGCAACGAATGGCTTGAGGTAACTGCCAACGGACGTTTCAACTACAGCCATTCAGAGAACAACCAGCGCCAGAACAACAACATGGATACCTATACGTTCAGCTACGGCGGCAGGGCCAATGCAAGACTGCCGTGGAGGAACATCAACTTAGGAACCGACATTACCATGCAGAGCCGTCGCGGATACAGCGGTTCATACAACAGGGATGACCTTATATGGAATGCCAACGCATCGATTAGTTTCCTGAAGGGCAATGCCGGCACACTCCAGATTCAGTACTATGATATCCTGAATGACGAGACCAACGTGAACCGTACGGTTTCCACAACAGGCCGTACCGACACCAAGAACAACAGCATCCACAGCTATATTATGCTGCACTTCATTCTGCGTGTGAACGTATTCGGAACCCGTGCGGCCCGTCAGGAGATGCGTCAGGGCAACCAGATGGGTGGCCGTGGCGGAATGGCTCAGGGCGGTATGCGCGGCGGTAACAGAGGCGGTCAGGGCGGCGGTCCCGGCGGATTCGGCGGCGGCGGATTTGGTGGCGGCGGACGTGGCGGGCGCTGACTTGCCGCCGGCTAAATCAAGGAGCTGAGATAACCGACAGCCACCTACGGGCTTAAAGCGGACCGTATCACTTGAAGAATGAGAAATGGACTGAGCCGTAAACTTTCATGTCTGTGAATCTGGGATGTTCCGAGAAATCATTCTTTGAGCCGTGCTCCAGAACGAAAATACCGTCATCGGCCAGTAACCTGCCACCCAACACCAGGTCAGGAATTTCGGACAGGTTCGGAAGGGTGTAGGGCGGGTCGGCGAAAATGAAGTCGAATTCCGTATCACACCTTTCTATATATCTGAACACATCGCCTCTTACAGGGAAACACTTGTCCGTCTTGACGGTCTCCATAATCTTGCAGATAAAACTGAAATGTGCAGGGTCTTTCTCGACGGATACGACTTTTGAGCAGCCTCTTGAAACCAGTTCGATGCTGATGCTTCCTGTGCCGGCGAACAGGTCAAGGGCAATGGCATCCTCAAGGTCGATGCGGTTGGCAAGGACGTTGAACAGGCTTTCCTTGGCAAAATCCGTTGTGGGTCTGGCGGAGAAGGTCCTGGGAATCTCGAAACGACGGTGCTTGTAAATTCCGCTTATTACTCTCATTTTCCGTATTTATGTCAGGTAAAAAGAATCCATCCGCAAAAGGTGCAGATGGATTCCTGTATGATTGAATGGGTGTGCCAACGGGAATTATTCCCAGTTACCGGAGTTGTTGTCAACTCTCATGCCCTCGTAGAGTCCGCGTTTCTGACGGTCATCGATCAGGTTGAACACCTCCTGGGCATCCAGTCCCTCAAGATAGTTCTTGAAGAGTGTCTGGGCTGAGAATGAGTACTGGAGAGAACCTGACTTGGTGGTGTCACATGAGGTCTCCATCTCAAACTGCTTGCCGTTGCCGTAGGGGACGAAACGGAGAGAATCGGGGTTGATCCTGCCGTGATACAGTGAATCCATAACGTCAATCCAGACGGTGTCACGGCTGAATATGAATTCCTTGACGGAACCGTCATCATTCAGCGTAACGAAACCTGCATCGGCAGCCTCTTTCCACATGTCCTTGGCCTCCTGGGCTTTTCTTGTGGCCCTGCTGCCGGTCAGTGACTTTGCAGCCGCCTCCGCAGCCTTTGCTTCCTGATAGAGGGAGAGCACCTTCAACTCAGTCCAGTCTGCCTCCATCTGGTCATCGGAAAGTTCACCTGTCTTCTTGATGATTGGCACCTTGCCGGTCTTGATGAAATTGATCAGTGTGTCGAAGTTTTCAGTGTACATCCCGTCATGCTGATTGTGATACTCACTCTGTGCGTCTTTGATGTCAAGAAGCCTGGTGATGACGGCATTGTCACGGATTTTCTTCTCTCTCTCGAATCTTATGGGGCCCATTATGCTTCCATAGAAGATATAGGCAAGACCTATAATGCAGAGTCCAAGAAGAATGTTAATGAATTTTTTCATATTGGTGATTCTTTTTATATATTTTCGCATCGCAAAAATAGAACTTTTATCGGTATATTTCTACAAAATTGCAATTTTTAGCATTGTTAACTGATGAATAAGGAGAATCTGGCGTCGGAAATAAGGGAAAACTACCCTTTTACCCCTACTTCGGGACAGAAAACCGCAATCGGGATGCTGTCCGCTTTTGTGTCGGCCATCGGCGGAAAAAGGGTTTTCCTCCTTAAAGGTTATGCCGGAACGGGCAAGACCACTCTGGTCGGAGCTCTGGTCAGGACACTGCGGCGTCATCATGTCAGTGTCTCTCTGCTGGCCCCTACCGGCCGTGCCGCCAAGGTCTTCTCCAACTACTCAGGTGCGGAGGCCTGTACCATCCACAAGAAGATATACAGGCAGAAATCCATCATAGACAGTTCGTCCTTCCAGCTTGACCGCAACTTACATGAGGATACCCTCTTTATAGTCGATGAGGCTTCCATGATACCGAACCAGGGACTGACGGGCTCTATGTTCGGCAGCGGCAGGCTGCTGGATGACCTTATCAGATATGTGTTCGGTGGGAAGAACTGCAGCCTGCTCCTTATGGGTGACGATGCCCAGCTCCCGCCTGTTGGCGAAACGGAGAGTCCGGCTCTCTCTTCCAGGGTCCTGGCTGGATACGGACTGGATGTGTCGGAATATTGTCTTGACAGTGTGGTGCGACAGATGCAGGAGTCAGGGATACTGTACAATGCTACGGAGCTGAGAAAGTTCGCCGTCAACCCTCTCATGGCCGGCGGTTTCCGGTTCAGGACCGACGGGTTCAGGGACGTTACAAGGATAAGCGGCGGCGAGCTGATAGAGAAGCTCAGCCTGTGTTACAGCCGGGACGGCATGGATGAGACCATGGTCCTGTGCCGCTCCAACAAACGGGCCATAATCTACAACAACGGCATCCGCAACACTATACTGGACCGTGAGGATGAGCTGACAAGGGGAGACAGTGTGATGATTGTCAAGAACAACTACTATTGGATAGAGAAACTGATTGCCGGAGGTGAGATTGATTCGTATCAGAGGTTCCCTTCGTTCATTGCAAACGGTGATATTGCCGTGATACGCAGGATAAGGCGGCTGAGGGAGCTGTACGGCTTCCGGTTCGGGGATGCGGTATTGTCGTTTCCTGATTACGATGACCTGGAAGTGGAAGTGACATTGCTGCTCGATACGCTTCACAGTGAGTCACCTTCACTCACGCATGAGGAGAGTGATCGTCTGTTCAACAGAGTGATGGAGGATTATTCGGACATCCCATCCGGAAAGGAGAGGATGAAAAAGATGCGGGAGAACCCCTATTTCAATGCTGTCCAGGTCAAATACGCATACGCCGTGACCTGTCACAAGGCTCAGGGCGGTCAGTGGACGAACATCTTCATTGACCAGGGGTTCGTCCCCGAGGATGGTCGTGACGAGGAATACTACCGCTGGCTTTACACGGCTCTAACCCGCGCCACCGGTTCGGTATATCTGGTGAATTGGCCGGAATAGAGTATAGGATGCAGGGGCTCAGGGAGAATGTTCTCCCACTGGATGGAGGCGGGTGCCGGACTCCCGGACCCCCTATGGCCTATTCTTGATTGATGGCTTGGATAAGTGATTCAACAGCGGCGTGAAGGCCTTCGGGGTTCTTGCCGCCGGCGGTAGCGAAGTGGGGTTGGCCGCCGCCTCCGCCCTGGATCAGCCTGGCTGCCTCACGTACCATCATGCCGGCATTGAAGCGGCTGGTCAGATCCTCGCTCACGCTTACGGTGAGCATTGGCTTGCCGTTCTCCTCGCTACCCACTATTACGATTGTTGATGCGGGATGTTCGGCACGGATATTGAACACCATATCCTTGACCATTGCGGCTGTTCCGGGAATGACGGCGCTGATGACCTTGATTCCGTTGATGTCACGTGCCTGGCTGATGAGCCTGTCCTTAACCTGGGCGGCTTTCTCCTTGATGAACTCCTCAACCTGTTTCTTGAGTGTGGAGTTTTCATCGATGGCTTTCTTCACGGCGGTCTCTATTGATGAACCCGGCAGAATGGCCTTGAGGGCCAGAATGGTGTCCTGAATGCCATAGACCATATTCTCGACAGCCTCACCGGTGATGGCCTCTATGCGGCGGACACCTGCGGCGATTGAGCTCTCAGAGATTATCTTGAACATTCCTATGCGGCCGGTTGATGAGGCGTGTACGCCACCGCAGAACTCTATTGAGTTTCCGAACTGAACCACGCGGACCCTGTCACCGTATTTCTCACCGAAAAGTGCGATTGCACCGAGTTTTTTTGCCTCCTCTATGGGGAGGTCGCGGTGCTCCTGCAGGGGCAGGTCCTCACGGATCTTGGCGTTAACCAGGCGCTCCACCTGACGCAGCTCCTCATCGGTCACCTTCTGGAAGTGTGAGAAGTCGAAGCGCAGTCCATCCGGGCTTACGAGTGAACCTTTCTGCTCGACATGTGTGCCCAGAACCTCACGCAGGGCCTCGTCAACCAGGTGGGTCGCGGTGTGGTTGGCCTCGCAGGCGTGACGCCTGTCGGTATCCACGCATGCCATCATGGGAGCCTCGGGGTGCTCGGGCAACTTCTTGGTTATGTGCACGGGCAGACCGTTCTCCTTCTTGGTGTCTATTATATCGATGGTTTCGAATTCGCTTACTATCACGCCCTGGTCGCCAACCTGACCACCCATCTCGGCATAGAACGGGGTCTTGTCCAGGACAATCTGGTAGAGCACACCGCTCTTCTGCTTTACTTCGCGGTAGCGCAGGATGGAAGTCTCGTACTCGGTGAAGTCATAGCCTACAAACTCGGTCTCACCCTCCTTGAGTACAACCCAATCACCGTTCTCAACGGCAGCGGCGTTGCGGGCGCGGGCTTTCTGCTTGCCCATCTCCTCATTGAACTCACCAATGTTCACGGTCATGCAGTTCTCACGCAGGATGAGCTCGGTAAGGTCAAGCGGGAATCCGTAGGTGTCGTAAAGGGTGAATGCGTTCACACCGCTTATCTCTGTCTTGCCGGCAGCCTTGGTGTCAGTCATGACCTTGTCAAGCAGTTTGATACCGGTGTCAAGGGTGCGCAGGAATGACTCCTCCTCCTCGATGATGACCTTCTCAATAAGTGTCTTCTGGGCGTTCAACTCGGGATATGCGTCACCCATGTTGTCAATCAGTACGGGCAGCAGTTTGTAGAGGAATGCCTCCTTCTGACCAAGGAATGTGTAGGCGTAACGCACGGCACGGCGCAGTATTCGGCGTATCACATAACCGGCCTTGGCATTGGAAGGCAGCTGACCGTCGGTGATGGAGAACGCTATGGTGCGGATGTGGTCGGCCACGACACGCATGGCTATATCGACCTTCTCATCCTGACCGTATTGCTTGCCGGTAAGTGATCCTATCTCCCTGATGATGGGCTGGAACACATCGGTGTCATAGTTGGACTGCTTCCCCTGTAGGGTGCGTACCAGACGCTCGAATCCCATGCCGGTGTCGATGACCTTGGCGGGCAGGGGTTCCAGTGAGTGGTCTGCCTTACGGTTGTACTGCATGAACACAAGGTTCCATATCTCGATAACCTGGGGATGGTCCTTGTTGACCAGCTCGCGGCCGGGAACGCGGGTTTTCTCCTCATCGGAGCGTGAATCCATGTGAATCTCACTGCATGGACCGCATGGACCGGTATCGCCCATCTCCCAGAAATTGTCATGCTTGTTGCCGTTCAGTATATGATCCTTGGGGAGGAACTGCTCCCAGATGGCAGCTGCCTCGTTGTCACGCTCCAACCCCTCTTCGGCACTGCCCTCAAAGACTGTGGCGTAGAGGTTGGCGGGGTCAAGCTTGAGGACATCCACAAGGTATTCCCATGCCCAGCTGATAGCCTCTTTCTTGAAATAGTCACCGAATGACCAGTTTCCCAGCATCTCGAACATGGTGTGGTGATAGGTGTCATGGCCTACCTCCTCCAGGTCGTTATGCTTGCCGCTCACACGCAGGCACTTCTGCGAGTCGGCCACGCGACGGCTCTTGGGGGCGCGGTTACCAAGAATGATATCCTTGAACTGGTTCATACCGGCGTTGGTGAACATCAGGGTGGGGTCATCCTTGACTACCATAGGTGCCGAAGGTACAATCAGATGCTCCTTACTCTCAAAAAAACTCTTGAAGGATTCGCGTATTTCCTTTGCTGTCATCATATATGGATTATTGTTTCGAAGTGCAAAGGTAGTGCAAGCCGAGAGGAGAACAAAACAAACTCGTTTGTTTTTTATCCCGAGGCGCAGCCTATCTTCAATCGCAGATTAAAGTTGCAAGCCGAGAGGAGAACAAAACAAACTCGTTTGTTTTTTATCCCGAGGCGCAGCCTACCTTCAATCGCAGATTAAAGTTGCAAGCCGAGAGGAGAAAAAAGCAAGTTTACTTGTTTTTTTATCCCGAGGCGCCGCTTACCTTCAATCGCAGATTAAAGTTGCAAGCCGAGAGGAGAAAAAAGCAAGTTTACTTAGAATCTGTTTTGATTTGTTTCCATGATTTTCTTACGGCCTCTTTTTTTCTCTACTTCCACCGTTTCTCGGTCATAATGGACCTCCATTACTCCCTCAAACCGGCGAAACCAGAGGAAAAAATTGACCATAATATAATTCACGGAACAAATCAAAACAGATTCATTTTTTTATCCCGAGGCGCAGCCTACCTTCAATCGCAGATTAAAGTTGCAAGCCGAGAGGAGAACAAAATAAACTCGTTTGTTTTTTATCCCGAGGCGCAGCCTACCTTCTCTTTATGGATGTTGTTGTAAAGATTGCGGAATTTTTACTACTTTTGCATTCCGGAGTCACGGTTAATGGCTTCATTTACAGGAACAGACAAGCTGATGAGAAAGGTTTATTACCAATATGACGCCTCTTCCAGAGCCTATAAGAGGGTATATCCGACTCTCAGGCAAAGGTTTTTATCTTTCCTTGGAAGACTGTTGAAATCCGCCCTCCTTGGCGGACTCTTCTTCCTGTTGTACTGGTTCCTGGTTGACACACCGTCCATGGGCAACCTGATGGAGCAGAACTCCAGACTCCAGTCACAGTACAGGCTGCTTTCACGTAAGGTGGATGACGCCCTGCTGGTGCTCAGTGACATAGAGGAGCGTGACGACAATCTCTACAGGGTGCTTCTGGAGGCGGATCCTGTACCCGATGCCGTAAGGCAGTCCGGATATTACGGAACCAACAGATATGCCGAGCTGGCAGACATGCCTCTTTCAGAACTGGTGATCAGTACATCGCAGAAGATCGACCTGCTGGAGAAGAAACTCTATGTACAGTCACGCTCATTCAATGAGGTGGTTGACCTGTCCCGCGAGCAGGATAACAAGCTGGCCTGTATCCCGGCCATCCAGCCGGTATCGAACAAGGATATGAAAAGGACCGCTTCGGGATACGGCTACCGTTCCGACCCCATATATCATGTGACCAACTTCCACAGGGGAATGGATTTCGCCTGTGACACAGGTACTCCGGTCTATGCAACCGGCAACGGTGTGGTGACTTTCGCCACATGGCAGTCGGGGTACGGTAACATGGTGGTGATAGACCATGGATACGGTTATGTTACGAGGTATGCCCATCTAAGCAAGATAACAGTCAGGAAGGGGCAGAAAGTCATCAGGGGCGAGGAGATAGGTGCCGTGGGCAATACGGGTAAGAGTACGGGTCCTCATCTGCATTATGAAGTCATGGTGGGTGGAAACAATGTGGATCCGGTAAACTACTATTTCATGGATCTGGATGCTGACCAGTATGAGGAGATGATTGTGCTGGCTGAAAATCACGGTAGAGTATTCGACTGACAATTATGGCACTGAATAAGGACAAGATACTCAAGAAGTACTATACGATCGGGGAAGTTTCGGAGCAACTCGGCATTCCCGAGAGTACGCTGCGGTACTGGGAGAAGGAGTTCAGTGAGATAACCCCTCATAAAACCAAGAACGGGAAACGCCAATATACCGTTGCCGATATAGAGCAGATAAAGCTCGTAAACCATCTGGTCAAGGAGAAAGGGCTTACGATCAGTGGGGCCAGGAAACGCATTAAGGAGAATCCCGGAATAACGAATGATGTACACGAGATAGTAACCCGCCTGAAATCAGTCAGGGAAGAGCTTATGTCTATCTACAGGGAGCTTGACTCTATTCCTCCTTGCGGACAACCGTTGTGATGTTGGATATCTTCCTGAGTCCTTTCTGAATGTTCTCAAGGTCATTCAGGCTGTGGACCATAACGCTTATCGTACCCTCAAACAGCCCCTCCCTTGATTCAATCACCAGCTTGTTCATGTTGACATTCATTTTCCGGGAGATGACTTCCGTCACCTTGGCCAGCGTTCCGATGCTGTCAATACCTTTCATGTAAATGGTGACAGGGAACAGGCTGTTCTCAATGTTCCATTCAACCGTAAGGATGCTGTTCCCCTTTCCGGCTTTCATCCTGTTGGCAACCTCGCACTTGCGCTTGTGGATGGTTATATGGCCGGTCTCATCGGCAAATCCCAGGACTGAATCACCCGGCACAGGATGGCAGCATGGGGCGAATGTGTATTTGTGTGAATCAAAGTCGTTGATGATAAGTGTCCTGCGGACGTCAACCCCGTTTTGTGGAGCCTCTCCCTTGTCGGTATTGTCGCCATTCCTCTCCTTTGAAGAGAACGAGGAGAGGAAGCGCCTGTACCAGCTGCTGCCGTTGTCACCTTTGAGAATGTTGCGTTCAGCGTCGCCAAGAATGATTTTCTTCTGTCCGAGGGCTATCATGAGCTTGTCTCTTCCGCTCAGGCCGTGAAGAGTACATATCCTCTCTATCTTGTCTGAATCGGATTCAAGTTCCTCCTTTTCAAGGAATTCATGGAATATGGCCTCGCCGAATTTCTGGTTGGAGCGTTCCTCTTTGCGCAGGAGCTGCTTGATCTTGCCTCTGGCCTTGGCGGTTGTGGCGAAATCCAGCCATTCGGGAATCACTTTCTGGTTCTTGGATGTAAGTATCTCCACCTGGTCACCGCTCTTCAGCTCATAGTTCACGGCCTCAAGCTTATGGTTGACTTTCGCGCCTATGCAGTGTGTCCCCATGAAGGTGTGTATGGTGAATGCGAAGTCCAGCACTGTGCTTCCCTGAGGCATGGTACGCAAATCCCCTTTCGGGGTGAATATGAAGATTTCCGATGAATAGAGGTTGAGCTTGATGGTGTCGAGGAAATCCATGGAGTCCGGTTGCGGATCCTCAAGAATCTCCTTGATTGTCTCGAGCCAGTGGTCGAGTTCGGTCTCATCCTCCTCATATGTCGCCCCGTCCTTGTACTTCCAGTGTGCGGCTATACCCTGTTCGGCGATGTCATCCATCCTGGTACTGCGGATCTGCACCTCAACCCACTGGCCGGAATTGCTCATGAGAGTCACGTGCAGAGCCTGGTAGCCGTTGGCCTTGGGATGTGTCACCCAGTCGCGGAAACGGTCAGGGTGCGACTTGTAAATCTTGGTCAATGCGAGATAGATGTCAAAGCATTCACTCTGCTCGTGCTCAGGGGAAGTGGGTTCAAATACTATCCTGACCGCGAGAATGTCAAATACCTCCTCGAAGGAGAGTGAGTGCTTGTTCATCTTCTTCCAGATGGAATAGGGGGTCTTGATTCGTCCGCAGATTGTATAATGGATCCCGAGATTGTCCAGCTTGGTTACGATAGGCTTGGTGAAATCATCATAGTTACGGTCCAGTTCCTCACGTAGTACGGAGAGCTTGCCCTGTATCTCCTCATATTCTTCGGGGTGCTCGTACTTGAAACTCAGGTCTTCGAGCTCGGTCTTTATCTTGTTGAGACCGAGCCTGTATGCAAGAGGCGCATAAAGGTAGAGAGTCTCACCGGCTATCTTGTACTGCTTGCGGGGAAGCATGCTGTCCAGTGTCCGCATGTTGTGCAGCCGGTCGGCAATCTTGATGAGGATGACACGGATGTCATCGGACATGGTGAGGAGCAGTTTCTTGAAGTTCTCAGCCTGTGCCGATGCCTTCTCACCGAAAATTCCGCCTGCAATCTTGGTCAGACCGTCAACTATCTGGGCAATCTTGGGCCCGAATACGTTCTTGATGTCGTCGGTCGTGTAGTCGGTATCCTCCACGACATCGTGCAGAAGGGCGGAACAGATGGATGTGGATCCCAGCCCGATCTCGCTGCAGACAATCTGGGCGACGGCGAGGGGATGCATGATATAGGGCTCTCCGGAGTGACGGCGCACCCCCTTGTGGGCCTGACGGGCAAACATGAAGGCATTGGTGATTTTCTCCACCCTTTTCCTGTGCTTGGTCTGCAGGTAGGAATCTATCAGATGTTGGAAAGCCTCGTCAATCTGTTTCTCCTCATCGGGCGAAAAAAAACTGTCATCACTCATCTTTTGCACATTTATCGGTTATAAATTCTCAGTGTCCTGCCGGCCCTTATGTTGTCACTCTTCAGGTTGTTCCAGTTCTTGATGTTGCTGACTGTGGTGTGATACCTTCTCGCAATAGCGCCAAGTGTCTCTCCCGATCTGATCTTGTGGGTGATGTATGTGACACGGTTGGTCATGTCATCGTCGATGGAGGCTATCTTGGATTTGGGGAAGAGATGCTCCTTGTCATATTCGTAGAGGGAATCACCCGCCTCAAGAAGCGGCCGGATGAACTGTTGCGGAAGTGTCAGCACACAGGTCTTGTAGGCACCGGGTATAACGTCGGTGAGATACTGCGGGTTGAGGGCCTTGAGCTCGTCGGCGGTTATGTCGCAGAAGTGGGTGATCTGGCTGAAATGCAGGTTCCGGCCTATCTGCAATGTGTCGGTCTGTTGCGGACGGATGGATTCCATGGGGCATATCCCGTGCTCCTTGTAATAGCTCATGGCGTAGTTGATGGCTATGAAAGCGGGCAGATAGCCGCGCGTTTCACGTGGCAGGTAGGGATACAGGTCCCAGAAGCCGGTCTTGCCTCCGGACCGCGTTATGGCTTTGGTGATGTTGCCGGGACCGCAGTTGTAGGCGGAAATAGCGAGGGACCAGTCACCGAAAGTGTCGTACAGGTCCTTGAGGTGTCGGGCCGCGGCATCAGTCTCCTTCACTATGTCATACCGGTCATCGACCAGACTGTTCACGTTGAGGCCGTAGTTCCTTCCGGTGCTGTAGATGAACTGCCACATGCCTGCGGCTCCCGCACGCGAGTATGCACGCGGCTTGAGAGCCGATTCCACTATCGGAAGATATTTGAGCTCCAGAGGGACGTTGTAGCGCAGCAGAGCCTCGACGAAAATCTCCTCGTACATGGGAAGCATTCCGAGTGCGAACGCTACGGCTTTCCTGTTACGGACCATATAAGCGTCGATGGAACTGCGGACGATGCTGTTGTATGGCATCTCCACTATGGTGGGCAGGTTGCTCAGGCGGGCGGCATATACTGAATCGCTGAACCCGGGATTCACTGAGCCGTCTATGCAATCGGAGTCGTATGACATGTACTGCTTGGCGAACCAAAGCTCCATTAGGCTATCGACATCGTAGCTCATGCTTTCCGGGAAGTCCGAAAGGAGTGAGTCCTGACTGAGTGACATACTGTTGCCGCTTATGCTGTCGGACACGGGGACGGGCTGTTCCATGCCGCAGAGTGTCAATGCCAATATGAGAGAAGTGCTTATCATCAGAAACTGAATGCTAATGAGAATCCGGACGAGACGGCTCCCCTGTTGTCGATTATTATGCCCGGTTCCACGCGCAGGCTAAGGTCGCTTGAGATGTCGAAATGGGATAGTTCGGCATCGACGTATGCATCGATAGCCGCTATGAGATACATGCCGGCAAATGCGAATATGCTGAGGTCGCGGTATCTGCGGTACTTGTCCTTCCTCTTCTTGAACACATCCTTGAGCCAGTCGGTGGTGTAGCTGTCAATCTCGTAATGGGGAGGCAGGAAGTCCTCGTAGCTTTTTGTGTCGGGGTCATTGTCCATGATATCCACGTAGGCGTTCTGGTAATCCATGTAAGTCGATTGGTTCCAGGTGAGCGCATAGACGCACCCTACGAATCCGCCATAGACGATGGGGAGCTTCCAGTACTTACGGTTGTAGATCTGGCCGCCTCCGGGGAAAAGAAGCGACATCCAGACAGCTTTTCTCGGGTCGGGTTCCCATTCCGTCGATGTCCTCTGGAGATTCGCCGTCTGTAAGCTGTCCTTCTCTTTCCATGTGAGCCTTCCGCGGTCTGTAGGGGAAGTCCCGTCAAGTAACATCGCCGAGTCGGAAGGCAGGTCGAAATTCAGGTTCCTCACGTATTCCAGCTCCTGCTGCCATTGCGCAGTGTCATTGAGTGACCTGTAAAGGCTGTCTATGCGGGTGGCGCGCAGGGTATCATCCGGCAGGATGACAGGCCTTGTTATCTCCTGGGAATATGCCGTCATAGCCATGAGCAGCAGCGGCAGCAGGAAAAACACGGAGAGCTTGTATGTGGAGAGCCGGGTCATTTACTGATTCTGTCAAGCAATTCCATTACTCTCGTCAGTTCCGCTCCGTTCCTGAAGGGGATGCTGATGGTTCCCTTGCCGTTCCGGGTGCATTTGAACCTGACATTGACGCCAAGATATGCTGAGAGGTCTTTACCTAAGTGTGCGAAGGACTCCTCCATCTTGCTGTCGGTTGCCTTCGCCTTTTTGCGGCCTTCGTTCAGCTGCCTGACCTTCTCCTCGGTCATCCTGACGGAGTAGCCGTATTTCTTCAGTTCGTGGAACAGCCTGAGCTGTTTCACCGGATCCCCGATTGCCAGCAGTGCACGGGCATGTCCCATATCAATCTCCCTGTTCTTGAGTGCCATCTGAATTTCGGCCGGGAGCTTGAGAAGTCTGATATAGTTGGCGATGGTGGCCCGGTTCTTGCCTATCCTGCCGCTGAGCTGTTCCTGTGTCATGTCATATACCTCCAGCAGATGCTGGCAGGCAAGAGCCACTTCCATGGAGTTCAGGTCTTCACGCTGGATGTTCTCTATCAGCGCCATTTCCATGACATTCTCGTCATCGGCTGTCCGGATATAGGCGGGGATGGTCTCCAGACCAGCCATCATGGCCGCACGGAAACGCCTTTCGCCGGCTATGATCTGATATTCGCTGTCCGACTGCTTTCGGAGTGTGATAGGTTGGATAATGCCTATTTCACGTATGGAATCCGAGAGCTCGCGTAGGCTTTCCTCGTCAAATTCCCTGCGGGGCTGGTTGGGATTAGCGTGAATACGGTCGAGAGGTATCTCGCTTATCGATGATGAGCCGGAGGTCCTTACGAGCTCTGTCGAGATGAGTGCGTCAAGACCGCGTCCTAATGCTGATTTCTTGGTGGTTGTCATTTGTTTCCGTTCTTTTTCAGTATTTCCTGCGCCAGGGCAAGATAGTTCTTTGCACCTCTTGATTCGGCATCGTACATGACGGCGGGCAGCCCATAGCTTGGCGCCTCGCTCAGCTTGACGTTCCTCGATATTACTGTTTCGAAGACAAGCTCCTGGAAATGTTTCCTCACCTCCTCTATGATCTGGTTGCTTAACCGCAGGCGGGAGTCATACATCGTAAGCAGGAATCCCTCTATGTCTAATGACGGATTCAGCTTGGTCTTTATTATCTTGATGGTGTTGAGCAGCTTGCTGATCCCTTCCAGCGCAAAGTATTCGCATTGTACGGGAATGATGATAGAATCGGCGGCAGTCAGTGCATTGACGGTTATCAGACCGAGGGAGGGTGAACAGTCTATCAGGATGAAGTCATAGTCATCCCTTATGGCGGAGAGCATCTTCTTCATGACGGTCTCACGTCCTTCCATATTCATCAGCTCGAGTTCCGCACCGACAAGGTCGATATGCGAAGGCATGATGCAGAGCCCCTCAATGCAGGACTCCCGTATCGCCTCCCTCGGGTCCCTGCCGTTGACCAGACATTCATAAACGGTACATTCCAGAGACTTGATATCTATCCCGAGACCGGACGATGCGTTAGCCTGAGGGTCGGCGTCAACGACCAGTACCTTCTTTTCGAATGTGGCGAGCGATGCAGCCAGGTTTATGGTGGTTGTGGTCTTGCCTACACCGCCTTTCTGGTTGGCCAAAGCTATGATCTTTCCCATAAGATTTCATTTTAACGCGTAAAGGTAATGGAAAAAAACGGCATTCGGGAAAAATATACTATTTTTGACATTGCAACAACCCGTTTATGAAATACTACATCGTAGCAGGAGAGGCATCGGGTGACCTTCATGCCTCCAACCTTATGGAATCCATTCGGAAAAGGGACCCGGAGGCATCCTTCCGCTGTTTCGGAGGGGAGATGATGCAGGCTGCCGGAGGCACTCTGGTAAAACATTACCGCGAACTCGCGTATATGGGCGTGTGGCCGGTCATCACCCATATCGGGACTATAATCAGAGGTGCAAGACTCTGTTTCCGTGACCTTTCCGAGTGGAATCCCGATGCTGTCATCCTGGTGGATTATCCGGGGTTCAACCTCTCTCTGGCCCGCAAGGTGCACAGTAGGCTGCATATCCCTGTCTGGTACTACATCTCTCCCAAGATATGGGCCTGGAAAAGTTACCGGATCCGCAACATACGTCGTGACGTGGATGAACTGTTCAGCATCCTGCCCTTTGAGGTGGAGTATTTCGGCAGACTGGGTTATCCCGTAAGATATGTTGGCAATCCTACTGTCGATGAAGTGAGCGCATATCTGGATTCTCACGGGGAGCCTTCCCTCTTCAAGGGCGAGGAGCGTAAGGTGGTTGCAGTGCTTGCCGGCAGCCGTCGTCAGGAGGTTTCCCGTAATCTTCCCGTGATGCTGAAGGCTGTGGAGGGACTGGAGAATATTCGGGTGGTGCTGGCCTGTGCACCGTCAATACCTGCCGGCTTTTATGAGGATATGGTCCGGGGATATGATGTGGAGTGTGTCTATGGTGATACTTACGGTGTCCTGAGGAGCGCGTATGCCGCTCTTGTGACATCGGGTACAGCCACACTTGAAACCGCCCTCTTCGGTGTCCCGCAGGTGGTATGCTACGGAATGCCTTTAAAGCGGATAGCCGGGTTGATCCGGCGTTTGTTCCTGAAAACGGATTATGTGTCGCTCGTGAACCTGATTTCCGGTTATGAAGTGGTGCCTGAGCTTGTCGCTGACAGTTTCAGCCTGCGGAATGTCAGGGAAAGATTCTATCCGTTACTGTCCGACACTCCAGAGAGGCGTGCCCAGCTCGACGGTTATTCCAGAATGAAGGGGATGCTTGGCCCGGCGGGTGCTCCGGAACATGCCGCAGCACAGATGGCGGGACTGTTAGAATCTGTCCATAGCGATTGAGAGCCAGACCACTGTGGCCGGGATGGCCAGCAGAGCGCTGTCAAAACGGTCCAGCATACCTCCGTGTCCGGGCAGGATCCTGCCGGAATCCTTAATACCCATCTCACGTTTCATCAGCGACTCAATCAGGTCGCCCCATGTTCCGAACAGCACTACGATGAATGCCATTCCTATCCAAACCCATGCCGGCATGAAACTGTACCAGTCAGGGAGGAACCGATGGAGCAGGAATGCTGCGAGCATGGTCAGAAGTGCGCCTCCGATAGAACCTTCCCAGGTCTTTTTGGGCGAAATCCTCTCAAATAGCTTGTGCCTGCCTATGGTACATCCGGTGCAGTAGGCCCCCACGTCATTGCACCACAGGAACACGAACAGGGTAAGAGGAATGACGGGACTGTAGCCTGTGTCAGGCCCGTTGACATTGAAAGCGAGCATTGATGTCAGCGCAAAAGGCAACGCTATGTAGATGACAGGGAAGAGCGTATGTACCCAGTCGTTGATGGGACTTGGCTTCCTGGAGTATAACTCACGCACCATAATCACTATAAGGGTGAATATGAACGGAAGGAACAGGATGGCACCTCTTTGCATCACAGTCATGCCTACTATTGCGGCATAGAAGGTGAAAGCGGCCACAACAGCCCACAGGCGGCTGACATTCGCGTTCCTGTATCTGTTGGCAAGTCCTGTGTATTCCAATGTGGACAGAATGGTACAGACCGCAAACAGTCCTATGAACCAGGGCGCGCCTTTCAGGATGCAGAACAGCATTATGAAGGCGAACACTACGGCTGTGATAGTCCTTATGAGGAAGTTCATAATCTACTTTATGTTTATGGAGTAAATAAACAGATTCTGAATCCGGTTATGGTTCTACTTTGTCGTGGTTTTCAACGACAGAAGCTGGTTCTGAAGACTTTTTCCCGTCTTCGAGAATCTCCTCGCTTCGGGATGCCCACGGGCGTTTGCCGAAAATCCTCTCCACATCCTCGGCCATGATGACTTCGCGTTCTATCAGGAGCTGAGCCAGCCGGTGATGTCCCTCCTCATGCTCAAGCAGTATCTTCTTGCCGCGTTCATACTGCTCGTTTATCAGTTTCTTGACCTCCTCGTCAATCAGCTCGGCTGTCTTGTCGGAGTAGGGTTTCTGGAAGGCGTATTCATCGGTGCTGCTGTAGTAGCACAGGTTGGCCAGCCTGTCGCTCATGCCGGCGTATGCAATCATGCCGTAGGCCTGCTTGGTCACGCGCTCCAGGTCATTCATGGCTCCTGTGGAGATATGCCCGGTGAACAGCTCCTCGGCGGCACGTCCGCCTAATGTGGCGCACATCTCGTCAAGCATCTGCTCCTTTGTGGTTATCTGACGCTCCTCAGGCAGATACCAGGCTGCACCGAGAGCCCGTCCGCGCGGCACTATGGTCACCTTGATGAGCGGGTTGGCGTACTCCAGGAACCATGAGAGCGTGGCGTGTCCGGCTTCATGGAGGGCTATGGTACGCTTCTCGTCGGCTGTAAGTACCTTGGTCTTCTTCTCGAGTCCGCCCACGATACGGTCCACAGCGGAGAGGAAATCATCCTTTTCCACTTTCTTCTTGTTGTGGCGGGCGGCAATCAGGGCTGCCTCGTTGCATACGTTCGCGATATCGGCACCGGAGAATCCGGGAGTCTGGCGGGCCAGCAGATCCACATCCACATCCTTGCTCAGCTTGATGTTACGGAGGTGTACCCCGAACACAGCCTTGCGCTCGTTCAGGTCTGGCAGGTCCAGGTGTATCTGACGGTCGAAACGTCCTGCACGAAGCAACGCCTTGTCCAGTATATCCACGCGGTTGGTGGCAGCGAGTATGATCACACCGCTGTTTGTGCCGAATCCGTCCATTTCAGTGAGCAGCTGGTTCAGGGTGTTCTCCCGTTCGTCATTGCCACCCATTGCGGGGTTCTTGCCACGGGCGCGGCCAACTGCATCGATCTCGTCAATGAATATTATGCAAGGTGCCTTCTCCTTTGCCTGACGGAACAGGTCACGTACTCTCGATGCCCCCACACCCACGAACATCTCCACGAAATCGGAGCCGGAGAGTGAGAAGAACGGGACATCGGCCTCACCTGCCACGGCTTTGGCCAGCAGGGTCTTGCCGGTTCCGGGAGGGCCTACCAGCAGGGCTCCTTTCGGTATCTTGCCGCCCAGGTCGGTATATTTCTTAGGGTTCTTGAGGAACTCCACAATCTCCTCAACTTCGGTCTTTGCCTCGGCCTGTCCTGCCACATCCTTGAATGTGACACGGTCAGAACTGCCTTTCTCATAGACCTTGGCCTTTGATTTGCCAACGCTGAAGACTCCTCCTCCCGGAGCGCCTGAACCTCCGTTAATATGACGTGTCATGAGTATCCAGAAGAGTATAAGAAGCGCGAAGGGGAGGATGCTGATGAGAATCTCCATCATGGTATGGGATTTCTTCTCATATTCCACGTCGCCGCTGAAGGTGCCTGCCTCCTGGGACATGTCGATAAACTCCTGCAGATTGTCCAGCGAGCCTACTCCAACCGTGAGCATAGGCTTGGAGAACGGTTGTGTGTATGATACATCGGGGAACACGTACTTGACTGAGTCCGGTTTGATGTACATGTCCATGACTCCGAGGTTAGGATATACCACGAGCCTGCTCACATAGCCGCGTTCCATGTAGTTCCTGAAATCGGTATAGGATGCCTTGCCGGTCAGACCGGAACCATCCTCCTTGCTGAAGAACAGTATATATCCGAATCCTATAAAAAGTATGATATACAGCCACGATTGAAGTCTCGGCCCTTTCTTTTGCTTGTTGTCTTTGATGTCAGCCATATTTAAACAGATACTTGGTCATTATGGGAAAAAACATGTCAAGGTGTCAGTGTGTCAGTTCAGAGTAAATCAGGAATCTCTTCCAGTCTGGCATCGGCCCACAGGTGCTCCAGGTCATAGAATCTTCTCAGCTCTGGAACGAAAATGTGCACCATCACGTCACCGTAGTCCATTGCGATCCAGTGGGCGAACCTGGTCCCTTCGGTGAAATCGGGCTTACGCTGCTCATTTATGCGGACTGTCTCCCGTATGGAGTCATGTATTGCTGTCGTCTGGTTTGGGGTGCCTCCTTCACAGATAACGAAATACCTGCATATGGTGTCCTCAATGCCTGTGAGGTCCACAATGGTGATCTTTTCGCCTTTCCTTTCCCGGATGCCTTCCACTATGCTGTTCAGAATACTTTCTCTCTTCTTTTTCGCCATTTATCGTATTGTGAGGTTGTTTTGTGCAAAAGTAATGAAAAAGTTCCACCGGATTCTGAATACACCTTTTTTAATAGTAACTTATACAGCCTGTGATTCACTTTTCCTGAAATAAGGAAGCAAAAAAGATGCCAAAAGATTTGGATACCGGAAAAAAGCTGTATATTTGCACCGCTTTTCAGCAAATGCATTGGGCTATGGTGTAATGGTAACACTGCAGATTCTGGTCCTGCCTTTCCTGGTTCGAGTCCGGGTAGCCCAGCAAAAAAGAGAGATGCGGATGCGTCTCTCTTTTTTTATTGGCTCACCCGTTTATCGGCCTACCTGCGCTCCTCCGGAATGAGAATTTGTTTTTCTGTCGTAGTAGAGATCCAGGAGCTTGTGGGCGGCGGCGAATGAGGTCTGCTGGCCTCCCAGGACCTGGGCCTCAAACTCAGGGAGCCTGGCGGCTATCTCAGGGTTGTTGTAGAATCCGTTCCTGAGGGACTCGTTTATGCTCTCATACATCCAGTATTTGGCCTGTTCGTTGCGGCGGTACTGGAAATAACCGTTCTGCCTGACAAAGTCCATGTAGGCCCAGACCATATCCCACACCTCCTTTATCTTGTACTCGTAGAATCCGGAGTATGTGATGACCTGCGGGGTCCAGCCGCTCTCCGATGGCGGGAACAGATGCAGGGCGTTACGGAACGAGCTGGCGGCCAGTTCGGCCTTTGGGGCGTTGTCACCATCGGCCTTGTTGATTATTATGCCGTCGGCCATCTCCATTATGCCGCGCTTTATTCCCTGCAGCTCATCGCCGGTTCCGGCCAGCTGGATGAGCAGGAAGAAATCCACCATTGAGTGGACTGCGGTCTCGCTCTGCCCCACGCCTACGGTCTCCACAAATATCTTGTCAAAGCCAGCGGCCTCGCACAGTACTATGGTCTCGCGGGTCTTTCGGGCCACTCCGCCTAATGAGCCGGCCGACGGGCTGGGGCGGATGAAGGCCTTTGGATGCACCGACAGACGTTCCATGCGGGTCTTGTCGCCTAATATGCTCCCTTTGGTGCGCTCTGAGCTTGGATCGATGGCCAGGACGGCCAGCTTGCCGCCCTCCTTGAGCACATGCAGGCCGAATGCGTCGATGCTGGTGCTTTTTCCGGCTCCGGGAACACCACTGATGCCTATGCGGACAGAGTTACCTGCGTATGGAAGGCATTTCTCTATGACCTCTTGTGCAATGGCCTGATGCTCAGGCTTGAGGCTCTCCACAAGAGTTACAGCCTGGCTGAGAACAGTCACGTTGCCTTTCACTATGCCGTCCACATACTCCTGGACCGACAGGTTCGGGCGGTGGGCATGATGGTTCCTGAAATAGGGGTTGACTGAGCCGGGGCTTATGACTCCGCTGTTCACGGTCAGTCCTTTGAATTCATCGCTGTTTTCGGGATGTTCCATTGAGGTGAGAGGTTATGGTCGGGAGGCGGCACTCCGGCCGTCACGGTGAATAAGCTTGAGGGCAATCCAGGCTATTAACCCGCAGAGCAGGTAAATCATGGTCTGGCAGAAATGGAGCACGAACGACATTATCTGAGCCTCGTTTGTCCTGGCGCCGTAAATGCCCAGCATCTTGACGATGGCCAGGTTCCAGGGGCCGGCTCCGTTTGGTGTGGGTACCAGTACCGCCACGCTGCTGGCTGCAAAGCAGGCCAGCCCGCCCACGGGACCGACTGCGGCGGTTGACGGCAGGCAGTAGAATGCCAGGTATAGTTCCAGATAGTAGCATATCCAGATTCCTGTCGAGTAGGCAAGGAACAGTGGCAGACGCTTTATCTGCCTGAGGGACAGGAATCCTTCCCAGAATCCGCGGATAAAGCTCTTTACCTTGTCCCACAGGCGGAACCTGACGCATATCCGCCAGCAGATGACTACAAGCAGTATGGTTCCTGCTGTCCAGAACCAGAACCTGGGGCTCTGCAGCAGAGGTATGCTCTCTGTTGCGGGGGCAGCCAGATCGGCATCGGTGGGGGTTAGCAGCAGTTGGAACTCGTTCCATGATACCAGTATGCCGGCCACTACGATAAGGCCCAGCAATACGGCATCGACCACACGCTCGGCCACCAGAGTGCCCAGGCCTTTGCTGAAAGGCACGCCGGCATTCTGCTCCAGCATGCCGCAGCGGCATATCTCGCCCACACGGGGTATGATTATGTTGGCGGCATAACCTGTGAATACGGTCAGGACAGTATCTTTCCTGGGGACATCATAGCCTATAGGTTCAAGAAGCAGGTTCCAGCGCAGGCCACGGAACAGAGGACCGAGTGCGCTGAATGAAAGCGCTGCGATAAGCCAGCCCCACCGGATGCTGTGCATATCGGTCCGGAACCGGCTGAAATCGTAGTCCCGGTAGGTGAAATATAGCACCACTGCCGATATGATCAACGGGATGGCTATCTTGAGCGTGGTCGAAGTAATCTTTTTCATTATATGGTGTTCACCTTTCGGATGATTTTGCCTACCTTTGCCATACGAATGTGGCGGGAGGTCAGCATTCAAACGGCAAATATACTATTTTTTTGCCTTTCTGTAATCCAAAATACTCTATATGGACGACGTTGATGCGGACAGTAAGACCGAAAAAGGCATTAGGCCAACATTTCCTGAGGGATATGGATATCGCTCAGCGTATAGCCGGCACTGTTGATGCACGCGCCGACCTTCCGATTCTTGAAATAGGACCCGGAACAGGGGTTCTTACACAATTCCTGAGTCAGAGAGACCGTGAACTGAAGGTTGTTGAGATAGATGCCGAATCCGTTGCCTATCTGCATGAGAACTATCCATCCCTGCACGTGATTGAGGGCGATTTCCTCAGAATGGACCTTCATGAGGTTTTTGGCGGCCGCCAGTTCGTCCTGACAGGAAACTATCCGTACAACATATCCAGCCAGATATTCTTCAGGATGCTGGAGAATAAGGAGCTGATACCGTGCTGTACGGGAATGCTGCAGCGTGAGGTGGCGCAGCGCATCTGCTCCGGTCCCGGCAACAAGGATTACGGTATATTGAGCGTTTTCATCCAGGCGTGGTATGATACCGAATATCTGTTTACCGTGAACGAGAATGTGTTTGATCCGCCTCCGAAGGTCAAGAGCGCGGTGATACGGCTTACCCGAAACTCACGTGTCACACTGGGCTGCAATGAGCAACTGTTCCGCAAGGTGGTAAAGTGCGCATTCGGTATGCGCCGCAAGATGTTGCGCAATTCACTCAGGCAGGTCTATGAACGCGATGTCCCTCTACCGGCGGACTGTCCGTATCCGGACAAACGTCCCGAGCAGTTGTCTGTCGTGGATTTCATCCGCCTGACCAACATGATTGAGGGCAGTTGACCCAAGGGTAACCATAGAGAAAATTAACGGATTCTAAGACAGGCCAGACTTCAATGGCCGCAATATTCAGAGAACAATGGATAAGGAATTTCTGGATAACATTCTTGAAGTGATAGAGAATCAGGATGCCGCCCGGCTCAAAGCCATCCTGGAGGATATGCATCCCGCCGACATAGCCGAACTGTGTGATGAACTTGACGTTGACGAGGCCCGTCTGGTATATCGCCAGCTGGATAACCAGACTGCTGCCGATGTGCTGGTCGAGATGGATGAGGACAACCGTAAGCGGTTGCTTGACGAACTGCCGTCAGAACTTATCGCTTCCAAGTTCATTGACAACATGGACACCGACGATGCCGTCGATATCATCCAGGACCTGGATGAGGACAAGCAGGAGGAGGTACTTGCCCATATAGGCGATATCGAGCAGGCCAGCGATATCGTTGACCTGATGCAGTACGACGAGGATACCGCCGGCGGTCTGATGGGTACCGAGATGGTGGTGGTGAATGAGAACATGTCCATGCCTGAGTGCCTCCAGGAGATGCGCAAGCAGGCCGAGGACCTGGATGACATATACAATGTCTATGTGGTGGATGACGACGGCCGCCTCAAGGGCGTGTTTCCGCTCAAGAAGATGATAACCAATCCGTCCGTATCAAAGGTAAAGTACGTGATGGACGAGGATGTGATAAGCACCAAGGTCGATACCCCCATCGATGACGTGGTGCAGCTCATTGAAAAGTACAATCTGGTGTCGGTCCCGGTTGTGGACAGCATAGGCCGTCTGCAGGGACATATCACTGTCGATGACGTGATTGACGAGCTGCGTGAACAGCAGGAGCATGACTACCAGATGGCATCGGGTCTTACCGGTGACGTGGAGACTGCCGACAGTGTGTTCCGCCAGATGTTTTCGCGCGTTCCCTGGCTGCTTATCGGTATCCTGGGAGGTATTCTGAACTCCAAGATCCTTGAAAATTTTGAGACAGCTTTCGCCGCCGCCACATCGCTGCTTTTCTTCATTCCCCTTATTGGTGGAACCGGAGGTAACGTTGGCACCCAGTCATCGGCCCTTGTGGTGCAGGGCCTGGCCAACGGTTCGCTCAACACATCGAACATCTGGAAGCAGGTGTTGAAGGAGAGTGCGGTTGCCCTGCTCAATGCCGTAGTGCTCTCTCTGCTGGTGTTCTGCTACAACGTGTGGGCATTCGGATGGTCCGATCCTGTCACATACGCCGTCCCGTGCACCATGTTCGCGCTTGTACTCATAGCAACATTCTGGGGCACCCTGCTGCCGCTGCTGTTCGAGAAGATCCATATTGACCCCGCCATAGCCACAGGACCTTTCGTGCAGATTACCAATGACCTTCTTGGTATGGGAATATATATGCTGGTCATAACGCTTATTCTTTGAAATAGCCGTATCTACTGTGTTATTTAACGAAAAAATGGCAGGAAATTAGGTATTTTGAGAATAAATGTCTTTATTTGCATCTTTTGCAGGGTATTAATACAGTAAATCATTCCCATTATGGAAGAGGAACAGAAGAAAGATATGGTCGAGGAGGTGAATCTCCAGGAACAGACAACCGTAGAGGAACAGGCTGAAACCAGCGAGGAGGAATCTCAGGTTCAGAAGGAATCCCAGCTGCAGGAGTCTCCTGATCAGGAGACCGCCGAGAAGGATAGTGTCGTGGAGAAGTCAGTACCGGAAGCCGTTCCGGAGAAGACGGAGCAGGAGACTGTAGCCGATGTAGCCGAACCCGAACCTGCCTTGACAAGAGAGAAAATCATTGAGCGCCTTCAGGAGATGGTGGGCGACATCACTATAGCGAGGCGGCAGGAACTGGAGTCGCTGAAGCAGGGATTCTACAGGTTGCAGAGAGCTGCACAGGAGGAGCGTGTCGCTGCGTTTGTCGCCGGAGGCGGAACGACAGAGGATTACAGGCCGGAGCCGGATCCCGTTGAGGAGCAGTACCGCAAGCTCATGAATATAATAAAGGAGAAGAAGGCTGCCGCTCAGGAGGCACTCGATGTGGTCAGGAAGGAGAACCTCAAGAAGAAGAGGGACCTTCTGGAACGTTTCAAGGCCCTGATCGAGAAGGCGAACACTGAGGGCGCACCCTACGGCGAGTACAAGGCTATCGTGCAGGAGTGGAAAGAGATCAAGGAGATTCCGGCCGAGAACGCCAATGAACTGTGGAAAGCCTACCAGCAGTATAACGAGCAGTTCTATGACATACAGAAACTGAACAACGAGTTCCGGGAGTATGACTTCCGCAAGAACATGGAGGCCAAGACCGCGATATGCGAGGAGGCGGAAAGGCTGGCGGAGGATCCGGATGTGGTATCCGCCTTCCGCAAGCTGCAGAAACTCCATCAGGATTTCCGTGAGACAGGTCCTGTGTCCAGGGATTGCCGTGAAGAGATATGGAACCGTTTCAAGGCGGCGTCAACAACGATCAACCGTCGTCACCAACAGCATTTCGAGGAACTCAAGAAACATGAGCAGGAGCACATGGACCAGAAGATTGTCATCTGCGAACTTCTTGAGGGAATTGAATTTGACAAGCTCACCACCTTCCAAAGCTGGAACTACAAGACCCAAGAGGTACTGGCTCTGCAGAAGAAATGGAGGGACATAGGTTTTGCTCCCATCCGTCACAACCAGAAGATATTCGAACGCTATCGTGCCGCATGTGATGAGTTCTTCCGTCGTAAGGGTGAGTTCTTCAAGGAGGCAAAGAACAGCATGGGCGACAATCTTGTCAGGAAGACAGCCCTCTGTGAGAAGGCTGAGGCTCTCAAGGAGAGTACCGACTGGAAAGCCACCGGTGCGGCTATAGCCGAACTGCAGAGGGAATGGCGTGAAACCGGTCCGGTTCAGAAGAAATACTCCACTCAGCTCTGGAAGCGTTTTTCGGAGGCATGTGACTATTTCTATGAGCAGCGTGAAAAGAACACTTCTTCCAGGAAACGGGAGGAGAATGCCAATCTGGCCCGCAAGAGGGAGATCCTGTCCCAACTGAAGGGTTATGATCCTTCAAACCTTTCGGATGATGATGTCAATGTCATTCGGGAACTTGTCGATGAGTGGAACGGGATAGGATATGTGCCTTTCAAGGTCAAGGACAAGATCGCAGCACAGTTCAAGGAGGTTACCGATCCCCTCTCCGGCGTGATCCGTCTGGATCGCCCGCGCCGTTCGCAGGGCCGCGGCTCTTCGGCACGTGAGATTTCCTCATCTCCCCGCGAGAAACTCATGCGGCAGTATGAACTCAAGAAGAGCGAGATACAGACCTACGAGAACAACCTGGGCTTCATGAATGCGTCAAGCAAATCCGGAAACGGTTTCGTGGATGCCATAAAGGCCAAGATAGAGACTCTCAAGCAGGAGGCCGAAAACCTGCTCGCGCAGATCAAGGCGCTGGACAGTGAAGAGAGTGGGAATTGATATCCGGGCATTGACGGCTGCGGTGTGAATCTCCTGCCACAGCTGTCGCCAAGAGCCAAAAAAAGCGTGCGGAAATGAATCACCGCACGCTTTTTTTAGAATCTGTTTTGATTTGTTTCCGGATTATCAGGTAAAATCTACCAGGATCCGGAAGACTTTGCCGGGAGCTTCGACCCATTTCCGCATTGCTCCAAGGGCATCTTCGGGTTTGACGACTGCCGATATGAGTTCATCCTTGGGACAGGTGCCACGCTGCAGGTAGCGGATTACCGCTTCAAAGTCCGAAGGCAAGGCGTTGCGGGAGCCGTGAATGTTCAGTTCCTTCTTAACGAACAGTCCTGTATGGAACGTTACGTCATTCTTAGAGTAGCCAATGCAGACCACACGGCCGCTGAACGCCACCTCATCGATTGCGGCCTGGTATGTAGGCACACTGCCTACGGCTTCAATCACAACTGTGGGGCCCAGTCCATCGGTCAGCCGGACCAATTCCTGATGCAGGTCCTGCTCTTTTGAGTTGATGGTGTGGGCTGCTCCAAGACGTCGGGCAAGTTCCAGTTTGTCATTGTCCAGATCTACCGCTATTACGGTTGCCCCGCGCAGTGATGCACGCACAATTGCACCGACCCCTATCATTCCGCAACCGAACACCAGAACGGTGTCGGAGTCGGTAACCTGGGCGCGGGATACAGCGTGGAATCCTACGCTCATGGGCTCAATGAGCGCGCAGTCACGCAGGGCTAAGCCTGGAGCGGGAATTATCTTGGTCCAAGGCAGTACCATATAGTCACGCATGGCTCCGTCGCGCTGGACACCAAGTGTTTCATTGAACTCACAGGCATTGGGATGGCCGGAACGGCAGGCGGCACAGTGACCGCAGTTGGTGTAGGGATTGACCGTCACAATCGTTCCAGGGGTAAGGAATACGGGTACATCGGGACCTGCCTCCTCTATAACCGCCCCTATCTCATGACCGGGAATGACTGCCTCCTTAGCCATCAGGTTGCGGCCAAGGAATGTGTTGAGGTCCGATCCGCAGAATCCTGCATATCCTATTTTGAGGAGCACCTGGCCGGTGCCGGCGACCGGCTTCTGTGCCTCCTCGACAATCATCTCTCCCTGTTTCGGAATTCTTATCTGTCTCATTTCTTTAATTTCACTTTGATGTTATTTTGGCTGTTGGGTGTTGGTGACAGCTTGCCTTAACCAGGGCTTAGTCCTTAACAATATGTCCTTTCCAGCCGTACCATGCGCATACTGCGAAGCAGATGAGCGGGATGATATATGCCAAGCCCGGATTTGATGTGAGTGAAACCTGGAACTTGGCGGTGAGCAGCGGCAGTATGGAGTTGCCCACGATGGCCATGACAAGGAATGCCGATCCGCTCTTGGTCTCGCCCTTGAGGTCGGTGAGAGCAAGTGAGAACTGGGTGGGATACATGATCGACATGAAGAATGAGATACCCATCATGGCGTATATGGCTGTCATGCCGCTCGAGAAACAAATTACCGCGCACAGCACCACATTGGCTATTCCGTATATCACAAGCATGTTCTTGGGCTGGTACTTTCCCATGAGCCAGGCACCTATCCAGCGTCCCAGCAGGAAGGCCAGCATGTAGAATCCGAACAGTGTGGTGGCCTTGTCATGAGTCAGACCGGCGTACTTGACGCAATAGACTATGAACAGGCTGTTGACGGCTGTCTGGCCACCGTTGTAGAAGAACTGCGCTATCACTCCGTTACGCAGATGGCGGCGCTTGAGTACGTTGAATGAGATGAGTTTGCCGTTGCTGCCGGTGTCATCGTCCTCAGCCTGGATGCGCGGCAGTTTGGTGAAGCCCATCACTATGGCAATCAGGATGAGCACTATGCCGAATATGGCGTAAGTCAGCTTGAAGTTGTGGATCTCGGCATCGGGCAGGGTGTTGGTGGCTGCATCGTCTATAAGGATGAGCTTGCTCAGGAACATGGCGGCTATGAAGGCTCCCAGACCATTGAAAGCCTGTGCCAGGTTCAGCCGGCGCGGGGCAGTGGCGGGGTCACCCAGCTCTGTCACGTAGGGGTTGGCGGCTGTTTCAAGGAAGCACATGCCTATGGCCACGATGAAGAAGGCACACAGATAGAGCGGGAAGCTGTGGAGCGATGTCACAGGCAGGAACAGCAGTCCGCCCACGGCCGATATCAGCAGTCCCAGAACGATACCGGCCTTGTAGCTGTAACGCTTCATGAACATGGCTATCGGTATGGGGAACAGGAAATATGCGAACCAATATGATGTCTCCACGAACTCGGCACGGGCCTGGTTTATGTTGAAGAGTGACATCATCTTGTTGACTACGGGCGACAGCAGGTTGTTGCTGATTGCCCAAAGGAAAAACAGACTGAACACCATGGCCAGGGCTACAGTGTTCTTCTTTGATTTAGGATTCTGGTTCATTCTGACATGTTTTTAATGTAAGGTAAATCTATTTCTGTCTTGATATTGTAGAACTTTACGGCGTTCATGCCAAGGAAGAGTTCCTTTTCATGTTCCGTCAGTTCATCGGATTTAAGTATGAAGTCGTATGACATGCGGTAGGTTATGGCTGTGATGGTCCGCGGGTAGTCCGACCCCCACATGAGTTTGTCCATACCCACTTCATCGGAAGCCTCACGGATGGCCTTCACCGCCCCTTTGAAGGGGTAGAACTCGCTGTTGAAGAGCCATGTTATGCCTCCGGATTCTATCATCACGTTCTTGTGGCGTGCGAGTCGTATCTGCTCCATCCATCCGGGTACGGTGACCATTCCGAAATGGCCTACCGCAATCTTCAGACCGGGGAATTCCTGTATCACCTCTTCCATCTCAGGAACCTGGGCGGCACCGTCCTCAAGGGTGATGGAGAGGAACACCCCCTTTTGTTCCATGATGCGGAACAGCTCCATCATTTCCGGGCAGGTGAGGCTTATGCGGCCGGAGGGAATCTGCAGGCGGTGACCGGGGATGGCAATGCCGCGAAATCCCTGGCTTATCAGGTTTTTGGCCTGTTGCAGCCAGCCCGGCAGCCGGTAATCGGCCATTCCGCATACGATGAAGCGGTCAGGATAACGTTCCTGCACTTCGGCCAGATAGTCATTCTGAAGTCCGTCTATGAACTCCTGCACCACAACGGCGGCAGTCACCTGCGCATAGTCCATGTTGGACAGGAAAATCTCGGCTGTGTTGCGTCCGTCAATGATGAACGGAGGTATCATCTGCCGGATTTCACCGAAAAACAGCGAACGTCCGTTCTCCAGTGTCCGGATAGGCATACCGTTCACCACGGTGTCCTGACGGAGCCACAGGTGGGAATGGGTGTCAATAATCTTCATGATGAAGTTATGAGTTGCACCAGGTTACTCTCTGCTGTTCACCAATTATCTCGCGTACCTCAAACACCAGGTCCCAGTCAAGCGGCTCCTGTACGGCTCCGATATTCTTGAGAACGTTGGCGGGATTGGCCGAGCTGAACAGGTTGGTCGCTATGCGCGGATTGCTGTATGAGTACTGGACTGCCAGTTTCTCGATGGATGTACCCTTTGCCTTGCAGTGCTGCGCAGCTTTGGCACAAGCCTCAACCAATGGCTTGGGAGCCGGATGCCAGTCCGGGACTCCGCGTTCGGAGAGCAGGCCCATGGCGAGCGGCGAGGCGTTGATAACGCCTATCCCTTTCTGTTCGAAGTAGCCTAAGTAGTCGTTGAGCTTGTCGTCGTTCAGGCAGAAGTGGCAGAAATTAAGGATGCTCTCAACTGTTCCTGCGGGAGCGTGGTCAACAACCCACTTGAGGTTCTCAAGCTGGAGATCTGTGATGCCCACATGGCTCACTACGCCCTTGTCACGCAGTTCCACCAGTGCGGGAAGGGTCTCATCGACCACTTTCTGCAAGCCGCCGGGAAGGGCCGCCTGGAACTCTATGTCATGCACGTTGATAAGGTCGATATGGTCGATGTTAAGTCGCTCCATGCTCTCATAGACACTCTCGGTGGCGCGCCTGGCACTGTAGTCCCAAGTGTTCACGCCGTCCTTTCCGTAGCGTCCCACCTTGGTGGAGAGATAATACTTGTTGCGCGGAATGTCCTTCAGCGCCTTACCCAGGACGGTCTCTGCCTTGTAGTGCCCGTAATAAGGTGACACGTCTATGAAATTCAGTCCGTTGTCAACGGCTGTGAACACTGCCTCAATGGCTTTCTTTTCATTGATTTCGTGGAAAACACCGCCAAGCGATGATGCACCGAAGGCCAGTCTGGCCACTCTCATACCGGTCTTGCCGATTTCATTGTACAGTAAACTCATGATTGGTATGTAATTAAGTTGTTGAATTGTTCCGGAAATGATCCGTGATATAGTTCCGACACTCTTCCATAAGCCATTTGGGGGTGGAAGTGGCCCCGCATATCCCGATCGACTCCGCTCCTGAAAGAAGGCTGTAATCTATGTCGTCACAGCTTTCGATCATATAGGATTCGGGGTTGACTTTCTGAATCTCATTGAATAGCACCTTCCCGTTGGAGCTCTTTCTCCCGGACACGAACAGTATCACGTCATGACGTTGTGCAAAGTCACGTATCTTCTCGCGCCTGTGTGACACCTGACCGCATACGGTATTGTTGTGCACGAACTTGCGCCCGTCATGGATACGGTTGGATATCTTTTCGATAAGCTGGTTGTAGTTCTCCAGTGATTTGGTGGTCTGCGAATACAGGAAGATGTCCTTGCTGAAATCTATCCGGTCAATCTCATCGGCGGACTCTATCACCGTGACGTTGCCGTCAGTCTGTCCTACCAGGCCGAGAATCTCGGCGTGACCCTTCTGACCGAAAATGACTATCTGCTGAGTTGCAGGATCCAGTTTCTCGAATTGCATGTGGATACGCTGCTGAAGCTTGAGCACCACGGGGCAGGTGGCGTCAACGAGTGTAATTCCGTTCTTTCGGGCAATGGCATAGGTGGAGGGAGGCTCTCCGTGGGCCCTGAGAAGCACGCGGGTGTTGTGCAGGGAGCTGTATTCGTCATGGTTGATGGTCCTTAGTCCCAGTCTCTGCAGGCGGTCGCATTCAATTCCGTTGTGCACAATATCGCCCAGGCAGAAAAGCTGTCCGCTTTTCCTGAGTTCCTCTTCGGCCTTGCCTATCGCTGAGAGCACTCCGAAACAGAATCCCGACTCGTTGTCAATCTCGACCTTCATTCTTCCGATGCTGCCTTGATATAACGGTTCATCAGCCACTCGTCCTGCTCGGAGATTGTCATCTGACTGTTGTCGAGGACAATCGCGTCATCGGCCTTCCTCAACGGCGATACAGCGCGGTGTGAGTCTATGTAATCCCTCTCCCTGATGTTTTTCAGCACTTCGTCATAGTCAGGGTCCTGTCCTTTCTGCCGAAGCTCGTCATAGCGTCGCTGTGCCCTTATCTCATCGGATGCGGTCACGAATATCTTGAGCTCCGCCTCAGGAAACACGGTGGTGCCGATATCCCTTCCGTCCATGATGACAGCTCCTCCGCTTCCCATACGCCTCTGTTCCGCAGTCATGGCCTCGCGTACGAACCCGATGGCCGAGATGGGGCTGACATTCTCCGAAACCTCCATCCCGCGGATTTCGGACTCTACATTCTCGCCGTTGAGAATGGTGTATTGAAAACCGTCGGAATCCTTGCCGAAAGCTATCCTGATCTGTGTGATCTCCCTCCTGAGCGATTCCTCGTCAATCGAAGAGCCCTTGATGAAACCGCGTCTCAGGGCATAGAGGGTTACGGCACGGTACATGGCGCCGGTATCTATATATGTGTAGCCTATCTTTGCGGCAAGTGTCTTGGCCATAGTGCTTTTGCCGCAGGATGAGTGCCCGTCAACGGCTATGATTATCTTTTTCATTATTCTTCTAACTTATGTGTTCATATTCTGAATGCGACGTTAAGCAGCAGGGATGACTCGGAAATCTGGTATTTCCCGTATGACAGGTCAAAGGAGAACCTCTCCATGTTAAGACCGGTTCCGATGCTTATTCCTGTCAGTCCGCGGTTCCCTTTCTCCGACATCTCCTCCCTCCGGCATAGATTGCATCCCGCAGCTACATATAAGCGGTCGGTAAGGAGTATGTCTGCACCGAATGAGAGGTGTCTCCTGAATATCTCCGCGAACCGTGGAGCGGCATCGCCGGCGAAATGGAAGTCGTCCCTGTCCCATTCTGTGAGCCTGTCCATTGTCAGGGTGAATCTGAGCGGGGCATGGGAAAGCTTCCAGGTCACGCCTGCGCTCAGGTTGAACGGGAGTTTCTGGAATGTGTTCTCAAAGGCCTTGATCTGTCCGCCCAGGTTGGCGGCTGAAAGCCCGAGCGCTATCCCTTCATCGGGTATGGAGTACAGAAGCCCCATGTCAACACCCACTGCAACTGATGTCAGCGAGCTGTATCGCGAGCAGATGAAACTGCCCGTCACTCCGCCGCTGAGGTTGTCGGTGAGCCTGTAGGCGTATGAAATGCCTGTAGCCATGTCCTTTGCCTTGTAGGAGCCGGTTATGCTGCCGTCTGCTGCAGTCCCGGTCATCTCCCCGTAACTGACGTATCTGGCATTCAAGGCATATCCGGAACGTCCGTCGATGGGACTGCACCATTGGGCTCCGGCCACTTTCGTGCCGGCGAACCAGGTCATGGCGTTCAGTCCTGCGACAGGTGAGGCATAGCCTGTTATGAGGGCCGGGTTGGAGAGAAAGAGCGCGGAATGGGCGTCGGGTATCGATACGGCGTTACCTCCCAGCGATGAGGCATGGGCCGATGATGGAAGCCGCATGAACTCGAAGGCAGTCTGCAGGCTCTGGCTCCTGGCCGGTAAGACACAGAGTGAAAGTGATAATATGAGGCCGAAATGTTTCTTTTTCATAATGACATGACAAAATTAATCATTTGGTTGTCAAATCGGCTTTATCAGTGCAAAAAAAACATAATATTGGAGTTTAGGTGTTTTTTGAAAGAAAAAAGTGCTACATTTGCCATTGAAAGAGAGTAAATACGCAAGTAAGGAATTTAAAAACGATTAATATGGAAATCAAGAAGTCTGAACGCGCGGATCTTGAGAAGGGCAAATCAACCTCCCTGCTCATCGGTTTCGTGTTGGCGCTGTCGGTAATATTCGTGGCGCTGGAATGGTCCCAGAGTGAGAAAGAGGACAATTCGGAAATCTATGCGGTAGTTGACCTGCATCTTGAAGAGGAGCTTATCCCTATCACACTTCCTGAAAAGAAGACAGTACCGCCCCCACCACAGTCAACCACACAGGCTGAGATAATAGAGATCGTGGAGGATGACGCCGATATCGAGGAGGATGTCATAGCGTCAACCGAGGACCAGGTGGAATATGTTGATATCACGGAAGTGGAAGAGGTCATCGTAGAGGAGGAGCCTGAAGAGGAGACAATCTTCATGGTCGTTGAGGAGCAGCCGGAGTTCCCGGGTGGCCAGGCAGCTCTTATGGAGTATCTCCGTAAGAACATCAAGTATCCTGCAATCTGCCGTGAGAACAACATCCAGGGTAGGGTGCTGATACAGTTCGTCGTAAACAGGGACGGTTCCATCGTCGATCCTGAGGTCGTGAGGTCAGTTGACCCGCATCTGGACAAGGAGGCCCTTCGCGTGATATCCTCCATGCCCAAATGGAAACCAGGCCTTCAGCGTGGCAAGCCTGTACGCGTCAAGTTCACGGTGCCGGTTAACTTCAAGCTTAGCTGATTGAAACCAAAGGAGGGGCGGAAGCCCCTTCTTCTTTATCATTTATCAAGTCATTATGTTGTATAGCCCGGATGAGATAAGAGAACGGTTCGAGACTTTCTTCCAGAGTCTTGATTATTCTCATGAGCCTGACACTCTGTATGAACCTGTCCGTTACATACTCTCTCCCGGTGGCAAGAGAATCAGGCCGGTGCTGTTGCTTCTGGCTACCGGCATGTTTTCCGATGAGATGGAGAATTCTCTGCGGGCTGCCGCGGGAATAGAGATATTGCATAATTTCAGCCTGCTTCATGATGACCTTATGGATAATGCCGACATGCGCCGTGGCATACCAACCGTCCACAAGCGGTGGAACCGGAACTCCGCCATACTCGCAGGTGATGTCATGTCCATGATAGCACCCCGTTACCTCTCTGATATTGAGGGGAAAAACAGGAAGCAGGTCATGGATCTTGTCCTGGATACCTTCATCGGTGTTTTTGACGGGCAGCAGTATGACATGGATTTCGAGACCCGCAACGATGTCACTTCCGAAGAGTACATAGAGATGATCCGCCTGAAGACATCAATAGTACTTGCCGCATGTCTCAAGGCCGGAGCCCTTCTGGGAGGCGCTTCGGAGTCTGACGCATCTCTGCTGTACCGTTTCGGTGAGAAAGTGGGACTGGCTTTCCAGCTCCAGGATGACCTGCTTGACGTTTACGGGGATCCCGCGGTCTTCGGGAAGAAGATAGGGGGCGATATCCTTTGCAACAAAAAGACATACCTATATATATCCGCACGCGCACGTGCGAATGCCGCCATGCATGAGGAACTGGACCGTTGGGCTCTGTATGACGGACCCGATCCGCAGTCCAAGATTGACGGTGTGAAGGCTGTCTATGATGCCCTTCGGGTGAGGGAACAGTCCGAAAGTCTCATAGGTGCGTTGTTTGCGGAAGCTATGGCGGTCTTGGATGAGGTGAGTGCTCCAGCAGAGCGGAAAACCGTCCTGAAGGAGTATGTAAACAGTCTGATGAACAGAGGAAAATAGGAAAGGTATGCCATACAGAAGACTCCCGAATACTGATAAGGCCAGGATCCGCTCCCTTTCGGCTGCGGTCGGCAAGATGAAGAACAGCTATTATTATGCACCTGTACTTAAGCCGGAGCTGTTCAACAGGGCGGAGAAGAAACTCCAGCTGTTCAGTGAGGCGGAAGACCGGTATCTGAAGTCTCTTGAACGCCAGATCAGTTATTCGAAATCCGAACTCTACCAGACCAGGCTGAAAAATGCCAGGATGTATGTGTCCCATTTCCTTACAGTGTTCAATCTCTGTGTTAAGAGAGGCGAAATCAAGTCATCGGACAGACTGTACTATTCCCTTGAGGAGGAGAACGGCGAGTTGCCGGACCTGTCAAGCGACATCGCCGTGATACGCTGGTGCGAAAACACGATTCAGGGTGAAAGGACAAGGACGTCAAAGGGGGGCACACCTATCTTCAACCCCACGATAGCCAAGGTTAATGTCCATTATGAGCTTTTCAAGGAGCTGTATGACAAGCAGTGTGAGATGCGTCAGCTCACAGATGAGAGCCTTACGGTTGTCTCGCTCATGAGGCCGCAGGTGGATGAGCTGATCCTTGAGGTGTGGAATTCCATCGAGGACTATTTCTCCGACCTTGAAGGTGACGCCAGGATGAAAGCCTGCAGTGACTACGGTCTGATCTATTATTACCGCAAAGGTGAGAAGGCTGATTGACACCCACTGCCATCTCTTTGCTGAAGAGTTCAGCCAGGATCTGCCGGAAGTGATGGAGCGCGCCTGCGGATGCGGCCTGGAATACCTTCTTCTTCCCAACATCAGCAACCGGACCGTAACGGACATGCTTCGCGTGTGCGATATGTGGCCTGACATTTGTAAACCCATGATAGGACTGCACCCTGAAGATCTGGAGGAGGATTTCCATCTGCAGCTGGATGAACTTAAACGGCTGCTTGACGCGGACAGGGGGAAGGGCGGTGCCTGCCGGTACATCGGAATAGGCGAGACAGGACTTGACCTCTACTGGGACAAAACCAGGATAAGGGATCAGATTGAATCTTTCCGCATTCAGTTAGAGTGGGCGCTTGAGTATGACCTGCCGGTATCAATACATTCCAGGGAGTCGTTCCGCCAGCTTTGTGACGTGCTCTCGGATTACAGGGGAAGAGGGCTGAGAGGGGTGTTCCATTGCTTTTCAGGGAGCCTTGAGGAGGCTGTTGAACTGCTTGGGTTCGAAGGCTTCATGCTCGGTATAGGAGGTGTGCTGACCTTCAGGAAATCGCAACTGCCGGATACGCTCGGCAGGATTCCGCTTGAGAGACTGGTTCTCGAAACGGACTCTCCATACCTGACTCCGGTACCCTTCAGGGGAAAGCGCAACGAACCCTCATATCTGACCTTCACGGCATCCAGGCTGGCACAGGTCTATGGTTGCTCCGAGGATGAGATTGCCGCCGTCACTTCGGCCAATGCGCGCACTCTGTTCCGTCTCTGAGAGGCATTGGATACAATATCGGCATCCGTTTCGCGTTTATTCCTTTACCGGGGTCAAGGATTCCGGTATAGGAATATGAGAAAGTTCAAAGAATTCAAGCGCATCAGGACAGGACTGATAATACTTGCCATAGTCATCGCATTTATCTCCCTGTTCGTCTCTCAGTCACTTGTCAGGGACCTTTCGCGTGAGGAGCATTCCAAAATGGAGATTTTCGCCGAGGCATACCGCACCCTGAACGCTGCCGATGACGATACGGAACTGAACCTTGTCCTTGAGGTCTTCAAAGGTAACAAGACCATACCTGTGATAGTGACTGATGAGAACAGGAATATCATCAACAACACTTTCCTGAACATTGACATAAAGAAAGGTGACACACTGGCTTATCTGACCGCTTATGCCGAAAGAATGCGCCAGGCCGGTAACTCAATCAGGATTTATCCGGAGGAGGATGACGAGGAACACTTTTATGAGGTCTGTTTTGACGAGTCGCTTCTTCTCAGCCGTCTGACAATCTATCCGTACATACAGATGGCTGTTGTGGTGCTGTTTGTGCTTATTGCCATTTTTGCGCTGCTGAGCTTCAAGAAAACTGAGCAGAACAGGGTGTGGGTGGGTCTTTCAAAGGAGACCGCACACCAGCTCGGAACTCCGATCTCCTCTCTCATGGCTTGGTCCGAGCTTCTCAGGGACAAGTATGACGACCCTCTCATAGACGAGATGGAAAAGGATGTGAAGAGGCTTGAGATGGTGGCTGAAAGGTTTTCCAAGATAGGCTCTATGCCTGAACCTGAGACAGCTGACATGGTCGGAGTCCTTGACTCGGTTATCGGCTATGTGGAGCACCGCTCTCCCAAAAGTGTGGAGTTTGTCAGGAAATTCCCGGAACCTCCCGTTTACGCGAAAGTTAACCCGTCGCTGTTCGGTTGGGTGATTGAGAACCTGTGCAAGAATGCCGTGGATGCCATGAACGGGAAGGGCACCCTGACTCTGACCCTCTCCGAAGAGAGGAACAGTGTGACCATAGATGTGTCGGATACCGGCAAAGGCATTGCCAAAAGTTCATGGAAGAGCGTGTTTGACCCCGGGTTCACCACGAAAGAGCGCGGTTGGGGGCTGGGGCTCTCCCTGGCTCGGCGGATAGTTACCGAATACCACAAGGGGCGTATCTATGTGGCTCATTCCGAACTCGGGAAAGGCACTGTCTTCCGCATCGAGATTCCGAAGTGATTCTCAATCCGGAAACATAAGATCAAAAATGACTGTAATATTTTCCGTTTGAAAAAATATTGTTGTATCTTTGTGCCCCGAAAAATTTGTCAAATGGGAAGACTGGATATATACAACGTTGAACTTAAAGGGCTTACTGACAAGCAGGCTTCGTATCGCTGGACTGTCGGCCAGGATTTTTTCGAGGCTGTCCAGGGAGAGGATGTCCGCAAGGGCAACGTTGATGTGGAACTTACTGTAACCAGACAGTCTGACCTGTATCATCTGGGATTCGTGCTCAAGGGTGCAGTCATCGTGACCTGTGACCGTTGCCTTGATGACATGTCCCTTGATATTGACACTGACGGGGAGATGAAGGTCAGGCTCGGAGATGACTATGCTGACGATGGTGACGTGGTGGTGGTTCCTGAGAAGGACGGCTCAATCAATGTGGCATGGTATATTTATGAATTCATTGCCTTGGCAATTCCAATCAAGCATGTCCATGCCCCCGGCAAATGCAACAAGGGGATGATGGAGAAACTTGACGGGCATCTTATAGGTGAGGATGAGGATTCTTCAGGTGAGTCCGAAGGCTCTGATCCAAGGTGGGACGGATTGAATGGTATGATAGAAACAGATAACGATTAAAAAGATAACAAAATGGCACATCCTAAAAGAAGACAGTCAAATACCAGGACTGCAAAGAGAAGGACCCACGACAAGGCAGTGGCACCGACACTGGCGATCTGTCCCAATTGTGGAGCATGGCACGTTTACCACACTGTATGTGGTGAATGCGGTTATTACAGAGGCAAACTTGCAGTAGTCAAAGAGACGGCAGCCGAGTAATGACAAGACATGAAAACGCATCCTTCCAGATGCGTTTTTTTTGACTCATGACCGATTATCATGCACAAGGCCGGATTTGTTAATATCGTGGGCAATCCCAATGTGGGAAAATCCACGTTGATGAACCTTCTGGTGGGGGAGCATATATCCATAGCCACCTTCAAGGCCCAGACCACCCGTCACAGGATAATGGGCATAGTGAATACGGAGGAGTCGCAGATCGTCTTTTCCGATACTCCCGGGGTTCTGAAACCGAACTACAGGCTTCAGGAATCCATGCTGGCATTCTCCGAATCGGCACTTGTCGATGCGGATGTACTTCTGTACATGACAGACGTGGTGGAAAAGGCTGACAAGAACAGCGATTTCCTTGAAAAGGTGGCAGGGATGAAGGTCCCGGTGCTGGTGATAATAAACAAGATTGACCTGACCGATCAGGAAAACCTTGAGAAGATGGTTGCTTCATGGCATGAGAAACTTCCCAACGCTGAGATAATCCCCATCTCCGCCGCGAACGGCTTCGGTGTGCGTACTATCCTCAAGAGAGTCAACGAGCTGTTGCCCGAGTCTCCTCCCTATTTCGGAAAGGACCAGCTGACAGACAAGCCTGCGCGGTTCTTCGTGTCGGAGATTGTGAGGGAGAAGATACTTCTGCATTACGACAAGGAGGTTCCGTATTCAGTGGAGGTGGCGGTTGAACAGTTCAAGGAGAACCGCAACCGCATATTGATCAATTGTGTCATTTATGTGGAGAGAGAGTCGCAGAAGGGGATATTGATAGGACATGAGGGCCAGGCTCTGAAACGTGTCGCCATTGAGGCACGCAAGGACCTCGAGAAGTTCTTCGGCAAGAAGATTTTCATGGAGCTTTTTGTCAAGGTCGATAAGGACTGGCGCAGCTCGGTGCGTGAACTGAGGAATTTCGGATATGAACAGGGATGAGAATCAAGACAGATTCTGAGCCCTTCCAATTAATCATCAGATAGAGATATGAGTAGCCTCGTAGCGATAGTAGGTCGTCCCAACGTGGGCAAATCCACACTCTTCAACCGCTTGACGCAGACACGTCAGGCCATAGTGGACGATGTGGCCGGCACCACCCGCGACCGGCAGTACGGCAAATGCGAGTGGAATGAAAGGGTGTTCTCCGTGGTCGATACGGGTGGCTGGGTAGTGAATTCCGATGACGTGTTTGAGGAGGAGATCCGCAAGCAGGTGAGGATTGCCATCGATGAAGCCGATGTGATACTGTTCCTGGTCGATATCCGTAACGGGCTGACTGACCTGGATGATGAGGTGGGCAATATCCTCCGCCGTTCATCCACTCCGGTCATTCTCGTTGCCAACAAGATGGATACATTTGACCTGCAGTACGGGGCAGCCGAGTTCTACAAGCTGGGGTTGGGCGATCCCGTAACCGTTTCGGCGGCGAACGGAAGCGGTACGGGCGAGCTTCTTGACGAGATCCTGCGCCGTCTTCCGGCGGATAGCGGGGAGGAGACCGATGAGAACATCCCCCGTTTTGCCGTAGTGGGCAGACCGAATGCAGGCAAGAGTTCAATCGTGAACGCTTTCATAGGTGAGGAGCGGAATATCGTGACTGAGATTGCAGGCACTACACGCGACTCTGTATATACACGGTACACCAAGTTCGGTTTTGACTTCTATCTCGTGGATACCGCAGGGATCAGGAAGAAAAACAAGGTTGAGGAGGATCTGGAGTTCTATTCCGTGATGAGGTCTATCAGGGCCATAGAGAACAGTGATGTCTGCATACTCATGCTCGATGCCACCCGTGGAATTGAGGGACAGGACCTCAACATCGTCTCCCTGATTGTGAGGAACCAGAAAGGGCTTGTGGTGGCAGTGAACAAGTGGGACCTGATTGAGGACAGGAGCGCAAAGGTGATGAAAAACTATGAGGAGGCCATACGTTCCAGACTGGCCCCGTTCACAGATTTTCCGATAGTGTTCACTTCGGCTATTGAAAAGCAGCGCATCCTGAAGGTGCTTGAGTGCGCCAAGGAGGTTTATCTGCACAAGACGATGCGTGTGCCTACTGGCAGGCTGAATGCCGAGATGCTACCGCTCATAGAGGCTTATCCGCCACCTTCCATAAAGGGCAAATATATCAAGATAAAGTACTGTACACAGCTTCAGGGACCCAGTATCCCCTCGTTCGTGTTCTTTGCCAACCTGCCGCAGTATGTCAAGGAGCCCTACAAAAGGTTCCTTGAGAACAAGATAAGGGAGAAATGGGATTTCAGCGGAACTCCTGTCAATATCTTCATCAGACAGAAGTGAGGTTCAGAACCTCACTTTTTTTGTCTTCCCGTCTTTCTTTACAAGCCATATCCCGGGTGGGAGCGGAAGCTCTCCGACGGGGGTGTCGGGACTGAACGTGCCCGCCGGCCTGCCGGATATATCGAACACACGGATGGGCTCCCTGTCGCTGTCAGGCTGGATATTGACGATTCCGTCCGTCACTTTTGACCTTCCGAGCATGAAACTCACTGTTCCTCCGCTGTTCCTGATTCCTGTGACAGGAAGAGTAATGTAATCGCCGTCATAGACCTTGAGGGCTGGGTTGCTGAACATGGTGATGCTGTCTTTGCTGTAGCGCGGATAGAGATCGCCGGATTCGTTCTCCTTGCCGGATATGTTGTCGGCCGGGATGACCGCATAGTTCCTCGCTGATACATTCACGGTGTTGCGTAGCCAGGCGCTCTTCTTGTAGGAGACGGACGTCACGAGAAGACCGGATTCTTTCTGATAGCGTAACCATCCTTTCTTCTGGTGGTTCTCAAGGATTATGAACTTGTCGTCGTCATCGGTGCTGAGACGGTATGCGTCAGCCTTGACATCAATGGATTCAAGCGAATATCTGCCGGTCGCATCGGCTACGGGTATGTCCATCCAACCCATTGAGTAGCGTTCGAATGCGGTGTATCCTGAAGGTGCGAAACCGAGATTGCAATAGATTCCGTAGTCCATTATACTCCATGAGCCGAGACAGGTGGATGCTCCTGATTTCGTGTCGTAGAAATCGGGCAGGCCGAGTACATGTGAGAACTCATGACAGAATATCCCTATACCGTCGATTATGTCATCGGAATCCCAGAAAAGCTCACATGTAAGCAGGTAGTTGACCTTGGTCAGGCCGGGGACACCGGTCAGCGTGATGTCGTATTGGTGGGGCCAGATGGTGTTGGGGTCGGAGCCGTTGTAGTTCTCACCGCGACCCGCGTAGATGACAGCAAGCATATCGACTTCGGAGTCAAAATTGTTGTCATAGAGTAACAGGTCGGCAAGTGAACCGCTTTTTATGCTGTCACACACCTCCTTGACAAGCTTGGCGGCATTGCCTGAGTCGTTTCCGGGACTGTTGTTGGTGTTCTTGCCGTAATATGCATATCCGTTGCTGGCATGTATGGGGCCTATTATGTCGAAACGGGGGGAGAAAACCCCGTAAGACTGGGCCTCAAAATAGTCTCTCACGCTTCCTGTCGCCCCCTGGAACCTGTCATATTTGTATGTTATGGTATCGGTATATCCTTTCTTGTTGTAGTGGTCGTCAAGAATCCTGATGATTGTCCCGTCATCCGCACTGAACTTCCTGTCGGGGAAATCCACCAGTACGACAAGGCATCTGGGACTTCCGGTGACGGGAAAGGTCTGTGTCTTGTAACTGCCAGGCTGGGCTGATAGGGGAAGCCGGTGGTTTGCCGGTTTGTCCAATGCAAGAGTCCTGTGCCACAGGCCATCATTCCCTTTTTCCATGACAACACCGTCAAACGTGGTATAGAAAGTACCGTATTCATCGCCCTGATAGACTAGTTTGAGCGGTTTCCCGTCAGGTTGCATGACGGTTATGGTGTCCCTTCGGACAGGAACGGCATGACATGTCACTGTGGCGGCAACGAGACAGAGCGCAATTGACAGGAACCGGAGGGGACGCATTGGATTACTTCTGGAAGGTCTTCTTTTTCAGCTCGAAGCTTTGGCTGAGGTACTTCTCTCTGACTATAGGGTTGGCTGCAAGTTCTTCCGGCGTACCCTGGAAGAGGATGCGGCCTTCGAACAGAAGATACGCCCGGTCCGTAATGCTGAGGGTCTCATGTACGTTGTGGTCTGTTATAAGAATTCCTATGTTACGGTCCTTTAGCTTCCAGACAATCTGCTGGATATCCTCCACGGCTATCGGATCGACTCCGGCGAACGGCTCGTCAAGCATGATGAACTTGGGCTCTATGGCCAGGCAGCGGGCTATTTCAGTCCGGCGTCGTTCTCCACCCGAAAGCCGGTCGCCAAGGTTTTTCCGCACTTTCTGTAGGCTGAACTCTTCTATAAGGCTTTCAAGTTTCTCCTTCTGGTACTCCTTAGGCTTTCCTGTAAGTTCAAGAACCGATGCTATGTTGTCCTCAACGCTCATCTTGCGGAATACGCTTGCCTCCTGGGCAAGATAGCCGATGCCTGCGCGGGCGCGCTTATAGACAGGGTATTCGGTTATGTCCTGTTCGTTAAGGTAAATCTTACCCTCGTTAGGGGTGATCAGGCCGACTGTCATATAGAAAGAGGTTGTCTTGCCGGCACCGTTAGGCCCGAGAAGTCCCACGATTTCACCCTGCCGGACGTTTATGGATACATGGCTCACGACAGTGCGTTTACCGTATCGCTTGACAAGGTTTTCGGTCCGGAGAACCATACTTCCGCTGTCTGTGACTCCTGTTGGGTTTTCTTCCATGCCTGATAATCTGTTTAAACTTGCTTCCATAGATTTCTTACAGCCTCTCCATCTGTTTTCATCGTCCTTCGTCAGAACGGACCTCCGTCATTCCCCTGGGACCGGTAAGGCCGGAGGGGAATAGGTCCATCATCATCTTAATGGAACAGTTCTAAACAGGGAATGAGATGCGTTTGGTGCAAAGTTAACTCAAATAGGGGACAACAGGACAATAAATGATATCCATGAATGCAAAAAAAATACAAATTTTTTCCTGTTTGTGAATATTGAAGTAATTTCGCATTCTAAAAATCTGGTGACAGGCAAAAGAAAGGTCAAAATAAAACGAATTTCAGAATGAACGTAAAGTTTGAGAATGTAAGCAAGGTACAGGGCCTGCTTAGTGTCAGTCTTGAAAAGGCTGATTACCAGGAGAATGTGGACAAGGCACTCAAGGAAGCGAAAAAGAAGGCGCAGATGCCGGGTTTCCGTCCCGGAATGGTTCCCATGTCTCTTATCCAGAAGATGTACGGCAAGTCCGTCAAGGCTGACGAGATAAACAGGATCCTTCAGGAAAAGGTCTTCAGTTATATTAAAGAGAATAAGATAGATATGCTTGGAGAGCCGCTTCCAAACGATGAGAAGGAGGCCGGTATGAATATTGATGACGACTCCATGACATTCTGGTTCGACATAGCTCTGGCGCCGCAGTTCGAAGTGAATATCGGCAAGGATGACGCTATAACATATTATGAGATCAAGGTTACCGATGAGATGATAGACAACCAGGTGAAGGCATACACCCGTCAGTACGGAGAATACAGGCAGGTTGATGCATACGCCGACGGTGATGTGGTGAAAGGACTTCTTGTCGAGCTTGATAGTGACGGCTCCCCGAAAGAGAACGGGATTGTCGTGGAAGGAGCGACCGTCATGCCTCAGTTCATCAAGGATGAAGCCGAGAAGACTCTTTTCAACGGTGCCGTGAAGGGTGGAAAGGTTGTCTTCAACCCTGCCAAAGCCTACCAGGGCAATGAGATAGAGATATCTTCCCTCCTGAACAGGAAGAAGGAGGAGGTGGCCGGCGTGAATTCGGATTTCAGCCTTGAGATTCAGGATATCACCCGTTTCGTGGAGGCTGAGCTTAATCAGGAACTGTTCGACCATGTATTCGGAAGCGGTGCCGTTGACAGCGAAAGCTCGTTCCGTGCCAAAGTCGGGGAATCGGTTGCCGCAGGCTTTGTCCCTGACAGCGATTACAGGTTCCTGATGGATGCCAGGAGCTATCTGATGGAAAAGACAGGAAAGCTTGAGTTCGCCGATGACCTGCTCAAACGCATCATGAGAGCCAACCGCAGGGATGATGACAAGGATAATATCGACGAGACATTTGACCGCAGCAAGGAGGAGCTCACATGGCATCTTATCCAGGAGAAACTGGTGGAGAAGTACTCAATCAAGGTCGAGGATGACGATGTCAAGGCGATGGCCCGCGAGGCGACACGTGCGCAGTTCGCCCAGTACGGCATGATGAATCTGCCTGATGACCTCCTTGAAAACTACTCAAAGGAGATGCTCAAGAAACGTGAGACGGTTGACGGGCTTGTGAACCGTGCCATCGGGGCCAAGCTTACGGCAGCTCTCAAGAATGACGTGAAGCTCAAGATAAAGAAAGTGAGCGTGGATGAGTTCAACAAACTGTTTGAAACATCCTCAACCGACAACAAGTGAATTTCTGAATAACCTGAACCGATCAGTGACTGAACATGGATGATTTCCGTAAATACGCTGTAGGCCATCTCGGTCTTAACAGCCAGGTCCTTGACGATGTGATCAAGGCTGAATCCCAGTATCTCAACCCCTATATTCTGGAGGAGCGTCAGCTCAATGTCACCCAGATGGACGTGTTCTCGCGCCTCATGATGGACCGTATCATATTTCTCGGGACAGAAATTAGTGACTATACGGCAAATACCATCCAGGCGCAGCTGCTCTATCTGGATTCGGTCGATTCGTCCAAGGAGATATCCATCTACCTGAACTCACCTGGCGGAAGCGTGACGGCGGGACTGGGTATCTATGACACGATGCAGTTTATCACGAGTCCTGTTGCCACAATCTGTACAGGCATGGCTGCAAGTATGGCTGCCGTCCTGCTGGTGGCCGGTCAGGAGGGGAAGAGGTCTGCTCTTCCGCATAGCAGGGTCATGATACATCAGCCGCTCGGTGGAGCCCAGGGGCAGGCGAGCGACATAGAGATAACCGCCCGCGAGATCCAGAAGATGAAGAAGGAGCTTTACACCATCATATCGGAGCATTCGCACACCCCATACGAGAAGGTGTGGGCAGACAGTGACCGTGACTATTGGATGACGGCTCAGGAAGCCAGGGAGTATGGTATGATTGACCAGGTCCTTGAAAAGCGCAAATAAGGTCAGACAGGTATGGCAGGGGTAAAAAAAGGAAGATATTGCGGATTCTGCGGACGTTCTGACAAGGATGTGGATCTGCTTATAACCGGTATTGACAGCTGCATCTGCAACGAGTGCGCTGAGCGTGCCGCTGAGATTGTCCATGAATCCAAGCCGTCCATGAAAAAGAGTCAGCTACGGTTTGACAGCATACCTAAACCCCAGGAGATAAAGAGGTATCTTGATGACTACGTGATTGGCCAGGATGCAGCCAAGATATATCTGTCGGTGGCTGTTTACAACCATTACAAGAGGATTACACAGCCTGTAACCGAGGACGAGGTTGACATAGAGAAGAGCAACATCATTCTGGTAGGTGCCACCGGGACAGGCAAGACCCTGCTTGCCAAGACCATCGCGAGACTTCTCAAGGTTCCGTTCACCATTGTCGATGCCACCGTACTGACGGAGGCAGGTTATGTGGGGGAAGATGTCGAGAGTATCCTCTCCCGTCTTCTGCAGGTGGCTGACTATGACGTGGAGGCTGCCGAGCGTGGCATTGTCTTTATCGATGAGATTGACAAGATAGCAAGGAAGAGCGATAACCCGTCCATAACCCGCGACGTGAGCGGTGAGGGCGTCCAGCAGGGGCTTCTCAAACTCCTGGAGGGTTCTGTGGTGAATGTCCCGCCTCAGGGCGGACGGAAGCATCCTGAGCAGAAGTTCATAGAGGTGGATACAAAAAACATCCTGTTTATCTGCGGTGGCGCGTTTGACGGCATAGAGCGCAAGATTGCCGGCCGTCTGAACACCCAGGTGGTGGGGTTTGACTCGGTTGAACAGAGGAGCAGGGTGGATTTCAACAATATAATGAGGTATGTCGCCCCTCAGGACCTGAAGTCATACGGACTGATACCGGAGATAATCGGACGTCTGCCGGTGGTGACCAGTCTCCAGCCTCTTGACCGTGACGCTCTGCTCAGGATCCTGACTGAACCCAAGAATTCAATAATAAGACAGTATGTCAAGCTGTTTGCCATCGACGGCATTAAACTCTCCTTTGAGCCGGAGGTCCTGGAATTCGTGGTTGACAAGGCCATTGAGTTCAAGCTCGGCGCAAGAGGTCTCAGGTCGATAGTGGAGACAATCATGGTGGAGGCCATGTACAACGCTCCGTCCACAGGTATAAAGAAGTATGCCGTCACCCTTGATTATGCCAGACAGCAGTTGGAAAAGGCCGACGGAATAATCCAGGAATCCGCGTGAGTCCGTCTTAATCCGGTTTTATGCTTCCTGTCCCGTTTCTTGTCTCCTCCGTTCCGGACCTCTATCATGCCGTCACACAGGCTGAAACTGGAGCCTGAACAGCTGATGATAGGCTTTCCGGAACAATTTAAACAGATTCTTAGACAAAATCTGATTATTTTTAAGATAAAAAGTTTGCAAGTTTGACAGACTTGTGTATAACTTTGTTTTCAATCCGTTTTGCGGATACAACCACTATTTTCAGACAATATGGCAAGTAAGAGAATAAACCTTTCGGAGGTGCTCAAGGTCCATTTCGGATTCGACACATTCAAGGGTGACCAGGAGGCTATCATCAGGAATCTGCTCGCGGGGAGGGACACCTTTGTGCTAATGCCCACAGGCGGCGGCAAATCATTATGTTACCAGTTGCCTGCAATCGTGATGGACGGGACGGCAATAGTGATATCCCCTCTCATCGCACTGATGAAGAATCAGGTGGATGCGATGCGCAACATGGGCGAGGAGGACGGTATAGCCCATTTCATCAACTCCTCACTCAACAAGGCTTCCATCGATCTTGTAAAGGCCGATATCCTGGAGGGCAAGACCAAACTGCTTTACGTGGCTCCCGAGTCATTGACCAAGGAGGAGAACGTGGAGTTCCTCAAGAAGATAAAGATATCGTTCTATGCCATAGACGAGGCTCACTGCATCTCTGAATGGGGACATGACTTCAGACCTGAATACCGTCGTATCAGGCCAATTGTCAATGAGATAGGCAATGCTCCCATCATAGCCCTGACAGCGACAGCCACCAACAAGGTGAGGGATGACATAAAGAAGAATCTCGGCATTCAGGATGCCGATGACTTCAAGTCCTCGTTCAACCGTCCGAACCTGTATTATGAGGTACGGCCCAAGACCAAGAACATAGACAAGGAGATAATCAGGTTCATCAAGGCCAATCCCGGTAAGTCCGGAATCATATACTGCCTCTCCCGCAAGAAAGTCGAGGAACTTGCCGAGATACTGCAGGCGAATGACATATCGGCTATGGCATACCATGCAGGCATGGAGGCGGCTGCCCGTTCCAGCACACAGGACGCCTTCATCATGGAGAAGATAGACGTGATTGTGGCAACCATCGCCTTCGGTATGGGTATAGACAAGCCTGACGTGCGGTATGTGATCCATTATGACATACCCAAAAGCCTTGAGGGTTATTATCAGGAGACAGGAAGGGCCGGACGCGACGGAGGTGAGGGCCAGTGCATAGCGTTCTACAACAGCAAGGATGTCCAGAAACTGGAGAAATTCCTTGAGGGCAAGCCTCTCGCCGAGCAGGATATAGGCCGGCAGCTGCTGGCCGAGACTACAGCTTATTGCGAATCATCGGTCTGCCGGCGCAAGCTGCTGCTCCACTATTTCGGTGAAAACTATGAGGAGGACAACTGCGGCAACTGTGACAACTGCCTTAGTCCCAAGAAACAGGTCGAGGCACAGCAACTGCTTGAGACAGTTCTGGAGGCCATAGTCGCGGTCAAGGAGAATTTCAAGGCCGATTACATCGTTGACATACTGATGGGTAAGGAGACATCGGCCGTGACCGACCACATGCATGAGGACCTCGAGGTGTTCGGCTCCGGTTCCGATGAGGAGGAGAAGACCTGGAATGCCGTGATACGTCAGGCTCTTATAGCAGGGTACATCAGGAAAGACGTGGAGAATTACGGTCTCCTCAAGATAACTGATGAGGGACGTGACTTCATGAAGAATCCGAAGTCGTTCATGATAGTGGAGGACAAGGATTTCGAGGATGAAGAAAACGAGGGCCCGATACGGGGTGGTGGCTCCTTTGCCGTTGACCCGGAGCTCTACTCCATGCTGAAGGACCTGCGCAAGAAGATCTCCAAGCATCTGGAACTGCCGCCTTACGTGATTTTCCAGGATCCTTCGCTTGAGGCTATGGCCACCACCTATCCGGTGACCATGGAGGAGCTGCAGAACATCCCGGGCGTAGGCGCCGGCAAGGCCAAGCGGTATGGGCAGGATTTCATCGACCTTATCAAGCGTCATGTCGAGGAGAATGAGATAGAGCGTCCCGAGGACCTTAGGGTCAGGACTGTCCCCAACAAGTCGAAGCTCAAGGTGAGCATCATACAGAGCATCGACATGAAGGTGGCACTCGACGACATTGCCATAAGCAAGGGCATTGACTTCGATGAGCTGCTGACGGAGGTGGAGGCCATTGTCTATTCCGGTACAAAGTTGAACATCAACTATTTTATTGACAGTGTGATGGACGAGGAGCGTGCCGAGGATATATACGAGTATTTCCGGGAGTCGGAAAGCGACTCTATTGAAGACGCCCTTGATGAACTGGGCAATGACTATTCCGAGGAGGAGATCCGTCTGGTAAGGATAAAGTTCATCTCGGAGATGGCCAATTAAAGCAAAGTACAACGTAAAACCATATCAAGATGTCATTTTTAGAAGATAGAGTTGCCATGGAGGGACTGACATTTGATGATGTCCTGCTCATTCCGGCTTATTCAGAGGTTCTGCCGCGTGACATAGATCTTACATCAAGATTTTCACGCAACATCAGCCTTAACATCCCGTTCGTGACCGCAGCCATGGATACCGTAACCGAGTCACGCATGGCCATCGCCATCGCGCGTGAGGGCGGTATCGGCGTAATCCACAAGAACATGTCAATTGCGGAACAGGCGCGTCAGGTTGCAATAGTAAAGCGTGCCGAGAACGGAATGATATATGACCCTGTCACGATTCACCGTTCCAACACCATCAGGGATGCGCTTGCACTGATGTCCGAATACCATATCGGCGGTATTCCGGTTGTTGAGGAGGACGGCAGGCTGTGCGGTATCGTCACGAACCGTGACCTGAGGTTCCAGCGTAACTATGATGTCAAGATCGAGGATGTCATGACCAAAGAGAATCTGGTTACCACACACCAGCAGATAGACATGGAGGCTGCTTCACAGATACTCCAGGAGAACAAGATCGAGAAACTGCCGGTGGTTGACAACAGCGGCAAGCTGGTGGGACTCATCACTTATAAGGATATCACCAAGGCCAAAGATAAGCCTATGGCCTGCAAGGACAGCAAGGGCCGCCTGCGCGTGGCTGCGGGTGTGGGCGTAACAGCCGATACACTTGAACGCATGAACGCACTTGTGGAGGCCGGAGCCGATGCTATAGTGATTGATACCGCACATGGCCACACCAAGAGCGTGATTGCCAAGCTCAGGGAGGCAAAGGCAAGTTTCAGCAGCATTGACATAGTCGTGGGCAATATCGCGACAGGTGCGGCGGCCAAGGTGCTTGTAGAGGCCGGAGCCGATGCCGTGAAGGTTGGTATGGGGCCCGGTTCAATATGCACAACCCGTATCATTGCCGGTATCGGAGTGCCCCAGGTTTCGGCTGTATATGATGTCTATTCGGCCATCAGGGGGTCTGGTGTCCCGATCATTGCCGACGGTGGCCTGCGCTACTCCGGCGATGTCGTGAAGGCTTTGGCAGCCGGCGGCGACAGTGTCATGTTCGGATCGCTCGTGGCAGGTACGGAGGAGTCTCCCGGTGAGACCATCATATTCAACGGACGCAAATTCAAGTCATACCGCGGCATGGGTTCTCTGGAGGCCATGGAGAACGGTTCCAAGGACCGCTATTTCCAGGCCGACACCAAGGATACCCGCAAACTCGTTCCGGAGGGTATCGCCGCACGTGTTCCTTACAAGGGAACTCTCTATGAGGTCGTCTATCAGCTTGCAGGCGGTCTGCGTTCAGGCATGGGCTACTGCGGTGCTCCCAATATCGGAAAACTTCATGAGGCCAAGTTCGTGCGCATAACCAATGCCGGAATGAACGAGAGCCATCCGCATGATGTGGCCATCACGAGTGAAGCTCCCAACTATAGCCGGCATGAATGATCCGCAGTCATGAGAAAATTCGTTCCAATACTTCTGTCAACGCTTCTTGCCCCGGCCGTCTGGGCACAGGATGCCGACCCAGTCATCATGACGGTCGGTAAAAATGAAATCAGGAAATCGGAATTCGAGTATTTCTACAGGAAAAACTACACCGATGATCCCGGACAGAAGAACGATTTGAACACATACGCCGATCTCTACCTCAATTTCAAGCTCAAGGTTCAGGCCGCCATAGATGAGGGGATAGACCGTCAGGAATCGTTCATCAGTGAGTTCAAGGGATACCGTGACATGCAGGCCGAGGAGTATCTTTGCGATTCGGTTTTCCTTGAGGAGACCGCCCGTCAGACATTCCGCCTTTCGGCCGAGGAGGTGGGCCCTGACGGAATAGTGGAGGTCTATATCCTCTCCGTCCGCATAACGGATCCGACCCAGGCTGCGTTCGATGCGGCGGAACATAGGATAGACTCGATATACAGGCTGTTGCGTGAAGGTGCCGATTTCCGGGATCTGGCTGCCATGCACTCCGATGACGGTGCCGCCCGCAACGGGGGCTACGCGGGATGGGTCTCACGCGGACAGCTTCCCAAGGAGATTGCCGATGTGGCTTTCAGCCTCAAGGATGACGGCAGTTTCTGCCCCCCATTCCGCTATGAGAATTACTTCGTTATAGTCAAGGTGGGTGGCCATCAGGATTTCGGCCGATATGAGGATCACCGTTCCTCTATCTACGAGTGGATGAGGAAACAGGAGAGGATCATGAAGGATGCCAAGCTGTCCCAGGCCCGCAAGATGTCCGAAAAATACGGGTGGAACCTCTCTGATGAGGAGGCCCTGGCGCGTGAGGATTCGCTTCTGGAGACATTGGTCCCGGAGTTCGGCAATATCTCGAGGGAGTACCATGACGGTCTGCTCATGTTTGAGATAAGCAGCCGTGAAGTCTGGGAGAAGGCTGGAGAGGACAGCATCGGGCTTCTGAAGTTCTTCAGGGAGAACCGTAAGAGATACAGATTCGATGAACCGCGTTACAAGGGTGTGCTCATTTTTGCGAAAAGCGGGGAGTTGCTCTCACAGGCCAAGGAGGCGGTCCGGGATCTTCCGTACAGTGAGTGGGAGAATGTGCTTGCGGCATTCAATGACGAGGAAGCCCGGATTCGGGTCATGAAGGGCCCATTCGAGAAGGGGCGTAACCGTTATTCGGACAAGGAGATTTTCGGGACAGGTTCATACGAACCGCTTGACAGCTGGCCGTTCATCGGGGCTGTAGGGCACATGATGGATGCTCCTGAGGAACCGTCGGATGTAGGAGGACAACTTGTGAACGACTATCAGGACTATCTTGAAGAGCAGTGGATCAAGCTGCTGAAGAAGAGATACAGGACCAGGATTGACAGGAAAGTGCTTAAGACCGTTACTCTTGGAGAATGAGATGAAGACATGCAGAATCCATAGATGGAAATCCTTCCTGAAACTGATTGTTCCGGTAACGGTACAGTCGGTTCTGTTACTCTCCTGCGGCTGGAACGGCTCCACCGCATACGTGCGGGGGAAGACTCCTCTTGTGGAACTGAACGGGTCGGTACTCTATGAGGAGGATCTGCTTCAGGTCCTGCCGCTTGGAATATCCGGGCAGGACAGCATCGAATTCTCCGAAAAATACATAAGGAACTGGGTAGAGGATGTCATGTTCTACCAGAACGCCGAGCGTAATATCCCGGATACGCGCGATATTGACCGGCTGGTGGACAATTATCGCCGTTCACTCATCGAGCACGAATACCAGCGCAGGCTTCTCGAACAGAAATTCTCGGCGGAGATAACCGAGGGTGAGATACAGGATTTCTATAATGATAATTCAGGGATGTTCCTGCTCAACGAATCCCTGGTCAAGGGACTCTTCATCAAGATTCCGGCCAAGGCTCCCGAGCTCGCGAGAATAAGGGCCCTGTTCACTCAGACCGATGACGAGTCATTTGAGGAGATAGAGAAATACTGCATCCGCAATTCGGCGAGATGCGAGTTCTTCTATGACAATTGGCGCAATCTGGCCGAGATAGAGGTGCTGATGCCCCAGTCTGACACACCTTTGGAGAGCCTTATAGAGAAACAGAAGAGCTTCGAGATGAAGGATGAGGAGAACATATATCTGCTGAACGTGAGCGAATATATCGGAAAGGGTGGGACAGAACCGCTGGAATATGCACGCGGCAAGGTTCGTATGCTGCTGATTAACAACAATGAAGTTGCCTATATGAAAAAAATAAGGGAGGAACTCTATCAGAGTGCTATTGACAAAGGATTAATTGAATATCACAGACAGACAAAATGAAGTTACGGCATATTGTTCTCGGCACGGCGGTTGCCGCTTTCGAGGGGGTCTCATTCACGTTGTCGGCCCAAAACAACGTCATCGATGAGGTTGTATGGGTTGTAGGCGATGAGGCGATTTACAAATCAGAGGTTGAGGATGCCCGCCAGGAGGCATCGATGAATGGAGTGCACTGGGACGGCGATCCGTACTGTATCATACCGGAACAGCTCGCCGTGAACAAACTGTTCCTGAACCAGGCTGAGCTTGACAGTATTACGGTCAGTCCAGATGATGTCAACGACCAGGTAGAGTATCGCTACAATTTCTATGAGAGTAGAATGGGGTCCCGGGAGAAACTGGAGGAGTACTGGAAAATGAGTGCTGAACTGTTCAGGCTCAAGCTCTATGAAACCTGTGAGACCGAAATGATAGTGAGTAAGGTACGTGACAAGATCATGGAGCGTGTCAAGGTGACTCCAGGTGATGTGCGCCGTTACATGAGGGACATCTCTCCCGATGAGATCCCTTACGTCCCGAATCAGGTGGAGGTGCAGATCATTACCATGGATCCCGTGATTCCACAGGAGGAGATTGACGCGGTGAAGAGCGACCTGAGGCAATATACGGAGAGGATAACGTCGGGCGAGGTCCCGTTCTCCACTTTAGCGATTCTCTATTCCGAGGATCCCGAGTCAGCCAAAAACGGAGGTGACTGCGGCTTCGTGGGACGCGGGGAGATAGTTCCCGAGTTTGCCGCAGTGGCATTCAATCTCACGGATCCGGAGAAGGTTTCCAAGATTGTGGAGACCGAATACGGCTTCCATATCATCCAGCTGATAGAGAGGCTCGGTGACAGGGTCAGGGTCAGGCATATCCTGAGAAAGCCCAGGATTCCCATGTCAAGTATCGACGAGTGCCTGTCCAGGCTGGATACCGTGGCACAGAATATCCGTTCGGGAAAATATACGTTCGAGAGTGCCGTGACAAGTTTTTCATCGGACAAGGATACCCGTAACAATAACGGCCTGATGGCAAACCAGCCGGAGCCGGGTATGCCCAAGACCTCGAAATACGAGATGCAGCAGCTCCCCCCGGATGTGGCCAAGGTCATAGACCGGATGCATGTGGGTGAGGTGTCGGACCCATTTACAATGCAGCTCAGGAACGGTAAGGTGGTTTGTGCCATCGTCAAGCTCAAGAACAAGATTACAGGCCACAAGGCTACGATGGCCGATGATTACGAGGAGCTTCACAGAATTGTGAGTGAAATCCGGCGTGAAGAGGCTATTGAAAAGTGGATCAGGGAGAAACAGCGTACCACTTATGTCAAGATAAGTGAAGGATGGAACGATTGTGAATTCATGTATCCCGGTTGGGGCAAACAGTAGTCGTTAAATGAAAGCGCTTTCCCGGATCACGGTTATCCTGTCATTGCTCTCTATGGCATCCCTTCCTTCATACGGCGGGGACAATGACTCCATATCCGTGGTTATGGAACCGGATTCCACAGGGGGTGAAAAGCCAGGCTTCGTCTATCTGATCAATTCCGATGTCCTGCGGTTTGACAAGCTGAAGAACCCTGATGCCCAGATCCTTACCGGTAACGTGGTGTTCCGTCATGACAGCATGTACATGTATTGTGACAGTGCCCTTTTCTATAAGGAGGCCAATTCGTTCGAAGCCTATCACAACGTCCGTGCCGAACAGGGTGACACGCTCTTCATGTATGGTGATTCGCTGTTCTACGACGGCAACACGAGGCTTCTGCGTGTCAGGGACAATGTGAGGTTAGAGAACCGCAGTATGGTGCTGCTGACTGACAGCCTCAATTATGACCGTAATATAGGGATAGGATGGTTCTTTGACGGCGGAACGCTCCTTGACGAGGAGAGTACGCTCATCTCTGAATATGGACAGTTCGAAACGGAGACCAAGCTGGCTACGTTTATAGAGGGCGTGACACTTGAGAGTCCCGACTACAACCTCACCTCCGATACCCTTCACTACAATACGGATTTGCACAAGGCTTTCATTGTGAGCCCTACGACCATTGTCAGTGATGACAACATCATCCATACCACCCGGGGCACTTTCCTTTCCGATTCAAGGGATGCCGTCCTGCTTGACCGGTCGGTCGTGGAGCAGAATGATGGCGGGTCCAGGATGACCGGTGACAGCATTTTATATACAGAGAGTAAAGGGAGTGTCTATGGATACGGGAATGTCGTGATCAATGACTACAGCGACAAGATCGATGTCCTGGGAGACTATGCCTGCTATTTTCAGGATATCGATTCCGCCGTAGTGACAGGCAATGCCTTGCTTATTGAGTATTCGGCGGGAGACAGCCTCTATATTCATGCTGACACCTTCCGTCTGGTGACATTCTACAACGAGGCCGGTGACACTGTCCTGAACCGTCACGTGAGGGCGTTCAACAGGGTGAAGGCCTACAGGAACGATGTCCAGATGGTGGCTGATTCAGCCCAGTTCTGTACGGCCGATTCCACCCTTACCCTGTTCAGAGACCCTATCCTGTGGAGCGACAATCAGCAGATTCTGGGTGAAAAGATTGTCTTCTACCTGAATGACAGCACGGTGGAACATGCCGAGGTGATAGGCCAGGCCCTTTATATACAGGACAACGATTCATTGCATTATAACCAGATTACAGGACGCGAGATGTATGCCTGGTTCAAGGACGGGGAGATTGACAAGACCGATGTCAAGGGAAACGTACTGGCCATTTTCTATCCGGTTGATGACGCGGACTCCTCTATGATAGGTATGAACACCCTTGAAGGCTCTCATCTTACGATTCATTTCCGGCACCGTAACGTTGAAAGCATTGTGGTACACGGGCGTTCGAGCGGAGTCATGTATCCGATGAGCAAGCTGGAGGAGAAAAAGATGTACCTGGACAATTTCAACTGGTTTGACCGGTTAAGGCCTCTCAGCCGCAGTGATGTCTATTACTGGCGGGCAAAGAGAGTTAATGAGCAGCTTAAACAGACTATTAACAAGACAGTGCCGTTGCCGACACTGTCCATTAAGGAGGGAGAATAATATATGGGAATGTTTTCAGTCAGGGAGCCACGCCGCTTTGAACACAAGTACATCTATTACGATGAGCGGAAAGACAGGCTGGCCAAGATGGAGGAGAAAGCCAAACGTGAACTGGGAATGCTTCCGGAGGAGACTTACAATCCGGAGAATATCCGTGGAAAATTCGTTGAGGGGACCAGGCATCTGAAACGGCGTAAGGAGAACGGGGGGCCACGCATGTCCATACAGACATCGGTTGTGCTGATCCTGGCCCTGCTGTTTGTACTGCATTGGCTCATGACCGGCAAATTCTTCATTTGAGTGCGACACATGGGCGAAGTCAGGATTCTGCCACAGGCAGTGGCAAGCCAGATTGCAGCCGGCGAGGTGGTGAACCGTCCCGCATCGGTTGTCAAGGAGCTTGTTGAGAATGCAGTCGATGCCGGTGCCGACACTGTCAAGGTGGTTTTGACCGACGCAGGCAGGACGTCTATCCAGGTTATTGACAACGGTTGCGGAATGAGCGGGGAGGATGCGCGTCTGGCATTCGAGCGTCATGCCACATCCAAGATACGCGAGTCCGATGACCTCTATTCCCTGACGACATTCGGCTTCCGGGGTGAGGCGCTGCCTTCCATAGCGGCTGTCTCAGAGGTGTTGCTGCGTACCCGTACCGCAGAGAGCGAGACCGGTACCGCCATTACCGTAAAGGCATCGGAAGTGGAGCAGGAGGAGCCGTGCGTGTGTCCGGTGGGCAGCTCCTTTACGGTACGTAACCTGTTTTACAACGTACCGGCCCGCCGCAAGTTCCTCAAAAGCAACCAGACAGAGTACGGACATATCCTGAATGAGCTGGAAAGGGTGGCTCTTGCGCATCCGGAGGTGGCGTTCGAGCTGGTCCATCAGGGCGAGCAGGTCCTTTCGCTTCCTGCATCGGCTATAAAGCAGCGTATCGTCTCTCTTTTCGGCCGTAAGATGAACGAGGCGCTCCTGCCGGTCGATGTGCAGACAACTGTGGTAAGTGTTAGCGGCTTCTGCTCCAACCTCCAGAGTGTCCGTGGCAAGGGAGCCAGGCAGTTTTTCTTCGTGAACGGCAGATACATGCGTCATCCGTATTTCCATAAGGCGGTGCTGAGCGCTTACGAAGGCCTTGTCCCCGAGGGTGACCAGCCCTCATATTTCCTGTTCCTGAACGTTCCTCCCGATACCATCGATGTCAATATTCACCCCACCAAGACTGAGATAAAGTTTCAGGATGAACAGGTTGTCTGGAAGATTCTGATGGCCGCCGTCAAGGAGACTGTGGGCCGTTATGAAGAGATGCCCACCATAAATTTCGATACGGCTGATATGCCCGACATACCCGTCTATGACGTGTCACGTCCGGTGGTACCGCCCAAGGTAAGCTACAATCCCGATTTCAATCCTTTCTCAGGCAGCCGGAATGAATCCGGCCAGTCACGTACCAACAGGGACAACTGGAGCAGGTTGTACGGTGATGCCATAGATCGCAAGGTCAATGACGGCGGGATTCCTTTCACTCCCGTAAGTGAGACTATAGTAAAACCTGAGGAGGATTCTCTCAAGCCTTACCAGTATGCAGACCGTTACATCATGGTTCCATCTGAGCAGGGACTGATGATAATAGACCAGCACCGGGCTCACATAAGGGTTCTGTATGAGAGGTTCATGACCGATGCAGGGAGTAACGGCGCGGCCTCGCAGGGGTTGCTCTTCCCTGAGATATTCCAGCTTTCCGCCGCCGATGCCTCAGTCTTTGCTGAACTCAAGCCCCGTTTTGCCGAACTGGGGTTCGACCTGTCCGATATGGGGCGTGGCGCTGTGGCGGTCCAGGGTGTCCCATCGGGTATGGAGGGGCAGGATTATGAGCGGCTGATTACTGATATGATAGCCGATCTCCGTGTCAACCCTACACAGGAGAAGGACCGCCAGCTGGAGAGCATGGCACTGGCTATGGCCCGTAAGGCTGCCATCCCCGCCGGCCGTCATCTGTCCGCGAATGAGATGCAGGAACTTGTACGTGCCCTCCGGGCATGCGGCATCTCCTCCCGTACGCCGGACGGCAGGACAGTCTATGTAATCAAATCCGAGCAGGAAATCTCCAGGTGGTTCTGATCATCCTATAGGGCCGTGCTTGTGCTTGTTCCAAAGCCCGTATATTTCACTTACGTTACCTGCGGTAATGAATCCGTGGATATCGTTCTTCTTCATGAAGTCCATCAGCTTTGAGAACTCATCCTGTGTGAGCAGGGCCTGGATTTCGGTATTCTCCTTGCCGCTGTATCCGCCTGTCACTTGATAGAGGCTGCATCCGCGGTCCAGCTCTTCGATGATATATCTGCGCAGGATCTCATGGCTGGAGGATATTATGCACACTCTCTTGCGCTTGTTTATGCTGGCAGTGAAGTAATCAACCACTATCCCGTTGATCCATGTGCCTATCAGGCCGACCACCACCATCCGGAACGGGTTGATGATGAAAGCCGTGCAGCAGATGACAGCTCCTGCAACCGATATGGAGGCGCCAATGTCGAAATGGAGGTACTTGTTCACGATCTTGGCCAGGATGTCCAGTCCTCCCGTAGAGGCGTTGATGTGGAAAAGTATGGCCTGGGCAGCGCTGAGCAACAGTACGAAACAACACAGGTCGAGCCAGATGTCACCCATTACAGACGTACTGCCATCGGTCATCAGCTTCGATGAGGGCAGAATCATTTCCCAAAGGTCCATGAGCGGGCCGAGAATGAGAGCCGTATAGACAGTCTTGATGCCGAACTCCCTGTCAATAAGCAGATATGCCATGATAAGGAGTATGGCATTGATGATCACAATTATTGTAGAAACCTTGACAGGTATGCTGAATAGCTCAAAAATACCGCTGATAACTATTGACAGACCTGAGATACTGCCTACGATAAGCTTGCTGGGGATAAGGAAATAGTTTACGGCTGCGGCCGATATCATCATGCCGAGAGTCATGATGATCAGCTCTTTCCAGAATGTCCATGTCTTTACCGCTTTAAGCGCAGTCTTAACCGCGTCCCTTATCTTCATATCCATCAAATATTTTCACCAGAATCCAACCTCTAACAGCCAATCAATAAACCTTGAATCCGATTATCTGCCGTACCTCACGCAGGGTCTTTGATGCGCTCTCGCGGGCCTTTTCGGCACCGGCGCGGGCAATCCTGTCAAGCAGTTCCTTATCGCTTGAGAACTCCCTGATTCGTTCACGGATAGGATCTGTAGCAGCAATTATATCCTCGGCCAGCTGTTTCTTCAGGTCTCCGTAACGCAGGGTGCAGTCATTCCACTTCCCGTTGAAATAGTCATAGGTGTCCTTGCTTGAGACTACATCAAGCAGGGTGAACAGGTTCTGGATTACCTCGGGTTTCTCGCTGTCCGGAGCTTGCGGACCTGCATCGGTCACGGCTTTCATCACTTTCTTGCGGATGACCGAGGGTTCGTCACACAGATATATGCAGTTACCCTCGCTCTTTCCCATCTTGCCGGAGCCGTCCAGTCCAGGAATCTTTATTCCGCCCTCCTTGGCCAGTGAGAAGGATGCAGGCTCAGGGAAGAAATCCACTTTGTACATCTGGTTGAAACGGCGGGCGAACTTGCGGGCCATCTCCATGTTTTGCTCCTGGTCCTTGCCGACAGGCACCTTGTTGGCCTTGTGGATGATTATGTCCGATGCCATCAGGGTGGGGTAGGTCAGAAGACCAGCATTCACATTGTCAGGCTGCTTGCGTGCCTTCTCCTTGAATGAGGTTACGCGCTCAAGTTCACCCAGATAGGCGTTCATGTTGAGATAGAGGTAAAGCTCCACCACTTCAGGAACGTCACTTTGGACGTATATGGTGGCTTTTTCGGGGTCCAGGCCGCATGCCAGGTATTCGGCAAGAATGGTTCGGACGCTGTTCTGTATGTTCTCAGGGGTGGGGTGTGTGGTCAGTGAGTGCCAGTCGGCTATGAAAAAGAAGCATCTGTACAAATCCTGAAGCTTGATGAAGCTTGTCACTGCACCGTAGTAGTTACCAAGGTGAAGGTTTCCTGTGGGGCGAATGCCGCTGAGAACTGTTTCCATTTTGATTGTTTGTTTTTTCGCACCGCGAAGATACCACAAAACGGCAACATACATGGAAAATTCAGTAAAAAAACGGCCTAAAGTTTTTGACTGTACACAAAAGTCCTTATCTTTGCACCGCTTTTTTCAGAGAGCACGGGCGTTTAGCTCAGCTGGTTCAGAGCATCTGCCTTACAAGCAGAGGGTCGGCGGTTCGAATCCGTCAACGCCCACAACAGATAAGGAGTCTCATTTGAGGCTCCTTATCTGTTGTGGGCGATTCGCCCTCCTTGTTTTAGTTCGCTAACGCGAACGGGCGTCCTCCGGCCGCTCTCGCTCGTGGTCTCGCTCGCCTCAAATGAGGCTCCTTATCTGTTGTGGGCGATTCGCCCTCCTTGTTTTAGTTCGCTAACGCGAACAGGCGTCCTCCGGCC
>JAGCDE010000016.1 GCA_017651315.1 Bacteroidaceae bacterium
ATCGCCGTGGGCGCTCTGGGTCAGGTTCATGAAGTCCATGTCAATTGTATCCCATGGAATATCTGTGTTGTACTGGGTGTGGAAGTGGAGCAGGGGCTTCTCAAGAGCCTGCAGACCCTTGATCCACATCTTGGCGGGGCTGAATGTGTGCATCCAGGTGATGATACCTATGCACTTGCTGTCATTGTTTGCAGCCTTCATTACGGCTTCAACCTCGTTGCTGCTGTTGGCAGTACCTTTATATACTATCTTGACGGGAATGTTGCCGCTCTTGTTCAGACCTTCAACCATCTCCTTTGAGTGACCGTCCACCTGGACAACTGCATCGCCTCCGTAAAGGAGCTGTGCACCTGTCACCCACCATATCTCATTATTTTCAAACATTTTTTCGGTTTTTAATCAGGTTATTTCTTTTTCTGGCCATAATAAGCGTTAGGGCCATGTTTACGCATATAGTGCTTCTCAATAAGAAGCGGATTCATTGTAGTGCCGGGATTCAGTGTCAGTGATATGTAAGCCATCTTTGCGCACTGCTCCATCACCTTGGCGTTATATACGGCGTTTGCCGGGCTGGTACCCCATGAAAACGGGCCGTGGTTCTTGACCAGGACACCCGGCGTGTGGTCGGGGTTGATGCCCTCGAAACGTCGTACGATGACGTTGCCGGTCTCCAGCTCATAGTCGCCCCTGACCTCTTTCTCAGTCATATCCCCTGTGCAGGGTATGTCCTTGTAGAAATAGTCGGCATGTGTGGTGCCTATGTTTGGAATGTCCATACCGGCCTGAGCCCATGCTGTGGCGTATGTGGAGTGTGTGTGGACCACGCCCCGGATATTCGGGAACGCCCTGTAGAGCACCAGGTGAGTAGGAGTGTCCGATGAAGGGTTGAGGTCCCCCTCGACCACCTTGCCGGTCTCGAGGGAGACAACAACCATATCACTTTCCTTCATCTCGTCATAGCTCACGCCGCTGGGCTTGATCACCACCAGACCTTTATCGCGGTCTATGCCTGATACATTGCCCCACGTGAATATGACCAGACCCTGTCTTACAAGGTCCAGATTGGCACGGAATACCTTCTCTTTCAGTTCTTCCAGCATATTACCAAAGGGTTATATACAGTATGGCCAGCAACAGGATGATACCGTATGCACCGATGTTGAACTGGCTGTTGGTACGGAAGAGTGAAATGTCGATGTCGATGGCTTTGGGATCCTGTACCTTGTCCTTTGCATTCGATGTCAGGTAGATACCCAGTACAAGGAATACTGTCGCCAGGAAGAATATACCCTCAAATCCAAGATTCTGCAGCTTGACGCACCAGTCTGCATTACTGAACATTACGATTGCACCGAGAGCATAGCACAGAGCTGAAAGGACGAAGAGAATCTTGCTCCATTTGAGTTGTGTGCTGATTGTCTGAGCGTCAATCTTAGCCGCTTCCACCGTCTTCTTACTCATAAGTGAAAGACCTACAAACAAGAGGACAAGCACGAAGAATACGTAACCCATACGGATAAGGAACGGAGTGTTTGGCATGATGACCTTGAACAGTATGGAGAATACGAATGTGCTGATGGCGGTGACGATTGCAGCAGTGCCGCTGGAACGTTTCCATAGCAGTCCGAGGCTGAATATCACTACGATGCCAGGATATACGAATCCTGAATACTCCTGAATGATCTGGAACGCCTGATCGGCTCCGCCCATGATGGGATAGATAGCTATGAGAGCGATGACAAGAGCTGAAACTGCCGTGATGCGACCTACCTTGACAAGGTTTCTGTCAGATGCACTCTTGTTGATGAACTGGTGATATACGTCCATCGTGAAGATGGTTGACGTGGAGTTGAACATTGAAGCCAGTGATGATATCACGGCAGCGGTCAGAGCTGCAAATGAGAGACCCTTCACTACCACCGGGGTGAAGTTGCGGATCAGGAAGGGATAAGCGTCATCGGAAATGTTTATTGAACCGGCGAGAAGTCCTTCTCCGAGCAGACGGTTGTGCAGGTCAGCGTCATTCCAGATCAGATAAGCGCAGACACCGGGAATGCAGACGATGAACGGGATCAGAATCTTGAGGAATCCTGCAAACACAAGACCCTTCTTGGCTTCGTCAATGTTCTTGGCAGCAAGACCCTTCTGGATGATGTACTGGTTGAAACCCCAGTAACCGAGGTTGGTGAGCCACATGGCACCGATTACCAGGACAACTCCAGGAAGAGTGAAGTAAGGATCATCGGTTATGTTGGGGAACAGATCGGCCTGACGTTCAACCACCAGGTTGAAGTGACGGTCACCGGGAATATCTCCGAGCCGTTCCATGACCTGTCCGAGAGCGGGGATGGCACCGTTAGCGCCAATGTGCGGAGCAATGGTCTTCAGGGCGAAGAAAGCGGTGATAAGACCGCCGCCTACAAGGAATACGACCTGCATGACATCGGTCCATGCCACTGAGGCCAGACCTCCGTAGATTGAGTAAACACCGGCAACCAGATACAGGAAGATAATTATGAGGAGACGTACCGATACTGAAGTGCCTCCAATCATCAGCACTGCACCTTTCAGACCCAGGATCTGCTCAATGGCAAGAGCTCCAAGCCATGCAACAGAGGTCAGGTTGATGAACACGTAGAGGAATAGCCAGAATATGGAGAATGCCAGTCCCACTCCCTTGTTGTAACGGTTGGTAAGGAACTGGGGAATAGTGAACACCTTGTTCTTTATCATTACCGGCAGGATGAATTTGCCTACTACAACAAGCGTGAGAGCTGCCATAAGTTCGTATGCGGCAACCGCAATGCCTGAAGCATATGCCGTACCGCTCATTCCGATGAATTGCTCGGCGCTGATGTTGGCTGCAATCAGTGAAGCACCTACCGCCCACCAGGTAAGTGTGTTACCAGCCAGGAAGTAATCGTTGGAACTCTTTTCCTTACCGTCTTTCTTTCTTGACACGAAGAAGCCGAGAAATATAAGTACGGCCAGATAAATAAAGAAAATCACGTAGTCAACAGGTTTGAAACCATTGTTGGCCAGTCCTTGCATAATGCTGTTGTTCATATTTTTGTTAGTTAATTAATTGATTTTTGTGATTATTCCACACCGAACTGATATATGCAGTGGCTGTAGTACTGCTGGCCGGGAGCGAGTTCCGCACTGTACCATCCGGGCAGGTTTGCCTTGTTGGGGCTGTCGGGGAACTTCTGGGTCTCTAAGCAGCAGCCGGTGCGCTGTTCCATTTTGTTGCCCTGTTTGTCAATACCGGTGCCATCCAGGAAGTTGCCTGAATAGAACTGTATGCCCGGCTCGTTGGTATAGACCTCTACATAAATTCCGGTGATGGGGCTGTACAGCTTGGCTGCGCATTTGGTGTCATCGCCTTTGGTGTCAAGAACCCAGTTGTGGTCATAGCCGTTACCGTTCTTGAGCTGCACGTAATCATAGTTGTTGATCTCCTTGCCGATGGCCTTGCCCTTGGTGAAATCCATAGGAGTACCTGCTACCGGCAGAATCTCACCTGTGGTCATGTAGGTGTCGTCGCAGGGTGTGAAGTTGCTGGCGTTCAGTGTGAGGATATGGTTCGTGACAGGAATCGAGTGGTCGCCGTTCAGGTTGAAGTAGCTGTGGTTAGTCATGTTGATGACAGTCTTCTTGTCAGTGGTGGCCCTCCAGACTATATCGATGGCGTTCTTGTCTGTCAGGGTGTAGGTGACTGTGGCCACGACATTGCCGGGGAAACCAGCCTCACCATCGGGCGAATTCATGACAAGTGTGATACTGTTTTCCTTGACCTCCTTGACATCATAGACAAGGTTCTGCCATCCCATCGGCTCCGGTTCAAGGGTGCATCCGCCGTGCAGGCAGTGGCCGAAATTGTTCTGTGGCAACTGGTATGTCACGCCGTCCAGGGTAATCCTTCCCTGGTCGATGCGGTTTGCATAACGGCCTACCGATGACCCGAAATCACTTGCCTGGGTCGTGTAGTCCTTGATGTTGGAGAAACCGATGACAGCGTCCTGCATCTTGCCGTCACGGTCAGGGACCTGTATGGCCACGATGCGTGCACCGAAGTTGGTAACCCAGACCTCGCAACCGTTCTTGTTGGTCAGCTTGTACAGGTCAGTCTTCTTGCCCGTAAAAACAGTCTGGAAGTCAGCCTTGTTGAGCAACGGAGCTGACTCTTTCTGAGAACAGGCCAACATGGAAAGCAGGCCTGCCAGCATGAAAAAGGTTGTTTTTTTCATTGTTTTGTAAGTTATTTAGTTGGTTGATGAAATTAAAGTTTACGCGAACCGTCACCGGTTATCACCCTATAGACTTTGGGTATGATTCCGAATTTCCTGGAGTATTCCCTTGTAGCTCTGGATATGAAATTGTCGCGCAGTGTCCTGCGGACCAGGTTAATCGAGCATCCGCCGAATCCTCCGCCCATCATCCGGCTTCCGGTCACGCCGCATTCCCTGGCGGTCTCCACGAGAAAGTCAAGTTCCGGACAGCTGGCGGTATAGTCATGGCTGAGGCCCCAGTGGGTCTCGTACATTTTGCGTCCAACGAGCTCGTAGTCCCCTTTGTTCAGGGCGTCGCATACGGTGAGCACCCTCTCTTTCTCGTCAAGAACGTACCGGGCCCTCAGGTAATCGGTTCCGGATATTTCATCCTTAACGGCATCCAGCATGGAATAGTCCGCGTCACGGAGGGTCTCCACTCCGCCGAAGAGACGGTTCATGGCCGCTACGGCGTTTTCACAGCTCTCGCGGCGTTCATTGTATTCCGTGCCGAGCGAATGCTTTACACACGAGTCAATCAGTACGAGGTCGTATCCTGTAGGGTTGAACGGGAAATACTCATATTCAAGGGAACGGCAGTCAAGTCTGATGAGACATCCCTTGCGGCCGAACACCGAGGCGAACTGGTCCATTATGCCGCACTTGACGCCGCAGTAGTTGTGCTCCGTGGCTTGTCCTATCTTGGCAAGTTCGAACTTGTCAACGCGTCCGTCGGCGAACATGGCGTTCAGGGCGAATGCGAACACACTCTCGAGAGCTGCCGATGACGAAAGGCCGGCACCGAGCGGGATGTCGCCGGAGAATGCGGCGTTGAAGCCGCCCGGATGGACCCCCCGCTTCTCCAGCTCCTTGCATACTCCGAATATGTAGCATGCCCAGTGCCGGGAAGGCTTATCCGTGTCATCCAGACTGAACTCCACGTAGTTATCCTCCTCGATGTCGATTGCCAGGAGACGGACCTTGCGGGAACCGTTCCTGCAAATCTCGGCCGTGATACCTTTGTCTATTGCTCCGGGGAAGACGAATCCTCCGTTGTAGTCGGTGTGTTCACCTATCAGGTTTATGCGTCCGGGCGAGAAATAGAGGTCACCTTCATGACCGAACATATCCCGGAACCTGTTTCTCAGAACAGTATTGTCCATGATACAGGGTATTATTCGACTCCGAAACGGTAGATGGTGGTCTGTGTATATACTTCGCCGGGATTCAGTACTGTCGATGGGAAGTATGGGTGGTTGGGGCTGTCAGGAAAGTGCTCGGCTTCGAAACAGATGGCGCAGCGTTTGGGAAGGGTAGAGCCATGGGCGCAAGTGCTTCCGCTGCAATAGTTGCCGGTGTAACACTGTATGCCTGGCTCGGTGGTCCAGCACTCCATGGTGCGGCCGCTGACAGGGTCAACGCACCTGACTGCGAAACTCAGTTCTCCGGGTTCACGCTTGTTGAGGACCCAGCAGTGGTCATAGCCGTTGCCGTTACTGGTCTGCTGCCCCTTCTCTATACGTTCTCCCACCTTGTGCGGCGTGCGGAAATCGAACGATGTCCCTTCCACACTGTCGATAGTGCCCAGAGGTATGGCGGTGTCGTCGATCGGAATATACCGGTCCGCATTGATGGTGAGGTCGTAGTCAAGTACTGTGAGAGGATCCTTCTTCATGCCGTTAAGGGTAAAGTAGGCATGGTGTGTCAGGCATACCACGGTCTTCTTGTCAGTAGTGGCCTCATATTCTATGACCAGCTCGTTGTCATCGGTCAGACGATATGTCACATTCACGTCCAGATTTCCGGGGAATCCCTCCTCTCCATCCTTGCAGAGATAATGAAGATGGAGCGTCCGGCTGTCGGTCTGCTCTGCATCGAATACACGTTTATGGAATCCGGTGGGGCCTCCGTGAAGGCTGTTGGGGTCATTGTTGATGGCCAGTTCATACTGCTTTCCGTCAAGGGTGAACTTTCCGGCAGCGATACGGTTGCCGTAACGCCCGATGAGTACGCTGAGGAATGTCTCCTGGCTGTTCATCACATGCTCGAGGCTGTCATGGCCCCATACTACGCTCTCCATCTTGCCGTTGCGGTCAGGCATCATTACTGAGAGCAGAGCGCCTGCAAAATTGGTTATCGCGATTTCACTGCCCTTATTGTTCTTCAGGATGAACAGGTCTGTCTCCTTTCCCTGGACATTGGCCTGGAAGTCCTCTCTTCTGAGGCCGGCAAGGTTGCCGTTTGTTAAGGAATTGCTCATTTGTACGAATTGCATTAATTGTGTTATATTTAATTACGCAAATTAAGGCAAAAATGTATAATGGAGCAAATAAAACGGTCAAAAATCAGTTTGAGGGAATCATTTTCATTGACGATAGCAGGTCAGCCACAACGAAAGTGCTGCCTCCAACAAAGATAAGGTCATTCGGGCATGAGTCCGAAAGAGCCTTGTCGTAGGCTTCCCTGACTGTGGAAAAGGCTTCTCCGTGAAGTCCTGCGGCAATGGCTTCGGATTTTAGTTTACCGGCGTCAGCCGCGCGTTTTACCGATGCCTGTGTGAAGTAGTACACCGCGTTGCAGGGAATCATCTCCAGTACATGAGGGATATCCTTGTCTCCGGCCATACCGAACACTATGCGCAGGGTCCCGAAACCGGGAGCTGAAGACATTTCCCTGAGCTGCTGTGCAATATATCTGAACCCGTGACTGTTGTGGCCGGTGTCGCAGATTGTGAGGGGGGATTCGGAGAGCGTCTGCCACCTGCCTGCGAGACCTGTCATCCTGCATACGTCGCTGAATCCTTTCCTGATATCCTGTTCAGTTATCCTGAAACCTGACCGGGCAAGGATATCGGTTGCAGTCAATATGGTGTTAACATTGTTTGACTGGCAGTATCCGGCCAGGCAACTCTTGAGTCCGGGATAGTTGACTGTGTCGTAAACTACAAGTGACGGATTAATGTGTTTTTGCGAAATAATTTTACAATTATCCTGCGCGAAAACAATAGGGGAATCTACTTGGGCAGCCTTTTCCCTGAATACTCCGTCAGTCTCCGCGCAGTGTTCCCCAATCACTACCGGGACTTGCGTCTTTATGATTCCGGCTTTCTCCGCAGCAATCTTGGAAAGTGTGTCACCCAGCAGTTGCATGTGGTCGTAACCGATATTGGTTATGATTGATAGGATTGGAGTTATTATGTTCGTGCAGTCAAGCCTTCCGCCAAGCCCGGTCTCAATGACCGCCACATCAACCTCCTGGTTGGCGAACCAGCTGAATGCCATTGCTGTGGTCACTTCAAAGAACGATGGTGATAGGGGTTGCAGGAAAGTTTGATTATTTTCAATAAACTTTACAACGAATTCTTTGCTCACGGGAGTTCCGTCAACTTTTATCCGTTCTCTGAAGTCAACCAGATGCGGTGATGTGTAGAGCCCTGTCCTGAGTCCTGAAGCCTGAAGAATGGCAGCCAGGGTATGTGCCACGCTGCCTTTGCCGTTGGTGCCTGCTATATGGATTGTAGGGTAGAGCTTGTGGGGATGTCCTGTGTGGCTGTCAATGAGAAGGGTGTTTTCCAACCCCTCCTTGTAGGCTTTTGAACCGGTGTTCTGGAACAAAGGCGTCTGTGTCATCAGCCAGTCAAGCGCTTCACCGTAATCCATATTGTCAGTTGAAATAGCTGCGGAATTTCTTGAATATCTTTTCTTTGACTGTTGCAGAAGGCTGGAAGTTGTCTGAATTCAGGAATTTTTCCATAGCCTGTTTCTCGTCTTTGGACATGCTTTCCGGAATATAGACACTCACATTGACTATCATGTCGCCCCTCTGGTTGCTGTTGATTACCGGCAGACCTTTGCCGCGCAGCCTGAGCATCTTGCCGGGTTGCGTGCCTGGCTCGATCTTCAGTTTGACGGCACCGTCAAGAGATGGAATCTCGACTGCTCCTCCCAAGGTTGCCTGAGGTACTGATAGCAGGAGATTATATACCAGGTCGTTCTCATCGCGAACAAGATTACTGTGCGGCTGCTCCTCAATGACTATCAGCAGATTTCCGTTGTAGCCGTTATGTTTTCCCGCATTGCCTTTCCCTTCGACCGAGAGTTGCATCCCTTCGGCGACTCCGGCAGGTATGTTGACCTCCACAATCTCTTCGCCATAGACGACCCCGTCACCGCTGCAGTGGGGGCAGCGGTTCTTTATGATCTTTCCTTCACCGCCGCAACGGGGGCATACCGATTGTGTCTGTACCATTCCGAAGAAACTCTGCTGGGTACGCAGGACGGAACCTGTACCGTTGCAGTCCGGACATGTCTCGGCTCCGGACCCGCCCTGTGCTCCTGTTCCTTGACAATGCCGGCAGGGTACGAGTTTCTTGAGCTTGAATTTTTTGGTCACTCCGGTATTGATTTCCTCCAGGGTGAGCGACACCTTGATCCTGATGTCGGATCCCTGTGCCTTTCTCTCTCCGCGCTGACGGGCGCGGCTTCCGAAACTGCCGAATCCGCTGAAGCCGCCGCTTCCGAAGATATCACCGAACATGGAGAAGATGTCATCCATTGACATGCCTCCGCCGAAGCCACCGCCTCCGAATCCGGAAGCACCGTTCAGTCCGTCGAAACCGAACTGGTCGTATTTGGCACGCTTGTCAGGATCGCTCAACACACTGTAGGCCTCCGCCGCCTCCTTGAATTTCTCCTCGGCCTGTTTGTCACCAGGATTCTTGTCAGGATGGTACTGTATGGCTTTCTTCCTGTAAGCCTTCTTTATTTCATCGGCTGTCGCGGTCTTAGGGACCTCAAGCACTTCGTAATAGTCTCTTTTTGCCATCTTTCACATGGTGTTTTCATTGTGCAACCGCCACTTTGGCATGGCGCAGCACCTTGTCGTTCAATCTGTATCCGTCAATTACACAGTCAACCACCATCCCTTTTGACTTTTCGTCGGGGGATGGTATCATGGCTATCGCCTCATGGAAATCAGTGTCAAAAGGCTCACCCTTCGGCGAGATCTTCTGAAGACCTTTCTGTTCCAGGATATGCATCAGTTTGCTGTAGATCAGCTCTACACCTTCCTTCAGGGCGGTGAAGTCCCCTGACTCCGATGAATTCGCGATGGCTCGCTCCATGTCATCTATTACCGGAAGTATGTCGGTTATCACACCGGCGGAACCGTTCCTGATGATTTCCGCCTTCTCCTTGACTGTGCGTTTCCGGAAGTTGTCGAATTCCGCCACAAGGCGCAGGTACTTGTCCTGCATTGATGCAATCTGCTCTTGCAGTCCGGTCATCTCCTGCTCCAGGCTCATTTCCGGCTGCCCTGACACTTCATCAGCACCGGGAACGGTACCGGCATCTGTTCCGCACTGTTCCTGGGCATCCTGGCTGTCCGCTTGCCCCTCGCTTTCATTAATGACACGTGAGGTTCCGTTCTTTTCAATGTTGTCCGACTCCTCGGATTGTCTGTTGTCTGACATATTATGTTTCTGTTTCTTTCCGCTCTTCATAATAGGTTCGCTTTTTTCTTTCTCCATACAGCAAAAAACTTGCCACACAGCCAGTGTGACAGTGTGGCAGATGACGGGAACGTGGTTAACACGGTCGTGCCTACTCCGTTTCCATGGAATCCGCCCCGAAGCAGAAAGGCAGCAGTGCTGCCGTTCCATCTTCAATTACCATGGTCCCCTTCTTTCCGTAAAGAAGCGTCCTGACCGGTGTTCCTGAAAGAGATTCCGTTTCGGCCATAACCTGACGGCAGGCACCGCAGGGCGTGATAGGCCGGTCTGTCCAACCCTGCGCGTTACGTGCGGCAATTGCGAGAGCGGTGACTCTCCTGTCCGGATGATTGTGCCCGGCTGCGAACAGGGCGGTCCTTTCGGCGCACAAGCCTGACGGGTAGGCCGCGTTCTCCTGGTTGCTTCCTGTCACGACAGTTCCGTCCTCAAGCAGGACAGCTGCACCCACCTTGAAGCCGGAATATGGAGAATGGCTGCCACAGGTGGCGTCTTTAGCCGCTTCAACAAGATCTCTGTCTTTTGCGTCAAGTTCATCTGAACCGTAAACTTTCCAGGAAATCTCCTTTCTGTACTCTTTCATTTATGTGGATTGTCTGTTGTTCCAGTCCGCTAAGATATGAAAAAACCGGCATATTGTCCGCTTTGTATGATGATAAGTGGCTTTTTCTTTCAGAACCATTTGTCCTGTCATCTTTTTGATTTAAATTCGCGGTATGAGATTCTTACCCTTCCGCATATCACTGTTCGCCGTAACCATTCTGCTGGTCTTTGCCTCCTGCTCCGTTACCCGGAGAGGAGTCCATACCCGGGGCACGACCGGCGACCCCTATTCGGAATATGTTTCAAAGTACAGCGAGCTGGCTGTAAGACACATGAAAAAATATGGCATACCGGCAAGCATAACCCTTGCGCAGGGACTTTTGGAATCCGATGCCGGGCGCAGCTCGCTTGCTAAGGAATGCAACAATCATTTCGGAATAAAATGCCACAGTGACTGGCAGGGGAGGACCATGCTTTCTGATGACGACCGAAGGAATGAGTGCTTCCGCTGTTACAGCAGCGCTGCGGATTCATTCGAGGACCATTCCCTCTTTCTCGTTAACGGGTCAAGATACCGGAACCTCTTTTCCCTGGGCTCTAAGGATTACAAGGGGTGGGCCAGAGGACTTAAGGCGGCCGGGTATGCCACCAATCCGAATTATGCTGACAAACTTATCGGTTTGATAGAAAGATACGGTCTGGACAGGTATGATGAACGCAGTTCGCGCAAGCTTGCCAAAGGTGTCGTCCCTCACCGTCAGTTTGAGGTGAACGGCGTCAGATGTGTGCAACTGGGCGAAGGCGAGACCTTGAGGGATATTGCAAGGGAGTTCAGTATGAGCCTTAGCCTGTTGCGCCGGTTCAATGATGTCAACCGCAGTTTCGTTCCGCCTGCAGGCAGTCTTGTCTATCTCGAAAGGAAAAAGTCCCGTGCTCCGAAGGAACAGGGGACCTATACAGTCAAAAGCGGTGACAGTCTCTGGTCTATTTCCCAGAAGTTCGGCATCAGGATGGATAACCTGGCCGGCAGGAACAGGATAACGTCCTCCAATCCTGTCACTGTGGGGATGACCCTCAGACTCAGATAGTCAGATAGAAAGCTGTCTCTCTGCCCTACAATGATTCGGCCGCACCCGCTATCGCCCTCTCAAGCTCCTTCCTGTTCATTTTGCCGTCAAGGCTGATGAATGTGAATCCGTCTCTGCTTGCAGCCGTAAGAATGAATACTGTCACTGTGTTTTCATTTCCGGATATATACACCCTGACTGTCTCCCCCTGTTTTTTTGCCTCCATAAGCAGCTCCATCTTGTGCTTCTCTATAACCTTGTCCACATCCTTCTTCAGGTCGGTGCAAATCCGTTCATCGTTGCAGTCCATGACGAACATACTGTTCAGACTTTTCACAAGCGGTACTATGTTTATCTCATCCGATGAAGCGCTGAAGTTGATGGACGGCAGTTTCCCGATGAGGTTGAACATTGATGACGAAATGTAAACGGCGTTCACCTCGTCCATGTCGGAGTACTTTTTGTATATGCTTTTTGAATCCTGAGCGGCACCGTATGCCGCAACAAGCAGTAGTACTGCTGTCAATGCTGCTATTCTTTTCATTTCAGTACGTTTATTGTTTTCCGGAATACCGGCTCAGCTGAGCTTGCTATGGCTGCGCCGTAATTCAATTTCTCTGATATGTAAGTAAATGTCTGCTCCAGGCCGGCAAGAGCCATTGCCGGATCATCGTATGTGTCACTCGGCGCTTTAGCGGATAATGAGAAGGCAACCGCAATGACTGCGGCAGCTGCTGCGGCTGCCGAAGGGATGAGTATGGCTCTCCTCTTTTTTCTGCCTGACGGCTTGTCGCAGGTCAGTGTGCCGGTCATAAACTCCAGGGTCTTTGCTGTACGGACAATCTTTCCGTCCAGGCCGGCGGGAACCCGTACGGCATTATCTGATGCTATCCGCTCCAGTTCCTCATACCCTATACTTTCAATCTCTTCAATCTGTTTCATATCTGCATTTTCAATGACTTCCGGGCATTGCTCAGGAGCACCCTCAGTGTCAGGTTGGACATTCCGGTCCTTTCGCTTATCTCATTGTATGACATCTCTTCGAAAACATGCATCCTGATTACCTCCTGCTGACGTCGTGGAAGCCTGCTGATAGCTTTGAGAACCAGTTCCAGCGTCTCTCTTCCGATAACTTCATCCTCAGGCATACCGCTCTCCGCAAGATCGGTTTCCGTAGGTACACTCTGCATCCGGGTCTCCTTGCGGATCCTGTCTATGCAGAGATTCTTCATGAGCGTGGTACAGTAGGCGTTGAAGTTGACCACTGTATCCAGTCTGTCGCGACCGGCCCACAGTTTGAGAAAGAGGTCCTGGACGGCATCTTCGGCATCGGTTTCAGACTCAAGGATATAGTATGCCACCCTGTAAAGCCTGTCGCTCTGTGCCCTGAATGCTTCGGTCAGGAATTGCGATGTCATACTTCTCCTATCTGCTTTATGTTTCCGTATTAATGACGTAAGTTTCCGGAAAGTGTTAAGAATCTGTTCAGATTTGTTTGCATGAATCTCTTACGGTCTCCTTTTCCCCCTGTTACGGCCGTTTACAGGTTATGATGGACCCTCTTACGGTTCAAGGCCGGCAGAAAAGGAACTGTAACTGCCGGCAAGAGTATGTTAAGGCATGTCAGGTCAGGCGGGGAGTCATACAAGTTCGTGCTCCTCTTTCATGTAGATTTCCTGACCGTCAGCGTCTTTGATGGAATATGCGAGGAAGGCAAGGCTTTGGTCAGGTATGATTCTGATCCCCATTCCATATTTGAGGTGCCATTTCCGTTTCAGAGAGAAGACGCCGCTGTTGATATAGGAATATACATAAGGATGGATATGCAGCGTGAATCTCCTGACACCTAACTTTTCTGTCAGATAGGCTATCTTGCTTTCCAACGTGTCAGTGAAGAGAATTGATGGGCCGATGGTACCCTTGCCGAAGCAGGTCGGACAGGTCTCATCAACAGGTACGTCCATCACTGGCCGAACTCTCTGGCGGGTTATCTGCATAAGGCCGAATTTGCTTAGCGGAAGTATGTTGTGCTTGGCGCGGTCTCTTTCCATGTTCTGACACATACGCTCGTAAAGCTTCTGCCTGTCTTCTGCCAAAGCCATGTCAATGAAATCCACAACAATTATTCCGCCCATATCCCGCAGTCTCAGCTGCCTGGCCAGTTCGTCGGCGGCACCGAGATTGACTTCCAGGGCATTCTCTTCCTGTGTGCCGGCCTTCAGGCGGTGTCCGCTGTTCACATCCACCACATGCAGTGCCTCAGTGTGCTCAATAATCAGGTATGCACCGCTTTTGTATGATACGACGCGGCCGAATGACGACTTTATCTGCTTGGTTATGGCGAAATGGTCAAATATGGGGAGTTCCCCTCTGTAAAGCTTGACCATTGCAATATGCTCGGGCGCAATAACTGATATGTAGTCACGTATCTCGTTGAAAGTCTTTTCGTCATCCACATGGATGGACTCGTATGAGGGATTGAGGAGATCCCTAAGGATAGCGAGGGTGCGGCTTGTCTCCTCAAATACCAGCTTCGGTGGTTTTTCGCATCTGCAAATCGTGTTCAGGGCATCTTCCCACCTATGGTAGAGGGTTGTGAGCTCATTGTCAAGCTCGGCAACTCTCTTGCCTTCAGCCACAGTCCGGACTATCACTCCGCAGTTTTTCGGCTTGATGCTCTGTAATAGCTGTTTGAGACGCGCTCTCTCCTCCGGGGATTTTATCTTCGAGGAAATTGACACCTTGTCCGTGAAGGGGATAAGAATGAGAAATCTACCGGCAAGAGAAATGTCTCCCGTCAGTCGTGGACCTTTTGTGGAAATAGGTTCCTTCGCTATCTGGACAAGAATCTCCTGCCCCTGTTCCAGGGCAGTCGAAATATTGCCGTTCTTGTCATCCTGACCGGATAGCTGAGCCTTGCCGAAGGGGTATGTCTTCTTCCTGTTGCTACGGACCTGCTTAACATATTTCTGTATGGAACCGAACTGAGGACCGAGGTCTTGGTAATGGAGAAACGCCTCCTTTTCGGAACCTATGTCAACGAAACAGGCATTCAGGCCGGGCATCAGTTTCTTCACCCGCCCAAGATACATGTTGCCCACAGCGAAAGTCATCTCCCGGTTCTCTTTCTGGTATTCAACCAGGTTGCTGTCCTCGGTGATGGCTATCTGGATGCAGTCCGTCTGGACATTGACGGTCAGTTCGCTTGTCATCAGTTTGCTTGAGTATCAATTAAAACAAAGAACAAACCCGCGCGCATAGATCACGGCAAGTTTGTTCCTTGTGGTCTTTTGTCAGACTAGATTATTTGCTCTTGTGTCTGTTCTTTCTCAGTCTCTTCTTGCGCTTGTGCGTTGACATCTTGTGTCTTTTCTTCTTCTTTCCGCTTGGCATATCAATGATTTGTTAAAGTTGGTGGAATCACTTCCTTACTTCGGCAGCAAAAGTCTTTGCAGGCTTGAAGGCCGGAATGTTGTGCTCAGGAACGGTGATTGTGGTGTTCTTGAGGATATCTCTGGCAGCCTTTGCAGCCCTTTTCTTGATGATGAAACTCCCGAATCCTCTCAGATAGACGTTCTCTTCATTGATAAGTGATTCTTTTACCACTTCCATGAAACCCTCCACGCAGTTCAGTACATCAGCCTTGTCAAGGCCGGTCTTCTGCGCGATTTCCTTAACGACTTGTGCTTTTGTCATAATTCTATTCTTTAGTTCAATAAGTCTTTATGTTTTAACAGTCCGCAAATTTACTTCAAAATAATCGTAATCAAAGCATATTCTTGATTTTTTTTTACTTTTGAAAAAAATTCACGTTTCTCTTGCTGCCGGGGAAATGATTTATTATATTTGTCCTGTCTAATTTTAATACCTATTTTATATGTCAGTAAACAAAGTTATTCTTATTGGTAATGTGGGAAGAGATCCGGATGTGAGGTATCTGGATAACCACGTTTGTGTCGCTAATCTGACTTTAGCAACCTCTGAGCGCGGATATACCGCGCAGAACGGCACCCAGGTCCCGGACAGGACGGATTGGCACAATCTGGTATTCTGGCGCGGGCTTGCCGAAACCGTTGAAAAATACGTCCACAAGGGTGACAAGCTCTACGTGGAGGGCAGTATCCGCAGTCGCAGCTACGATGACCAGAACGGTGTCCGCCGTTATGTGACAGAGATTTTTGTTGACTATATGGAGATGCTCAACACACGACAGACCCAGCGTCAGAGTACGCAGGACGGTGCGTCGGCTGTGGCTGCCCAGAACCAGCAGGCTGTGACGCAATCGGGTTCCGGAGAATCCGGAACACCATTCTGATTTAAAACCGGACAGTTATAGCACCTTGTATTGATATTCTAGCCGGTTTGACCGGAACGGAGGCCTTCCAGGGGCTTTCGTTCAATGCGCCTACGGCAGGGTCTGTCATCGCGATAGTGACAGCCCTGTTTTTTCTGTTTCTGTCAGGTTTTGTCTCTGCGTCAGAGACATCATTCTTTTCGCTCTCTCCCGAGGATCTGAATACTGTGAACAATTCCGGGGATGCCCGTGACAGGAGGATCGTTGACCTTTTATCCGATTCGGAAAGGCTACTGGCTTCCATACTCATAACCAATAACCTTGTCAATGTCGCAATAATACTGCTCCTGGATCTGGCTTTCGGGCAGATGGTTGATTTCGGGCAGTCAGTGTGGCTTGAGTTCGCAGTCATAACCGTTCTCCTGACTTTTGTACTGCTCCTTTTCGGTGAGATTGTCCCCAAACTGTATTCATCGAACAATTCACTCCCGTTCAGCCGTCGGGCAGCCCCGGTCCTCTCTGTACTGGTGATGCTTTCCAGACCATTCTCATCCCTTCTCATCCGCTCAAATGCAATAACCCGTCACGTGGCGGTCAGGAACGGGTACAACATTTCAGTCGATCAGCTTGAACATGCACTTGAATTGACTGACTCGGCTGATATCCAGGATGAGCAGCAGATGCTGGAGGGTGTCATCCGTTTCGGGGACGAGACGGCAGCCGACATCATGACATCCCGTCTCGACATGGTGATGCTGAACATCAAGGCATCTTACGCGGATGTGATGAAGTGCATCAATGACAACTTCTATTCCAGGGTGCCGGTCTTTTCCGGTACATCGGACAATATAAAGGGAGTGCTTTATATCAAGGATCTCCTCCCTTATCTCGAAAAGAGTGATAATTTCAGGTGGCAGTCTCTGATCAGACCTGCATTCTTTGTTCCCGAGACCCGGCGGCTTGATGACCTGCTCCATGACTTCCAGACAGGCAGGATACACATGGCCATCGTGGTTGACGAGTTCGGCGGGACATCGGGACTGGTTACCCTTGAGGATGTCATAGAGGAGATCCTTGGGGAGATTAACGATGAATTCGATGAAGATCCGGTCCGTTACAGGAAAACAGGTCCGGACACATACGTGTTTGAAGGCAAGACTCCGCTTCCTGACTTTTTCAGGATTATCGGGCTTGATGAGGACGACTATTCACAATATGTCGGCGAGGCTGATACGTTGGCAGGCTTTCTGCTTGAACTGAAGGGGGATTTTCCTGAAAAATACGAAGAACTAACATGCAAGGAGTTGAAGATGAGGGTGATGGAAAAGAAGGAACGCCGTATATCCGGAATCAGGGTGGCGGTGTCACGAAAATAGTGCTCCTTCAGGATGAATTTTGAAATAATCATCTTCATGGCAAGTTTAAACAGATTCTTATAGACATAGAATAAATTCAACAGATTCCTATAGACAGATTCTCGTTTATTTTGTTTATTTTTGTCTCATTATTATTTATGGATGTTATGAAATGTTTTTCTTTTCCTGCGGTTGCCGTATTCCTGTTCTTTATGAATGCTGCACATGCCCAGACAACTGAATCCGGTTTTTTCAACCATCTTGGAGCAGCTGTCTCTCTGGGTACCGGCGGATTGGGCTTTGATCTGGCTGCTCCTGTCACTGACTGGGCTGCTGTCCGTGCCGGTATGTCATTGTCTCCCGGTGCCAGATATTCAGCCGAGGTTGATCTGGATGTGGACACCAAGTCAATAATCACCGATCAGGTGAAGGTGGAGGGTAAATTGAATATCAGGGATTTCAAGCTGCTGCTTGATCTTTATCCGTTCAGGTCCGGTTTCCATCTGACAGCGGGCGCATTCTATGGTCCGGAGAAGTTTATCTCGTTATATAATGAGGAACCTTTCCTTGCCAGGGAAGACTGGGGGACAGCAGGTGTCAAGATTGGAGAATACCGTCTGACTTCCGATGAGTACGGTAATGTTGAGGCTAACATCGAAGTGAATGGCTTCAAGCCGTATCTGGGCTTCGGATTCGGTCGTGCCGTACCGAAAAAAGGCCGTGTGGGGGTGTCCTGTGACTTCGGAGTGAAATTCTGGGGAACACCCGGTATATATACATGGGTGGAGGACAACTTCGGTAACCGTGAATACAAGGAACTGACCAGAGAGGGTGTAAACGACGAGGATTTTGATGATGCATTTGACATAATGTCAAGGATCACTTTCTACCCGGTGCTGAACATCCGTATCTGCGGAAGAATCTTTTAGAGTAAAAACCACTAAAATAATGAAAATGAAACAAATCCGTTTTTATCATCTTGCGATGGCTGTCATGACAGCCATGTGTGTTATCGCGTGCAGTGACAAGAATGACGGCAAAGACAATGAAGAGTCCGCCATTGTCACACCTAAGTATGCAGAGCAAGCCTGTAAGTTAATCCTGAACAAGCCTGTCCTGATGAGTGACGGCAGTTTGTTGTCGTCCGTTGAATTGACGGAAAGCGGCCGGATATACCTGGAGCTAAGTGACAGTAAGGGGAAGGTGTCCTGCTACAGCGATTCGTACAGTTATAAGAATGGGGTATATACCTGTTCCGGCAAGCATATCAGGGGTACGGTAACGGATATGACTACACATGCAGATGTGAAGGCTTACATAAAGTTCAACCTTTCGATAATATTACCCTCGGGTGGCATTCTTAAAATGGAGACTGATGTGGATACCGCCTTGGAGGTGGTGAAGATTGTCTCCGACAAGCAAGGCGACAACGATATTGTCTCGACATGGAAACCGCGTTCCATCGTCATAGACATTGACGGCGCTTTCAAGGAGTTTCCCGGAGGAAACCTTGACAATGTGCGCAAGGAGGCGGAGGCACAGGGCGTTGAACTGAACGACGAGGACAGGAAAGTCCTGAAGAAGGTTGTCGAGTATGTGACTGTCAGCCCCAATATCCTTGCAATTGACTATACCGACGGCACAAGCGATGTGGCTGACTGGGATTGGATCAACTCCATATATGACAAGATAAGCCTGAAACTCAAGGATGCAGGCATGGGTAACAAGTTCATCGTTGATGATCCGTCTGTCAATGTGGAGTTCTCCAAGCCGCAGGGTTATATGAACCTGACGATAAGTGCGACTGTTACAGACAGCAAGAAACATGATGCTGCATTGACGCTACGTCTGGAACAGGTTCCTGAAGCGAATTAAGGCTTTGGAGCATATATATTCCGATGAGCGGTGATTCTATCTTTGAGATTGCTCTCAAGGGTATGGCTATAGGATTTCTGGCAGCAGCCCCGACAGGTCCGTCGGGGGTGCTGGTTATTCAGAGAACGCTTAACAAAGGCCGGTGGAAAGGATTTCTTACCGGTCTTGGCGTGTCTGTAAGTGATGCTGTCTATATATTCATCACCATGATGTGCCTGTCTCTGGTTCTTGGGTATCTGGAGGATCCTATGGTATCGTCTGTCGTCAAGCTGGCAGGATGCGCCCTGTTGCTTGTTTTCGGTATCACGACGGTAAGGAACAATCCGCTTGCGGCATCAAGGGAGGTTACAGTGAAGAAGGATTCGTTTGGACAGATCATGCTGACGGGTTTTCTTGTGGCCATTGTCAACCCTTTGGTGATTTTCTTCTATATGGGTCTGTTTGCGTTCTTTTCTCTTCCGGTCGATGATTTCAGTGCCGGTCTCAAGATGCAGGCATACCTGTTCACGTTGCTCGGAGACATCTGCTGGTGGTTCACTATCTCCACGGTCATAAACAAGCTGCGCAACCGTTTTGACCTGCGGGGGCTATGGGTTATAAACAGGGTGCTTGGGACCATCCTCATCGTGTCGGCAACCGTCTGGTTGGCAGTAATTCTTGTAAAAATATAGATGTTCGTCCAGAGAGAGCTCAGAGAGAAGAATATAGCCGAGTACCTGCTATATATGTGGCAGGTGGAGGATACTGTCCGTGCCGCCGGTCTTGACAGTGACCGGTTGTACGGCACTGTGATAAAGGGTAGCGGACGCAGCGATGCTGAATGCATTGAATGGAAACAGTGGTATGATGACCTTATCGGTATGATGCGTTCAGAAGGAAAGACGGTCAGCGGCCATCTGCAGGTTAACGAGAATGTGCTCATACTATTGGAGGACCTGCACCAACGCCTGCTTGACTCTGACAGGCAACAGGCTTACAGAGAGCTTTTCTACAAGGCTTTGCCGTTCATTGTCGAGTTTCGTGCCAGGATACACAGCACTTCCGGCGGAGAGTTGCGGGACTGTTTCAACATGCTTTACGGGGTTTGGATGCTCAGGCTGCAGGGAAAGCCTGTGAATCCTGCAACAGAGCAGGCGGTAAAGGCTGTTTCGGCATTCATCGGAAAACTGGCAGTGCTTTACCGGGAGGATAAGGACGGCACGTTGGAGTTGTATTGAAAATTGTATTATGGAAGAGATAGAAAGAAGGAGGACATTCGCGATTGTCTCGCACCCCGATGCCGGTAAGACCACTCTTACCGAGAAATTCCTGCTGTTCGGCGGCCAGATCCAGGTGGCCGGAGCGGTCAAGTCAAACAAGATACGCAAGACCGCCACATCGGACTGGATGGACATAGAGAAACAGCGTGGAATATCAGTGACCACATCGGTCATGGAGTTTGATTATGAAGGATACAAGATAAACATACTGGATACCCCGGGCCACCAGGATTTTGCCGAGGATACTTTCCGTACCCTGACCGCCGTTGACAGTGTAATCATAGTGATTGACAGCGCCAAGGGCGTCGAGCTGCAGACGCGCCGTCTCATGGAGGTGTGCCGGATGCGCAAGACTCCGGTCATAGTGTTCGTGAACAAGCTGGACCGTGAGGGCAATGACCCGTTCGACCTGCTTGACGAGTTGGAGGAGGAGCTGAAGATACATGTCCGCCCCCTTAGCTGGCCGATAGAGAAAGGAGCCCGTTTCAAAGGCGTTTACAATATATACGAGCAGAAACTGGACCTGTTTACACCCGATAAGCAGAAGGTGACCGATAAGGTTGAGGTTGATATAAACAGTTCCGACCTGGAATCCCATGTGGGTGAGCGCGAGGCAGCCAAACTGCGCTCAGACCTGGAACTGATAGACGGGGTGTATGAACCGTTTGACCGACAGCAGTATCTTGATGGTGAGCTTGCACCTGTCTTCTTCGGTTCGGCCCTGAACAACTTCGGTGTACAGGAGCTGCTCAACTGCTTCGTGCAGATTGCTCCCAGCCCGCGTCCCACCCAGGCACTTGAACGTATCGTTGACCCTGAGGACAGCAGATTCACCGGATTCATTTTCAAGATAACCGCCAACATTGATCCTAACCACCGCTCTTCGGTCGCGTTCTGCAAGGTCTGCTCCGGCCGCTTCCAGCGGAATGAGCCTTACTATCACGTGCGCTTGGACAAGACCTTCCGATTCTCGTCACCCACCCAGTTCATGGCTCAGCGCAAGAGCACCATCGAGGAGGCGTGGCCGGGTGACATCATAGGACTTCCCGATACCGGTAACTTCAAGATTGGCGACACCCTGACTCAAGGTGAAAAACTCCATTTCAAAGGCTTGCCCAGTTTCTCGCCGGAGATGTTCAAGTATATTGAGAATGCCGATCCCATGCGAGCCAAGCAACTCGCCAAGGGTATCGACCAGCTTATGGGAGAGGGAGTCGCCCAGATGTTCATCAGCCAGTTCAACGGCCGCAAGCTCATCGGAACGGTCGGACAGCTTCAGTTTGAGGTTATCCAGTATCGTCTTGAGCATGAGTACAATGCGATTTGCCGATGGGAACCTGCCAGCCTTTACAAGGCATGCTGGATAGAGAGTGACGATGATGCGGAACTGGAGGCATTCAAGAAGCGCAAGTACCAGTTTATGGCTACCGACATGGAGGGACGTGACGTGTTCCTGGCCGACAGCGGCTATGTGCTTCAGATGGCACAGATAGACTTCAAGCATATCAGGTTCCACTTTACAAGTGAGTTCTGAACATGAAGGAATACATTGATGATGTAAAGGAAGCTGTGAAGGTTATGCGTGCCGGCGGCATAATCCTTTACCCCACTGACACCATCTGGGGAATAGGGTGTGATGCCTCCGATTCCGCGGCTGTGCGTCGGATCTTTGAACTCAAGCGGCGTTCTGACAGCAAATCCATGCTTTGCCTCATAGACTCGGATGCCAAGCTGGGTTATTATGTCCCGGATATACCGGATGTGGCTTATGACCTGATGGACCTGTCGGAGAAACCACTCACCATCATTTATGACAATGTGCGCAATCTGGCTCCAGAACTCCTTGCTGAGGACGGCAGCGCCGGCATCCGCGTGACAAAAGAGGGCTTCTCACGTGAACTGTGCCGCCGTATGGGTGGGGCGGTCGTCTCCACATCGGCCAATATAAGCGGAGAACCGTCGCCGGGTAACTTCAGTGAGATATCGGAAGAGATTCTGAAAGGTGTGGATTATATTGTGGAATACCGCCGTGACGAGCGTTTGCTTACGTCGGCGTCAGGAATCATAAAACTCGGTGTAGGCGGATTGGTAAAAGTAATCAGGGAATAATGAAAAGTTCAACTCCAAACGAGGAGATGGAGAGACAGACCGAGTCTCTGCTCAACAGGTTCAACCTGTGGCGTAAGGATCATATAAGCGAGCGTCAGTTCATACTGTTGCTCAGTCTTGTCGTGGGCATATTCACAGCTTTTGCTGCGTTGCTGCTTAAATATATGATATCACTTATACACGGTTTTATTTCAGATAACCTGTTCATCAGTCATGAGAATTACAGTTTGCTCATTTATCCGGTCATAGGCATCCTTCTGTCAGGTCTTTTCATCCGGTATGTCGTCCGCGATGACATAGGCCACGGTGTGACCAAGATACTCTACGCGCTTTCCAAGAAGAACGGACGCATCAAACCGCACAATATGTATTCTTCGGTCATAGCCAGCGCCATAACCATAGGTATGGGCGGATCTGTAGGTGCCGAGAGTCCTATTGTGCTGACAGGTTCTGCCATAGGTTCAAACATAGGCCGTATGTTCAAGATGGAGCATCGGACGCTCATGTTGCTGGTCGGGTGCGGCTCTGCAGGCGCCATCGCCGGTATTTTCAAGGCTCCGATTGCCGGTTTGGTCTTTGTTCTTGAGGTGCTGATGTTTGACCTCAGCATGGGATCCTTACTGCCCCTCCTGGTCTCTTCAGTTACTGCCGCCACTATCTCCTACGTATTTACCGGTACCGATTCCATGTTCCATTTCGTTTCAGAACATGGATTCGACCTGTCACGCATACCGTATGCGTTAATCTTAGGGATAACCTGCGGCCTTGTATCGCTCTATTTTTCACAGACCATGCACTGGTTCGAGACCTGGTTCAGGAAGTTCCAGAGTCCATGGTTGAAGTTCTTCATAGGGGCTATTGTGCTGAGTGTGCTCATTTTCCTGTTTCCGTCACTTTTCGGCGAAGGTTATGACACGATAGGCATGTTACTCAATGCGGATGAAAATCCTGCAAAAGTCATGGAAGGATCGCTGTTCTACGGTGGCAACATTCTGCTTTATCTCGGTCTGGTGGTGCTTACCAAGGTCTTTGCCTCTACCGCAACCAATGCAGGTGGCGGATGTGGCGGTATCTTTGCACCCAGCCTTTTCCTTGGATGTCTCACCGGATTTATTTTCGGGACAATCATGAACCGCCTCTCGCCGGGTGCTGAGATTTCAGTTCAGAACTTTGCGCTGTTAGGTATGGCAGGACTGATGTCGGGTGTCATGTTCGCCCCGTTGACTGGCGTGTTTCTCATAGCTGAACTGACAGGAGGATACTCCATGTTCCTGCCTCTTATGATGGTTTCCATCATGTCATATCTCACGATTAAGCTTTTTCAGCCGCATTCCATCTATTCTATGCGTCTGGCTCAGAAAGGTGAGCTGATGACACACCATAAGGACCAGTCGGTCCTGTTGCTCATGAGCATGGACAATCTTATTGAGAAGGAGTTCCTGCGTGTCCGTCCGGAAATGGATCTGGGTCAGTTGGTAAATATTATCGCCCGTTCCAGGCGTAACCTGTTCCCTGTGGTCGATGAAAACGATTGTCTTGTAGGTGTGGTCAATATGGAGAGTATCCGGAACATAATGTTCCGCCAGGAACTATATCACCGCTTTAATGTCCAGAAACTTATGGAACTGCCTCCGGCTCGTCTTTCAGTCAGTGACCCTATGGATACAGTGATGAAGAAGTTTGACGAGACCGGGGCGTGGAACCTGCCTGTGGAGGACGAGGAGGGACGGTATGTAGGCTTCGTGTCCAAGTCCAAGATATTCAATTCATACCGTAATGTCCTGCTGGAACTCTCCGAAGAGTGACATTTGCAGGCGGTAAACATGTGCAATTATGGAAAAGAAGGAACTCAGGATAGTGTTCATGGGTACTCCCGAATTCGCGGAGTTCATCCTGCGCCGCCTCGTGGAAGAGGGGTATAATATAATAGGTGTAGTCACAATGCCGGACAAACCTATGGGACGTCACGGCAGCGTGCTTCAAAGCAGTCCGGTCAAGAAGTATTCTGTGGAGCAGGGGATTCCGGTCCTTCAGCCCGAAAGACTGAAGGATCCCGCTTTCATAGAACAGCTGTCATCCCTTAAGGCCGACCTGCAGATAGTGGTAGCGTTCCGTATGCTTCCGGAAGTGGTCTGGAGCATGCCCCGTCTTGGCACCTTCAATCTTCATGCATCACTTCTTCCCCAGTATCGCGGAGCCGCCCCCATCAACTGGGCCATTATCAACGGGGACAAGGAGACAGGAGTGACGACTTTTTTCCTTAAGCACGAGATAGATACCGGTGACATAATCCATCAGGAACGTATTCCCATCCTGTCTGGCGACAATGCGGGAACCATGCATGACAAGCTGATGTGTTTGGGGGCTGACCAGACTGTCAGGACACTGCAGGACATTCTGTCCGGCAACATCCGGACAATTGCCCAGGACAGTATTCCCGCCGGCGATCTCCGCCCGGCCCCCAAGATATTCAAGGAGACGTGCCGAATAGACTGGGCTCAGCCAACCACCCGTGTGCATGACTTCATCAGGGGCCTCTCCCCATACCCCGCAGCCTGGACTGTACTCCACAATACCGATGGCACTCAAATTGATTTCAAGATATTCTCTTCCGAACCTGTAGAGACCTCACGTCTCCTTCCCCCCGGAACAATAACATGTGACGGCCGCAGGAACCTGCAGGTGGCGACTGCCGACGGGATGTTGCAAATCCTCGAGGTCCAGATTTCCGGCAAGAAGAGAATGCCGACCCCTGCTTTCCTGTGCGGTAACACTCTGGGTGACGGATCCGTCTTTATGTAGCAGGGTTTCAAATTTCAGAATCCCTGTTTCCGGGCATAGCTCTGTTGCAGTAATACATTTTTCTGACCTTGTAAGTGTTAAAATCATGGATATTGTTGCGTATTAAGAATAATTCACATTATCTTTGTTGTCGCAAAACAATAATATTCACTTTAAAACGTAGCGCCTATCGACTGAACATTACTCCAAGAAACCAAAGAAAGAAGAAGTAATGGATAACATGAATCTGATGGCTGACGACATGTTGGTCAGTCTCTATTCAGACGGAAACGTCAAGGCGTTCGATATTCTCCTGAACCGTTATAAGGACAAGTTGTATGCGTACATTAACTTCATTGTGCGTAACCGTGATATATCCGATGACATATTCCAGGAGACATTTGTCAAAGCTATAGTGACTCTCCAGAGAGGCGGATATTCATCCAGCGGGAAATTCGGGGCGTGGCTTACAAGGATTGCCCATAATCTCATTATAGACCGTTTCCGCCAGGAGCGTAATGACAATACGGTGAGCAATGACTCCAGTGAATACGACCTGCTGAATGATGCGCGTCTTTTTGAAGGCGGAATAGAGGATGATATCGTAAATGAGCAGACTCTGAAGGATGTCCGCAGGTTGGTGGAGATGCTTCCCGACAACCAGCGTGAGGTTGTTTTCATGCGTTATTATCAGGACCTCAGTTTCAAGGAGATAGCCGATATTACCGGGGTCTCCATCAATACTGCGTTGGGTCGTATGCGCTATGCCCTGATCAACATACGCAAGATGGCGGCAGAAAAGCGGATATCACTTACAATTATCTGACAGCGGAAGAGCGTCCTGTATTATATCCGACGTTTTCACGCCACGACAGAGCGAACAAGTTCTCTCTGTCCGTCTGGCTTAAAGAAAACTTTCAGTCATAATGGACCTCCATTATGCCTTCAAACCGGCGAAAACAGGAACCAAAATAGCCTGTAATAGTTTTCACGGAACAATTTTATACAGATTCTGATAAAAAGATATGGCATTTGAATACTATTCTTTTTAAGTTTGCGTTTGAATAGTGTAAACTTAAAAAAGCGTGCCTATGGATGAGACTTCTACCGCTTGTTCTTCTTTTGTTTCAGAAAATGTTATCCGTGCAGCTGTCAAGGGAGGCTCATACGGTGCTCCTTCAATCAGGACAATAGATTTCCTGCACAGTTTTGCCGCCGGTATCCGTACTGTCAGCGGACTGTCGGGTGCTGCCGGCATCTATTCACTCAATTAGGCACTCTTTGCATAACAAATGGGCACCATAGTAGCACCATCACTCCTCTCTGCGGATTTTGCCAACCTCCGCAGTGAACTGGAGATGATAAACCGCAGTGAGGCCGACTGGCTTCACCTTGATATAATGGACGGCGTGTTCGTTCCGAACATCTCGTTCGGTTTTCCTGTCTTGAAATATGTGGCTGAGTATTGCACCAAGCCTCTTGATGTGCATCTTATGATAGTAGAGCCTGAAAAATTCCTGGATCGTTTCAGGGATCTCGGGGCAACTTTCTACAATGTGCATTATGAAGCGTGCACTCACCTTAACAGGACTATATATGAAATAAAGAACCGTGGAATGAAGGCTGCGGTTACACTTAATCCGTCCACTCCGGTATGTATGCTCCGTGATGTGATTTCCGATCTGGACATGGTGCTGGTCATGACTGTGAACCCTGGCTTTGGTGGCCAGCGTTTCATTGAACATTCCATAGACAAGGTCCGGGAATTACGGGGGCTCATTGAGGAGACAGGTTCCGATGCTCTGGTCGAGGTTGACGGAGGCGTGAATTTTGAGACAGCTCCGCGTCTTGTGAAAGCCGGGGTCGATGTCCTGGTGTCAGGCAGTACGGTCTTTAAGGCCGATGATCCGGAAAATGCGATAAGGAAACTGAAACAATTATGAATGTGACTTGAAAATAGCTGACTGTTCCTCCTTGAGATTGGCTGTTCCACTGATAGGAGGCATACTGATTTCTGATATTGTGGGAAACACCGGAAACCAGACGCATGTTTTGATATGCGTTCTCGTACCAGTGCTTTCAGCTGCATTTCTTTCGTTTTCATGCGGTGACAGGTTCCCCCGGCTTTACGGATTTTTCCTGTCACTTTCCTTTTTCCTGGCAGGAGCGCTTCTGTATGACCTGCACATGCAGGGAGTTGTTACCCGATGGCCGGCCGGGAGAACCGAATATCACGGGATACTTACGGACTGGCCGTATGAACGTGCTGCGAGCTACCGGCTTGACCTTACATTGACCGGTCCTGAATATGAAGGGAAGAGGATATACCTCTATGTCCCGAAAGACAGTTCCGTCTTTGCCGTGACTCCGGGCGCGAGAGTTTGGTTCCGAGGGGTTATAGACATGCCTGAGTCGGATTCCGTATCGGGTTTTGACTACAGGAAATACCTGTATAGACAGGGGGTTTCCGGTACTCTATGGGTAAACTCACGGTATTGGGGCAGGGAGTCTGCGGAAATGACAGGCGGTATCAGGATAAAAGCTGTGAGAATCCGGCATGCCATGTTCGAGCATTACCGTGAATGGGGACTGGAGGGTAAACCGCTTGCCCTTGTGGCTGCAGTTTCCTTGGGATACAAGCGTGAGTTGGACGAAAGCATGAGGGATCTATATTCGGCGTCCGGTGCAAGTCACCTTCTGGCAGTCTCAGGATTGCATGTAGGGATAATGTATTCGTTCCTTTACTTCCTGTTTCCTCTTTTCCTGAACCGCCGCAGTCTGCAATGGTTGCGCGAACTGGTCGTGATATGTGTCATGTGGGGCTTCGCATTCCTCACGGGTATGCCTGTATCCATAATACGCTCAGTGGTCATGTTTTCCATGATTGCGCTCTGCAGGGCTACGGGGCGTGACAGTTCATCGGTCAATACCCTTGCATTTGCCGCTCTTGTCATGCTTGTGGCTGATCCGGCCTCCCTTTTCGATATCGGATTCAGACTGTCATTCTGTGCAGTGTTGTCAATCCTGCTTTTCGGACCGCTCATAGCTGGTATCCTGAATGCACGCACCAGGTTGGGAAACTGGCTGATAAACCTGATGTCCGTCTCCATTGCGGCACAGATCGGGACAGCGCCTATGGTGATTTACAGCTTTACCGGTTTTCCCACATATTTCATGCTTACAAACCTTCTTTCCATTCCGCTTATGTTCATGATGGTCTCCCTTTCCATGACACTTTGGGCGTTTTCGTGGATTGTGCCGCTCAGGAGCCTGATTGTGAAGGTTCTCGTGTTTCTCTCGAATCTTTTGGAAGGAATACTGTCCCGTATAGTGTCGCTTCCATTCTCAAGGATTGAGGTGAGCATTGATGATGCATGGAAGGTGTGGGCTCTGTATGGAATTATCATTTTTGTCTATTGCTGGCTGGCAGAGAAAAAGATCCGTCATCTCGTAAGGGCGCTTTCAATCGTGGCCCTTTGGAGTGTTGTCTCTTTCTTCATCAGCATCGGATGAACCTTTGTGCCCATGGTGCCGTTTTTCGATTTTATTGAAGGGTAGGCTTCGGATTATGGATGATAATGAGTATTTTTGCAGGCGTTAAGTGAATCTGCAATGATTGAGAACTATTTCTCTGCCGAGGATGTTTCGGAGTTCCGGATTTGGCTGGATTATGCCGACAGGTTTGTAGTGATCTCGCACATGTCGCCCGATGGCGATGCGATAGGGTCTTCGCTTGCTCTCTGCCGTTACCTCAGATCACTTGGGAAGGAGGCTGTGGCTGTAGTTCCTGATTCACCACCCGATTTCCTGTGCTGGTTGCCCGGAATAGAGGGGATGATGATTTACGATTCCGATCCCGAAGCTGTTGAGAAGGTTGTCTATCAGGCTGATGTCGTGTGCTGCCTGGATTTCAACGTTGTGAGACGCATAGATAAGGTCGCTGCCTGTTTCCTATATACAAAGGCCAGGAAGATTCTGATTGACCATCATCCATATCCGGGAGCCACGTTCAATGTTATCCTGTCTTACCCCGAAGCATCATCGACCGCTGAGCTTGTCTTCCATTTCATCTGTGCCCTGGGAGGATTCAGGAATATTGACTATGACACTGCCGTATGTCTCTATACTGGCATGATGACCGATACAGGTGCCTTTACCTACAACAGCAACAGTTCCTGTCTGTTCAATGTGATCAGCCTGCTTCTTGAAACAGGTATTGACAAGGACAGGATTTACAGCAGGGTGTACAACACGTTTTCGGAATCGCGTCTGCGTCTGCAGGGATATGTGCTGAATGAAAAGATGCAGGTGTTCCCGGAGATGTCAACAGCACTCATAACCCTTACAGGAAAGGAACTCAGACGTTTCAATGCCAGGAAGGGCGATACCGAGGGATTCGTGAACATGCCTTTACAGATCAAGGGCATCATGCTTTCGGTGCTTATCCGGGAGGAGAAGGACAATCTGAGGCTGTCATTCAGGTCGGCGGGTAGTGTTCCATGCAATATTCTGGCTTCGGAATGGTTTCATGGCGGTGGCCACACCAATGCCAGCGGCGCGGAGTTCCAGGGCAGTATGGAAGAGGCGGTCGCCCTTTTTTTTGAGGCTATGGAGTCATGGAGAACATCAGAAAAAGAAAATATCAGACAACTGTTCAAGAAATGACGATGACAAGACTGTTCAAGACTTTATTAGCGGTGATGGCTGGAACGCTTCTTTTCTCTTCGTGTGACGATGAGGAGACCTATGCGGAGCAGAAGGAGCGGGAAAACAGGCAGATCCGGAGTTTTATCGAGAGCCACGGGATTGATGTCATCTCCATGAGTGAATTCCTTGTGGATACCATAACAGACAACCCGGAAACAGGTCCTGACAGAAACAGGAACGAGTATGTGCTCTTCAATGACAGAGGTGTCTATATGCAGATTGTTCGCAGAGGTGAAGGACGTATCATGGATCCGGGTGAGACATGGTATCTGAATGCCCGCTATTCGGAGGTCATGGTTTCGACGGGTGACACCCTCACCATGAACAAGACAAACCAATATCCGGAATCGCTTTATGTCAAACGTACCGGAGATACCTATACGGCCTCTTTCATCACAGGGATTATGTCAAGCGCCTATGGCACAGTGGTTCCCAATGCCTGGATAATGACTTTCCCGTTCATAAAGCCCGGATTTCTCAACGGGGAGCCTTCGGCCAAGGTACGTCTGATAGTGCCTCATTCGGAAGGTACCCAGAAGGCTACACAGAATGTTACACCTATGTTTTACGAAATAACAGTAAGTACAGAAAAATGGCAATGATAAAATCAATCTCCGGTCTTCGCGGGGAAATAGGAGGTCCTGCCGGTGAAGGACTTACTCCGTTGGATATAGTGAAGTTCACATCGGCCTATGCGACATGGGTCCGCCGTAACAATCCTCAGGCAAGGCACATTGTGGTGGGACGTGATGCCCGCCTTTCCGGTGAGATGGTCCGACAGGTGGTGTGCGGAACACTTATGGGCATGGGTTTTGACGTGACAGACATAGGGCTTGCCACTACCCCGACCACCGAACTTGCCGTGACCTGGCTGAAGGCGGACGGAGGACTGATACTCACCGCCAGCCACAATCCGCGTCACTGGAACGCCCTGAAGCTGCTCAACAGTCAGGGAGAATTCCTCACCGCCGCAGACGGAAACATGGTACTGGACATAGCCGGAAAGGAGGATTTCCTTTATGCGGATGTGGACAGTCTCGGACACTACCGGACTGACGATACCATGAACCGTCGTCATATCGATGCGGTCCTGGCTCTTGACCTGGTCGATGCAGAGGCTATCGGCAGGGCCGGTTTTAAGGTTGCCATTGACTGCGTGAATTCAGTGGGTGGCATAATCCTGCCCGAACTGCTGGACCGTCTGGGCGTTAAGAGTGTCGATAAACTCTATTGCGAGCCGACTGGCGATTTCCGGCACAATCCCGAACCGTTGGAAAAGAATCTGGGTGATATAATGGGTCTTATGCGTAAAGGGGGGCGTGATGTGGCATTCGTGGTTGACCCTGACGTTGACCGTCTCGCCTTTATCGATGAGAACGGCAATATGTACGGCGAGGAATACACACTTGTGACAGTCGCGGACTATGTGCTCAGGCATACGCCCGGCAATACGGTTTCCAATCTCAGTTCAACCCGTGCCCTTCGTGACGTGACCCTGAAATATGGAGGCAGTTACAATGCTGCCGCTGTAGGTGAGGTCAATGTCACGACCAGGATGAAGGAGACAGGTGCGGTCATCGGCGGAGAGGGCAACGGTGGCGTGATTTATCCCGCACTTCATTATGGGCGTGACGCTCTGGTGGGTATAGCGCTTTTCCTGAGCCATCTTGCGCATGAGGGGGTGACCGTAAGCCAGTTGCGCAAGACCTATCCGGCTTACTACATAGCCAAGAACCGCATCGACCTTAAGCCCGGCACTGATGTCGATGCAATTCTCCATAAAGTCAAGGACATCTACTCCGACCAGGAGATAAACGACATTGACGGGGTCAAGATAGATTTCCCGGACAAGTGGGTGCATCTGCGCAAGAGCAATACCGAACCCATCATCCGCGTCTATTCCGAAGCCTCCACGATGGAGACTGCCAATGCCATAGGGCAGGATGTGATGAATGTCATCAATTCAATGATCTGACCCCTTGGCGGGCATATACGTACATATCCCGTTCTGTGCCCGGCGCTGTATATACTGCGGCTTCTTCTCCACTGTGCGTGAAGAGGAGGCCGCCCGTTATGTAAACGCACTGTGCAACGAAATCCGTATGCGCCGCGACTACCTTGCCGGAGCTCCTGTCACGACTGTCTATTTTGGAGGGGGAACCCCTTCGCGACTCTCTCCAGCCCAGATTGGGCAGGTGATTGACAGCATCCGTTCCGTTTGGGCATTGGATTCACTGACGGAACTCACGGTGGAATGCAATCCTGATGATGTTACCTTGGATTACATGAAAGCACTTCGTGCTCTCGGGGTGAACCGTGTCAGCATGGGAATACAGACATTCAATGATGACCTGCTGCGTTTCCTCGGTCGGCGTCATACCTCTGCTCAGGCGACGGATGCGGTTTACACCTGCCGCAAAGCCGGAATGGAAAACATAAGCATAGACCTTATGTATGGCCTTCCCGGCCAGACGTTTGAAATACAGCAGCATGACCTTGATACGGCTACATGCCTCGGTGTGCAGCACATCTCCTCCTATTGTCTCTCTTACGAGGAAGGATCCGTGCTGGAACGTATGCGCAGGGATGGCCGGATAATCCCGGCTGATGACGAAACATGTGCCGCCATGTACACTCGGATGTGTAACCATCTGCGCAGTGCCGGTTTCAATCACTATGAGATTTCCAATTTCTGCAGTCCGGGTTATCACTCGCGTCACAACAGCAGCTACTGGGAAGGAACTCCATATATCGGAATAGGAGCCGGTGCACACTCCTATGATACCCGCTCCCGCCAGTGGAATCCGAGTGACCTCTATGCATACATGACTTCAATAGAGCGGGGATGTCCTCAATTTGAAACAGAGTCACTTTCAGGAACCGACATTTACAACGAGCTTATCATGCTCCGTCTCCGGACCGCCGGAGGACTGGATATCTCCTCTCTCTCTCCCGCAGATCGTATCTATGTCATGAAAGCGTCAGACAATCTGATATCTGATGGCACTCTTGTGCTGGAAAACAGTCATATCCGTATCCCGGAAACGCGCATGTTCATAAGCGATGCAATAATCAGCTCCCTCTTCAGATAGCAACAGGTCAAAACAGATTCTGATGGACCTCATTTGTTCCATCAAAACGGTAAAGTCAGAAAAACAGGCCATAATCAACTTCATGGAACAAATTTAAACAGATACTTATTTGGATTTTTCACCTTAATTAAATAAATTTGCGGGCCTTTGAAGGAATTGTGCTGCGGGTTTTGAATAAAGGCACAGACTGATTGACAAATCAACAATTTAAAATATGAAGAATTATAAAACTGAAGACATCCGGAACATCGCCATTGTGGGCGGCTCCGGATCCGGAAAAACCACTCTCTCAGAGAGTATCCTTTTTGAGGCTGGCGTAATTAAGCGCCGTGGCTCAGTCAACTCCAAGAATACCGTCAGTGATACGGCTGCTGTTGAGCTCGAGTACGGCTATTCAGTCTATTCAACAGTCTTTTCTGTTGAGATGTGCGGCAAGAAATTCAACTTCTTTGACTGCCCGGGTGCTGATGATTTTTCCGGTCAGGCCGTCACTGCACTGAACATCTGTGATTCAGCTGTCCTTCTGGTGAACGGTTCACGTGGCGTTGACGTAGGTCTCATCAACAGTTACCGTCTCATCAAGAAACTCGGCAAACCCGCTTTCTTCGTCATCAATTATGTGGATAGCGACAAGTGTGAGTATGACAGTGTGGTTGAGCAGATCCGCTCTACATTCGGAACCACATGTGTTGCAATCCAGTTCCCTGAACACTCAGGCCCTTCGTTCAACAGCATAATAGATGTGCTGGTCAACCAGAAACTGACTTTTTCAGACGGCTCAGCCCCCAAGGCGGAGGATATCCCCGGTGCCATCGCCTCCAAGGCGCAGTCAATGCGCGACTCCATTACCGAGTCGGCTGCCGAGAATGACGAGGAGCTTATGGAGAAGTTCTTTGATCAGGGCGAGCTCTCCACCGATGAGATCCGCGCCGGTTTCCGTAAGGGTATAGAGTCATGCGGTCTGTTCCCGATTGTCTGCACATCGGCTGCCCAGAATGTCGGTGTAAGCCGTCTTGTCGAGTTCCTGGCCAATGTGGCTCCCTCACCTTTGCAGGGTAAGCCTGTTGCCGATACCAAAGGTGAAACCGTTGGTCTGGACGCAGCCGGAACATCGCTCTTCTTCTTCAAGACTTCGATGGAGCCCCATATCGGTGCCGTATCCTATTTCAAGGTGATGTGCGGCAAGGCTCATGAGGGCCAGGACATGGTCAATGCCGACCGTGGCTCCAAGGAGCGTGTCGCACAGCTGTTCGTAAGCCAGGGTAACAGTCGCGTACAGGTTCCGGAACTCGTGGCAGGTGACCTTGGCTGCACTGTAAAGCTCAAGGATGTCCGTACAGGAAACACCCTGAATGAGGGTGCTGACCACAGCTTCAACTTCATAAAATATCCTAACTCGAAATTCTCGCGTGCCCTCAAGCCTGTCAATGAGGCCGATATGGAGAAGATGATGACCATCGTCAACCGTATGCGCGAAGAGGATCCGACACTTGTCATAGAACAGTCCAAGGAGCTCCGTCAGGTTATCCTCTACGGTCAGGGGGAATTCCATCTGCGCACCTTCAAGTGGTGTATTGAGAACAATGACAAGATGATGATTGTATTCGAAGAGCCGAAGATTCCCTATCGTGAGACTATTACCAAGGCTGCCCGTGCAGACTATCGCCACAAGAAACAGTCCGGAGGTGCCGGTCAGTTCGGTGAAGTTCATCTTATCGTGGAGCCATACGAGGACGGCAAGCCTATGCCTGAGGTGTTCAGGTTCGGCAATCAGGAATTCAAGATGAGCGTGAAGGGCGTTGAGGAATATCCGCTGGATTGGGGTGGCAAGCTGGTCTATGTGAACAGTATCGTAGGCGGTTCAATTGATGCCCGTTTCATGCCTGCAATCCTCAAGGGTATCATGCAGCGCATGGAGCAGGGACCCCTTACCGGATCTTACGCACGTGACGTGCGCGTTATAGTATATGATGGTAAGATGCATCCTGTGGATTCAAACGAAATCTCATTCCTGCTTGCTGGCCGTAACGCTTTCAGCGCAGCCTTCAAGGAGGCGGGGCCCAAGATTCTGGAGCCTGTCTATGACGTGGAGGTTCTTGTGCCCGCAGAGTATATGGGTGATGTCATGAGTGACCTGCAGGGTCGCCGCGGCATGATCATGGGTATGGAAAGTGAAGGTAATTACCAGACCCTCAAGGCCAAAGTGCCTCTTAAGGAGATGGCAACATATTCGACTTCATTGAGTTCGATAACCGGCGGCAGCGGCTCATTCGTAATGAGTTTCAGCAGCTATGAACTTGTTCCGACCGATGTCCAGGATAAGCTTATCAAGGAGTTCGAGGCAAAACAGAAAGAGGAAGAATAATAGCTGTAGTTACGAATTTGATAACTATGAAGGGTGGAAGGATGAACTTTCACCCTTTATTATCATAAATTCTATTAATTTTTTAAGTTAATAGCTGGATAATCCGTTTTCGTTACTATATTTGTCGCTATGAAAAAAATTGTAGTCTGGATTCTTGGTTTTGTTATCAGTGTCTCTTTCGTGGTGCTGCTGCTTATGCAGTTGAGGTATATGAAAGAGATGAGTTCCATGCGCCATCAGGAATTTGAGGATGCCGTCAAGCGAAGCCTGTATGAGGTGGCGCATCAGTTGGAGTTGGAGGAGGCCAAGTGGTATCTGGAAAATGATATCCGCGAAATGGAGCGCAGCTCGAATCTGGGATACCCTATTCTTGAGGGTGGGATATTCAGCCAATCCATTACATATATGAACGGCGGCTTTACCTACAACCAGTCTGTGCAGCAGAACTTCGGCCCTTCCGCAACAATGCCTTCTCTGCAGGTGCCCCGTACGAATTCAGAACCTGGAACTACTGTGACCGACAAGGGTGTCAGTCTTCAGCAGCAGCAGCTCAAGCGTTATCTCACTCAGAAGAATCTTCTGGACGAGGTTATTTTCAGTATGCTGAACACTGCAAGCGAACGGCCTCTGAACGAACGCATCAATCCTCAGTTCCTGGCTAATGAGTTGCAGTCAGAACTTAAGGACAACGGCGTGGATATTCCGTTCCACTGGGTGATAACAACCCCAAACGGCCGCATAGTACATACGTGTTGCCGCGATTTCAATCCGGCTGTACTGACAAATACCTTTGACCAGACTGTCTTCCACAGTGATTCTCCCTCCCGCATGGGTGTCATGCGCGTATATTTCCCTACTTTGGATGCCTATATTGACAATTCTGTAAATTTCATGATTCCTTCGCTCATTTTCATGGCGGTCCTCATGGTTACCTATGTGTTCACCCTCGTGCTTGTGCTTCGGCAAAGGAAGGTGACCGAAATGAAGAACGATTTCATCAACAACATGACACATGAGTTCAAGACCCCCATATCCACTATATCACTTGCCGCACAGATGTTGAATGACCAGTCTTTGGACAAGTCCCCCCAGTTGCTTCAGCATTACTCAAGGGTTATAAACGATGAAACCAAGAGATTGCGTTTTCAGGTGGAGAAGGTGCTGCAGATGTCCATGTTTGAACGCCAAAGTACCACTCTCAAGTTCAAGAACATGGATATTGATGAACTCATATATGGTGTAGTCACCACTTTCCGCCTGAAGGTGGGCAACATAGGAGGCACGTTGGAAACAGAATTTGAGACGGAGGATCCTTTTGCAATGGCGGATGAGATGCATTTCACAAATGTGATATTCAATCTTATGGACAATGCCGTCAAATACAAGCGTGACGACGTTCCGTTGAAACTTACCGTACGCACCTGGAATGAACCTGGCAAGCTCCTGATATCCATAGCCGACAACGGAATAGGGATCAGGAAAGAGGATCTTAAGAAGATTTTTGAGAAATTCTATCGTGTCCATACCGGCAACAGGCACGACGTGAAAGGATTCGGACTTGGTCTTGCCTATGTCAAGAAGGTAATCCTCAGCCACAAAGGGACCATCCGCGCCGAAAGCGAATTAGGCAATGGAACCAAATTTATAATTACCCTACCTCAAAGTGAAGAATAACCCCAAACAATACGATTATGGAAGAAAAACTTAACATTCTGCTGTGTGAAGATGATGAGAATCTGGGCATGCTGCTCCGTGAATATCTTCAGTCCAAAGGATACAATACAGAACTGTGTCCGGATGGTGAAGCCGGTTACAAGGCTTTTCTTAAAAGCAAGTTTGACATCTGCATCTTCGATGTTATGATGCCGAAGAAAGATGGGTTCACCCTTGCCAAGGAGATCCGTTCCATCAATTCGGATATTCCTATCCTGTTCCTCACAGCCAAGGCGTTGAAAGAGGATATTCTGGAAGGCTTCAAGATTGGTGCCGATGATTATATCACAAAGCCTTTCAGCATGGAGGAGCTTACTCTCCGTATGGAGGCCATCCTCCGTCGTGTGCATGGAAAGAAGAACCGTGAAGTCACTATGTATAAGATTGGACGCTTCACCTTCGATGCCAAGAAACAGATCCTTTCAATCGGTGAGAAATCGACAAAGCTCACTACCAAGGAGTCGGAACTGCTTAATCTGCTCTGCGTGCATCAGAATGAGATTCTCCAGCGTGATTTCGCCTTGAAGGCCATCTGGATAGATGACAACTACTTTAATGCACGCAGTATGGATGTCTATATCACGAAGCTGCGCAAGCACCTTAAGGAGGATGATACAGTGGAGATCATCAACATACACGGAAAGGGGTACAAACTTATTGTCCCTGAAACCGAGGAGTGACTATCACCCTTCCCCGGGCATTAATTAAAAGAGGTGAACCGTCCGGTTTCACCTCTTTTAATATAATATATATCCGCCAACAAACATTCTCGCTCCAACAGCCATCCTCCAACAATCATCCCAACAGCCATCCTGCAGTAATCAACGTCCAGGGTCATAATCAGCAAGTTATGTTTATTAACAAAAAAAACATCAAAAAAAGTGTCCGAATTGTTTGGCTGTAACATTAAGAA
>JAGCDE010000017.1 GCA_017651315.1 Bacteroidaceae bacterium
AAGGGTTTGTGAACAAACTAAAAGCTGTCAAGCGGATAATGTACGGACGTGCATCACTTGAGTTGTTGAGAAGGAAAATGGTGTTCAGTGATTTTTGCTTCAACTAAATTGCGGAAGAACCACCTTTTTTAGGGAAACACACTTTGCAACAGTTTTGCAACGCGTGATTCTTGTATAGGATTGACGTTTATTCATATCTTTGTTTCAAACTTTAACCTGAACACAGAAGTAACAGATTATGAAAAAGCATTTTATCTTACTATCCCTCTTGTTATCCATACTGACAGCATCAAGTCGCATATCTGCACAGCCTACACCGTTCATCTATGATTTTGTGCAGTCATTTCATGAAGGCTTTGCTATGGTCATGAAAGACGGAAAGTGCGGTTTCATTGACCGTACAGGTGATCTCATAATACCTTATGTGTATGATTACGCATCGGAATTCAGGAATGGTTATTCAGTAGTAACAAAGGACGGAAAGAAAGGAATAATAGACAGGAAAGGAAGAGAAATCATTGCTCCTGAGTATGACGGATATGAAATTGGACGAGGATTCAGCGAAGGGCTGGTGTTTATCAGGAAAGGCAAACAGATGGCTTTTGTAGATACAATGGGGCAAACGGTGATCGATATGTCCGCTTATTCCATTCGTGCCAATGAAGATTCCCTGGTGTTTGGCACTGCAGATCCCAGTTATTCTTTCCATGATGGTCTTGCTGCTGTCAAAATGGACGGTAAATGCGGATACATTGACAGAAACGGCAATATTGTTATCCCCTTCATCTTTGATTATGCCGGTGATTTTCAGTACGGTATTTCCTATGTTCAGATGAGTTATAACAAGCCTGTTTTCATAGACAAATCAGGGATGATTGTCTATGATCCTATAACAAAAGTCAGATTAATCATGGGGCCCCTTCAAGGAGATTCAATCATATATGTCGTAAAAACGGATGATACCGCAGATGTGATAGATAATACCGGAAAAACAATAACAACACTGAGTTGCAGAGCAATATGGGACAATCTGGAGGACACATATATCGTAAGTGTAAGCCATGGAAAGAAAAGGCAATTATATAAGGATGGCAAAAACATTTGGCGAATCAGGGAAATAGATGATTTGGGATACGGAATGAAAGACAAATCCGACAGGAAACTGACATCCCTACGTTACAGGACAATGGCAGGTTTCAGTGAGGAGCTGGCTATGGCCTTGAAAAGGAAGAAGGCAGGTTTTCTGGACAGCAACGGAAAGGTTGTGATTCCATTTAAATACCGTATGGCTGACAGCTTCCGGGAAGGACGGGCCAGAGTGGTGAAAGGGAAACACTGCGGTTTCATTGACCGTACAGGAAAAGTGGCAATACCGTTCATATATGATGATGCAATAAGTTTCAGTGAAGGTCTTGCCGCTGTAAAAAAGGAAGGGAAATGGGGGTTCATTGACAAATCCGGAAACTTTTTGATACTTTCTGAGGAAGAAAAAGTGCAGTAGCAGTAAACTATAGAAAACCTTTCAACTCTTTCAAAGCTTAAACAGATTCTAAATGCATTATTTCTTTTATAAAACTCTTCTGGTCTGTTGCATAATTCTAATGTTTCAAGCAATCAGAGGACAGAACATTCCCGATGAACCGTTAGGCGGGAAGGTTCCTGAAAATGTTTTGGATTCATTAGAGATAGATGGCCTGAATTATTCGCTGATAAAGGTGAATGGTTACCCTGACTCCCGTTATTGCTATCTGACAGGATTTGCCGGAAATAATGAGAGAGACAGTGTGTCAGTGGCTGGTGAGGTTCTTTTTTCCGGCGAGTGTTATCCTGTGAGAATCAAGCGCGAAGCATTCATTAACAATGATAAAATAAAGATTCTTGTATTAAACGATGGAATCAGTGAGATTGGGCGCGAGGCTTTTGCGGGTTGTAACAATCTCAAAGAAATTTCCTTTCCGGAATCTCTTGACAGGATTGGAACATCGGCTTTTGAGAATTGCACCGGTATTTCCCGTCTCGTGCTGAAGTGCACCACCATTGAGGCAAATGTTTTTTCCGGATGTACTTCACTTCAAACAGTGGATATTCATGTGGATGGTTGGGGTTCTGGAATTTTCAGGAACTGCAGAGGCCTGCGCAGAATAACATTCAATCAACAGAAAAGTTACCAAGGTGTGGCAGATGAGTCATTCTTGAACTGCACAAGTCTGGAATCTGTAGAACTTGGATGCTCTAATGTGGGTAACAATGCATTCATGGGTTGTTCATCATTACATTCAGTCTCTATTGCAGAAGGAATCAGCCGTATAGGTAATAGAGCATTTATGGGTTGTTCTTCTCTGGAAACCATATTTATACCTTCAACAGTTGAATCAATCGGAGTGGCAGCATTTTCATACTGTGAAAATCTTCATTCAATTACTGTCTCTGAACAGAATGCTTCATATACATCCGGACAAGGGGCTAATGCAATAATAGACAAGGACAACGGAGAACTGATTGCCGGATGCGGTTCAACTGTTATTCCCGAATCGGTATGCCGGATAGGTGACTACGCATTCTGTGGCCAAAACATTCGTTATGTGAATCTATCTGATAATGTTGTTCATATTGGGTGCTACGCTTTTGCCAACTGCAATGAACTCCGGGAGATAACCATTCCATCAAGCGTACAGTCAATGGGTAGCAAAGAACATCCTAATGTGTTTTATGGCTGTAATCTCCACAGTGTCAGTGTGGCAAAGGACAACAGTTTTTTCAAATCAAAGGGAAACTGTATCATTGAAACAGGTTCCAATCGTTTGATAACAGGTGGCAGCCAAGCCAGGATTCCCAAAGGAACGGTCTCAATTGCGGGTGATTCATTCCGTGGCTGTACAGGCATATCCCAACTGCTTATACCTGCAAGTGTATCTGAAATCGTTCCAGGAGCATTCTATGGCTGTACCGGAATAAAAAAAGTTACTGTAAACAGAAGAAACAAGGTCTTTGATTCCAGATCAGGTTGTAACGCCATAATGAACCGTTCGGACAACAGTCTGGTGGTAGGGTTCAGTTCAACCGTCATCCCTGATGAAACAACCGCAATCGGTCCTATGGCTTTTGCAGGGATGGATGACATTGTCAAGATAACCATTCCAGGTTCTGTAGATAGCATCTTCAATCACGCTTTCAGTGGCTGCGAAAACCTGCGACAATTAGAACTGCCTGATTCTATGCATTTCATTGGTGAAGGAGCTTTCGCGGAATGCACTTCATTGTCATCTGTCAAGTGTCCTGACAATGTAACATTTATCAGCAACGAAATGTTCATGCGCTGTTCTGGACTTACAGAGGTGACTCTGTCTGGCAGGACTGAACTGATTGGTTTTTATGCTTTCGGTGAATGCGTCAACCTCAAGTATCTGCATGCGCCATCCGACGTCAGCATATGCCCGGACTCATTCTACGGCTGTGATAAACTGATATTCAGACACTCCCCAGAAAATAGACGGCAGTACTTTCGCCAATTGTAGCAAATTCACAAGTTATTTAAAATGATATATTTTCTTTATAGGTTAATGTATATGAAACTGATTGTTAAACCTTTGGTTATTGTCGCCGTTTTGTTAGCCCTAACAGCTTGTCATGCCCAGGATGATGGCAAAGCGACAAACCAGGCAACTCTTGACAGCCCTTTTGACACAGTTGCAATCATAGGTGTCGAGAATGAGACTTACCTGGAAACAAACAAGGTTTTCAAAAACAATGACGGAAGCCGCAGGATTCAGAATATCACTATCCGCTGCGCCATGGACAGGCCATATTCCAGTGCTGTCAGGCGTGATTCCGTTTATGACGAGAACAACAGATTATCCGGTATATTTTATTACAGGAACAATTCCTTAAGAGATACTGTGATGTATTTTGGCGGCCATCGATTCAAGACTAAGGTTCCGGATAAGCGGAATTGGATACAATATGAGATGATCCTGTGTTCTTACTTTCCGGAAACAGGCAAACCAACTGCTGCAATACATGAGAAACGCACCAGATATGACGATGACAGTTTCTGGACCACATGTGAATACGAGATTTATGAATATGACAGCAATAATGGAAGTTTGATTTCCATTACCTGCCTACAAAATGATGAAAGAAACAACACCGCGATAAGGGAGAAAAGATTCTTTGACAGTCTCGGTCACCTCACACGCACCGAAATATCCGACACACGCTATGAATACAAATATGATCCGAGGGGCAATTGTATCAAGGAATTACGGAATGGAGTGCTGATGAGAAGGCGGATTTTTGAGGAAGACAGGCTGGCAATTGATTCCGTCATGAACACATCGAACGATTCCAGAACCGTGTGTCAATACAACGGGCTTGGACTACTGACCATCCGGACTACATTCTATTCCGGACAGGAAATGACATCTTTCAGCAGGATAACATACGAATATGACATTTTCGGCAGAGTGATAAAAGAGCACCATTTAAGCGTGGATGAGTCAGGGATGCCGTGGAAAGATATAGAACAACGCTATGAATACAATGACAGAACAGGAAAGATCATTATGGAAACGGTTAACAACCTGGATAATGACACTATAAATCCCACCATTTTCAAGTATTGTTCTTTAAAAATAATCGAATGCTTACTATAATCCTCTTCATTCTGCTTTTAATACAGACGCCATCTGATCCGGAAATTTCAGCCCGGCAAACAGACGTTTACAGGTATAGCATAGTGGAGTCTGGCTTTAACAGTCCGGTTGAAGTGGCCATAGGATACGACTTTAAGAAGGACGGGATAATGTACAGGATTATCCCCGAAGAAGGATGCGTGACAGTATGCGCCATAGACAGCACGATGAAAGGAGTGATTGTACTGCCCCCGACAGTCACGGCCGATGACGGGAAACAATACGATGTCACAGCCATAGGCATGAACGAGAACTATTTCTGGCCTTATCAGGCAGTATTCGCTTCATCCGGAGGGATTGACAGTATTGTCATTCCTGAAGGTGTAAAGACTATAGGGTCCTATTCATTTGCATTCTGTCATGACCTTGAATCGATAGAGATACCTTCAAGCGTGGAGTACATTGGCAGTAAAGCTTTTGAAAGATGTACGAACCTGAAGAATGTGATCATAAACGGGACACCAGTGATTAGCAGCAATGACGCCCTTCAGAACACCCGTTGGATGGGTGAGCAGCGTGATGCCGTTATCCTGAATGGCAATCTGGTATGGCAGAAGGGGGTTCTAAATCCGATAAACACTACTCCCGAAGGTGTAGTTACAATCTGTTCCAATGCTTACGACAACAATCCCCCATCCATCATCACTGTAAGAGAGGGAGTAAGGAACATTCTGCCTGATGCGTTTCATGCCAATAGGAAAGTGATACTGCCCTCTACTGTTGAAACATTGGCAATCAATGTGTTCATGGCCCTGCGTGCAGCCGGTGACGAATACATTGACTCCATTTTCATTCCACGGAACGTGAATAATCTTGTCCTGCATGACATGACTGGAGCACCAGTGAAAGACCTCAGGGTCAAACATATTTCGGTTGATCCCCTGAACAGTGAGTATAGTTCTGGCGAAAACGGAAACTATGTTATGCGCCAGTCTGACAGCACCCTGATTATAATGGGCAGGAATGCCATTATTCCCGATGGAATCAAAAAGATAGGCTCTAATGTGTTCCGCTGGAAGCATGAGCTGACTGAAATCAGTATCCCCTCCTCCGTGGAAGAGATAGGTGGATATGCATTCGAGGGATGCAGGAACCTGCAGACAGTAATACTGCCTGATAAGATGGAACGGATAGATGAAGGGGCTTTTGCAAGATGTGAAAAAATACAGGACATAACATTCCCGGACAATATCAAGGAAATAGGCTCCTTCTCTTTCTGGTTGACAGGACTCTCTGATATCTTTATACCGGAAAATGTGTCTTATATAGGGGACGGAGCTTTCGCTTCCTGCCAGAATCTTGAAAGGATAGTGGTGGACAAGAGAAACCGAAAATACAAGAATGACAGGAAAGAAAGCGCTATAATCCGTAAGAAAGGCAAGAAGCTGGTCGCGGTTGCAGGTAACGCAATAATACCTGACAATATCAAGGAGATAGGGAAAGGAGTTTTCTGTTATAATGACAATCTGACAACACTACATATACCATTAAAGGTTGAGAAGATTGACGATGGGGCCTTTGAAGGTTGCATTAACTTGCGGGAGGTATGGATTAACAAAAGGCTCCGGAAAATAGGTAAGGAAGTGTTTTCATACTGCAGGTCTTTAACCGACGTTTATATCCCCGAGAGCAGCAGGGAACTGTTTGACGCAGAGCTGTTCCCCAAGAATACAACCATACACGTTTACTGATCATTTTTAGAAACACCGGGAAGCGGACTGGAAAGATTCAGGGTCATACTGCCGGAGAGTCTTTCACCTGACATTCTGATTCCCGACAACCGATGATGAGTCAGAATCTGTTTTGGCAAAAAAGGGAATCCCCGGACAAACGGAGACTCCCCTTTCCATTAACATGACATACAATCTATTTCCTGATCAGAACAATACTGCCCATATACAGCTTTCCGCCGGACAGATAGACTCTGTATGTGGAAGACCGGGGTGAATAAATCGTCTTGGTCCATTTTTCAGCCTCGAGTGTCTTAGGATCAACAGTGGAATAATTATAGACGGTCTTGTTGTTCGAGTCAACACCTGTCTCATAAGAATACCACGTGTCAGTAGGATCTAATGACATGTGGCCTTTACTCACAGACCAGGTGCCAACTGTCTTGGAAGCCTCAAGTTGAGCGCCGTCCCATCCCCAGACAATATACCATGTATATCTGTTCCCGTCAAAAACCATACGCTCAGTAACATTGCCTTTCTCATCATAGTTCTCCCATGTACCCTTAAGATCCGATTGGGTGATATTCTGCTCTGTTCCTTCCTTAAACAGAGTATAAGGGAAGCCATACTCATCTTCTCCACCCATGAAATAGTCGCCATATACCTCTATAGACATGATTCCCTCATTGATTTCCAAGACTTTGCACCTGCGGGTACCGCTGAAATACTCAGGAACATCGACCTTGATGAAATCACTTGACTCATATTCATAATATTCTGAAGGAGTCATCCTGATTTCCTTGTTTGCATAAGTGTATTTGCCGGTATCCTTCAGTTTAGCGATACCACCCCACTGCCACTCGTATTTTCCGTCATTCTTGAACGTCACAATGGGATAATGATACTCATCCTGACAGCCAATCCAAGTTCCGGTGAGTTCTGAATCAGACACATCCTTCCCATCATCCTTATCCTTGTCACAGGAGATAAAAACTATGGCCGCAAGTGCCATAATAGCGAACAAACTGTACTTTCTCATAATCATATTTTTATTTGGTTATACAAAAGTAATATTTTTCCAATTCATATCCTAATTCCAGATTAGTTCTTCCCCCAGAGCGTATCCATGCGCTCCTTTATGCGCTGCTCCTGAGCGTTGTCCTGCGGCTGCCAGAACTGCGTGCCCTTGATTTCATCGGGAAGATACTGCTGGTTCACGAAGTTTCCCTGATAGTCATGGGCGTACTTGTAGTTGTCGCCGTAACCCAGCTCTTTCATGAGCGATGTGGGGGCGTTCCTCAGGTGCAGCGGGACGGGAAGGTTACCGGTCTCCCCCACCTTACCCAGGGCATTGGCTATGCCCATGTAGGCGGAGTTGCTCTTGGGGCTGGTGGCCAGATAGACGGTAGCCTCGGCCAGAGGTATGCGGCCTTCGGGCCAGCCTATCTTCATGACGGCGTCAAACGCGGCGTTGGCTATCAGCAAAGCATTGGGATTGGCAAGTCCCACATCCTCCGATGCAGAAATGACAAGACGGCGTGCGATGAAGGCCGGATCCTCACCTGCCTGTACCATGCGGGCCAGCCAGTAGAGGGCGGCATCGGGGTCACTGCCACGGATTGACTTGATGAATGCCGATATGATGTCATAGTGCATCTCACCGTCCTTATCGTATGCAAGGGGGTTCTGCTGGAGGCGCTCGTTCACCACTTCATCGGTGATTATCACCTTGTCAGAGCTGTCGGCCTCCACCACAAGCTCCAGGATATTGAGCAGCTTGCGGGCATCGCCGCCTGAGAAGCGCAGTATGGCGGTGGTCTCACGCAGTTCTATGTCACGCTGCTTAAGTATGCTGTCAGTCCTTATGGCCCTGTCCAGTAGTTTGAGCAGGTCATCCTTTTCAAGAGGATTGAGCACATAGACCTGCATACGGGACAGCAGCGGGCGTATGACCTCGAATGACGGATTCTCAGTCGTAGCGCCTATAAGAGTTATGTCACCACGCTCCACTGCACCGAGCAATGAATCCTGCTGCGCCTTGTTGAAACGGTGGATTTCATCGATGAAAAGGATGGGACTGCCTTTGGTGCGGAACAGGGGGTTGCTGCGGGCGCGGTCTATGACCTCACGCACCTCCTTCACGCCTGCGGTAACGGCACTCAAGGTGCTGAAAGGGAGCTCAAGCCTGGTGGCCACAATCTGCGCCAGCGTGGTCTTGCCTGTTCCGGGAGGCCCCCAGAGTATGAATGATGACAACCTTCCGGAGTCAATCATGCGGCGCAGCACGGCACCCGGACCAACCAGATGTGTCTGTCCCACATAATCGTCCAGAGACCTGGGTCTCATTCTTTCGGCTAACGGCTGCATGTATTCTGTTTGAGGGAACAAAGATAACAAAGTTTGTAGAGAGAGAATATCCTGAGCGACGGTTTATTGCCAAGCAGGTTTCTCTCCATACCTTTTCCGGAAAGCTTCCATATCATCCTGATCAGCCAACGGATATGGTATCTTCCCATACGGTTATAATGGTTCAGGAGCCTTGAGCTGTCACCTATCTCCTCCCTATGCGAGAATGCGTTCATGACCGCCTGACGGGTCTTGCCTAAGTACACGTCATTCTTTTCCAACCCGAGATGCACCAGAGGGTTATCTATATGAAGGATGCTCACGCCCCGCTTTTCAAGCTCATGTCCGAACTGCACATCCTCATACCCGTATCCGTTATATGATTCATCAAAACGTATGTCCATGAACACTCTCCTGTCAATCAGGAATGAGAATGGAGTGAACCGCGCGTATGGGGTACGGCTTCGGAACTCCGCGGAACGCTCCTGATCCGCCTTTCTTTCATATCTCCACCGCAGCTCCACTCCCGGCTCAGGAAGCGTGTCAGGGTGTATGGCTCCGCCGCACACGACCTGTGCCCGGTCCGCCGCATCAAGATAGTTACGGAGGAAAAGCCCATCCCTGACAGCCGAGTCACAGTCCAGGAAGAGCAGTTTGTCATACCGGGACTCATCGGCCAGCAGGTTACGGATGGCAGCACGCCCCATGTTACGGGATAGTCCGGTGAAACGGCAGTTTTCAAGGCTGTCCGCCGTGATGCGGTTTCTCTCAAGTGACAGTCTGTCCGTGGAGCAGTCATCGTCCACGATTATCTCATACGGCACACCCAGTTCCAGTCCCTGGGCATGAAGTTCTCCAATAAGCCGGGAGCAGTCCCGGTTATAGACGGGTATGAGTATGGACAGCGACTCCATAGATTATTGAACATTATTTGGCAAAAGTAACTAATTTTGCAAATCCGGGTTCAAATGATATGATTAAAATGGACAGAGAGAGGCAGATATATAAGGTGACACTTGCAGGCGGAGCGGTTAACGTGGTTCTGCTGGCTTTCAAGTTTGCTGCAGGCATACTGGGCCACAGCGCAGCCATGATTGCCGATGCCGTCCACTCTCTCTCCGACTTCATTACAGACCTGATAGTTCTGGTTTTCGTCCATATCAGCGGCAAGCCCCAGGACAAGTCACATGACTACGGACACGGCAAATATGAAACCCTTGCCCTGACTATCATAGGGATAGCGCTCCTGATAGTGGCTGTGGGAATTTTCCATAACGGCGCGCTACGGATAGCCGCATGGTGGCAGGGAGAGGAACTGGAGGCACCAGGTATGCTGGCCCTCTGGGCGGCACTGGTCTCGATTATCCTGAAGGAAGTGACCTACCGGTTTACAATACGCTATGCCCGAAAGCTGGACTCTCCTGCCCTGGAGGCCAATGCCTGGCACCACCGCAGCGACGCCCTATCATCCATAGGGACGACGGTAGGTATTGGCGGAGCAATTCTGCTTGGCAGGCGATGGGCGGTACTCGACCCCATAGCGTCGGTTGTGGTGGGAGCTTTCATTGTAAAGGTGGCGGTGGAACTGATTATGCAGGGCATGAGGGACCTGCTGGAACACTCCCTGCCGGATGATGTTGAGGATGAGATAATCCGGATTGCTCAGGATGAGCCTGACGTTATTCAGCCGCATGACCTCCGCACCAGGCGTATCGGTAACCGCTACGCCATTGAGCTGCACATTCTCATGAACGGCGATATCACATTGTCACAGGCCCATAGCCATGCTGATTCCATCGAGGGCAAGCTCAAGGAACGTTTCGGTGAGAACACCCATGTAGCCATTCACATGGAGCCTGCCGATGTCACGGACTGATCACATTACCTGGCTGCCGTAAAGGGCGAAGTCACCGCGAGCAGGGTCATCGGGCCATATTTGCGCCATTTCACCGGTTATTACGATGCTTGTCCTGAGATCAGCGCTGCACCTTGAGGTCAGTCCCAGGGATTTAGCGGTTGAATAGACGTGAGTGTCAACAGGTATGAGTAACTGTGCAGGAGTGATGCGGGTCCATATTCCGAAATCCACCGGACTCCCCTTGCGGACCATCCAGCGCAGAAACATATAAAGGCGTTTGTTGGCCGATGTGCTGCCAGGAACAGGTATTCCGTTCACACCCTCAAACACACTGCACAACCTGTAAACCCCTTTCTCAAGCGGCTCGCCCGGATTGAACAGGCACTCTAAGCTTTCCATTCCGGAATATATTCCGCACAGGCGTTCACAAAGCATCCTGAAATCCGCCCACTTGTAGAAACGGTACAGGCATCTGTCCGGATCATGTTCCGGATTCTGCCACGCTCCGGATATCACATACCGGTAAGGACCTCCTGCAGTATCCATCATGCCGTGAAGCCGTTCAAGCACACCAAGAAAGACCTTTCGGCTTCCATATGCCATCCAGGCCGATATGAAAGCCGATGCCTCGATGTCACGCGGACTGCTGTACCGGTGCGGGAAAGAGATGGGGTCACCATCAATGAAATCGGGGCACTCGCACCTTTCAGCTGCATTTATCAGTTCCTGTTTTGTCTCCTCAGTCATAGCAAGTGCAAAGATAAGCTTAAAAATAGTCAGTCCATACCCCGAAAAACGACCAAAAAGAGGTAACTTTGCGCTTTGCAAAACAAATATCGATATGGCAGAGATTAACGCAGCAGAAAACAGCGAGAAGAAAAGCTATAACTTCATTGAGGAGATGATCCGCAAGGACCTTGCCGAGGGTAAGAACGGAGGGAGGATTCAGACCCGTTTCCCGCCGGAACCCAACGGTTATCTTCATATAGGGCATGCCAAGGCCATCTGCCTGGATTTCGGCATGGCCGAGAAGTACGGAGGCATCTGTAACCTGCGTTTTGATGACACCAATCCTACCAAGGAGGATACCGAGTATGTGGATGCCATCAAGGAGGATATACAGTGGTTAGGATTCCGGTGGGAGAACGAGTTCTACGCATCGGATTATTTCCAGCAGCTGTGGGACTTTGCCGTTGAGCTTATCAAGGAGGGTAAGGCTTATATTGACGAGCAGGACCAGGAGACCATCCTTTCACAGAAGGGCACCCCTACTCAACCCGGCATTAACAGCCCCTACCGTGACCGCCCCATACAGGAGAGTCTGGACCTGTTCTACAAGATGAACAGCGGCGAGCTTGAGGAAGGCTCTATGGTACTGCGTGCCAGGATTGACATGGCTCACAACAACATGCTTTTCCGCGATCCCATAATTTATCGCATAGTAAAGACGCCTCACCATCGTACAGGCACCAAGTGGAAGGCATACCCGATGTATGACTTCGCACACGGTCAGAGTGACTATTTCGAAGGTGTCACCCACTCTCTCTGTACACTGGAGTTCGTTCCTCACCGTCCGCTCTATGACCTCTTCATAGACTGGCTCAAGAAAGGTCAGGACCTTGATGACAACCGTCCCCGCCAGACCGAGTTCAACAAGCTCAACCTGAACTACACCCTTCTGAGCAAGCGCAACCTGCTGGCACTGGTGCAGAACGGCATGGTATCAGGATGGGATGACCCCCGCATGCCCACCATCTGCGGTTACCGCCGACGCGGCTACACCCCGGAGTCCATCCGCATGTTCGTGGACCGCATAGGTTACACCAAGTTCGATGCACTGAACGACATGGCTCTCATGGAGTCCGCCATACGTGAGGACCTGAACCGCCGGGCCACACGTGTATCGGCCGTAATCAACCCTGTCAAGCTGATAGTAACCAACTACCCCGAAGGCAAGACCGAAGAACTGGAGGCCGTAAACAATCCCGAAGAGCCGGAAGCAGGTACACACAAGATAACGTTCAGCCGTGAACTCTGGATTGAGCGTGAAGATTTCATGGAGGATGCGCCTGCCAAGTATTTCCGTTTGAGCCAAGGCCGCGAAGTACGTCTCAAGAGCGCCTACATAGTACTATGCACCGGCTGCAAGAAAGCAGCTGACGGCACTGTCGAGGAGGTCTATTGCGAATATGTCCCCAACACCAGGACCGGCGAATCCGATTGTAACCGCAAGTGCAAGGGCACCATTCATTGGGTAAGCGCCGCCCACGCCGTCAAGGCCGAGGTACGCCTTTATGACCGCCTCTGGAAGGTTGAAAACCCGCGGGACGAGCTGGCCCGTCTGCGCGAGGAGGGAATGGACGTGATTGACGCACTCAAACAGATGAAGAACCCCGATTCACTTGAGGTTCGTGAGAACTGCTATGTGGAGCCTTATCTGTCTGACACCAAGCCAATGGACCATTTCCAGTTCCAGCGCATCGGCTATTTCTGCACCGACAAGGACTCAACTCCCGAGCACCTCATATTCAACCGTACAGTATCACTCAAAGACACCTGGAGCAAGGTCAAGGACAAGGCTTGATGAAGGACGATTCTGCATCATACTATGACAGCCGGGAGTTTACTGAACTTCTGGAGATGTATGAGAACATGCTGTCCGATGGCGGTTCCGTCTATTTTGACAGTATGGATATAGCCAACATCGCCGAATACTACTCGATAAACGGTGATCTTGACAAGTCCGACGGAGCCATAGAGTATGGTCTGAGCCTGCACCCGTCTGACTCAGACATACTAATTTCCAAAGCCAACAACCTGCTCCGCAGAGGGATGAAGGATGAAGCGAGGGTATTGACCGAGTCCATATCAGACCCCGACAACCAGGAGCTGCTCTATCTCAAAGGCGAGATTGAACTGGCATTTGACCGTCCCGAAGATGCCGACACATACTTCACTCAGGCTGTTGAGTTGAGCGACAACGATTCAGGGATGCTCAATGACATCATTGTCAAGTATATGGACAACCGCAACTATGACCTGTGCCAGAAATGGCTGGACATGGCCCTGGTGCTGTCACCTGACTCACGCAATTTCATAGAGCTGCAGGCCGACCTCTATTTCGATACAGGCCAGACCGAGACAGCTATTGAATGTTATAATCATCTGCTTGACGAGTTCGCATACGACACCTACTATTGGGATCAGCTGGGACGCATATATTACGAGAAAAGCGATTTCCCGAAAGCACGCGAATGCTTTGAGTTCATAGAGGCCATCGATCCCGATGACAAGTCTGCGCGTATGATGAAAGCCAGCTGCATATTCAGCATGGATGACTGGAAAGAGGCGTATGACATTTACAAGGAGCTGCTTGATGAAGACCCCGCATCCTATACCCTGCTATACTATTGCGGACGCTGCCTGTATGCATTGGAGCGTTACGATGATGCGTATGACAAGTTCATGGACACTCTGGCCATGCTGATGCTTGACAATGACGTGCCTGACGAGATGTATGTTGAGATATACTTTTACATAGCTGACACCGCCTACCGGACCGGACAGATGGAACAGGCTGAAAGCTACCTCCACGATGGACTTGCGCTTGACCCCGATGACGAGGAACTGCTGGAACTTGCAAAAAAGATACTTCCTGAAGAGGAAGCCGATCTTTTTAATGGCGACAACTCCCCACAATAACGGTTTATAATAATGTAAACATCAGAAATCACTTACTTAAAAGGATATAAAAATAGGAAACCGATGAAAAAATACCTGATTGTCTTTCTCATCTCCATGGTTCCGCTGATTGAACTCCGCGGTGCCATACCGTACGCCGTAGGCTTTGAACTGCCAATCGTTCCGTCAATCTTAGTGGCTTTGGTTGGCAACATGCTCCCTGTGCCGTTCATCTTCCTCTTTGCACGCAAGATACTGGAATGGGGACAAGACAAGAAACTGATAGGCGGTTTCTGCCGCTGGTGTCTCGAGAAAGGAGAGAAAGGGGGCCGCAAACTGGAAGCGAAAGCAGGTGTCGGCCTCTATATGGCGCTGCTGCTGTTTGTAGGCATTCCGCTCCCGGGAACTGGTGCCTGGACAGGCACTCTGGCCGCCAGCCTGCTTGACCTTGATTTCAGGAAAAGCGTACTCTACATACTGATGGGCCTGCTGCTCGCCGCCGCAATCATGCTTGCCGCCAGCCTTGGTGTATTCGGTGCCGTCAACATGTTCAGATAATAAGAACCTGTTCAAGATTATAAGAATCCGGATTCTAAAGGTCAATCCTTGAAATAAAGCGAAAAAGTCTCTGCCGGGATCTTGGATTTCAGACGTGACTTTATACTGCGCATATTGGAGCGTGAAGTACACATTATATCGGCTATAAGATCCTGGTTGAGACCCAATGCCGTCAAGAAGAGAAGGTTGATTTCGTTCTGCCCGAGTTTGCCGCATTCAGTTCTCAATGCACCTATCATATCCCCGAAGTAGAGGTTTATGTCATGAGCGACCAGATCACGCTCCTCCATTCGGAAGGAACGGTGTTCCATTCCGACATCGTTTATCAGACTGTATGCAGTTCCGGAGCGGAATCTCGAACAAAGGGAGTTCAGCTGGCTGCTTGCCGTATCATATCTGTCGGAGTTCTGTTTCCGGATGAACTCGTCATGCTGTTTCACATAGTACGCCTGCCTGCGCCTGTCACGCTGTATGTATATGATTATGGTGGCGGCTATCGCCGTCATGGCAATCAGTCCGCTTGACAGCAATATCCCAAGACTGCGTGTCTTCATCCTGAGCTGCTGCATCTCATCATTGTGCTTCAGGCGGACATCGGCCACATCCTGCCGGCTCATGCGTCTGTTGATGGAGTCCTGGTACATGACATACATCTCCATGTCATTGTAGTAAATCCTGTACTCCCCCCACCTGGAAGCCACCTTGGAGAGTGCCTTGTAGTTGAGGCTCGTGATTTCAAGGTCATTTGTGGAGGCAAGAGACTTGCTCAGATAATGGAATGCGGAATCCGTCTGCTGGAGATAGTACAAGGCTATCCCCTTCATGGTATAGCCTGCGGCAGCCTTCTCCTCATCGGCGCACCCGGCTATATACCTGTTTGTAAGCGAGAGTTCTATCGCGGCTGCATCCTTGTCAACCACATCATCCTGCATCATGTTGAGTGCCTGGGCAAGATACAGATAGCAGTCATTGCGGCTTTCCGAATCAAGATATGGGTCTCTCAGGAGCTCCCGGAACATACTCCCGGCTGTGGAATACTCACCTTTCCCGGAATATGCCAAAGCTGACTTGAACCGGCAGAACGAAACTGCCTGATGATCTTCAAGCCTCTCGAACAGCGGTCTGCATCTTGTGAATGACCTGAGCGCCTCATCATACATTCCACGACGGGTATAATGATGCCCGAGCAGCTGTAAGGTCGATGCATACCGTTCGGACAGCGTATCCTTAGACAGGTCCCTTGCCTTGAGCAGGGCATATATAGCATCCGGGTCTTTATCCAGACGGGACGAGACGCATCCCAATGCATACCAGCTCAGGGAGGCCAGATGCCCCTTCCTGCGTCCGAACCTGTCTGTACCCAGGCGGGCAAGGGAATCCGATACGACAGGACGGCCGGTCTTGTAATCGGCTATTGAGCGCAATATGCCGTACATGGCGGCTCTCTTTCCATGCAGCTGGGAACAGTTGATGGCATCAAGGATAACTGAAGCGGAATCAGGGTTTTCCTCAAGAACAGTCTCTATTCTTCCCAATTCCTCCATACTCGTGCGTCCGCATCCGGCTACCGACAGGAGTAACGCTGAAATCATCAATATTTTTAAACAGTATCTCATTAGCAACTCCAAAAATAGAATAATTTGGCCGAAATCCCTAAATTTGCAGCGATATACATTCCATTATAGCCAAAACATGACATTTCTCCAAAGCTCAGCCATCAAAATAGACCCGGAGGAGCTGGCTCGAGTAAACGACTCCATCAGGGCTGTGACCTACGGTGCACTTGAACAATTGAGAAGCAACCCGCAGGGATTCATGCATGACCTTGTCCAGACCGCAATCGAGTTCGGCCTCAAGCTCCTCGCTGCAATTCTCATATATTCTTTCGGCGCATGGGTTATCCGCAGAATCAGGAAAGGACTGACAAAACTGTTCGCTAAACGCAAGACCGAAGGAACACTCGCTTCATTCATAACGTCATTCGTTTCCATTACGCTGACAGTAATCCTGATAATCATAGCCATCAGCACGTTAGGAATCAACACCACATCCATCGCCGCCCTGCTCGCTGCCGGAGGCATGGCCATCGGCATGGCCCTGAGCGGAACCATCTCCAATTTTGCCGGAGGGATAATGCTTCTGGCATTCAAACCGTTCAAGGCCGGCGATTTCATCTCCGCACAGGGATACAGCGGCCGCGTCAAGGATGTCACCATTGTCAACACCAAAATCCTGACCGTTGACAACCGTATGGTAATACTGCCCAACGGCGCCCTTTTCAACGGGAATATAGACAACTACTCAGCAATGCAGCTCAGACGTATTGACATGACGGTCAACCTGGCATACGGGACCGATGCGGACAGATGCATAAAAGCCATCACCGGACTGCTGAAGGCCGAAGAGCGGATCCTGGATTCCAAGACTCCAGGTGTAGCCGACCCTTTGGTAGTACTGAGTTCATTGAATGACAGCGATATAACATTCACTATACGGGCGTGGGTCAATACAGCCGACTACTGGGACGTAAGGTTTCTCCTGAACAAGACTCTTTATACCAGATTGCCTCAGATGGGCTTCCGTTTTGACTATCCGCACATGGATATCACCGTCAGGAATTAGGAACCTGTTTTGACAAAAAAGAAAAGGCCCTGCTGCAAGGCCTTTTCTTTTCAGTACCCTTATTTCAATAAGGATCAGGCGTACATGGCAACGATAGCCTCGTACAGCTCCTGCTTGCCGCTGGTCTGCTTGGGCTCGTCAACCTTCTTGCCGTACTCGTAAGCCTCCTCGAAGGTCATCTTGCCCTCCTCGAACTTCTTGCCGAGACCGCTGTCGAATGATGCATAACGCTCCTTCTTCATCTGGCAATACGGTGACTCCTCGAGCAGCTTGGCAGCTGACTCAAGAGCGCGGGCCATAGCATCCATACCGCTGATGTGAGCGATAGCGATGTCCTCCAGGTCCGTTGAGTTACGACGGGTCTTGGCATCGAAGTTGGTACCGCCTGTGCCCAGACCACCGTTGCGGATTATCTCCATCCAAGCCTGTGTGAGCTCGTAGTTGTCGATGGGGAACTGGTCGGTATCCCAACCGTTCTGATAGTCACCGCGGTTAGCGTCGATTGAACCGAGCATGCCGGCGTCAACGGCGCAAGCCAGCTCGTGCTCGAATGTGTGACCAGCCAGGGTAGCGTGGTTAACCTCGATGTTTACCTTGAAGTCCTTGTCCAGGCCATGTGCCTTGAGGAAACCGATGACGGTCTCGGTGTCAACATCATACTGGTGCTTTGAAGGCTCGCATGGTTTGGGCTCGATCAGGAATGTACCCTTGAAACCCTTGGCGCGAGCGTAGTCGCGGGCCATAGTCAGCATGGTGGCCATGTGCTCTTTCTCACGCTTCTGGTCAGTATTGAGAAGGCTCATGTAACCCTCACGGCCGCCCCAGAACACATAGTTCTCGGCACCCAGCTCGATACCTGCATCGATAGCGTTCTTGATCTGAACGATAGCGCGTGCCACTACATCGAAATCAGGATTGGTTGAAGCACCGTTCATGTAACGCTTGTTGCCGAACACGTTGGCGGTTGACCACAGCAGCTTGGCACCGGTCTCTTTCTGTTTCTCCTTGATGTAGGCCACGATAGCCTTCATGTTTGCCTCATACTCTGCAACGTTCTTGCCCTCTGAAATCAGGTCAACATCGTGGAAGCAGAAATAAGGGATACCCAGCTTCTGCATCAGCTCGAAACCTGCATCAACCTTGTTCTTTGCAGTCTGAAGAGGATCGGCGTCCATCCAGGGGAATGACTTTGTACCGCCACCGAACTGGTCAGCACCCTCTGCGCACAGTGTGTGCCACCATGCCATTGCAAAGCGCAGCCAATCCTTCATGGTCTTGCCCATGATAACCTTGTTCTCGTCATAGTAATGGAAAGCCATCGGGTTCTTGCTCTCCTTACCTTCGAATTTGATCTTCTTCAAACCGGGAAAATACTCTTTTGCCATAATTTTTTGTTAAAAATATTGATAAAACAATGATAAACTCTCTTTTAGCACCTCATCATGCGAAACGCAAAGTTACGCTTATAATTCAAAAAACCAACACTTGGGCCGATATTTTTTTCTGACCGTCAAAACTCGTTCAGATACATGTTGAGGATGCGTTTCCAGCGGGCGTATGCCTCCTCGTACTGCGGAACGAGTTTCGCGTCAGGTTCAATGACATTTAACTTCTCCAATGTGGAGAACGCCTCGTCATTGTTGAGATATACTCCTGCACCCAGACCTGCACCCTTGGCTGCACCGACCGAGCCGTCAGTGTCATAAAGCTCTATCGTAGCACCGGTGATTCCCGCCAGCGTCTCGCGGAACACGGGGTTGAGGAACATGTTGGCGTTGCCTGCATGGATCCTGGAAATCTCCATACCCATCTCCACCATAACCTCCATTCCGTATTTGAACGAGAACACTATACCCTCCTGCACGGCACGTGCCAGATGGTTACGGTTATGGATGTTGAAGTTGAATCCGTGTATGCTGCAACCCACGTTGCGGTTGCCAAGCACACGCTCAGCACCGTTGCCGAACGGCAGGACACTTACGCCGTCGGAGCCTACCGGAATACTTTGTGCAATCTTGTTCATGTCGCCGTATGACAGGCCCTCGAGCATGATGTTACGGCGTGTCCAGGCATTCAGAATGCCGGTACCGTTTATGCAGAGCAGCACACCGAGACGGGTCTGCTTGTTTGTGTGGTTCACATGTGCGAAGGTGTTCACCCTTGACTGCGGGTCAAAGTTCACGGCACCGTTCACACCATACACCACTCCCGATGTCCCGGCTGTCGCGGCAATCTCACCCGGATTGAACACATTCAGTGAAAGTGCATTGTTAGGCTGGTCACCCGCACGGTATGTGACGGGAGTCCCCGCCTCCAGGCCAAGCTCGTTTGAAGCGGCAAGGGATATACGGCCCTGCTCGGAGAATGTGGGTCTTATCTCAGGAATCAGAGTGCGGCTGAATCCGTAGTAGTCAAGCAGGAAATCGGCCACATCGTTCTCCTTGAAGTTCCACATCATCCCCTCGGACAATCCCGACACCGTAGTGCATGTGGTACCGGTCAGCCTCATAGCGATATAGTCGCCCGGCAGCATTATCTTGTCAATCTTCTCGTAAAGCTTGGGTTCGTTCTCCTTGACCCAGGCCAGCTTGGCTGCCGTGAAATTGCCCGGTGAATTGAGCAGATTGGTCAGGCACTGGCCCTTGCCTATCTCACGGAATGCCTTCTCACCGTATGGGACCGCACGCGAGTCGCACCAGATTATGGCGGGACGGAGAGCCTTCCCGTTCTTATCTACGCATACCAGACCGTGCATCTGATAGGAGATACCGATTGCCTCGACATCATCGCCCTTGGCACCGGACATCTCCATGACCTTGGCGGTAACGTTCTTCAGGTATGACCACCAGTCGTCCGGCTCCTGTTCCGCCCATCCGGGATTAACAGCCTTGATGGGAGCCTCGGATTCAGGATAGAACGCCGATGCAACACTCTTTCCGCTCTCAATGGACACGAGGCTGGCCTTCACTGAAGAGCTGCCTATGTCATAACCCAAAAGATATCTTTTCATAAACGCTTTTTGTTTAGTTAGTATGTCTGTCGATTATCAGTATGTCTGTCAATTAATTGTCACGTCAATCCTGTCGCCCGTATAGACAAGCGTGCGCTCTTTCACGCCGTCGGGGAAGTGCATGCGTACCTTTATGTCGCGCCGCCCTATCATTCCGCTGTACTCACCGGAACGTTTACCTATGCTTAGTGTGTTGCCGCTCTCGTTCTCCGTATAATAAATAGGTATGGTGGTGTATTTGCCGTTCTCATATCCGAACGATACTCCGTCATCCTCATACAGGATGAAACGCCCGCCGCTTCCGCTATAGACATCGATGGTGAGCTTGTCGGCAGGAACCTGATCGACATACTCTATGTCCGGTCCGGAAATGATGATCGATCCGGAAGGCACAAACAGAGGTATGCGCTCGTACGGGGCGTCGGCCGTGATGGTCTGGCCGCCAGCGTATGTAACAGTATCTTCGTAGAAATCATACCAGATCCTGCCCTCGGGCAGATATACATCCCTGGAACGGGCGCCATACTCATATACGGGGCAGACCATTATTGAAGGCCCGAACATGAACTGGTCACCCACATCCATAGCCTTCCTGTCCTCCGTAAAGTCCATAACCAGTCCCCTCATTATCACACTGCCGAAAAGCCAGGAACGGCCGGCAAGCGAATAGATATAGGGCATCAGCCTGTACCTGAGCTTGTTGTACCCGACAATGGATTTATAGGCCGGATGGTTTTCCGGAGCGATGTTCCAGACCTCACGCAACGGGAACTGCCCGTGTGCGCGGTACAGCGGACAGAATGTCCCGAACTGGTACCAGCGGGTCTGGAGCTCACGCCATTCCGCCAGGTCAGGGGTCTCCATGTTGGTACGGTCATACATGCGCTGGGCGTTCGCATACCTGTTCTCCACGCAGAATCCGCCGATATCCATGGTCCAATACGGGTCACCGCAAAGAGAATAGTTCAGTCCGGCGGTTATCTGGGAGCGCATATCCTCCCAGCGTGTGCCAATGTCACCACTCCAGGATGCGGTGGAATAACGTTGAAGCCCTGCAAAACCGGAGCGTGTGAGCTGGAACACGCGCTTGTCGGGGTCTTCCTTACGGGAGCCCTCATAGATAGCCTGGGCGTTCATCAGCGAATAAGCTGTCAGATATTCCGTTGATGAGCCGAGAGCGGTAGGACCGCATAGCGCTTTCCAATAATCCATCGGGACGCAGTCGCGGATGTTAGGTTCACTGGCATCCATCCACCATGCATCTATCCCGAATCCGTAGAGATGCTCCTTGAGCTGTGACCAGAAGAGTTCCCTTGCACCTGCCGAGTAGGCGTCGTAGAATGAGCCTATGTATCCGGGACCTACCCAGTCGCGTAAACTGTCCTCAACGGCTCGTGTGTACATCCACCCCTTGGAGTCGAACTCCTTGTAGTGCTCGGTCGATGCATAGAACTTGGGCCAGACGGAAATCATCAGATGTCCGTTCATGCCATGGACCTGGTCCATCATAGCCTTGGGATCCGGATAACGGCTCCTGTCGAACTCATGTGAGCCCCATGAATCCTGCTCCCAGTAGTTCCAGTCCTGAACGATGTTGTCTATGCCGATTCCCCTGCTGCGGAATTCCGCAAGCGTGGAGACCACCTCATCCTGAGTGCGGTAGTGCTCGCGGCTCTGCCAGAAGCCCATCGCCCACTTGGGCATCACGTTAGCCTTGCCGACGAGCGAATGAAGCCCCCTTATCACTCCGTCCATATTGTCGCCCGAAATGAAATAGTAATCTGACTGGGGCACCATCTCGTTCCACATGGTGATACGGTTCTGCTCCTCGTCAGCCACGGGTGCATAGGCCCTCAGCCCGCAGTAGGAGGTCCCTCCGTCAGGCCGCCACTCTATGCGCAGGTCATATTTCTGCCCCTTCTTCATATTGAAGCTGAACTTATAGGAGTTCGGGTTCCATGCTGTGCGCCAGCGCTCCTTGACAACCTCCTCGCCGCCAAGGAACACCCTTATATAACCTGCATAGTAGAGAATGAACCTGTATTCGCCCGATTCAGGCGCCTCAAGCGAACCCTCATAGAGTACCCTCTGCCCGAGACGGGGAAGGTTCCTGACCGTTTCGGAATCGGCGAAGTAGATGGAATCCTCATCCCTCACCACAGACCCTCCCCGCATTCCGCCAAGGTATGTGCCTGTCAGACAGCCCTGCTTGCCCTCCTTGTCATAGAGTTTGAACAGGCGGTTGAGCTGCTTGTAGGGTTCCGGGTTACCGAACCTTCCCTGGGAATATGAATCCCACAGCAGGCCGTAGCCGTTGGAAGAGACCACAAAAGGAATGCTGATCTTGGTGTTATACTGGAAGAGTTCCTCGTTCTCCCCCTTGTAGTTCCACTGGTCGGACTGATGCTGCCCCAGACCGTAAATCCCTTCATCGGGATCCGTGTCAAAACGGTTTATGGTGGAATAGCCATGCGTACCGTCCACCTGTATGGGTTTGAATGACGCAGGCCGGTACTCATTGGTTATACGGTTTCCGGCTGCATCGGTAAAATCCACCGCGCCGTTCTCCTTGTTGACCTTCACATGCAGGGCGGAAGTCTGGAGATCGACGGTCTCATCTCCGTTATGCACCACAAAATCCACATCTGTTTTGGCTTCCGGGATGACAATCAAGCTGGTACGGTCATGAAAAGCCTTGTCCGGAGTAGCCGATACTCTCACTATCCTGTCCGACATGACCTGAAGACGTACCTTATGCGGACCGTCAGCAACAGGATTCTGGACATTTACTATCACACCGTCAGCCGTGGTCTTGTAATCCTGAACGCCGCAAGCAACAGTCAGCAATAGCGACAAAGGCAATACGAGGATATTTCTCATACTCATTTCAATAATCTTTAGTAATCCACAAATATAATAATAATATCTCAGATTCTGTCTTTATTTGTTCCGGGATATTTATTATGGTCTATTTTTTACTCTGGTTCCTGATTTTTGTCACGACTCGGGATAGTTCAAGCGAGCTTGACTCTCCTCTCGCTGCTCCAAAAAATGTAAAAGGCGCGAATCATAAAAAAGCGATGCAACCCTTTTGCGGGCTGCATCGCTTTTTTGACAGGCAGGATATTACTGCTGAAGGAGCTTGCCGTCTGAACCCAGGACATCGACAATCTTGTGGATGTACATCTTCTTCATGTTCTCGCGGGCAGGCTTGAGATACTGACGAGGATCGAAATGGCTCGGATTCTCAGCCAGATACTTGCGGATAGCGGCAGTCATGGCCAGACGTGAGTCGGAGTCGATGTTGATCTTGCATACTGCGCTCTTCGAAGCCTCGCGGAGCTGCTCTTCGGGGATACCTACTGCATCGGGCAGCTTGCCGCCGAATGCGTTGATGGTGTCAACCTCCTCCTGAGGAACTGATGATGATCCGTGGAGAACGATGGGGAAGCCGGGGAGCTTCTTCTCAATCTCGTGCAGTACATCGAAAGCCAATGGAGGCGGAACCAGCTTGCCGGTCTTGGGGTCACGTGTGCACTGCTCGGGCTTGAACTTGTAAGCACCGTGTGAAGTACCTATGGAGATAGCCAGTGAATCGCAACCTGTACGGGTGGCGAAATCGATAACCTCCTCGGGCTTGGTGTAGTGTGAAACCTCACTTGCCACCTCGTCCTCAACGCCGGCCAGGACACCCAGCTCAGCCTCAACTGATACATCATACTTGTGAGCGTACTCCACGACCTTCTTGGTCAGGGCGATGTTATCCTCGTACGGAAGAGCTGAACCGTCGATCATAACTGATGAGAAACCCATGTCGATGCAGTCCTTGCAGAGCTCGAAGCTGTCACCGTGGTCAAGATGGAGGACGATTTCAGGATGAGCGCAGCCAAGCTCCTTGGCATACTCAACGGCACCCTGTGCCATGTAACGCAGGATTGTGGCGTTGGCATAGTTGCGGGCACCCTTTGATACCTGCATGATAACCGGAGACTTGGTCTCGACTGCAGCCTGAACGATAGCCTGCATCTGCTCCATAGTGTTGAAATTGAATGCCGGAATTGCATAACCGCCCTTGACGGCTGCGGCAAACATTGCGCGGGTGTTGACAAGACCCAGATCTTTGTAGCTAACCATAAATTGAAATTGTTATTTGGTGAATACTGATTATTCTGATTTTTCCGAGCGCGAAATTACACTCTTTTTATTTTTATTTTAAAAATTGGGACCGAAAGTTATCCACCGTTTCACAAAGTTTAAAAAACAACAGCTTCCATCGGGGCGTTCCGTAATAATCCGTTCTGATTTGTTCCGCGAATTATAAGTTCCGTTTGAATATAGGCTGTATGGAAAACAGGGAAACAAATCAAATCAGATTCAGAATCTGTTTAATTTTGTTCCATGAAGATGATTATGGGCTATTTGATCCTCCGGTTATATCAAATCAAAACAGATTCTCAAAAATCCGGGCCTTTATTTTGCACGAATCAGAAAAAGAAGTAACTTTGCGCGCTGAAATCCCCATAAACAAGTTCCGCCTATATTCCGGCGGGCACATAATGGAGTAATTAAAAACAAGATAAATTATGAAAAAAGGTATTCATCCCGACAACTACCGTCCTGTAGTATTCAAGGACATGTCAAACGGTGATTGCTTCCTGTCACGCTCCACCTGCGCCACCAAGGAGACAATCGAATTCGAAGGTCAGACCTATCCCCTGATCAAGATTGAAATCTCGAACACTTCACACCCGTTCTTCACCGGCAAGTCGAAGCTGGTCGATACCGCAGGACGCGTGGACAAGTTCATGAGCCGCTACGCCAGAAGCAGAGGAGGCAAGTGATGCCCTCTACCATACAGACAGGAAGCCGGTGCTGATGCATCGGCTTCCTTGTTATTTCCTCACCCACGTGTCGGCCAGACCCGGCACAGACAGGACAGAGGCTGTTATGATTTTAGAGGTTGTCACAAGAATCTCACTTATTTTTTCGTTCAAAACGTTTGCCTGTCCAGATATAGCGGAGAGGATCAGTCCTGAACCAGGAGCGGAAACGGTCGGCATCATCACCGATATAGTCAAGCGAGGTGTACCGGAACTCAAGACCGCCGTCAACGGCTGTTGCGGACTGCAGCCTCAGAAGGGATTGTTTCCTAAGTTCCGGCAGGGAATCCTGTTTCAGAGCCTCCTTTGTCAGATAATCGTCCAACTGCGGTAGCTCTATCAGTTTCCTGCCGTCAACGGGAGTCCAGTCCTCATTGTAGAATGACAGGCGCGAATCCTCGAACCGTGCCGTGACTGTCTTTATGATGCATATCAGGTTCTTGCCTTTCCTGAGGGGGAACAGCACCATCTCCAATCTTCCGGACTGGGATGTAATGACAGTGAGGGAGCGGTCAGAGAAACCGGTCATCACGCTCTCCCCGCCAAGCCTGTTCCTTACACGGGCTTTCATGCCGCTGTCCATATAGTCCAGGAAGTCCATACGCTCACTCCTGGTGAGCGTCGGCATTATGGAATCGGGCATGTTGATAAACAGTGAGCGCAAGTCTCCGGCATGAACGGCGCCATGTGCCGGGAGGCACAGGAACAATATAGCCAAAATTCTCTTTATCATAACAGAAACAAATTATCAGGATATACAATCTTGTGCAGGAACAGTCCTTGCGCAGGTGCAGAATCACCTGCGCGGCAACGGTCCCTGCTCTCTATTATCTCTCTGAAGCCGTCGGCAGTAAGCCTATGCCGGCCTACCTCCATGAGCGTTCCCACTATGGCACGCACCATATTCCTCAGGAAACGGTCGGCCGTTATGGTGAACACCCGCCTGCCGTCGGGAAGCGGTTCCCATACCGCCTCTGTCACGCGGCAGTCATTGGTCCTTGTGTCAGTGTGCAGTTTGCTGAAGCTGGTGAAATCAACCGTATGGAGCAGCAGTTCCGCAGCCCTGTTCATCAGCTCGAAGTCCGGTTCATTGGGAAGGAACCAGGAATAACCACGATGGAATGCGGTTTTCCGCAATGACACATAGTATCTGTATGTCCTTGACAAGGCATCAAAACGTGCGTGGGCATCAGGTTTGACAGGCACGATACGGTGTACGGCTATGTCCGGCGGGAGTATTCCGTTGACCTTGTTCCTCATCCATGCACACTCCTGAGGAGTTTCGAGGTCAAAGTGCGCCACCATCTCCGATGCATGTACGCCGGCATCGGTACGACCGGCACCCGTCACGGACACATTCTCGCGCAGGAACAGTGACAGAGCCTCCTCAAGTCTCTGCTGTACCGACGGTGAGTGCGGCTGTATCTGCCATCCGCTGTAAGAACTCCCGTCAAATTCCAGATACATGAAATACCTCATCCCCCACTCTGTCCTGCCAGGTTCATTATATGCACAGCCACAAGTGCGGCAGTCTCGGTACGCAGGCGTGACGGTCCAAGCGAAACCGGTCTGAACCCCGCCTTCAGCGCTATATCTATCTCCGACGGACTGAAATCACCCTCCGGGCCTATCAGCACGAGAGCATCATGTCCGGGAATGACAACATCCTTAAGGTTTTCCTTACAGCCATTCTCACAGTGCGCAATGAACCTGTCACCTTCAAAACGACGCTCCACGAACGACCTGAAAGAGACCATGCCGTTCAGAACGGGAAGTGTGGCTTTCTGCGACTGCTTCATGGCCGATACGGCAATCTTCACAATACGCTCCATCTTCATCACCTCACGCTCGGAATGTTCTGTCCTGAGGAAAGTTATCTCATCCACACCTATCTCAACAGCCTTCTCCACGAACCACTCGTTACGTTCCAACAGCTTGGTAGGCGCCAAGGCTATATGCAGATGTCCTCTCCAGAGCGGCATCTGAGGCTCGCAGCCCGATACATGAACCATACAGCGCCTGCCTGACACCGCGCTTATCACGGCGTGATAGAAACAGCCTTTTCCGTCGGTAAGGCGGATTCTGTCTCCCTCCCTCATACGCAGCACACGTATGCAGTGGCCGGCCTCCTCGGCAGGAAGTTCCATTTCATCGGATATTTCAGGAGCGTAAAAGGTCCACATATCTTAGAATCTGTTCAAGAATCCTATACTATATGATTTTCTCATCAGAATCATCGTCCCGGGTCCGGCTGTTTATTTCATCCCTCAATCTCGCGGCGAACTCATAATTCTCACTTGCAACGGCCTGAGCCATAGCCTCCTTGAGAACCTTCGTACTCGCCGTGGCTATCGGCAGGGAATATGCCCCGTTTGACTCCAGCCTTATGCAGTTGCTGTCAAGGAGCTCCTCCTCAATATAGACCGGCACCCCGCTTCGCACAGCAAGGGCAAGCGCATCGGAAGTGCGGCTGTCAATATATGTCATGTTCCCCTCCTTCTCCACGAAAAGGTGGGAATAGAAGATTCCACCGTTTATTCTGTATATATCAACCTCTGTCAGGGTACCGTCAAAAGTGCTGAGAGTCTTGATGAACAGGTCATAAATACCTGGACGCGGCATCCTGTGGTTATAAAGAGTCACCGCGATCGCCTGCGCTTCAAGAGGTCCCACCAGCACAGGAAGGCATCGTGTGCCTCCCTTCTCCCTCAGGATAACGACCAAGGCGAGGTCGGACGGCATCCTGTTCAGGATCTCCGCCACCTCAAGCTCAATTTTCCTGCTGCCCATTTCCATTTTCCTAATCCGTTTTTTCCTTGAAGAAAAGTTTCATCAATATGTAAAGCAGTAGAGCGAAAGCTGCGAAGACAAGCCACGCCCCCCGCCAGTTGCCAAGCGTATAGAACCTGCCCCCGACATTCTGAGAGTAAGTGAAGATGTTAACCACATACTGCACTGCTATCATCCCTGCTGATGCGCCGAAGCCGCTTGTCATCATGACCAGCACCCCCTGTGCGCTCGCACGCCGTTCAGGCGATGTATTCTTGTCAACATAGATCGATGAGGCCACATTGAAGAAATCGAATGCGAGTCCGTACATCACCATGGAGAGAATGAGCATCCAGGCCCCGCCTCCGGGATTCCCGAACGCAAGGAGCAGGTACCGGACCATCCAGGCAAGCGCCGCCGCGAGGAAGACCTTCTTCATGCCGGCCTTTCTGATACAGAGCGGTATCAACAGAACACAAAGTGCCTCCGAGATCTGCGACAGAGAAAGCACGAACATGGAGTTCCCCACGAGGAGTGAACCGGCATACCTGTCATCCAAGGCAAAACTGTCAAGGAACGGACCGGCGAATCCGTTCGAGATATGCAGACAGACCCCGAATCCCATGGAAAGCAGGAAAAACAGCGCCATATCCCTTCGGCGGAACAACCGGAAGCCCTTATAGCCCATTGCCGACACCAAATCCTGTCCGGCACTTCTCCCGGCCCTGCCGCATGACGGTAGCGAGAGGCAGTAGAATGCCATCAGGAGACCCATGACAGCCCTGAAGACAAGCTGCCTGTACGAAGTGGATATACCCATGAAGTTCACCGCCCACATGGAACAGATGAATCCTATCGTCCCCCAAACCCGAATATGAGGGAACTCGACAGCTGAATCCCGCCCCTGTCCTTCAATAAGTCTGAAGCAGACTGTGTTGGAAAGGGAGATTGTGGGAACAAAGAACAGCACACCTGATGAAAAGGGTATGAAAATATTCGGAAAGCCGTAATCACCCCGGCTGCATGACAGTGCGGCGATGCCCATGAAAACAGCCGACAATAAATGGCAAAGGGACAAGAGCCTGTCTGCCCGCATATAGCGGTCCGCGATAATTCCGCAAAGAGCCGGCATGAATAGCGAAGTGATACCCTGGGCGGCAAAGAACCAGCCGATACGACCCCCGAGACCGACACTGGCCAGGAACATGCCTATAGAAATAAGGTATGTCCCCCAGACTGCATACTCCAGGAAAACCATCAGGCTGAGCCTGAACTTCAGTACACTGTCCATTCCTGATCCGACGTTAGTCTCCATCAGTGCAAACTTAAACAAAAATCACGATTCAGGACGGTTATGACACAAGATTCTGACTAATATATTGCCGAAGTGAAACCAAATTCATTATTTTTGCAGGTAAACCTTTAAAAATAACGATATGGCATCACTCAACGATTTGATTCTGCAGCAGGTGAAATCAGCTGCAGGAGGTATTGATATCCCTTCAGGTCTTAAGGACCAGATATTCGGAGGACTGACCGATTCCGTTCTCGGGAGTCTCAAACAGACAGCGGCCAAGTCAGGGGGTATAGACCAGATAACCCAATTGGTTACAGGCAAGACACAGGCTGCGTCAAGCCCGGTTACCGCACTCGCCACCCAGCTTTTCACAAAAAATGTGATGAACAAGCTCAATCTGGGCTCATCTGGTTCGGCCATCAGCGGACTGATTCCCACTGTAATGGGAAAACTTTCCAACATAGTGAAAGATCGGGACGGCGATGGTGACATTGACCTGAAAGACCTGCTCGCAGCTATTCAGGGCGGCAATAACGGAGGCGGTTCCATCCTCGGCAGCGCAACCGGAATCCTGGGCGGACTCTTCAGGAAGAAATAACCCGCGAACGGCCCGCTGCCGTAATCCCGGAATGACTGATCATCTCTATTCCGGTCTGTAGGCAGCGCTAAAGGGGATTGAAGCAAAACGGGAGGTATCTCACGACACCTCCCGTTTTATTTAAATCTAATACCATGAAAAACACATGACAAAGATATGTGATAAATTTATATACAATAAATATTCACGAATTATTTTCCCAGTATTAACATTCTTTAGCATTTTCATCCTCAAAGAAGATCCAAACGACGTTAATCCACAGCCAGGACAAGTCCTTTCAGATATTCGCCTTCAGGATGAAAAATATTGACAGGATGATCTGCGGGCTGATGTAACTGGTACAGAATCCTCACATTGCGGCCTGCAGCGGCAGCGGCGGTGAACACTGCCATCCTGAACTGTTCCTTGGTAACGACCTGGGAACAGGAGAAAGTGAATAGTATGCCACCTGGCAGGATTTTCTCGAAAGCCTTCTGGTTCAGACGCCTGTAACCGATAAGAGCATGCTTGAGCGCATCCTTGTGTTTGGCAAAGGCAGGAGGATCCAGGACTATCAGGTCATATCGGGGCTCCATTTCATCCAGGAACCTGAACGCATCCCGGGCAAATGCCGAATGCCTGGTATCATCAGGAAAGTTATCCCTCACGCCGTTCACCGTCAGTTCCACAGCACGTGCCGAACTGTCCACAGAATGCACGAGCACGGCCCCGCCTCTGAGTGCGGCAAGCGAAAAGCCGCCGGTATAGCAGAACATGTTCAAGACACTGCGTCCTTCGGAAAACCTCTCAAGCAGGGCACGGTTCTCACGCTGGTCAATGAAAAGGCCGGTCTTTTGCCCGCTTATCCAGTCAACAGGCATCCTGAGTCCGTATTCAAGGGGAGTATCATCCGACGGACCACCTTTTATATATCCGTTTGTCCGTTCGATATCGGCCTTGAACGGAAGGGTCGTCTCCGATTTGTAGTAAATGCCGGATATACGGTCACCCATTATTCCCGTTAGCGCCTCCGCCACCGCATAGCGGTCAACATGCATGCCAACGGAATGTGCCTGCATCACAGCCGTGCGACCGTATATATCTATCACAAGCCCCGGAAGATTGTCGCCTTCGCCATGAACCAGACGATATATGTTATGGTCCTTACGGTCAACAAGCCCGAGGGCACGCCGTACGGCGAATGCGGTCCCGAGCCTCTGCTTCCAGAACTCCCCGTCAACCGGTATCCTGTCAAAGGTTAGGACACGCACGGCAATGCTCCCTATCTGGATATGGCCGGCGGCAATCCAATCACCTGCCGAAGTATAGACATCGACCAGATCGCCCTCATCAGGTTCGCCCTGGATGGAGTCAATCGCACCCGAGAATATCCAGGGGTGAAAACGGAGCAGGGACTCCTCCTTACCTCGTTTCAGTATTATTCTCTTCTGTCTCATCCCTAATAATCCTGTAGTCACCTGATGTCCGGAGTTCCTTGAGCCGCAGATATATCATAAGGCACGCCCAGGCATCGATGGCGGCATACTGCCGCTGCCCTTCGGTCAGACTCTCTATCTCCCAGTTGCTCAGCTGCTGGTTCTTGGAAATCCTCTGGCCAAACAGAATGGCGAATATCTTCTGCAGTCCCTTCTCCTCAATCCCCATTTCACCGCAGATATCGGGAAGATCGACAAAACCGCCTGGTGTGATGATGCGCCTTGAACCGAGCGAGCAGAAATCATCCCTGACCGAGAGTCCCACCTTCGTAACTTTCGCATCCGACAGGAAATCTGCCACACAGTCGGGAATACCGATCACGTTCAGCCTGAACAGATATGCAGTTCTCGCAGTTGACAGCTGCAGCAAGGCTATCTTGTGGAAACTCCCCTTTTCGAATGAGGGCCGTGTTTCCGTGTCAAAACCGACAACCTCTTCCATAGACAGCTCATTTATGGCCTTTTCCGCCTTTTCAACGGAATCTATCTCCTCTATCAAACCATCGAATACCACCTTTGGGAGAACAGCAAGTCTTGACTTGTCCAGTTTGCTTTCTATCTCAATCATAAATGCCTTTTTAACTGTAAAAACCTGGTTCCAGGTCATTGTCCTGCCGGTATCTGGCGCTGTGAACCGCCCGAAGGGTATTGACGAGAACCTGTCCCCAGTATGTCCGGAAACCCTCCGCGCATACGGAAAGAGCCTCGTTCATGACCTCCTCCAGTCCGCTCCGGTAAGAGGCGATGAAGTTCTTCAGAGCCTGATAGATATCCGCCAGATCCTCCGACACTGACTTTACGACGGGAGTGTCGCTGTACTTCATATCCTCTACGAAAACTTCAAGATAGTCGTCATCGTCGGAAAGGACAGCTCTCAGTGTGGAACGAACCGAATCATATTCCGGTTCTGTCACACTCTCCTCAAGGTAGAATCCGTCGGGTGCCGTATCAGGAAGCATGGATGCCTTCAGATACAGCAGAGGAAGCAGTTTGGACAGGACATCCAGGAACTCTTCCTTCTCCTTTTCACCGGAGTTGCCGATGAAAACGATGTATTCGGCAGCCACCGTGACAAATTCGACAGTATTCTTGTCCAATGCAGGATTTCCTTTCATTCAGTATCACTTGTTTTCGGGTGACAAAATTAAGGACTATTTGCCGATTATCAAAATGAGCGGACAAGTGTCCCGCTTTTTTATTACCTTTGCAAGTTGACGGCCATCAGGTTGAAGCGGCCGCGAGACGATAAAGACATACTATGGCCAATTCTAAAGAAAAAAAACAGCGCACAGGAACACAGAAGCCTGAGAAAGCGTTCAATATCAGGAAGATTACCGAGACTTTCAAGACCGACACGTTCAAGTTCGTGCTGGGAGCCATACTCCTGGCCCTGGCCCTGTTCCTTGTAGGGGCATACATCTCCTTCCTCTTCAACGGAGGAACCGACCAGAGTGTACTCTCCTCCGAAGGGCAGAACACCGCCAACAGCACCGGCAGCCTCGGTGCATCGGCAGCCAACCTGCTGGTAAACCGCTGGTTCGGTCTCCCTTCCATCCTGATACCCCTTTTCCTTATCATCATGGGGACCAATCTGATGGGCCTGACACATTTCAAGCTTTGGAAGTGGTTCATCAGCACAGTGTTCCTCATCCTTTGGGGCTCCATATTCCTGAACCTCATCCTGCTTGACCTCACCGGTATAATGAGCTCTTCGTTCATCATGCCAGGCGGGAACCATGGGATGAACGCCACCGACTGGCTGACCCATTATATAGGTGTGCCCGGAATATTCCTGCTGCTGTTCCTCACCATGCTGCTGTTCTGCGTCTTCCTCACGCGCAGGACAATCGAGTGGGTACGCGGCAGGGCGGACAGCCTCAAGCGGGGGATACGCCGCCCGGACCATGACAAAGACGCAGATGAATCCATCCCCGATGACGACATCAACCAAACCGCCACACATGACACCTCAAGTATAAAGGAGTCCCCCGTCCTCACGCCGGATGTATCCGAAGACAATCAGGAGACTTACGGGTCCGGACAGGCCGATGATCCGTCAGACACCGTTACAGAGAGAAAGACCAGGGAGAAAACGGCCGGAGAGGCGGCGGCAGCGGTAAAGGATGAAAAGGAGATAAAAATGACCATAAACACAGGGGAAACCGTGCAGAAAGCCGACGGTAGGATCCAGGAACCTTACGACCCGCGTCTGGACCTGTCGCACTACAAGTTCCCCACCCTTGACCTCCTCAAGCACTACGACAACGATTCCCCCGCCATTGACGAGAAGGAGCAGATTGCCAACAAGAACCGTATCATAGAGGTGCTGCACAACTTCGGAATCGAGATTGACTCCATCAACGCGACTGTAGGCCCCACCATAACCCTTTACGAGATCACCCCTGCTCCGGGAGTCAGGATATCCAAGATCAGGAATCTTGAAGCTGACATAGCACTGAGCCTTTCGGCTCTTGGGATACGTATCATAGCCCCCATTCCCGGCAAGGGAACCATCGGCATTGAGGTTCCGAACGCCAAGCCGGTTATCGTATCCATGGAGTCCATCCTCAACAGCCGCAAGTTCGCCGACAGCAAGATGGAACTTCCGGTGGCACTGGGACGCACCATCACCAACGACGTGTTCATGTTCGACCTGGCCAAGATGCCCCATCTGCTCGTGGCCGGTGCTACAGGTCAAGGTAAGTCCGTCGGTCTGAACGCAGTCATAACCTCGCTGCTCTACAAGAAACACCCTGCGGAACTCAAGCTCGTTATGGTGGATCCCAAAATGGTGGAGTTCAGCATCTATTCCCCCATCGTGAAGCATTTCCTGGCCAAAATGCCCGATGAAACCGATGCTATCATAACCGACACGACCAAGGTCATACACACCCTCAAGTCTCTATGCATAGAGATGGACAGCCGCTACGAACTGCTCAAGGAGGCCAACGTCCGCTCGGTGATCGAGTACAACAACAAGTTCAAGGACCGTCAGCTCAATCCGGAGAAGGGACACCGCTACCTGCCATATATAGTGGTGGTGATCGATGAGTTCGGAGACCTTATCATGACCGCCGGAAAGGATATAGAGATGCCGATAGCACGTATCGCCCAGAAGGCACGCGCAGTCGGCATGCACATGATCATAGCCACCCAGCGTCCCACCACGAACATCATCACCGGTACCATCAAGGCTAACTTCCCGGCCCGCATGGCATTCCGTGTAAGCTCCATGATAGACTCGCGCACCATCCTGGACCGTCCCGGAGCCAACCAGCTGATTGGCCGCGGTGACCTGCTGTTCCTCTCCGGAAGCGACCCTGTCCGGGTACAGTGCGCCTTTGTGGATACACCCGAGGTTAACAACATCTGTCAGTACATAAGCCGCCAGCAGGGTTATACCGATGCCTATCCCCTGCCTGAATATGTCGATGAAAACGAAGGCGCAGGCGCTTCTGACGGAGGCATGGACATGGGCAAGTTCGACTCCATGTTCGCCGAGGCGGCCAGACTCATCGTGGTGCAGCAGTCAGGCTCCACTTCGCTCATACAGAGAAAGTTCGCTATCGGCTACAACCGTGCGGGACGACTCATGGACCAGCTTGAGAAAGCCGGCATAGTGGGACGGGCCGACGGAAGCAAGCCCCGTCCGGTCCTTGTCGCCGACGAGGTGCAACTGGACCGCATTCTTGAATCACTCAATCTCCTTTGACCCATGAATAAGGTAACAGCACTCCTCGTTTCCATGGCTTTTCTGTCCAATGCCCCGTTGAAAGCTCAGGACACAGCAGAATCACTCGTTGAAAAGACCTCCGCAAAGATTGTGAAGGACGGAGGTGTCACCATGAAACTGAAGGTGGCTGTCATAAACGGACTGGAGACCGATACGAGGGAGGTGACTTTCGACATGTCCGGAAAATCGTTCCGTTCCGCCGATGATGAGAACACAATCTGGTTTGACGGCAAGACCCTGTGGCGCGGGAGTGATTTCGGTTCCGGCATAGAGGAAATATACATAAGCGAGCCTTTGTCCGAAGACATAGCGGCAATGAACATTGTGGAGCTGTTCAGGAAACATGAGGGATTCAGTGTGGAAGGGAACGGCCGCGACACCTTCACGCTTACCTCCGACGGCAGCGGCAACGGTCTTGCAGGCATCAGGAGCATCACTGTCAAGGTTGAACCTGCCACATATACCCTCAGCGGCGCGACCGTTCTCTTTGCCGATGACATCGGCGATATCAGGGCGGACATCACCGTCCTTGAATACACCGCCGGACATAAGTTCGATGACAAGACATTCGTCTGTCCGGTCAAGGACTTCAAGGATGCCGACATAATCGATCTCAGATAACAGACACGACAATAACAGGAACATATATGGAACTTATCAAATGCCTTATCATCGGATCCGGTCCGGCCGGATTCACCGCAGCAATCTATGCATCACGTGCCAACCTCTCACCGGTGCTCTATGAAGGGCCACAGTCCGGTGGCCAGCTCATAACAACCACGGTGGTCGAGAACTTCCCCGGATACCCCGAGGGTGTGAGCGGCTATGACATGATGGAGGACATGCGCACACAGGCGGCCCGTTTCGGGGCTGTGATACGAAGCGGCATAGTCACGTCGGTTGATTTCAGTTCAGCCCCTTACACCGTGACGGTTGACGGTTCCATGCAGGTCCAGGCTGAAACGGTCATAATCTCCACCGGTGCATCGGCCAAATATCTCGGATTACCCGATGAAACCAAGTATGCCGGACGCGGAGTGAGCGCCTGCGCCACCTGCGACGGGTTCTTTTTCCGCAAAAAGACCGTGGCTGTCGTGGGAGGCGGCGACACAGCATGTGAGGAGGCTGCCTATCTCTCCACTCTCGCCGCAAAAGTATATCTGATAGTCCGCAAGAACTATCTCAGGGCCAGCGACATAATGCAGAAACGCGTATTGGAGAACCCCAAGATAGAAGTCCTGTTCAGCCACAATGCCGAGGGATTGACCGGAGAGAACAAGGTTCAGGGGGTCAAGCTGGTGAAAGACCTTGGTCTGCCCACCGAGAAACATTACGAACTTGGGATTGACGGTTTCTTCCTTGCCATTGGCCACAAGCCCAACTCCGATGTGTTCAAGCCCTGGATAGAGACCGATGAAAACGGTTATATCAAGACCTGTCCGGGAACGCCGTTCACCAATGTCCCGGGTGTCTTTGCCGCAGGCGATGTGGCTGACCCCACATACCGCCAGGCCATCTGCGCCGCTGCAAGCGGGTGCAAGGCGGCCATGGAGGCAGAGCGCTATCTGAACAAATAGGAAACTGTCTGTATTTTTCTTGTCAGGACAGCTGCGGACTATTCCAAAAAAACGCTACCTTTGCACCCGACCAGAAAAAATAATACATGAACGGACGGGCTCCCAAGCCTGTCCTCAAATCATTACAGGAATATGAAGATTTCCGAGATTCTGGCCAGGAAAAAAACCCTTTCATTCGAGATTTTCCCGCCAAAAAGAGAGGATGAGACATTCACTCTCATCAGTGAAACCATCAAGAACATGGACGCATGGTCACCTGATTTCATCAGCGTGACATACGGCGCTCTTGGCAACACCCTGAGCAACACCACCCGAATTGCACGCCACATCAGGGAAAACAGCAAGGCCGAGCCTCTGGCACACCTTACATGCGTGGCTTCCACCACATCCAAGGTGGATGAGGTATGTTCGGAACTGAAAGAGTACGGAGTGGAGAACCTGCTTACACTGCGTGGTGACATGCCCAGGAATACTGAAGGACCCGTCCTGTCTGATTTCAGGCACGCATCGGACATGGCCCGTTACATAACCTGGAAATGGAACGGAGTTTTCGCCATGGCAGGAGCATGCTATCCTGAAAAGCATCCTGAAGCACCAAACCTGAGCACCGATATAGAATACATGAAAATCAAGCAGGATGCAGGAATGGAGTTCTTCAACAGCCAGCTCTTCTTTGACAACGAAGTGTTCTACCATTTCCTGCTCAAGGCCCGCAAGGCCGGAGTGACAGTCCCCATCATACCGGGAATCATGCCTGTGACCAACTATGCCCAGCTGGACCGCATGATACAGATTACCGGCTGCAACGTACCCCTTAAGCTCCGGAACTACTTTGACCGCTACAAGGATGACAAGGAGGCCATCGAGGAGATAGGTCTGATTTTTACCAGTTACCAGATCCTGGACCTGATAGCCAATGATGTTGACGGCATCCATATTTATTCCATGAACAAGAGCGGATTCATAAACAAACTCATGCAGAACATAAGCTATGTCGCCGACAAATTCTTCAGATAACATTCGAAACACCCTGAAATGACCGATAAAATAAGGATTTTTGACGGAGCACAAGGCACCATGCTTGCCGGTGCCCAGGATCATGAGCACAGGCATCAGGGTGTCGCTGTACTCAACATAACCAATCCGGAACGTGTGCAGCAGATGCACCGCGACTACCTTGAGGCCGGTGCACAGTATATCACATGCAACTCATTCGAGCTCAACCCGGCCAAGTGGCAGTCAAAGGAATATACCTGGCAGGAGATAGCCGATGCGGCCATTGACAATGCCCGTACCGCAGTGGGCACCAGAGCCAGCCTGATGTTTGATGTCTCCACATCGGGCCAGCTGATGGAGCCGGTGGGACCGTTCACCTTTGAGCAGGCTTACGAGAACTACCGCCAGGTGGCCCTCTACACCGCCGACCGCGTGGATGGCTACATTCTTGAAACCTTCAGTGACCTATACGAACTGCGTGCCGCCATCCTGGCCATACGTAACTGCTGCAGCAAACCCATATTCGCCACGATGACATTCGATGAGACCGGTCGCACCCTTACCGGTTCCACACCTGAGATTGTGGCTCTTACTCTCTCATCACTTGGTGTCGATGCGCTTGGGGTGAACTGTTCCACCAATCCTCTCAGTGTAGTCGATGTGGTTCGCCGCATGAAGCCGTTCGCCTCACGCCCCATTCTGGCACAGCCCAACAAAGGTCTGCCCGAGATGCGCGACGGCCAGGTGGTCTATAACTGGACCGACCAGGATTTCGTAAAGATTGCCGCTGACCTGATTGAAGCCGGAGCCTCCATTATCGGCGGCTGCTGCGGTTCATCGCCATCTACGATAAAAGCCATTTCCATATACAAGGACCGGCCCGCCCCGGAGATTTCAAAGCCGGACGGCACATATATATGCTCATCCACCATACTGCTCAGGCTTGAGAAGGGACTGATATGCGGTGAGCGTCTCAACCCCACCGGCAAGAAAAAGCTCAAGGCAGCCCTGGCCGAGGGTAATTTTGAGTACCTTCAGCATGAGGCACTTGCCCAGAAGGATGCCGGAGCCGATTTCCTGGACCTTAACTGCGGTGTACCAAACTCCGATGAAAAGGCACTTCTCTGCCAGGCCGTGCGCAAGGTGCAGGAGGTTTGTGACCTCCCGCTCCAGCTTGACTCGTCCAACCCCGAGGCAATATCGGCTGCAATACGCCTGTACAACGGTGTGCCCATGATCAACTCCGTGAACGGAGCCGAGGAGTCAATGTCACGCCTGCTGCCCATCATTGCCCGTTATCAGGCTCCGTCAGTAACCTTGCCGCTTGATGAACGCGGTGTTCCCGAGAGCTGTGAGGGCCGTATAGAGATAGCCCGACGCATCATTGAGCGAGCCAGTGAGATGGACATTGACCGCCGCCTTCTGGTATTTGACGGTCTGGTTATGGCCATATCGTCCAACCCGCAGTACGGCAAGATTACAATCGATACTCTTTCCGCTCTCAAGAAACTGGGAGTACTCACCACAATCGGCCTTTCCAACGTATCATTCGGCCTGCCGGAGCGCGGCACGCTCAACCGCAACTTCCTGGCTATGGCATTCATGGGCGGACTGGATATGCCTATCATGAATCCGCTGGACCGCGAGACGGTCGCTACCGTGCGTGCATCGATGGCGCTCACCGGCAATGACCCCGGTTGCGCCGGATTCATCTACTTCAATACCCAGGCATCGGAGGAACAGACCGTTGACAACCTCTATAATGCCGTATCACAGGGCCTCAAGGACCGTGTCAGGGAGTGCATTGAGCGCGAGCTCCCCGATGCAGGCAAGGACCGCATCATAAATGAGGTGCTGATACCCGCCTTGGGTGATGTAGGAGCACGTTTTGCCCGCAACGAGGTGTTCATGCCGCAGCTTATCCGTTCGGCCGAGGCCGCCAAGCTGGCTTTCAGCATCATATCCGAGCAGTTCAGCACCAAGGGTGACGACGAGCCAGCCAAGGGTCATCTGGTCATTGCCACCGTCAAGGGCGATGTCCACGACATAGGCAAGAATATCGTGAAGGTCGTGGTGCAGAGCCACGGTTTCAGCGTGACTGACTTGGGCAAGGACGTACCCAAGGAGACCGTCCTTGAAGCCGCCCTGAACGAGCACCCCGATGCGATAGGACTAAGCGCCCTCATGACCACTACCGTGGATTCCATGAAGGAGACCATAGGGCATCTGCGCGAGAACGGCATAATTTGCCCCATCATCGTGGGCGGAGCCGTCATGACTCCTGACATTGCATCGGCCATCGGTGCCACCTACTACTCGAAAGACGCGTTGGAAACGGCACACATCATGCAGCACATCTGCAAGAAAAGCGATTGCGGCTGCGGTCACTGCTGAACGCTGCAACATCATATCCGTATGGAGGGGAACAAGCTCTGGAACGCCGATTACATCAAGATATGGACCGTGAATTTCCTGGTCCATTTCTCTTTTATGCTTATTGTCCCGCTCCTCCCGCTATACCTGAGCGAGACATTCGGCGCCACCAAGGACACCATAGGCATGGTCCTCACCGGCTATTCCGTCATGGCTCTGGTCATCAGGCCTTTCAGCGGCTATATGGTGGACAGCTTTCCGCGCAAGACAGTCCTGGTCATCTGCGGTGCACTGTTCTTCAGCATCTTCACAGGTTATCTGGTGGCAGGCTCATTAGCTGCTTTTGCAGTATTCCGGACTCTTCACGGCGCGCCGTTCGGTGCTACGACCGTTGCCACCAGCACTGTAGCCATTGATGTCGTCCCCTCATCCCGCCGGGGCGAGGCCATCGGCTATTACGGGCTCAGCAACAACCTGGCCATGGCCCTGGGACCGGCACTCGCCATTGTGCTGCTTGAGGCGTTCAGCGGTAACTACAAGGCCCTGTTCTGGGTATCACTGGCCGCATCGTTCATCGGGCTGCTCCTTGAGTTCTCCATTCACCTGTCCCAAAGGGATTTCGTGCCGGAGAAGAAAGTGCTCTCCCTTGACCGTTTCTTCCTGCTACGCGGCTGGCGCGAGGCCATCGGCATAGCGTGTTTCGCATTCAGCTACGGAGTGCTCTCCACATACGTGGCCATCTACGGCAAGGAGAAACTGGGAATCACCGGTGGAACGGGACTTTTCTTCGGGCTCTGTGCCATAGGACTCATCCTCTCGCGCCTCACGGGAGCACGTCACCTGCGTGACGGCAAGGTGTCGCGTAACGCCTCGATGGGTATGTGTGTATCACTTATAGGCTATCTGCTGTTTGCAGCTCTGCACAACACCATAGGCTACTACGGAGCCGCCCTGATAATAGGTCTCGGCAACGGCCACATGTATCCCGCCTTCCAGACCATGTTCATCAATCTGGCCGAACACTCCCAGCGCGGCACCGCCAACTCCTCCATTCTCACCTCCTGGGATGCCGGAGTAGGTCTCGGAGTACTGATCGGAGGCCTTTTCAGCGAGTTTTTCGGCTACCACAGCGCCTTCTGGGCCTCTTGGACAGTCAACCTATCCGGAGTCCTATTCTACTTCCTCTCCATCCGCCGGCACTTCGAAACTCACAAACTGCGTTAGTTTTTCACTACATACTTGTGATGCAATAAATGCACCTATTATACCCTAAAATGTAAATGACAATTAATATTAATCACCATTAACATTTTGGACTGCCTGATGCTGAAGAGGGTGGCCTTGGCGTTGCCACCCCGTCTGCATCAGGCCGCCCTGCGACTGAAAGCTTGCATGCCTTTGAGCCAGTGTGGGCCGATGGGAGGACAAATCCTACGGGCAGACGGGCCGGACGGACCGACCGCAGCTGCGGTTGCTGGAGTCCACTTCCACGCCGCCGAAGTAGATGCCCCACGCGAGGCTCGAGTAGTCCGTACTGAATGAACTGGACCAGTAGTGGCCGTAGGAGCCAGCACCATCGAGACCCGTTTCATCGCGGCACCCGGCAGCCGGAAGGAAAATGAAGCGGTCTGTGTAACCGGATTTCTTACTGGTTACCTTGCAACCTGCTACGCCACCGAACTCTGAGTTGCCACTGCTATACCATGTCCAGGTGCAGTTGTTGCTGAGTTCATCCAGTTCTTCCTTGGTGGGCAAGCGCCAATCACCGCCCCACTTTACATGGGCTACGTCATCTTCGGGATCAAGAACAGTCTTATTATCTACAGTTCCGTAACCGCTGCGCGTATTGTATTTGGTTAGAGTATTGTATGAGCCGTTGCACCACTTGTAGGTGGACCAGTCATAATTGCTCTTGGTTTCTGTCTCACCCCATGCGTAGTAATCGCCAAACAATTCAGGCAAACAAGCACCTATATTGCATGTAGCCCACTTGACACTTAAACCTAAATCAACATATTCCATTGGATATTCACATGTTCCATAAACAGGACGAATATAACAACCACAATAACGTTCTACTTTAGTTATATCAGGTTCCACCTCTGGAAAATTTATAGTCAAAGCCATAGCAGATTCATCATCATATTTAGTAGAAGTCCAATACGAATAATCTAAACTTTCAGGTAAAAAAATGGCATTATCTCTATATAACCCGAATCCAATTACGAGATAACCAAAAACACCTTGGTAATAAATCCGTTTTACATGACCAGAATAATAACAATATGACATTATACTCATAACATCCTTATTTGGCATATGCCAACCTTCACTTAGAACTGCCGTCGCAGCATCATATTGAGTTCCACTTATATCATTTTTAAGACCCTTCCATGCATTCGTGCTTGAATTGTAGTATTCATAATTAGACAAACTGAAAGTTGTTTTAGGTTGTGTTTCACCCCATGCATAGAGGTCGCCTAACTGTTCAGGACTATCTGCTCCAAGGTTACATGATGCGAACAAAACACCAGGTATTCCCAAATCCACTTTTTCACCCTTCGTTACCATATCGGTTACAGTATAGCTATTAACAGGACCATATAAAATATCACCCTCAAATGTGGTTACAGCGACTCTAAAAAAATATGATGAGGGCATATTCATATTAATTAGTTTGTATGATGCTAAGCCATTATTGTTTATGTTAGCTTTAACCCTTATTCCATTTTTTTCATTGGGAGTAGATTCTGTGTCAGTATAATAGAAATAAACAGAATAATCTTCAAGTGTTGAAAGGCCGTCTATTTGAGCCTTAATATCAAATGATGTAACATCTGTTGAATCAGCAGTTGCCTGATAAATAATTAAATCGCCATACCTTGCCTCAGTCTGTGAAAGATCCGGCATAGCGTTTACAACTGTAGCTTGATAATTATACGCTTTGCCCATCATCATGTTCTTTCCAGTAATGGTGGTTGTATATGAAGGGCTATATGTACCAACAATCTTTATGCTTATCTCATCCTGACTAAGGTCTGTCGGAGCAAGCATAGCGTATATGGTAAGAATCTTATTCTCTTCAGTTGTAAATGTTTGATTAAGTCCAATTGTAATAGATGATGATTTTGTAGTAGGATTGATGGAAACTTTCTCTTTTGTCAAATCAAATGTTCCAGATGTCACAAAGGGTGTCTTACTACTCTTCAGTGTTATTGACTTGTATATATCTGCTTCAGGCATTGTAAGCTGGAAACGGACAAAACACCCCAAATGCTTAAGTTCTATGTTCACATTGCCATCGGCATCGGGACTGGTGGCTACTGATGCCTGGTAGTCAAACCTATCAAGGCAATCAAGAGAGCCGTTGCCGTTCTGGATCTGACCCAAGTAACTGACGGGGATACTTGTTTCTTCCACATGATAGTATTTTGACGAGAAGGGATAATAAGCTGCATATAAATATGATGAGCGCAGAGCCCAAGCACCACCATCAAACTGTGCTGCCCGACTGCCCTCTCCACTCGAAATGGGGAATGCCACCTGATCTCCGCCAATTGGATAGATTCCTACTGTATCGCCTTCGGTCCAGCTGAAATGAAAGCCTGTAGCATCAACTGTATATGCTGCGCGGGTAATATCATCGCCGTCAAGAAAATCCTGACCTGTCACAGTTATGGACTTTACTGTTCCTGATTGTGATACTATGCTTTCATCATCGCATGATGACAGGCCTAATACCACCGTTAATCCTAACACATAAGTAAGTTTCGTTTTCATTATTGTATGTTTTATTAGTTCTGTGTGATTGATTCATTATGGATTCAAGCCTAACCTAGCGGACTGTATATTTGCGTCCGTTACGGATATAAATACCGGTAGGCAATGTGGATATGTCATCGGTTTCAATCCGCTTGCCGCTCAAATCATATATGATTGATTCGCCGTTATCCATCAGTACCGGATGTACTGCATTATAAACAGCATTGATAGTTACATCCTGTGCAGGCATAGTGACAGTTTCTATCTCACTGTACCATTCCCATGGTGTAAGGTCTATATCATACTTCGTGATAAGCATCTCAGCATAGTCCGTAAGACTTGTTCCGTAAGCGATTATCTCAGAATATACTACCTGATTATCTACTATTACTGTCAATAGATAATAGTTGATGCTGAATGTTCCAGTTATCTCAAGGTCGTTTGCAGGCATTGTTTCAGGTATCTCACTCCAACCGCTGAATGTGAATCCTTCCTTCTCAGGAGCAGGTTCTGATTCTATCTCTGAACTATATTCCAATGAAACGCTCCTGTAAACCTCTCCGTCCAGAACGTATGTCAGAGTGTAGGAGTTGATACTGAACGTACCCGTTATCTCAACATCA
>JAGCDE010000018.1 GCA_017651315.1 Bacteroidaceae bacterium
GTGCTCATGCATACAGTTTACGGCAGAGCACAGCTTTAGGATGGAATCCACGGATTCCTGCTCTGACAGTTTGCCGGATTGTGCTATATGTTCATCAAGAGTACCGCCATTGATGTATTCCATCACTATATAGACAGTGTTATTAGTCTCAATGACCTCAAACACGTTCACTATATTGTCATGGTGCAGGCCGGCAAGGTTGCGGGCCTCACGCATGAATGCGCGGCGGTAGCGGCCTATCAGGCTGTCCTGTGATGCGTCGTTAAGATAACCGGTGGAGCCGTCACGTACGTTCAGGTCTCGCATGAAGAACTCCTTGATGGCTACCTGTGTCCAGCCCGTGCCACGCCCCATGGCTCCTTGTATGGTGGTTCTGTAGCGTGCAAGGTAGGTTATGCCGAACGCACCCTGACCTAGTACCCGGTCAATGATATAATCGTTTATTTGACCTTTAAGATGGTAACCTTTTGGGAGAGTATTACCTGTCCTTTCCTCCATAACCAGTGAATTAAAAAGTAACTCTAAGAATCATTCTTTTACCTCATATACGGCCTTGCAGACAGGGCATGATTTAGTCTGCTTTTTAAGATCATCATAAGGAGTAACACCAAGAAAGCGACCACAATCAGGATTTGGGCACACATAGTCCTTGTGGAACTGGTCATCAAGCTCCTTGAGCTGCAGCACATTTTCACCTGCGTGACGCATCCTATATATAAAGAAAACTACGGCAAGTATTATAGCTATGCCATATAAAACACCCCTAATGATATCAGGAACACCGGGAACGAAACCGCAGGCTATTGATGCCATTGACAACAATCCTGTAACGGACTGGACAGCTGCAGACTTACTCTGTTTGACTTGTATTTCTATCTTGGTTTGCTGATATTTTTCCCAAACGGCTTTGAGGTGGCTTATGTCATACGACTGGGGTATCTCTGTCTTAACAGTGTCTAATACTGAATTTAAATCCAACACAAAATGTCCACCACCCAATTCTATCCGGTCTGATTTACTGATAGTTTTCCGGATTACCTCAATACCATTAATATATGTTATGTTTGTAGGCTTGAGGTTGATGAGCTCCATACTGCCATCTGTTTTGATTATTATCTTGCAGTGCTGACGGCTGACTGACTTTGGGACGCTACCCTCTAACCCTAAATAATAGTCTTTCTTATTTGAGGTTAAAATATGAAGCCTGCCTCCGATACTTAACGGGCTTGTAGATTCACGACCTATGATGATTTCCATATTTGGTTTAATGTTTGTTTCTGGAACTCTTTAATACTGATGCAACCATGATTTCCTTGAGTTTTTTCAAGGCATCTTTTGAGATTGATACCTGATAGTTTGAGGTATCATAATCTGTGAGCACAACATACTGCTTGAGTACGTTAATCCTAAGGATATAATTTACGTTTATGATGCAGCTTTTACCAACACGTACAAAACAGCCCGCTTTCTCTTTAAGTGAGTCTGACAGATAACTCTCCAGTTTTCCAAGACTAATGCTCAATACTATCTTAAGCTTATTGGTGAGAACAACGTTGGTGTAATTGCCGTCTGACTGAAAGCAGATGATCTTGGCTATGTCTATACGGTCAAACTCATCACGTGTATTGAAATATAGGTAATTGGTCATATAGCTTAATAATCAGGTTTTTCTTAAAATGTTGAGTTTGTTTGCTACCATCTCATTACAGGCATGTCATCCCTGAAGTTGCCCCACATGACAGGGTGCTGCCTGTCATTGGACAACTCTATCACTCCGTCACGTACCCCAGTGAATAATTCGCGGGCTGTTATTACCTTATCCCTATTTGAGTCTGAGCCACCTTTAAGGCACCGCAACAGGCAGGAGGTGAAGTAACCGTTGTTCATGCTGGGGCTCTCTAAAGACACCTCATCACTCCTGGATGAAAGGAATAGCATTATATTCATTTTGTTGTTCTGGCCGGAACGTTTGTTCTCACGAATCTTGCCCGAGAAGCAGGCATCGGCGAATATCATCTTATTGGTACATTTGGTGCCTGACATGGCCTTGCGAATATCACTGTACATTAAACTGTAATCATAAGCACAGAAAGCGCCAGGTGCACCATGACCGGAAAAGAACAAAACCACTATATCATCTTTACCTGCTTTTGAGTACATGGCTTTCATTTGTTGGATTATGGCATCTTTTGTGGCACGCTCATTGAGCAAAAGTGAAACATGAGCCTTGTTATTGGTTTTATATAAGGATGATATGGCCTGTGCATCTTTAGCAGGCAGGGAAAGGTCACTTGATGTGCCGGGGTAGTCACTGATACCTACTGACACCAGGTAGACATCGGCATGGATGTCTGGGACAAAACACAATAGGAACAGAAATGGGAATATTATTCTGTATCGTAAAAAAGATAAGTCCATAAATATCAACCAACAGAGGTAATAATTACAATAAATGCAAATTTATGTAATCCTTTTGAATTATTTACAATTTTTAGAAAAAATGCAGAATGAGCGCTAAATAATCAATCATAGGCTTAAAAAGACTATCGCTTTTCAAGAAATGAATACTTGTGTACTATACCTGTATTTTTACGGTTTTACGCACCGCATGGCTAATTGCCAATTTAATTACATTAATGTTTCTTCTGCACTTAATCCCCTCTCTACGAGCCGAATAGAATCTGTCGATTCTACACCCGCCAGATATAAATCACTTCTTTTTAGAATCTGTTTTGAATTGTTTCCATAATTTTCTTATAGCCTTCTTTTTACTCTGTTTCCACCGCTTCCCGGTCATAATGGACCTCCATTACTCCCTCGATTTTTGGAGCAGCGAGAGGAGAGTCAAGCTTGCTTGAACTATCCCGAGTCGTGACAAAAATCATGGCACAAAGTGACATAAACCGGCGAAACCAGAGAAAGAAGCAGACCATAATAAATTTCACGGAACAAATCAAAACAGATTCTTATAGAGGAAATGAAAGGCCGGCTTGTCTTGAGCCGGCCTTAACGAATCAAAAAACATTGTGGCTCTGTCTCAGAGCTGTATCTCGTTACCCACCTTACGGGCACGGTTGGGATGATCCAGATCCATTCCGGTAGCGATACCTATCTCCACCAGCACGTTCCAGCCTGCGCACAGATATACGTAAGGGTTGAAATCGCCTGCGGAAGGTGTCTTGATGGTGGGGAACGGAGTATCGTGGTCAGCTATTGCCACAACCTTTACACCGGCCCCCTTGATGAGGCAGTCCTGAATCTTCTGATACTCATCGGCAATGGGATCCACCCAGAAAATGATGTCACCCTCCTTCATGACCTCCTCGATTCCGTGCAGGGCATACGTTCCCTCAAGGAAATCGCTCTTGCGGCGGGTAATCTCATTGGTCTTGAGCGTAAGTTCCTCGGCCACACCGTCATTGTAACCGGCAAAGTATATGGTCTCGGCCTTCTTGACCCACTCTACCACCTCAGCAGGAACCTGAAGTGTAAGAGCCTGCTCTATCTGTGCGGGCAGAGCAGCCAGACCGGCCTTTACGTCCATCCCGGCCATATTCCAGAGCACTGACTCGTAGTAGAGGGCCTGCTCCACGACACTCTTTGTGGCCGCTACGGCCTGTTCCCATCCGCAGTTAAGCACGTGGGTACCGGCACAGAAGGTTGAAAGGATGGTATCCTGGTTTGCCGTAAGGCCGAAACGTAGCGGATTACCCTCCTCCATGAGTTTTTTGGCAAGCAGGGTCACTTCCTTTGTGCGGCCTGAATTGGATGCGAAGAACACGGCGAACTTGCTCAGGTCATACTCACGGGACTGCCATGAGCCGTCAGTCTGGGCATTCAGCTCCAGCCCCCAACGCTTGGTCTTGCGCAACGCGTTCTTGGCAGGGAAGATACGGCTCGAGCCTTCACCTGTAAAATATACCTTGCCGGCCTTACTGACCCGGGAGGCAATCTCCTTCGTGCATTCCGGATTGAACTTCCTGACTGTCTCTACGGTGTCCATCATCTCCTGTACGAGTGCGTACTGGGAGTACTTGTTCTCTTTCAGATTCATATTATTCTTTTTTAATGGTTTTTGTTGTTGGTGATTGCTTTGGCGTTGGCCTTTGCTTTGGCTACCATCCGGTTTGTGGTTTCAGGCGCAAAGCGCCGCAAGGAGCAAAGCCAAAGCCAGCGTATTCAAAGCAGGCGCTTGCGGATGCACTGGACCCGCTCCGTGAACTCTTTCAGTTCCTTGCGCTGCTGGAGTATGAAACTGTTCTCATCTATCTTTCCCCATGCGGCGAGCATCTCATCCTCACTGTTGAACGTGGCCCTGCGGAACATGTTCTCATAGTCCTTCTTACGGGTCTCATAGACCTGGTTGAAGATGTAGTTCTGTATATCGATACCCTTGTTAAGGATGTTGTTCCAATCATCCGCAGTAAACTCATCTATCCTGAGCATGTGCTTGAGCGTGAGATAGGCATGACGCAGCTTGTCAAGGGGATAACGCTTCCAGATCTCAGTATATCTGTGATGTATCTCCTTCCATGAGTTCAGGGTCCCGTCCTTTATGTCGGAACGCAGCTGGTTGAAATCATCCATGGACATGAGCTGTCCCCCCAGGTTTATCCAGACACGCTTGCGTTCCCCGTCAAACCGTGCGCTGATGCTCTGGAAAGTCTCCTCCTCATGCTCATCCAGATATGAGACTATGTTCTTTACCGAATAATAGACAAGCATGTCGCCGTAAGAGTGATATGCTTCGTAAGGTTTGAGGATGACAACCTTACGTTTGGATTTCTCCATGTTCTCTCCCAACACCTCAAGGTCCCTGACCTTGTCCGGACTGCCGTTCAGGAGATCATGGCCAATCTCTATCAATGACTCATCGGGCACATCCTCAACACTTTTTCCCTGCTTGCGGAGCCAGGCCTTGGCAGTCCATCTGTCGAGAAGCTTGCGAGCCTCAATCACCTCCTCCATGGAATCGGGAGCGTATGCATCGAACTCTATGTTCTGGACCTTGAAGATACGGTTGTCACGGTTGGCGTACTTCCAGTTGTTCCTGGCCATCGCGAACATGTTGTGCATCCATGAGAATGCGGGCATGACATGCAGCTCACCGTGGACCTCGTCGTTGCTCACTAAGGAGAACGGGAACGGTATAATCATCTCGGCCGGATAGGCGCCCTTGGCCAGCATAGTGAAACTGGCGAACTTGCAGGAGTGCTTGACACTTGTGCAGAGGCCTGGCCAGAATCCGCGCCCCGCCTCAATCTCGTTGTCATTGGTACGGCTGTTATGGTTGGAGCCGATGGTGGCACCCGCAGCGAGATTCGACTGTCCCTTGACCACGCTTGCTATCAGGAACGAGTTGTTGTGATGCTGCTCATGTGCCGGGAAAATAAGGTTATGAAGCACCTCACAGCATGATATGGTGGAATTGTCACCCATGAATGAGTTCATGAGCCTGGCTCCGTATTTGAGGTTGGAATGGCTGCCCAGGACAAAGCGGACGGCAATCACAGAGTAGAACAGACGGCATCCGTAACCGATGATTCCATTGACCAGCACCACGTTCTCGCCTATCTGGGTAGGCTCTTTCTCCGATGAGTTGATTGTTATGTTCTTGAGTTTGCTGGCACCCTTGATGTAACAGCAGTTGCCTATCTTGACATCCTTGATGATCCACGAGTTCTTGATGACATTGCCGTAACCGATTGTCCCGTAGAAACCGCGGCGGTTATCGAACATGTTCTGGGTTATTGTCTTGAGGCGGTCCTGAAGACGCCTGTCATCGATGAATTTTGCCCACATATAGGCATCGGCGGCAATCATACCGTCAAAAGGCAGGACCTTCCTGCAGCCCGTCTCGTTCATAAGCTCCAGCCAGATGCGGACATCCTCATCCTCGCCCTCCTTGACGATGCCGTTACCGAACTTGGCGTGGTCCGTGCAGGACATCTCCTGAATGTTGAACAGCATGCATCGGTCACCTATTATATAATGTGACAGGTAGTGGACGTTATGTATGGCACAGTCATCGCCTATGTCACAAGAGTGGATGGAACTGTTGGTTATTCCGCATGAGAGCCTCAAGTCGTGGTACTGGAGCCCGTTCGATGAGACACGGCCTATGCGTACGAATCCATAGAACTTGTTGTTCTTGATCATCATGGGGTTGAACTCATCGGTAACCAGGATGTTGTCCCAGCTCATTGCAGTGTTGTCATTCTTGACCAGGGATTCTATTTCCGAACTGGTCAGATGACGCCATCCGCCCTTCGGGGCGCACACCTGGGTGTTGCGGAGATAATACTTGTTCTGTCCTGCGGGAATATACTTCGGATCCAGGAAACTGTTGTAAAGCTGATCCGATGAAAGAACTGTCACTTTTTCCATATTTGTCCGTTTTGCGGGATTACGCCTGCAAAGATACGGCTTTTATCCCTAACCACCAAGGATTTTCCCATATAAAATAATATTTTATATGACTTTGAAAATCCGGCCTTTTTTGCTATCTCCAGGACAGATGCCTGTCGCTTGGTGGCGGCCACAGTCCGCTCTTTCAATCCGCTCCTCCCTTCTCCGGCAGGGTTTCAGGAAAAAGGAATCCCCGACAACTTCTGCTGTCGGGGATCCATTTACCCGGTGCAGACGGAAACCATCTGCATACCGGTAAAAGGCATTACTCCGCTTTTTCCTCTACTGATTCGGGCTGAGGCTCGGAAAAGTCGTTCTCGCCACACCTGACAAGCATATCGTACCAGCCGGCTATTTTCCTGATGTGGCTGGGATATACACGTTCGCGGTCAAAATCAGGGACGATTTCTGCAAAGAAATCAATGAGCCCGGCATTCGAGGCCTTGTGCCAGTCAAACCCAATCTCCTGCTTTCCCGCCTTGGCTTCGATAGCAAGGAACACTTCACGCAGAGGCATCTCCTTACTGTCAGTGAAAATAGAGATGTCACCCAGCGATACAACCTTGTCCGTACTCTGTATGGGAAAACGTTTCTTGCTCCCGTCAATGTTCTCTACGATAAGAGCGCCTCTGCCACGGGTCAGCAATTTGTAGAGACCCGGCTTGCCTGAAATGGTCAAAATCTCGTTCAACATTTTCTATTAATTTTATTTTCAATATATTTAATCAGCAAATCTATCTGTTCCTCAAGGTCTATGGACCCGTCGTTCAGAATGACGAACCCGCATCTCGCGCGGATCTCTTCCTGATCGGACTGACTGTTTATCCTTGCGGTTACGCTTTCGCGGCCGGTGCCGTCACGCTTCATGCACCGTTCTATCCTCAGTTCTTCCGGAGCATAGACAGCCACTGTCAGGTCCACCTCGGAATCAAAGCCGGACTCGAAAAGTATAGCCGACTCAAGGACACATATACCGGTGTTCTCCAGGCTCGCGGCCCACTTCCTGAAGTCGTCCCTGACTCTCGGGTGGACAACCGCCTCCACCTCCCTTGCATGTGCCTTGTCGCCGAAAATGTAACTGGCCATCACACCGCGGTCCATGACTCCATCGGTATAGAGCTCCGGCCCAACGATTGCCGTCAAGGCTCTGACGGTTTTCGCATCGGACGACATGATACGCCTTGCATTGGAATCCGAATCATATACCGGAATGCCCCTGAGGGAGAGGAGTGCCGCCACATAACTCTTCCCGCTGCCTATACCGCCTGTCAACCCTACCTTCACCATGACACCTTACATCCAGAATATGCTGTCATTACGGTTCTCCTCCATCAGGAACCCCACATCGGGAATCTGCAGTCTCACGTTGGTCACGTTCGCAGGCTGGGAATAGAGATGGAGCTCCGCCCTGTCAACATTGCGTCCCTCAATATCGTTGTAGTCAATAACCACCCTGAAATCATTGGCAGTGACCTGTCCGAAATCGGCCATCTTGACCCAGAAGATAAGAGGAACCCTGGACGGAAAAGCCCTCAGAGTCACCCCGTCGGGGAAATTTATCCCAGTAACCGGAACCTCGATGCTTTTCTCCGTGAACTGCTGGGAGACCACTGTCATGTGGACTTCCGAAGTTTCTGTAATGACATCGGGAAGAGGCTTCAGGGTAGTGTTCAGCTTGATTGTGTCGGTGGTTAGGCTCAGGTTTTCAACCGATACATAGACAGCATCGTATATACCTGCCTTCTCTGTCGGGACAAGCGCCATGACACTGTCGGGTTCGAATATCACCCTCTCGAGCGAGTACTGGTTGAAGCTGTCGAAAGAACCGCCGTATCTCACAGGCAGCATGACAGCCTCCTGAAGCATATAGCGGAATGAGATGGAATCGGGTTCTATCTGCCTGACGGTGACGGAAGACGGCAGGAACCCCGAGAGAGTGTCCCTCAGGCTCTGGGTGGAATAGGACGCCCTCCCCTGTCCCATGGAGAACTGTGTGCAGTCCAGGCCGATGAGCTTTTTCCTGGAACCGGTCTTAACCCTCCATAGCGCAGTCCCCTTGCCTCCGAACGATATCATCACCTGACCGGGAGGCGCTGAGGTGACACGTATCTCCTGCGGAACGTTCTTCAGTTCCACGGCAAACGGGATGCTTGCCTCGTAGGTGTCGCTCATGGCCCGTGACCACCAGAAGAAAAAGGCTATGACAAGAAACAGCAGAAAAACCGGAAAATCACCTCTGAAGAGTCTCAGCAGTGATTTCCTGTTTTTCTCATCTGTTCCGGCCGATGTCTCCGGGAAGGACCTGTCTCCCCTCATAACGACAGTATGTCAGGCCTTTTCATCCTTGGAAGGATCCTTCTTCCTTCTTCTTGAAGGCTTCTCGGGCTTGACGGGCTGAGGAGTGGGAACCGGATTGACATAACGCTTGTCAACCTTTATAGTAATGCCCTTGGCAATCTCCAGGGTGACCGATACATCATCGATATCCTTTACTCTGCCGAATATGCCGGAGCTTGTCACCACATCCTGCTCTCTCTGCAGGGCATTGCGGAATTTGTCCCCCTCCTTGTCCTGACGGCGTGGCATGAACATCATCAGCATGAGGAACAGGAGCACAATGATCCATATCCCCATCATGCCGCCTCCGGCCGGCTTGCCGGCCTGTGTCTCCTGGATGTCGCCCAGATTCACGTCCTGCTGCACAAATGTCACTATGTTCTCACTCTCTACCTCCTGCCATGTCATTACAGAGGGATTCAACAAAAGCATTTTAGCCATAAGATATACAGTATTTGATTAATTTCACTTGTTAAGCCTCCCCTCGGATGCAAGTTCCCTCGCTATTGTGTCCAACATGCCGTTAACGAAACTTCCGCTGGCCGGAGTGCTCAGATATTTGGCCAGATCCACATACTCATTGATGGTAACCTTGAGCGGTATCCCGGGAAAGCCGGTCAGCTCGGCAAGAGCCACCTGGATAATAATCACATCCAGCAGAGCCAGCCTTGAAGGGTCCCACCGGCGGCAATTGGCAGCCACTATCCTCTCGCGTTCATCATGCGCGGCAAGTCCCGCTTGCAGCAGAGCGATGGCGAAGCTCCTGTCACCCTCATCCTTGAATTCGGCCTGAAGCGGCTGCTCCTGCCCTCCCTCTTCCGTAAACGAGCGGAAAGTCTTGAGAACGAAGGAGTCAATCAGGTCCTTGTCGCCGTTCCAATAGATGTTCTGTTCCTCAAGCAGTGCGTCCAGCTCCTCATTGTCCATGAAGAATGACTTGTAGAGCCTCTTGCACAGCTCCCTGTCAGACTCGTAGTCGAACTTCTCCTCCTGCCAGTACTCCTCAAGGATATCGCTCTCCATGAAGCGGTCGTATGTGCTCTTGAGGAATCCTGACTCCCGGACCCACGAAAGATCGGCCGAGCCGATGAACTCCGAAAGATAGACATTTGACTCTATCTGGCCGATGAACCTGTTCTCGGAGAACCGTATCTCCTTGCCGGGGATATGTTCCTCGTTCATGCGTCTTTTCCTCGCCACGGACCTGCGTGACATGCCACACAATGCCACAGGAAGATATAATAGCGTCTTATATAATGAGTATGCACTGTCAAGACTCTGTGCAAGTTCACGCACGGCCGATTCCGGCTTGCCGCATCCGTTCTGGTAATATGCGTATATCACCTGCACCACTTTCAGTCTGATGAGAACCCTGTTAACCATTTCTTGTAAAAAACCGATGTAAAGGTCTGCAAAATTACATCTTTTTTCGTCACCCCGGCAATATACGCTTTCTATTTCTTGCATATTCTGATTCAAATGACCATATTTGTGGTGAATTAAAAAACAGCAGCCATGGATGAGTTCAAAAGAAGGAGCAACGAGGAGATGGAGAGAGATGTACTGTTCTCCCATGCGGTCAAGGCCGGCAAGCGCATATATTACATGGACGTGCGCAAGACCCGGAAAGACGAACTGTACCTTTCCATAACGGAAAGCAAGAAGGTTACTACCGGTGACGGCGAAGCGGTCCAGGTGAGTTTCGAAAAGCACAAGATTTTTCTTTACAGAGAGGACTTCAGCAACTTCATTGACGGTCTGACAAGGACCATCAGGTTCATACATGAGGCCGAAAAAGCCGGACACGGCCCGACGGCACCGGATACAGCCACTCCGGCACCGGAGACTCCCGATACCGGCGAGCCGGCGGCGGAAGATGCGGAATCAGGTGATTTCAAGATTGAATTCTGAGGCTCAGTAAAAGAATCTGCAAGAACATATTCAGATTCTGAATATATAATTTGCGGTTCCGATCAAAAAGAACTACCTTTGCGGCGCTTTTACGTAAAACAGCCTTGAGGCTGTATTTGTGTGATGGTGAATTGAGTATTTACAATTTAGAGTAACACGTAACAAAATGAAGTCAATCAATGTCAAGGGCACAGCCCGCAACGAGTTCGGAAAAAAAGGTGCGAAGGCGCTCAGAAAGCAGAACCTGATTCCCTGCAACCTGTACGGTGTGGAGAGGGATGACAAAGGTCTGCCGGTAGCCAAGGCTTTCAGCGTGACCAACGAGGAGGTCCGCAACCTGGTTTATTCACCCGACATTTTCTCAGTCAACCTGACCATTGACGGCACCACCGTCCTGGCCGTGATGAGGGAGATTCAGTTCCATCCCGTCAAGGACAACATCCTTCATATTGATTTCTATCAGATAACAGAGGACAAGCCTATCGTAATGGAGGTTCCCGTCAAGCTGAACGGACTGGCTGCCGGTGTCAAGGCCGGTGGTAAGCTGGAGCAGATCATGCGCCGCGTCAAGGCCAAGGCTCTCTACACCGCCATTCCCGAGAAGATCGATATAGACGTTACACCTCTTACTATCGGCAAGTCATTCAAGGTCTGTGACCTTAATGTTGACGGCATAGAGTTCACCAGCCCCAAGGAGGCAGTGATCTGCACAGTCATGTCAACACGTTCAGCTGCCGCCAACGCTGAGGCTGCCGAGGGTGAGGAGGCTGCTGAATAATTCTTCCGATGAAATATCTGATTGTGGGTTTGGGTAACCCGGGCGACGAATACCAAGATACCCGCCACAACATAGGATTTATGGTATTGGATGCCCTTGCAAAGGCATCCGATACTGTTTTTGAGGACAGGCGATACGGTTTCGTGGCAAACATGCGCATCAAGAACCGTGAGCTTGTGCTCCTCAAACCCACAACCTTCATGAACCTTAGCGGAAATGCCGTACGCTATTGGATGAACAAGGAGAATATCCAACCGGAAAACCTTCTCGTGGTGTCCGACGACCTGGCTCTGCCCCTCGGAAAGATACGACTCAAGAGACAGGGGAGCGACGGAGGCCACAACGGCCTGGCCAACATCATCCAGGTGCTCTGTTCACAGAAGTTCTGCCGTCTCAGGTTCGGAATAGGCAATGATTTCCCTATGGGAGCGCAGATCCGGTTCGTGCTCGACCCGTTCAGTGAGGATGAGCGCAAGATACTCGACGAACGCATTCCTGTAGCCGTGGAAGCTGTCCGGAACTTCTGTCTGGCCGGTATTGATGACACGATGTGCAGGTTCAACAACAAATAATCTTTATGGAGGCGAGGATTGACAAATGGCTCTGGTCAGTACGTATCTTCAAGACACGCACCATTGCCGCCGAGGCATGCAAGAAAGGACGTATCCAGATAAACGGAGTCCAGTGCAAGCCATCCAAGACAGTAAAGGAGGGTGATACCGTCTCCGTACGGAAAGCCCCTGTAACTTACACATTCAAGGTCCTGCAGGCTATAGAGAACCGTGTAGGGGCGAAACTGGTCCCCCAGATGATGGACAACATAACCCCGCAGGACCAGTATGACCTGCTGGAGATGAACCGCATCGGCGGTTTCGTAAAAAGGGCCGCAGGTCTGGGCCGCCCCACCAAGAAAGACCGCCGGGATATGGAGGACTTCCTTTCCGACACCCCTTCCGTTTTCCCCGAAGAATTCGACTTTGACGAATAAGAATCCGTGTTGAATTGTTCCGCAATATTTATTATGGTCATTTTTTCCTCTGAAATCAAAACATATTCCAAATCTGTGCTGATTTGTGGAAACAGGGGGTGAAAGTGACTGTGAGAAATTCATGGAAACAAATCAAGACAGATTCTAAGAAATTTGTGTAAGTTTGCACAAATAGTATTCAAAAAATCAATTTATGGATCTGATCAAGAGATTTCTGGGATATACAGCTGTAGATACCCAGTCCGATGAGAATTCAGAGAGTGTTCCCAGCACCGGTAAGCAGAAGGACCTGGCACGCCTGCTGAAGGGCGAGCTGGAGGATATGGGACTTGAGGAGGTATTCATGGACGACATGGGCTACGTCTATGCCACACTGCCCGCCAACACCGACAGGAAAGTGCCCACGATAGGTTTCATCTCACATATTGACACCAGCCCCTCCATGAGCGGCAAGGATGTCAGGCCGCGAATAGTGAGCAGTTACGACGGAGGCGACATTATTCTCAACAAAGAGCAGAACATCGTGCTCTCGCCGTCACTGTTCCCCGAACTTCTGGCTCATAAGGGAGAAGACCTGATCGTGACCGACGGCACCACCCTCCTCGGAGCCGATGACAAGGCCGGAATAGCCGAGATCATCACAGCTGTCGAATATCTTCAGCAGCATCCGGAGATCAGGCACGGAAAAGTACGTGTGGGATTCAACCCCGATGAGGAGATCGGCATGGGTGCCGCCCATTTCGATGTGGAAAGGTTCGGATGCGAGTTCGGCTACACCGTAGATGGCGGCGAGGTCGGCGAGATGGAGTTCGAGAACTTCAATGCCGCAAAGGCAGTGTTCAGGATCCAGGGTCTTGAAGTACATCCCGGATACGCCAAAGGCAAGATGGTGAACGCTTCACTGCTGGCTGCAGAGCTGATTTCCATGTTCCCTGCCGACGAGACACCCGGGACCACTGAGGGTTATGAGGGGTTCTATCACATCGTAGGTCTGTCGGGCGAGGTGGACCATGCCACCGCCACCTTTATAATACGTGACCATGACCGCGCCAGGTTCGAACAGCGCAAGGCGTTCGCCAGGTCGGTGGCCGACAGGATGAATGCCAGATACGGCAGGGAGACTGTGGTGGCAGAGGTGACAGACCAGTACTACAACATGAAGGAGCAGATTGACAAGGTCCCGTTTGTGGTCGATATCGCCTGTGAAGCCATGAAGCTGGCAGGTGTGGAGCCGGTAAAGGTACCCATCCGTGGCGGAACAGACGGAGCCCAGCTGTCGTTCAAGGGCCTTCCCTGCCCCAACCTCTTTGCAGGAGGCATGAATTTCCACGGACGTTACGAATGGGTCCCCGTGCAGAGCATGGAGAAAGCCATGATGACTGTGGTCCGCATCATCGAGATAGTGGGAAAGCGGGAATGGTGACTCCCGGCCGACCGTAAGAATCCGTTTCGCTTTAAAGTCATGAACAACAGAAAGACATGGGCTGCCATTGCGCTCACTTTGCTGACAGCATCGGTGACAAGCTGCAGTCTTGACGGCAGGAACAGGGAGCAGGAATCCGCCAGTCCGCTGCCTGTCCAGACCGGCATGGAATTGACACGTGCCGAGCTGGAGATAGTGAGTCACAGCAATGAGTTCGCTTTCAACCTGTTCCGGCAGATATCCGTTTCAGAAAGTGCCGTAACATCCCCGAAAAGCATCATAGTGTCACCCATCAGCATCACATTTGCATTGGGTATGCTCAATAACGGAGCGGCCAATGACACACAGGCGCAGATAAACAAGGTGTTGGGATTCGAAAAAACCGGAGCCGACAGCATCAATGCATTCTGCAGCAAGATGCTCAACTCCGCCCCGAAGCTCGATTCCCTGACAAAGGTACTGATAGCCAACACTATTTATCTCAACAAGGGATATAACCTGAAACCGGTCTTTCTGCAGAAAGCGAAAACTTTCTACAATGCAGAACCTGAGACGCGCGATTTCAACGACGGCAAGACTATGGATGTCATAAACCGGTGGGCCGGCGACCACACTGAACAGATGATACAGAAGGTCCTGGACGAAGATACTTTCGAACCCAACGCCGTCAGCTACCTGCTGAACGCCATCTATTTCAAAGGCACCTGGACCAGGAAGTTCGACATCGGCAACACTGTCGAGAGCCAATTCCACCATGCCGGCAGCACTAAGGAGGTGCTCCGGCCAATGATGAGACAGACGGCAGAATTCGATTATGCCGAGAGTGATGACTTCCAGGCCCTGTCCCTGCCGTACGGCAACGGCTCGTTCCGGATGACCGTGCTGCTGCCCATAACCGGGAAAGGACAGAATCTCAACACATTGCCTCCGGTCCCCACAGCAGAGTCCTGGCAGCAGCTCTGCAGGAACATGCATTCCGCCACCGTCGATGTGTGCCTGCCGCGCTTCGAGACCAACACTGATATTGACCTGAAAAAGATAATGTCTTCACTCGGGATGCCTGATGCGTTTGACAGAGGAAAAGCCGATTTCAGTAACTTTTGCGACAGGGCCACCTATATCGGGCTCATGAAGCAGGTGGCCAGGATCAAGCTCGACGAAGAGGGTTCCGAGGCTGCCGCCGTAACCGTCATAGGCATGAGGAAGAATTCTATAGGAGACTCCGGTTACATCACTTTCAATGCCAACCACCCCTTCCTCTATATCATAAGTGAACAGAGCACGGGAGCGGTTTTCTTCATCGGCCGGTACACTGGAGAGTAATATTCAGCGGAAATACGATTTGGGGCGAGCGAGTCCCCGGGCGGGAGCGGCCGGAGGCCGCCAAACGACCAGAGGGAGCGCGTTCCGCGAAGCGAATCTAAAAAAGCTCCGGACTCATTCCGGGCTTACCCATCCCACAAAAAAAAGGAGGCGTTCAAACCTCCTTTTTTTGTGGGATGGGTAAGCGATCTACATCGCGCCGCTACGACCTACGTACCTTTGCTGCCGTCAAGCCCTGGAGGGTTGGAAGGGAGCTGGCCGTGCAGGACTTACCCGGCACGAAGATACAGCTTTTCTTTGAAACAGCAATCGCCAATCAAAAAGAAATGATTAAATTTGCAGGTTACAACACACAACGATGGAAGAACAGGAAGAAAAAAAGATAATCAAAATCAACCTGCTACAGGTGTCCATGACACTCGGCACATACCTTGGACTCTATATGATACTCGCCTATGCCATGACAGCCCTTACTGTCAGGTTCCCGGCCCTTTCACTCATAGCATTGCCGGTGGTCATCGGCATTCCGGTCGTGGCGTATTTCCTGATACGCCGGTTCCGCGATTCAAACAGTCTGCCGTTCTTCCCGTTCCCTGTATCGTGGATAATCTCTATCCTTACCTTCCTGTTCGCCACCGTACTTTCGTGCATGGTGACATACCTATACCTGAGATACTTTGACCACGGCGCGTTTTCCAGCGGGCTGATGGCTCGGATGGAAGTAATGATGCAGACATATCAGGCAGCCGTTTCCGGTATGACTGACCCAGCACAGATTGAACAGTACAACAGCACATTGGAACTCATGCGGCAGTCCATAACATGGTTCTGTTCATTACCGGCATCGGGCGTGACAAAACAGCTGATACAGACTTCGCTCCTCTGGGGCAACATTCTCTCGCTCATCATTGCGTTAATTACAGCAAAAAAAATCAGACTCAAATAAGAATCTGTTTAAATTTGTTCCATGAAGATGATTATGGGCTATTTTATCCTCTGGTTTTATCGTTTCCGAGGGAATAATGGAGGTCCATTTTGACTGAGGAACAATGAAAGCAGAGGGTAAAAGAGACTATAAGAAATTTATGGAGACAAATTTAAATAGATTCTAAATATGGATATATCTATTATTGTGCCTCTCCTGAATGAGGCCGAATCGGTTCCTGAACTGTTCGCGTGGATAGACCGCGTGATGGGGCAGAACGGTTTAAGCTATGAGGTGATTTTTGTCGATGACGGCAGCACCGATGACTCATGGAAGATAATCGAAGGCCTCAAGGCCGATAACCCCGATATTGTCAAGGGCATAAAGTTCCGCCGCAACTACGGCAAGTCCCCCGCCCTGTTCTGCGGGTTCGACATGGCACAGGGCGATATCGTGGTCACCATGGATGCCGACCTTCAGGACAGCCCGGAGGAGGTGCCTGAAATGGTACGCATGATACGCGAGGATGGTTATGACCTGGTGTCAGGCTGGAAGAAGAAACGCTACGACGGCACCCTGAGCAAGAATATCCCCTCCAAGATATACAACTGGACCGCCCGCAAGGTGACCGGCCTCAAGCTGCATGACATGAACTGCGGTCTCAAGGCCTACCGCCGCGAGGTTGTCAAGAATATCGAGGTGTATGGTGAGATGCACCGATACATCCCCTTCCTGGCCAAGAACGCAGGATTCAGCAGGATTGGCGAGAAGGTGGTGCACCACCAGGCCCGCAAGTACGGCAAAACCAAGTTCGGCATAGACAGGTTCGTGAACGGCTATCTGGACCTCATGTCACTCTGGTTCCTGAACCGGTTCGGCAAGCAGCCCATGCATTTCTTCGGACTATGGGGCTCGGTCATGTTCATCCTCTCCTTTATCGCCATTATAGTAATAGGCGCGAACAAACTGGTTTGCCTGGCTCACGGCATCCCTGCCCGCCTTGTGACTGACAGCCCCTATTTCTATATCGCCCTGACCGGTATGATAATGGGTACACTCATGTTCCTGGCCGGATTCGTGGCGGAACTGGTCAGCCGCAGCTCGCAGAACCGCAACGACTACAAGATAGAGAAGGAACTCAAGTAAAACCTGTTTCCCGATGTCGGTATTAGACCTGATTCTCCTGTCCGTAGCTCTTGCCATGGACTGCTTTACGGTGTCCATAACAAGCGGACTCATACAGCGCAGGCTCGTACTCCGCACCATGCTCGTAACCGCCCTGATGTTCGGTCTGTTCCAGGGCATGATGCCCATGATCGGATGGTTGGGAATAAGTTTCTTCAGCAGTGCGCTGGAACGTTGGGACCATTGGATTGCGTTCGGACTGCTGGCATTCCTGGGTGGCAGGATGATATTGAGCGGACTCAAAAGCGACGACGAGGAGAAATCATTCGATCCGTCGAGGTTCCTGACGACCGTCACAATGGCCATTGCAACCAGCATAGACGCCCTGGCGGTAGGTCTGTCATTCGGCTGTTCAGGTTATGATACTTTCGTGAGCATCCTGCTTCCGGTCACCATCATTGCAATAGGCTCATTCCTGTTCTCTGTGGCCGGATTCGTGATAGGCGCATACGCGGGCAGACGCATCAACTTCCCCGTGGAGATAATCGGCGGCATTATCCTGATCGGAATTGGTTTGAAAATCCTGATAGAACATCTTACTGCATGATATGAAGAAGTGGCACTACCCTTTCCTCGCATTCCTGATTCTGGGAACTATCGTAATCCTTTCCCACCGCGAATCACAGGAGCCGGAGTATTTCACCAGCCAAGGTCTGGTTTTCGGCACCTCCTACCACATTACATATCTCAATTTCGAAGACCTTACGGAGCAGATTGACGCCACCCTCAAGCAGGTTGACGACGCCCTGTCCATGTTCAACCCCGAATCGACCATATCGGCAGTCAACCACGCACGTGAGATTCAGGTCGATGACACGCTTTTCCTCAAGGTGTTCCGCCGTGCGATGGAGATTTCCGAATGGACTGACGGGGCGTTCGACATAACCGTAGCGCCCGCAGTCAATGCCTGGGGCTTCGGTTTCAAACATGCCGAAAACGTCAGTGAGTCAACGATAGACAGTCTCCGCAAAATCATCGGTTACAGGAAGATAAGGGAGAATAATGGGCTCATCACCAAGGAGAGCAAGGATGTCATGCTGGACTGCAGCGCCATTGCCAAGGGATTCGGAAGTGACATGGTGGCTTCCATGTTCCGGTCCATGGGCATAAACAACTTCATGATAGAGATTGGCGGGGAGATTGTCCTATCCGGCCGCAACAGGGAAGGCAAAAGGTGGAGAATAGGAATAAACCGTCCGGACGATGACTCCCTGTCCACCGGCAACCAGCTCCAGACCATCATTTCTGCCACCAACATTGCCATTGCCACCTCAGGCAACTACAGGAACTTCTATGTGAAGGATGGCCGCAAATATGCCCACACCATAGACCCGCACACCTGTATGCCGGTAAGCCACAGCCTGCTGTCAGCCACAGTCTTTGCCAAGGACTGCGCCACGGCTGATGCCATAGCCACCTCCATGATGGTCATGGGAATAGATAGCGCCCGCGTGTTATGCGAGCGTCATCCTGAACTGGGGGCATATTTCATTTATCAGACTCCCGACGGTGAGATAGCCACCTCCTCCACTCCCGGTCTGGAGTTCTGAATTAAGAATCTGTTTAAGAATCTGTTTTGAATTGTTTCCATGATTTTCTCATAGTCTCTTTTATCCTCTGCTTTCATCGCTCCTCAGTCAAAATGGTCCTCCATTATTCCCTCGGAAACGATAAAACCAGAGGGTCAAATATAGTGCAAGCCGAGTGAAGAAAAGAAATCATTCTTTTTATTCCGAGGCGCAGCCTATATTCAAGCACAGCTTAAATAGCCCATAATCATCTTCATGGAAAAAATTTAAACAGATTATAGAATCTTTTGGCCCATCCATAGCTTGCATGTTATCGGAGAAACACCTAATTTTGTGGGAAAATTCTAACTTTTCTAACAAATAACATGCAAGAGAAAGACGGCAGATACATCTTCGGAGTAGTGAAGGTGGGCGACAAGGGTCAGATAGTGATCCCTCGCGATGTGCGCAAACAGTATGATATCAAGCCCGGTGATTCACTGATGATGCTGGGTGACAAAAACGGCATCGCCTTGCTCAAGACTGAACTGTTTCAAGACATTATAAACCAGGCTATGGAGGGCCTTCCCAAATGAGAAAGCATTGGATTGACAATCTGCGCTGGAGCACAGTGCTGCTGGTATTGCTGTACCACGTTATCTATTTCTACAACAACAAAGGCGTGTTTGGCGGAATAGGCGGATTCGGGGATTTTCCCGATGTCCCGCAGTATCAGGATGTGCTTATGTATATGGTATATCCCTGGTTTATGCCGCTGCTGTTCCTGCTGGCAGGTATAAGTGCACGATACTCTCTCCAGAGCCGCTCCCGCAAGGAGTGGTTCCGGTCCCGCACCCGCAAACTGCTTGTGCCCGGTACCATCGGACTGTTTGTTTTCCATTGGATGGTCGGTTATTTCAATACCGCCACCGCGCAAGCCATACTTTTTGACGGCATACCATTGCCGGTCCGATACGGAATCTATGCTGTAAGCGGCATCGGACCGCTCTGGTTTATCCAGGATTTGTGGCTCTTCTCGCTCATCCTGCTGCTTGTTTGCAGAATGGACGGTAAAGACAGGTTCTGGAACTGGTGCGGCAAGGCCAACACCGTTGTAATCATATTGTTAGGACTGCTCTTCTGGGCAGCTGAGCAGACCCTGATAAAGGAACCGCGCCCCGAATCGGCCGACGGTCTTCTCAACCTCTACAAACCGCTTTTCTACCTGACGGTTTTCCTTATGGGCTATTTTGTATTCTCACATGATGAAGTTCAGCAGAAAGTGTGCAAGGCCTGGATTCCGATGATGGCATGTGCGGTGGTATCGGGCGTAATACTCATAATAACAACCTGGGGACAGAACAATACTTCACCCGAGTATCTGTGCAGCCCCCTGAACTGTCTGTACGGCTGGCTGATGTGCCTGGCCATGATGGGCTGGTTCAACGCCCGGTTTGACTGCACCAACCCCTTCTCACAGTATATGACCCGCTCCAGTTACGGCATCTACATAGTTCACTATCTGGTCATTGCAGCATTAGGCTATCAGATGAAGGTGTACACCACCCTGCCCCCGGTTGCAATGTACCTGATTCTGGCCGCAGCAGTATTCAGCCTCTCACCCCTCATCTACGAGCTCCTGCGCCGCATCCCCTTCATCCGCTGGAGCGTCCTGGGCGAAAAATGATACAAAGGGAAAAGAGATGCACCCCAAAAGTTTTTGTCCAACTTTTGGGGTGTACTTCTAAACGACCCTAATGCGTCACTATCTGATCAGTAGTTCTCCTTGTGGACCTCAAAGTAGGCCTGCGGATGCTGGCATACCGGGCATATCTGCGGAGCCTTGGTGCCCACTACGATATGGCCGCAGTTGCGGCATTCCCAAACCTTGACCTCCGATTTCTCAAATACCTTGGCGGTCTCAACATTCTTGAGCAGGGCGCGATAACGCTCCTCGTGCTGCTTCTCGATAGCGGCAACCATACGGAAACGTGCGGCCAGTACGTGGAATCCCTCCTGCTCGGCAGTCTTGGCAAAGCCCTCATACATATCGGTCCACTCATAGTTCTCGCCATCGGCGGCTGCGCCCAGGTTCTGGGTTGTATCGCCTATACCCTCCAACTCCTTGAACCAGAGCTTGGCGTGCTCCTTCTCATTGTTGGCTGTCTCTTCAAAAATGGCTGCTATCTGCTCAAAACCCTCCTTCTTGGCCTTTGATGCAAAATAGGTGTACTTGTTACGTGCCATTGACTCTCCGGCAAATGCCGCCTCCAGATTCTTCTCAGTCTGTGTTCCTGCGTACTTGTTACTCATAATCATATTGTTTTTAACAATACTTCGTTAAATAGTTAATAAAAATATTATGTATCAAATAGTTAGTCCAAATATTCATTGTTCTTGCAAGAGTCTTCTTTTACCAGAACAACGCTCAATAAAATGTTGTGAAATGCAAGCTTTTTTAACCTAAAATA
>JAGCDE010000019.1 GCA_017651315.1 Bacteroidaceae bacterium
CTGCGTACCCGCCGTATCGGCAACCGCTACGCCATAGAGCTTCACATACTCATGAACGGAGACATAACCCTGGCAAAAGCGCATGACCACGCTGACTCCATAGAGAACCAGTTAAAGGAAAAATTCGGACAAAACACCCATATAGCCATTCACATGGAGCCCAAGGAGACCGAGACTCCTACATAACCTGACTGCCGTACAGCGCAAAGTCGCCGCGTGCGGGGTCATCGGGCCATATTACGGCCATTTCACCGGTGATTTCAACACTTGCCTTAAGGTCTGCACTGCTTCTGGATGTCAGTCCCAGCGACCTGGCTACGGCATAAACGTGAGTATCGACCGGTACCAGTAGTTGCGCCGCGCTTACACTTGTCCATATGCCCAAATCCACGGGACTCCCCTTGCGGACCATCCACCTTAGGAACATATATAGCCTTTTGTTGGCCGATGTGCTGCCGGGCACTGGTATACCGTTTACTCCCTCAAACTCACGGCACAGGTTAAGCACTCCTGCCTCAAGTGGTTGGTCGGGAATGAACAGGTCTTCCAGACTGTCCATACGTGAATAGATTCCGGCCAGCCGCTCACAAAGCATCCTGAAATCGGTCCACTTATAAAACCTGTAAAGGCACTCCTCTCCGTTTATATTACGCCAGCATCCCGATGTGACATATCGGTAAGGTCCGCCTGCATCATCCATAATCCTGTGCAGGCCTTCAAGCACGTTCAGGAAAACCTTACGGCTTCCGTATGCCATCCAGGCCGATATGAACGCCGATGTCTCAATGTCATGACGCTGGGCGTAACGGTGCGGGAACCTCACAGGATCCGAGTCAATGAATCCCGAACACTCAAACTCATCGGCAGCCTTTTTCAACTGTTTTACAATATTGTGGGCAAGCATATATTACCATTTGTATTAACCGCAAAAATACAAAAATGATTATCTTTGTGTGATATAATCACAAGGACGTTAATGAAAAAGATTCTTTCCACATTGCTCATTCCGTTATTCCTGATATCATGCATCCAAGAACCTGATAAAGGTTATCAGGAGCCTGAATATAAAATTCTGAACTATCAGGAAGGAGGTTCCATATTCTGCTCTTTCTCATATCCGTCTGTCGATGAAAACGGAGACCCTGTCACACTTTCGTCGGCACTTATGGCTTATAACCCCACTGACGCGGATACATCGGCCCTTATCAGGTCTTTGATAATTGCCTGCCATATCACCATAACGTCCAACGACGAGTCTCCCTCCCTACTCAAGTCAAAAACAATACTGAAAGACCCTTGGCTCATGTATATGCTTCCGCAGGCCGCCGCCATTCCACAGTTGCGTCAGAGTCTTGTCATTATGCCCGATTATGAGGGTTTCGGAATATCGGCCAACCGTTCTCATCCATATCTGGCTCACCAACTCACAGCACAACAGGTTTGCGATGCCGTAAAGTACGGATTGGAGATATACAGAAGTCTGGCTAAAGCCCTGCCCTTCTCCACGGATTGGAAGTCAATCTGCATCGGTTATTCCCAAGGCGGCTCGGCGGCATTGGCAACACACAAATACATTGAGCAGAACAGCCTTGACAATGAATTGCACTTTACAGGAAGTTTCTGTGCCGGAGGTCCATATGATCTGGTAGAGACTCTCAGATATTATATCATGGATGACGGCCATTCAGATGGCGTAGAGACATCACACACCAAAGGGAGTCTGTCCTTGCCTCAGGTTCTGGCGCTGATAGTAAAGGGAATGGTTGATACCCATCCCCACATGAAACAGCACCGGCTGTCTGATTATTTCTCAAAGCAATTCCTTGATACCGGTATCATGGAATGGCTGGATAAGAAAGAGAAAACTACCGATGATATCGCAGCCGAACTGTACAAGATGTGTGAAAACGGATTGACTGCCGCTGACGGAACAATCTACTCTCCGGGGCAGATGCAGACGCTCTTTCCTTCACATAGAAAAAGCCAGTACCTGATTGGGACCACATACGGGGTTAGCGCAGACCTGTCCGTAATGTTGTCATCAGACCTGTATGAATACCTGAATGATGAGGATTCATACAACAGGACCCAACAGTTTACAGGTGACAGATTTGATGACCTGATGGCAGCCCTACGCGAAAACTCTCTTGTAAAAGGCTGGGAGCCTGTTCATAAGATCGTGCTGCTGCATTCCAAATATGACACGGTAGTGCCTTTCTCCAATGCCGTGTCTTTTAAGCAGGAACACTCTGATGCCGATATCAGGCTGGTAAGTTACGGAGACGGCGGCCACCAGAATACCGGAAGCAATTTTTATATAGCGCTTCTTAATAACACATTCTCTAAAGAGTTCACATGGCTTTTTGCCGAAAAATAGTAATTTTGCAACCCGTTAATAAAAAGATATAATAATGGCAGAAAATACCATAGCTGAAAACAGCGAGAAGAAAAGCCTGAACTTCATTGAGGAGATGGTTGAGAAGGATCTTGCAGAAGGCAAGAACGGAGGCAGAGTACAGACCCGCTTCCCGCCCGAACCCAACGGATATCTCCATATCGGTCACGCCAAGGCCATTTGCCTTGACTTCGGTATGGCCGAAAAACACGGAGGCATTTGCAACCTGCGCTTTGATGACACCAACCCCACAAAAGAGGATACAGAATATGTAGATGCCATCAAGGAGGATATCCAGTGGCTTGGATTCCATTGGGAGAACGAGTTCTATGCATCTGATTACTTCCAGCAGCTGTGGGATTTTGCCGTAGAGCTTATCAAGGAGGGAAAAGCCTATATTGACGAGCAGGATCAGGAGACCATCCTCTCACAGAAGGGTACTCCCACCCAGCCCGGTATCAACAGCCCCTACCGTGACCGCCCCGTCCAGGAGAATCTGGACCTGTTCTACAAGATGAACAGCGGCGAACTTGAAGAGGGCTCCATGGTGCTGCGTGCCAAAATTGATATGGCTCACAACAACATGCTGTTCCGCGATCCCATCATCTACCGCATAGTAAAGACTCCGCATCACCGCACAGGAACCAAGTGGAAGGCATAC